>JAZRRZ010000040.1:0-204996 GCA_045651185.1 Christensenellaceae bacterium | reverse complement strand
TTATTGTTTGATTTTTTATAATTTTTTATATATAATACTATATATGTGGTTTGAAATTCTTATTCAAGCAATAGGTTTTATCGCAATAGCCGTAAACCTAATTGCCGTTCAATTTAATAAGTATAGCACTATAATTTTGCTAAAGACAATAGGCTCACTTTTATTTGTGTTGCAATACATATTCTTAGGTGCTTATACTGGTATGATTATGGATATTATAGGATGTATTAGAAACATTATTTTTTCAAGCAACGTAAAAAATAATCGCTCTAATAGGCGTGCTGTAATAGTATTTTCACTTTTAACAGCTATTCTTGGCATTTTAACGATTGTTTTAACTTGGGATGTTAGCGAAATTAGGTGGACCGATAATATTAAGTTTGCAACTATTTTAATGGTGTTTATAAGCATTTTATCAATTATTGCAAAACTTCTTTCTACAGTTGCTTATAGTATAAAAAATCCTCATACTATAAGAATGTTAAACCTTCCTTCATGCTCATGCTGGCTTGTTTATAATTTAGTTGTATTTTCTATTGCTGGATTTGTTAATGAAATTATGACTATCTGCTCTATTATAGTTGCAGAAATAAGATTTAAAAAGCAATCGGTTTTAGATGTAAATGATAATAAAAATATTGACACAACTGATACTATTTAGTGATTAAAAACAAATAATTATTGTACAGCCAAAAATCCACTAATTATATAGTTGATTTTATTTGTGCGAAAACTTGACAAATTTTGTTGTTTTGTGTATAATCATATATAGCTTTATAAAACTATACGTGTGTATTGTTTTACATAAAACATTTTAAATTGAAAAAATCCTTAAAGGAGCTAATTAATGGACAATAAACAATCTGCAGAAATTACCTGGGGTTATATTTTTGGTAAAATCTTTAAGCATTATGCCACGTTAATGGCCATAACTATTATAGTTGCAATTTTGGGAACATTTTTAATTAATTATAGTAATAGAGGAAAAGTTGAATACTCTTCAACCTTTTCTATTGAATACCCTAACTCACAATTGCTCACCTATCCAGATGGTTCTGCTTTTCAGTATACTGACATTATATCTTTATCAACCTTAAAAACCATTAAAGATTCAAATGACGAATATAGCGATATTGACGTTGAAAAAATGTCTAGCGAAGGCGACATTGCTATTTCAAGAGCAATAGACGACATCACAAAAAATTTTTCATACACGATTAGCGTTAAGAAGAACTATTTTCAAAGTAAAGAACTTGCTAAGTCATTTATTGCAGATTTAGCAACTTCACCATTAAAAAAAGTTAAGTCAACTATTCAGGATATGCAACACTCTAATTACGTTTCTTCTTACAACGGCTTACTCTCATATGATCAAAAGGTGCTTTTATTTAATAGCCAATTGAATTTTCTTTTAAAATCATATGACGATTGCATTAGCAAATATGGAAACATTACTGTAAACAATAAAAGTTTAATCACTCATAAACAAGAAGTTGAAAATTATTTGTGCACAAGGCCAACTAGCGTTTTACAATCTGAAATTGCAATTTATGGCTACGCTTTTAGAGATGATGAACTTGCAAGAGAATATGAAAATGAACAAAAAGTTTTCATAGCCCAAGTAGAAGAAAATGAAAAGGAACTTGCGGATATAGAAACTACAATAAATAATCCTGCAACTAATCCACAATTACTATCGTCATATTATAGTAGAAAGACAGAACTACAAAAAGAAAATGCAATCATTTCAAAACAGATTGCAAATTTAACCGACAAAATTGCATACGCTAAAGGCGATATACCTGTAAACACAGAATTTGAAAGCAAATTAGCAAATTATCATTCAAAAGTAGAAGAATTTACTAATAATTATGCAAATAACATTATTGCAATTTACGAAAATCAATCTTCTGTTTCTTTTGATTATTCTTCAGTAATCAGCGAAAGCGAATCAACAAGTATAATAGTTGCAGTTCTTATCGGTTTAATTATAGGATTTATAATTGCTTGTATCGTTTGTTTAATCGTTGATGGCGTTAAGAATAAAAAAAGTTTAAGTGTTGAAAACGAATAATTCAAACTTGTATTAAAAAAATAAAATAATAAAAAGAAAACGGCAACAAATTGTTGCCGCTTTTTTGTTTGTTTTTAATTAATTTAATATCACCAATCGTCTTTTGGGGTAAGTTTTATATCATCATAAAAGTCAAAATACTTTTCTTTGTCAGTAAGTTGTTGTTCGTCAAGCCACTCTTCTGGATAATAGGCATCTTCTTCCCTACTCTCACTATCTCTCATATAATCATACATTGTTTTTGTATTTTTTGCCATTTATTCTTACCTTTATTTCTAACATGCTTATTATCAATATCGTTAATACTATTATACCAATAATTATCCCAAAAAGCAAGGCATTGTAATAAGTAAATATTATGCCTATTAAATTTACCGTTAAAGCAACTAAATAAGCACTTACAAACTGAAAAACAATCATGAATACAAATAGTTTTTTGTTTGCTAGTTCTTTTTTTGCTGTTATAAGCGTGGATATACATGGTGGCGAAAGCAATATGAAACACATAAAAGCGTATGCCGAAAAACCACTGTTAAAAAGGGTTTGTGGTGAAACTGAAATTAAATGCAATGTTTCCACAATGCCTTCTTTAGCAAAAATACCACATAAAATTGAAACGCTTGCCTGCCAACTTGAAAAACCTAATGGATAAAATATATATTTTACGAAATTACCTATATAATATAAAATACTATTTTGAGTATTGCCATTAACATAACCATTAATGCCAAAACTTTTTAATAGCCAAAGCCCTATTGATAATAGCAATATCGTTGTGCCAACTTTTAATATAAAGTCTTTTGTTTTTTCTATTACCACTAGCCATATGTCTTTAATTGCTGGTAATCTTAAATTAGGAATCTCTAATACAAAACCACCATTATCACTACCCAAAAGTTTAACTTTAGTTAAAACTACACCAAATATTACAACACAAATTATAGATACAAAATACATTGATGATGCGATAATAGCATTACCATTAAAAAAAGTATAAGAAAAATAACCAAAAACAGCCATTTTTGCACCACAAGGCATAAATGGTGATAAAAAAATTGTTGCTCTTCTTTCTCTTGTACTTTCTATTGTTCGTGTTGCGTTTATACCCGCAACCGAGCATCCACAAGATACTATCATTGGCACAATAGATTTGCCACTTAAACCAAACGTGCTAAAAATTTTATCAAAAATAAAGGCTATCCGGGCAGAATAACCACTTTGTTCTAAAAAACAAAGCAGCGCAAATAGAATTAGAATTTGTGGCAGTAATGAAAAGATTGAACCTAAACTTACAATAATTGCATCACATACAAATTTAGTTATTGCAATAGGCACACCTTTTATTGAAAATTGTAATTCTATATGTCGCGCTAAATTATTAAATGCAAGCAAAACTTTTTCGCCCATATTGCCACCTATTTTGATTGATAGGTAATAAATTAGCGTAAGAACCAAAAAGAAAATGGGCAAACATAAAAATCTATTTAAGATTATTCTATCAATTTTATCTGAAACTACTTGCTCTTTAGTTTTTTTCTTTGAAATTATTTGGTTTATATTCTCTTCTAAAAACTTATATCTACTTTCTACAAGCGTATTTGCCTTATATTTGCTCAAGTTTGGGCGTTTAAGCCCGTTTTTGGCCGTTATAGCAACTGAGATTAGTTTGTGTATGTTCGTGCCTTTAAGTGCCGAAATTGGCACCACTGGCACGCCAAAAAGGGTTTGTAATCTTTTAATTGATAAATTTATGTTGTTTTTTGATAGTTGGTCATACATGTTTACAGCAATTACTGTTGGTATATCTAAGTTTGCAAGTTCACAAGTCAAATAAAGGTTTCTTTCTAAATTAGTGCCGTCAACTATATTTATTATAGCTTTAGGAAGATTTGAGTTTAGATATTTAAAAACAACACGTTCATCTTCTGAATTTGTGTCAAGAGAATAAAGACCAGGCAGGTCAACAATTTTGATATTTTTATCCATTTTATACAGCCCTGACTTTTGCTCGGTTGTCACTCCCGCCCAATTGCCAGTTTTTTGATAACTTCCTGTTAAAGCGTTAAACAAAGTTGTTTTACCACAGTTTGGGTTTCCAATTAATGCTATTTCAGTCATATCTTACTATAATTTTATCGGCGTCTTGTTTTCTTATCGCCAAACAAAAATCCCTTATTTTTATTTGTATAGGCCCATTAAAAAGTGCTTTGCGAAGAGCAATAACTCTTGTGCCTTCAATCACACCTAACCTTAAAAGCCTGCTTTTCGTCTTAGACTTATTGTTAAGTGAAACAATTTTTGCACTCTGCCCATCTAAAAGGTTATACAATGTCATAATATATTTTATTTTAATTATATTAAAGATATAACAAATTTTTAGTTTAACTTGTTGTTAAAAACACAAAAAAATAACCGCACATAAACTGTACGGTTATTATTTCAATTAGTCAACTAATTCAAGTATTGCCATTTCAGCAGCATCGCCCTTACGAACGCCAAGTTTATAAATTCTTGTGTAGCCACCACCTTGACCTTTTTCTTCTTTACGAGATGCATACTTAGGTGCATATTCGTCAAAAATCTTTTCAATAAGTGGGTATTTGATAGCCTTTGTTCTGTTTTTGAATTCAGGTTTGCTTTCTTTAAAGCCCTTAACTTCTTGCAAGTCGTTTACTAATGTCATAATCTTTCTTCTTGCATTAAGTTTCTTTGTGCCATCTTTAACAAGAGTTTTTGTTGTTTCTTTACCCTTAGCATCAGCAATTTTAACTTCAGTTTCAACAGTATCTTCATATGAATTAACAGCAAGTGTTATAATCTTTGAAGCATATGCAGCAACTTCCTTTGCTCTTGCAAGTGTTGTTTCAATTTTGCCGTGCCATAATAAAGCAGATGCTTGATTCTTTATAAGTGCAAGTCTTTGCGTAGCATTAACGCCTAATTTTCTTTCCATTGTTTAGTCCTCCTTGTCCTGTAATTTTAAGCCATAACTTTCAAGTTTGAAAATAACTTCATCAAGTGATTTTTTACCCAAATTACGGACTTTAAGCATATCTTCTTCGGTCTTTTTAGTTAAATCTTCTACCGTGTGAATATTTGCTCTCTTTAAGCAGTTGTATGAACGAACTGATAAATCCATTTCTTCAATGGTCTTTTCTAAAATCTTAATTTTCTTATCTTCTTCTGGTGGAACTAAAATTCCAATATTACCAATTTCTGATAAAGAAACAAACATTTTAATGTGTTCTTCCATAATCTTTGCAGCAAGACTTACGATGTCTCTACCTGAGAACGCACCGTTTGTTGTGACTTCAAGTGTTAATTTATCAAAGTCAACACTTTGTCCAACACGAGTTGCTGAAACGTTATAACTTACTTTTTTAACAGGTGTGTAGATACTATCGATTGCAATATTGTCAATAATATCTGTTTTGTGTTCGTCTGCGCCTTCATAGCCACGACCTCTACCAACTGTAAGTTCAAGTTCTACCTTGCCACCTTCGTCAATAGTACAAATGTATTGGTCTGGATTTAAGACTTCTAAGTCTGCTTCACAGATAATATCACCTGCTTTCACTACGGCTGGACCTTCTTTAACGAGTTTAATTGTCGTTACATAATCTTTGTCCATGCTTGTTGATTTAAATGCAACACATTTAAGGTTAAGTATGATTTCTGTCACATCTTCCTTTACCTTTGGTACAGCTGAAAATTCATGTTTAATTCCCAATTCTTCTGCGAATTTAATGTTTTGAATTGCTACACCTGGTAGTGCTGATAACAAAATCCTTCTAAGTGCATTGCCGAGAGTTAGACCAAAACCCTTTTCTAAAGGTTCAACTACGATTTTTGCGTAGCTTCTGTCTTCACTTTCTTCCACTGCTATTTTTGGCATTTCAATTTCCATCATAAGAAAATTCCTCCTAAAAAATAGTTTCGATATAGATTATTGCAGGAATTCTTGTCAAAGCGTGGAAAACTTCAACTTTCCCCCTGCAAAAATCCATCGAAAATTTATAATTATTTTATTTTTTTAATTATGTTGAGTACAATTCGACAATCATGTGTTCAGCGATTTGAACATCAATATCATCTCTTGCAGGAAGAGCTAAAATCTTACCTGTAAGTGTTTCTGGGTCGAATTCTAACCATTTTGGCATTGTGCCAACTTTCATTTGCTTAATTTCTGCAAAATACTTGTTGTCTTTTTTGTTTTCTTTAACTGCGATTACGTCACCAACTTTAACGCTGTATGATGCAACGTTAACGTTTTTGCCATTTACAGTAAAGTGAGCATGTGTTACAAGTTGACGAGCTTGTGATCTTGATGAACCGATACCCATTCTGTAGATAACGTTGTCAAGTCTTCTTTCCAAAAGTGAAAGCATGTTTTCACCAGTGATGCCCTTCATTCTGTCGGCCTTGTCATAATATGTTCTGAATTGACCTTCAAGCACACCGTAAATTCTCTTACATTTTTGTTTTTCGCGAAGTTGTAAACCGTATTCAGAAATTTTCTTTCTGCCCATACCGTGTTGACCAGGTGCTACTGGTCTCTTTTCAAATGCACATGTACCCTTAAAGCATCTTTCGCCTTTCAAGAATAATTTTGCACCTTCACGTCTGCATAAACGACATTTAGATTCTGTATATTTAGCCATTTATCTTTCCTCCATTATACTCTACGCTTTTTAGGTGGTCTGCATCCGTTGTGTGGGATTGGAGATACGTCTTGAATAAGAGTTACTTCCATATCGCAGTTTGTAAGAGCACGAATTGCAGATTCTCTACCTGCACCAGGGCCTTTTACATAAACTTCTACAGAACGCATACCTTGTTCTCTTGCAACCTTTCCTGCTGCTTCTGCTGCCATTTGTGCTGCAAATGGTGTGCTCTTTCTTGAACCCTTAAAACCAAGGCTTCCTGCACTTGACCAAGATACTGTGTTACCTTGCATATCGGTAATTGTCACCAATGTGTTATTGAATGACGCTTGAATATGTGCTTGACCTTTGTCAACTTTTCTAGCGTCCTTACGCTTTTTTACTACTTTTTTTACTGCTGCCATTTTACGTCACCTCCATTATCTAGTTGCCGTTTTCTTCTTAGCAACGGTACGACGTGGACCCTTTCTTGTCCTCGCATTTCTCTTTGAGCTTTGTCCACGAACTGGAAGGCTCTTTCTGTGGCGAACACCACGATAGCAACCAATTTCTATCAATCTCTTGATATTTAGGCTTACTTCGCTACGAAGGTCACCTTCTACACGAAGGTTGTGTTCGATATATTCTCTGAGTTTAGCAACATCGCTTTCGCTCAAATCTTTTACTCTTGTATCTGGGTTAATACCCGTTTCACTGATAATTTTCTTTGCCGTTGTGAGTCCGATTCCATAAATATATGTTAAACCGATTTCAACTCTTTTGTTATTAGGCAAATCAACGCCGGCTATACGTGCCATTAACAATTTCTCCTTATTTGTTATTTTTGTTTTTTATCTATGTCAATGCTAAAAAGACTTTCGCTTGGAATGATGCTACTCGTTTCTTTTTTCGCTTAGTTTTCGCTTAACCCGTTAGGGCTAATTATTAGGTTATTAACCTTGTCTTTGTTTATGGCTCTTGTTCTTTGAACAAATTACCATTACTTTTCCGTTTCTCTTGATTACTTTACATTTGTCGCACATAGGCTTTACAGATGGTCTTACTTTCATTTTGATATCTCCTTTGGAATTCGTTTATGTTTTTAGTTTTTGCTTCGCCAAATTATTCTACCTTTTGTCAAGTCATAAGGGCTCATTTCGAGTTTTACACTGTCACCAGGTATAATCTTGATATAATGCATACGCAATTTGCCTGAAATATAAGCCGTTATAATATGTCCGTTAGATAATTTAACCGTGAAAGTTGCGTTTGGTAATGCTTCTACTATCACGCCTTCGGTTTCTATAACATCGTCCTTTGACACAAACTTAATCCTCCTGTAATTTTTGATTTTTGGTCTTTATTAGTTTATAAACTTTTCTGTTTGAAACTAACTGACCTTGTTTTATATTTTCTACAAGTTCATATAAACTTGCAGTGCATATTAAATTAATATGTTTTATATTTTTGGTTTTAGGGCTATCTATTTTATGTGTTTTGCCGTCAATCATCTTCACTCTCGTGTCTGCAATTTCAACGACTAAAAAACATTTTTCTTTATCTCGCCCTGTTAATGAAATAACCAAATCACCAACTTGAATAGGTCTATTCATTGTATTACCTAAAGTGTTAATATTTCAACACCATTGTCCGTTATTGCAACGGTGTTTTCATAATGTGCTGATGGAAGTCTATCACGAGTGACAACACTCCAACCGTCTGATAAAAAGTCTACTTGATACGTGCCCATATTTATCATAGGCTCTATTGCAATAGTCATGCCTTTTTTAAGGCGAATACCCGTTCCCTTCTTGCCATAATTTGGCACTGATGGGTCTTCGTGCATTTGTCTGCCAATACCATGACCAACAAGCGCTCTAACAACTGAATATCCGTTGCTTTCTGCGTGTGATTGAACATAATGTCCGATATCGCCAAGTGGCGTTCCGTCTCTTAAATTTTCAATCGCTTTGAAAAAACACTCTTCTGTTGTTTTTACAAGTTTTTTCTTTTGGTCGGATACATTTCCCACCAAAAAAGTTCTTGCTGCATCGCCCTGCCAACCATTGTAAATAACGCCTACATCGATGGAAACAATTTGTCCATCTTTTATCACGATATCATCACTAGGTATGCCGTGCACAACCATCTCATCAATCGATGCACATATAGATGCTGGATATCCACCATACCCCAAAAACGAAGGGGTTGCACCACATGACTTGATGTAATCAAAAGCAATTTTATCGAGTTCTTTTGTTGTCATGCCGACTCTTATTGATTTGCCGAGAAGGTCCAGCACGTTTTTTGTTAGCCTTCCACTTTCTCGCATACAAGCAATTTCGGCATCAGTTTTAATAGTAATCATTTAACCTAAAACCTTTACAATCTCGCTAAAAACATCATCTATATCTTGATTACCGTTGATAGAATATAGTTTGTTTTGTTCGCTATAATATTCTATCAATGGTGACGTTTGATTTTGATAAACATTTAATCTTTCTCTGACTGTTTCAGCATTATCGTCTTTACGAATAACAAGTTTAGCACCACAGTCTGGGCAAATTTCGGTATTGCCAATAAAGTCTATATGGAATGAACCCTTACACTTAGGACAACTTCTTCTGCCCACGATTCTGTGTTCTATCTTTTTAATATCAACGTCAATGTTAATAACAAGGTCTGGTGCTAAAAATTCGTCAAGTGCTTTGGCTTGAGTTAGATTTCTTGGAAAGCCATCTAACATATATCTACCATTGCAGTCTTCTTTAGATAATCTATCCTTAACAACTTCTATCGTTAAGTCGTCTGGACACAAATTACCAGAATCCATAACTTCTTTTACTTTAACGCCAAGCGGTGTTTGATTTTTTATATGCTCTCTAAATATTTCGCCTGTTGATATGTGTGGCAAATTATACTTTTCGACAATTAAGCTTGCTTGTGTTCCTTTGCCACTACCAGGTGCGCCAAGTAATATTATTTTCATAACACTAATTATTTCAAAAAACCTTTGTAATTTTTCATCATTATCTGTGATTGCAATGCTTGTTCAAATTCAAGCGCAACCGAAACAATAATTAAAAGTCCTGTTGCTGTAAATACATTTGCTAAGCCCATACCACCAATTGCTTTAAAGATAATTGTTGGAATTAATGCTAAGAGAGCCAAGAAGATTGCACCAAAAAGTGTAATTCTGTTAGAAACTCTCTTTAGGTAGTCTGCTGTAGGTTTGCCAGGTCTTGTGCCTGGGATAAAACCACCATTTCCTTGAATACTCTTACTTATATCATCAGGATTAAACTGAATTTGATTATAGAAATAAGAGAAGAATAATATCAACAAGCAAAGTAATACTACATAAAGCCAACTTTCAGTTCCCACATTTCTTGACCACCAAGATGTTGGCCAACCCAAAAGGTTAACGATTAAATCTGGGAAACTCAAGATTGAAAATGCAAAAATCAATGGCATAACGCCTGATGAATTTACTTTGATAGGAATATGTGTTGATTGACCACCATACATCTTTCTACCCTTAACTTGCTTTGCATACTGAACAGGAATTTTTCTTTCAGCACTGTCAACCGTGACAATCGCACCAAAAATTACGATTGCAACGAGGACAAAGCCAATAAGTTGCCACATTGATGTAAGAGCTGTTGTTTTAACAAACAAACCTTTTATAAGGTCGGCAATTGCTGAACCAGCTGATGATAAGATACCTGCAAAAATCAAGAGTGAAATACCGTTTGAAACACCATAATCAGTGATTCTTTCGCCTATCCACATAGTGAGTGCAGCACCTGCTGTATAAACAATTACTAAAAATGCATAACTTAAAAATTTTGAAAAGCGTTCGCCACCAAATAATTGGTTGAAATTGATACCTTCTTCACCAAAAGTGACTAAAATACCAATTGCTTGTGCAATAGCAAGGAAAAGTGTTAAGAGTCTTGTATAAGTGCTTAACTTTCTCTTACCTTCTTCGCCTTGTTTACTCAATCTTTCAAGTGCTGGAATACCAACAGATAAAAGTTGAATTATAATTGATGCGTTGATATAAGGTCCGATACCCATAGCAAAAAATGTACCAAATTGTAGTGCACTTCCTGATACGGCGTTCATAATTTGCAAGAAAGAATAATTTTCTAAACCACTAAATGCTGTCACACCAGGAACTGGAATATAGCATCCGAGTCTATAAACGAATATCAATGCGATTGTTATTAAAATCTTGTTTCTTACTTCCTTTATCTTAAACGCATTTATTATTGTTTGAAACATTTTGCCCTCCTTAATAATAGTGGGTAATTAGATTTGTTCAATTGTTCCACCAGCTTTTTCAATTGCATCTTTTGCTGATGCTGAAAAGCTTGCTGCCTTAACTGTAAGAGCCTTTGTCAATGTGCCGTTGCCTAATACTTTTAAGCCGATGCTACCCTTGATTACTTTAATAAGTCCCTTTTCGTTAAGAACTTGCATATCTACTACTGAGTTTGCTTCAAATCCTTCTAATACTGAAAGATTTACAATACTATATACTTTGCTGAAATGGTTGTTGAAGCCACGTTTTGGAACTCTTCTGATTAAAGGCATTTGACCACCTTCAAATCCTGGACGAACGCCACCGCCACTTCTTGCCCATTGTCCTTTATGTCCTTTACCACTTGTCTTGCCGAGACCTGAACCAATACCTCTACCGAGTCTTTTTGTTTCTCTTGTTGAACCAATGGCTGGACTTAATTCACCTAATCTCATTTTATTACTCCTTAATTTAGTAAACTTAAATTAAACTTAAATCTTTTCTACTTTCAAAAGATAACCAACTTTTTTAATCATACCAAGTATGCATGGGTTTTCTTTGTGAATACGGAAAGAATTAATCTTTTTAAGTCCTAATGCCTCTACAACTTTTTTATGTTGAGGTAAACATGCAATCGTGCTTTTAACAAGTGTCACTTTTATTTGTGCACATTCTGCTTTTTTTGCTTTTGCCATAAAAGTACCCTCCTTAACCGTTAATTTCTTCAACGGCCTTACCGCGAATTGCCGCAATTTCTTCTGCTGTTCTCAATGACTTAAGACCAGCAAGTGCTGCCTTAACGCAATTGATTTTGTTGTTTGTGCCGTGTGACTTTGTTCTGATGTTTGTGATGCCTACTGCTTCCATAACCGCACGAACAGGACCACCAGCGATAACACCGGTACCTTCTTCAGCTGGCATCATAAGAACTAAACCACTGCCAAATTTACCAAGTACTTCGTGTGGAATACTTGTATTTTTAAGTGCAACTTTGAACATATTTTTCTTTGCTCTTGCTGTTGCCTTATCTATTGCTTCTGGAACTTCCTTTGCTTTACCCATTGCGCAACCAACTTTGCCTGCGCCGTCTCCAACGACAACGAGTGCAGCAAATCTCATATTTCTACCACCTTTAACAGTTTTTGTGACACGATTAACACAAATTAACTTTTTAACTAATCCGTCATTTTCTTCTGCTTTTCTTGGTGCTCTACTATTTTCTCTTGCCATTTTGATTTCTCCTTGTTTATTAGAATTCTAAGCCACCGTTTCTTGCGCCATCTGCTAAGCTAGCAACACGACCGGTATAAAGATAACCACCTCTGTCAAAAACAACTGCGCTTATCTTCTTTGACTTTGCCTTCTTTGCAAGAAGTTCACCAACTGCATATGCTTGAGCCTTCTTGTCTTTGCCTTCAAAAGTTCCTTTGATTTCCTTGTCAAGTGTTGATGCTGTGACTAAGGTCTTTCCATTTACGTCATCGATAAGTTGAGCATAGATGTGTGTTAAACTTCTATATACTGAAAGTCTTGGTGCCTCAGCTGTGCCCTTAACTTTTGCTCTAACTCTCTTATGTCTTTTTAATCTATCATTGTTTTTATTGATTTTTGTAATCATAGTTTTACTCCTGTCTAATAACTTTTCGCGTTTGCTTAAACGCACTCAGCAGACGCACTAAACTTCAAGTGCGTCCACTAAAAGCCATTTAAATCTTAGCCTTTTGCACCAGCAGCTTTACCAACCTTTCTTTCAATTACTTCATCGCTGTAGCGAATTCCGTATCCGTGGTATGGTTCTGGTTCTCTATAACCTCTGATAATTGCTGCAAATTGACCAACTTTTTCTTTGTCGATACCACTTACTGTGATTTCAGTTTGTGATGGACAATCAAGTGTGATGCCGTCAATTTCTTCAACTTCAACTGGGTGGCTGAAGCCGATGTTCATTACAATTTTTTTGCCTTGTTTAGCAACCTTCCAACCTACACCGTTTACGATAAGGCTCTTTTTGAAACCTTCTGTAACACCTTTAACCATGTTAGCGCAAAGTGCTCTGTATAAACCGTGTTTTGCCTTTGTTGAACCTTCATCATTTGCTCTTGTGAAAATGATTTCGTTGTTTTCAACGTTTGGTGTAATGATTGGGTCGTAAGCTTGAGATAATGTTCCTTTTGGACCTTTAACTGTTAACACGTTGTCTTGTGCAACTACTGTCACACCAGCAGGGATAGTAATATGTGCATTTCCTATTCTTGACATAATTTAATACCTCCTACCAAACGTAAGCGAGAACTTCCCCGCCTTGACGAGCAAGTTTTGCTTCCTTACCTGTCATTATACCTTTACTTGTTGAAAGAATTGCAATACCTAAGCCACCGAGTACTTGTGGAATTTCATCAGCACCAACATATACTCTAAGACCAGGCTTACTAACTCTCTTAAGACCTGTAATAACTTTTTGATTACCATTATATTTAAGGGTAATCTTGATTGTACCCTGTACACCTTCAATAATTTCTACATTAGAGATATAACCCTCTTTAAGAAGAATATCTGCAATTGCTTTCTTTGTATTGGATGCAGGAATTTCAACTGTTTCATGCTTTGCATTAAGAGCATTTCTAACTCTTGTAAGCATATCTGCAATAACGTCTGTCATTTCTTTTATCCTCCTTTACCAACTTGCCTTCTTAACACCAGGAATTTGGCCTTTATAAGCCAAGTTCCTAAAACAAATACGGCAAATACCATATTTCTTTAGTACAGCATGTGGACGACCACAAATGCTACATCTTGTGTAGGCTCTGGTGGAAAATTTAGCAGGCTTTTGCTGCTTGTTAATCATTGCTTTTTTAGCCATTTTTTAACTCCTTTAACCTCTTACTTGTTTGCGAAAGGCATACCGAGCATTGAAAGCAATTCTCTTGCTTCTTCGTCGGTGTTAGCCGTCGTAGTAATACAAATATCGAATCCCCTAACTTTTTCAATTTGGTCATATGAAATTTCTGGGAATATCAATTGTTCTTTTACGCCCATTGAGTAGTTTCCTCTACCGTCAAAAGACTTTGTTGAAACGCCACGGAAGTCTCTAACTCTTGGAAGTGCGATTGAAATGAATTTATCAAAGAATTCATACATTCTTGTTCCACGAAGTGTGACTTTCATACCTACGCTTTGTCCTTCTCTAACTTTGAAGTTTGCAACTGATTTCTTTGCAACTGTCAAAATTGGCTTTTGTCCAGCGATTTGTTCTAACTCTTTTTGCGCAATTTGAATGCTCTTGGAGTTATCTTTAATATCTCCTAAACCTGCATTGATTGTAATCTTAACAAGTTTTGGAACTTGGTTAATGTTGCCATAGTTGAACTTTTTAACCATTGCAGGGACAACTGTTTGGTCATATAACGCTTTAATTCTATTTGCTTCTGCCATTACTGTTTACCTCCCTACATTATTGTGCGTCTGCAGTTTCTGCAGCAGCTTTCTTTGTTTTTCTTTTTGTTGCCTTTTTAACTTCTTTTGCTTCTTTTGTAAAGTCAACTACAGCGCCACACTTTTTACAAATACGTGCTTTCTTGTCGCCTTCAATAGCATAAGAAATTCTTGTTGCCTTGTTGCAAACTGGGCAAACTACCATTACATTTGATACATCAATTGGACCTGCTTGGTTTTGAATTGCACTAACTTCTTGTGCACTTCTTGCCTTTTTGTGTTTCTTTTGAACATTGATGCCATCAACGATTACTTTATTTGACTTAGGAAGTGCTGTTAAAACTTTTGCTGTCTTGCCAGCATCTTTACCTGTTATAACTAAAACTGTATCGTTCTTTTTAACTTTCATTGTTGTTCTCCTTATAACACTTCAGGTGCAAGTGAGATAATTCTCATGTAGTCTTTATCTCTAAGTTCTCTTGCGATAGGCCCAAAGATACGTGTACCTCTTGGTTGTTTTTGGTTGTCAATTATTACAGCTGCGTTTTCATCAAAACGTACGTATGTGCCATCTTTTCTTCTAACGCCACTTGTTGATCTAACAATAACTGCCTTTACAACGTCGCCCTTCTTAACTGCGCCACCAGGTGTAGCAGTTTTTACGCTTGCAACGATTACATCACCGATATTACCGGTTCTTCTAAATGAGCCACCTAAAACTCTGATGCACATCAATTCTTTTGCGCCTGAGTTGTCAGCTGCTTTTAATCTTGATTGTGGTTGTATCATTGCCTGCCTCCTTACTTAGCCTTTTCGATAATTTCAACAACGCGCCAGTTCTTGTCTTTTGACAATTTTCTTGTTTCAGCGATTAAAACCTTATCACCAACACCGCATTGATTGATTTCGTCGTGTGCTTTGAATTTATGAGTTTTCTTAATAGTTTTCTTGTATAAAGGATGTTTTGCCCTTTCTTCGATGGCTACAACTACTGTTTTGTCCATCTTGTCGGAAACAACTATACCTACTCTTTCTTTTCTTAAATTTCTTTCCATATTCTCTTACTCCTACGCCTTAGCACCAAGTTCTCTTTCTCTTAAAAGTGTTTTTACTTTTGCAATGTCTTTCTTGCATGTTTTAAGAGATGCAGGGTTTTCTAACTGTCCTATTGCGTGACGGAAACGAAGGTTAAACAACTCTTCTGTGAGTTCCTTTAGTTTAATATTCAATTCGTCAACCGTTAATTCGTGAAGTTCTTTCGTTCTCATT
This sequence comes from Christensenellaceae bacterium, assembly GCA_045651185.1. Lineage (GTDB taxonomy): Bacteria > Bacillota > Clostridia > Christensenellales > Borkfalkiaceae > UBA1259. The sequence goes on along the minus strand of JAZRRZ010000040.1, from coordinate 189,272 downwards.
AACCTTCACCGCCTTCTTCTTTTATTTCTTGAGCTACTTCAGCTTCCTTTTTTACAAACTTTGTTTTAACAGGAAGTTTGTGTCCAGCAAGACGCATAGCTTCTTTTGCAATATCTTCAGGTACGCCTGCCATTTCGAACAATACTCTACCTGGTTTTACTACTGCTACCCAGAATTCAACTGAACCTTTACCACTACCCATACGGCTGTCAGCAGGTTTCTTTGTTACTGGCTTGTGTGGGAATATGTCAATCCATACCTTACCACCACGCTTAATAAATCTTGTCATAGCAACACGGGCTGCTTCGATTTGATTTGATTTAATCCAACCTGGTTCTGTTGCTACTAAACCGTATTCGCCGTATGCTATCTTATTACCTTTAGTACATTTGCCAGTCATTCTGCCACGATGTACTCTTCTTCTCTTAACTCTTTTAGGCATTAACATAATTAAGCTTCGGCTCCTTCATTTTTCTTCTTAGGTGCGCCGATGATTTCGCCTTTATATATCCAGCATTTAACACCGATTACACCGAAAGTTGTATGCGCTTCTGCAAAGCCATAGTCTATGTCTGCTCTCAATGTTTGTAGAGGAATTGAACCTTCATGATATCCTTCACTTCTTGCAATTTCTGCACCGTCAAGTCTACCACTTACCATTACCTTTACACCCTTGATGCCACTTCTCATAGACCTGCCAATAGCTTGCTTCATTGCTCTTCTGAAGGAAACACGCTTTTCAAGTTGTGTTGCAATGCCTTCAGCAACGAGTTGTGCATCTGCATCAGCCTTTTTAACTTCTGAAATGTTTACAGAAATTTGTTTGCCTGTACAGATTTTTGACACTGTCTTTTTGATTACTTCAATTTCACTACCTTGCTTACCAATAAGAACGCCTGGACGTGCTGTATAAATTGTAATTGTAATTTTTGTTGCAGCCTTTTCAATAGCAATCTTACTAATAGCAGCTTGGTAATATTTCTTTTTTAACACTCTACGAATTTCGTTATCTTCTTTAATGTTTGCTGCAAAGTCTTTCTTATCAACAAACCATTGTGAATCCCAATCTTTGATAACGCCAACTCTTAAACCATGTGGATTAACTTTTTGTCCCATTGTTGTTCCTCCTAAGCCTTAGCGTCTAAAATCACTGTAATGTGACTTGTACGCTTCAAAATTCTAAACGCTCTGCCTTGTGCTCTTGGCATAACTCTCTTAAGCGTTGGGCCTTGGTCTGCGAAACAAGCAGCAACAAACAAGTTGTCTTTGCTCATACCGAGATTGTTTTCAGCATTTGCTGCAGCAGACATTAAAACCTTTTTAATTGGTTCAGATGCTGACTTTGGTGTGTTTTCCAAAATTGCAACTGCTTGTGTATAACTCTTGCCTCTGATGATGTCAAGCACGATTCTTACTTTGTATGGTGAAATTCTAATGTGCTTTGCAACAGCCCTTGGGCGTCTGTCTTTATTTTCTGCAATACGTGCAGTTTTTTCTCTCATATTCTTAGCCATTTTACGCCTCCTATCTGCCACCAGTTGACTTTTCTGTACCAGCGTGACCCTTGAAGGTTCTTGTTGGTGCGAACTCACCAAGTTTGCAACCTACCATATCTTCTGTCATATATACTGGCACGTGTTTTCTTCCGTCATAAACAGCAACAGTATGTCCAACCATTTGTGGGAATATTGTTGATGATCTTGACCAAGTTTTCAAAACTTTCTTTTCGTTCTTTTCGTTTAATTCTTCAATTCTCTTTAAGAGTTTAGGTTCTACATAAGGACCTTTTTTAACACTTCTACTCATGTCGCTCTCCTTAATTTATCCTTGTAATAATAAGTTTGTTAGAGGCTTTCTTATGCTTTCTTGTCTTATAACCAAGAGCAGGTTTACCCCAAGGAGTGACAGGACCAGGCATACCAACAGGTGATTTACCTTCACCACCACCGTGTGGGTGATCACATGGGTTCATTACAACACCACGAACTGAAGGACGAATACCTAAGTATCTTGTTTTACCTGCCTTACCAATCCTGATAATTTCATGTTCAACATTGCCTACTTGACCAATTGTTGCTTTACATGCTGCAAGAATGTATCTCATTTCACCACTTGGCATTTTGAGTGTCACATACTTTTCATCTCTTGCCATGATTTGAGCGCTCATACCTGCTGCTCTTGCAATTTGACCACCTTTACCAGGTTGCATTTCAATGTTGTGTACCATTGTACCTACAGGAATATCTTTAAGTGCAAGTGCGTTGCCTGCTTTAATATCAGCAGTTGGGCCACTCATTACCTTGTCGCCTACTTTTAAGCCTACAGGTGCAAGAATGTATGTCTTTGAACCATCTGCATAGTATAAAAGAGCAATATTAGCACTGCGGTTTGGGTCGTATTCAACACTCTTAACTGTTGCTGGAATACCGTCTTTCATTCTCTTGAAATCAATGATACGATATTTTCTTCTATTTCCACCACCTATATGGCGAACAGTTATTTTACCTTGAGAGTTTCTACCACCACTCTTTCTTTGGTCTTCCAAAAGAGATTTTTCTGGTTTCTTTGCCGTAATTTCATCAAATGCACTTACTGTCATAAAACGACGAGCTGATGAAGTCGGTTTATATCTTTTAATAGCCATTTATCTACCCTCCGAATAATTATGACAATGAATCGAAGAACTCTATCGACTTACTGTCTTGTTTAAGTTGAACAATGGCTTTTTTATAGTCTGGTGTATAACCTTCGTATTTGCCTTGTCTTTTCAACTTGCCACCAACGATTGCTGTGTTTACCTTTTCAACGCTTACGCCGAAAATTTCTTCAATAGCGAGTTTGATTTCTGTTTTGTTTGCATTTTTTGCAACTACAAAACTATACTTCTTATCTTTAATGCCCGCATAACTCTTTTCTGAAAGAAGCGGTTTAATTATAATATCACGTGCAGCCATTATTTACCATAGACCTCCTCGATTTGTTGTACGGCCTGTTTAGAAATAACGATTTTAGCATTTTTAACTACATCGTATGTGTTGATTTGTTCTACTGGGAGTGTTGAAATCTTTGCGATGTTTGCACTTGCTCTTAAAACGCTTTCGTCATTGTTATCCATAACAAGTAATACTGTTTTTTCTAAATTAAATGCTTTGAGGAAAGCAGCCATTTCTTTTGTCTTTGGTTGAGCAACTTGAATTTGGTCAACAAAAATTACTTCATCATCTCTAATCTTTTGTGAAAGTGCTGAAAGTAATGCTACTGCTTTTGCCTTGTTGTTCATTTTCTTAGAGAAATCTCTTGACTTAGGTGCGAATACAACACCACCCTTTATCCATTGTGGGCTTCTGATAGAACCTTGTCTTGCTCTACCTGTTCCCTTTTGTCTCCAAGGTTTTGCACCACCACCACGTACTTCACTACGTGTTAATGTACTCTTTGTGCCTTGTCTTTCGTTTGCAAGTCTTGCAACTACTGCTTGATGGATAACAGCTTCATTATATTCCGCATTGAACAAAGCGTCAGATAATTCAAGAGTGCCGATTTCCTTTGCTTTCATATCATACAATTTAACATTTGGCATAACTATTCTCCTTACGCTTTAACGCTGTTTCTTAATGTAACGATTCCCTTGATAGGACCTGGAACTGCACCCTTTACTAAGATTGCGTTTCTTTCCTTATCTACCTTTACGACTTCAAGGTTTAATATTGTGACATTTTCATGTCCCCAATGACCTGGTAAGTTCTTACCCTTAAATACTCTTGATGGATTACTGATAGCACCCATTGAACCTGGTTCTCTGTGTACAGGGCCAACACCGTGAGTTTCTTTCAATCTGTGTTGATTCCATCTTTTGATAACACCAGTAAATCCGTGACCCTTTGATACGCCTGATACGTCAATTCTGTCACCTGCTACGAAAGTGTCACAAGTAATAACTGAACCTACTGTCATTGCATCTGCACCGTCAAGTTTGAATTCCTTCAATACTTTGCAAGGTTTGATGCCTGCTTTTTTGAACTGACCTAATTGTGGTTTGTTCACGCCTTTTTCATCTGTTTCACTAAATCCAAGTTTAACAGCTGAATATCCGTCTCTTTCCAAAGTTTTCACTTGAACTACAGGACAAGGACCTGCCTCGATAACTGTAACCGGAATAACTTTGCCGTCTTGGGAAAATAATTGTGTCATTCCCAACTTTCTACCAATGATTGCTTTATTCATAGATAAAGTTCACCTCCATATATATTATATAATGTTTATAAATTACAATTTGATTTTGATATCAACACCTGCTGGTAAGTGGATGCTATCCAAAAGTTTTACGTTTGGTGAATAGATATCGATAAGTCTTTTATGTGTTCTGATTTCGAATTGCTCACGTGAATCTTTATATTTATGTGGTGAGCGAAGAATTGTAACAACTTCTTTTTCTGTTGGTAGTGGAATAGGTCCACTAATCTTTGCGCCAGACTTTTTCATTGTTTCAACAATTCTTGTTGCTGCTTGGTCGAGCATTTCTGTGTCATAAGACATTAATTTGATTCTGATTTTTTGACTTGCCATAATTTTTTCCTCTTCTTAACTTAATTTTTTTGTGTGCTGTAAACTCTGCCGTGTGTGTCATCTCTTGATAATAAAAAAATCATTCGCCGATACTTGTTATTAAAGTCGCTGCGAATGACTCTGATTAATTCTACTTTTAAGTTAATCGCAGGGGTCTTGCCCCCACACTTGTCAACGGAAATTATCTTTCGATTTGCTCGAATTAAGTAACTTCCCGTATCATCCCAGATTACACAGCCTACTTATTATACAAAATTTATTTAGGCTTGTCAATCATTTTTACAAACTTTTTATAATTTTTTTATTATTTTTTATATTATTTTTTTCTACAAATTTTGCAGTAAATTTTGCGATTACGCTATCTCTTTTTTAATAAGAACAGGCTTTGAACCGCCATTTACCACACCTTCATCTACGATAACTTTTTTAATATCTGTTTGCGAAGGAAGGTCGTACATAGTTTCTATCATAAGGTTTTCAAAGATAGTCCTAAGTCCCCTTGCACCCGTTTTTAATGCAATGGCTTTTTTAGCAATTGCCAAAACTGCATCATCAGTTATTTCAAGCTCTACGTTGTCTAAACCGATTAGTTTCTTATATTGTTTTACTAAAGCATTTTTTGGTTTAGTTAAAATATTAACTAACGCGTTTTCATCAAGTGGGCTTAAACCTACAGTAATAGGAATTCTTCCAACAAACTCAGGGATTAAACCAAATTTAATCAAGTCTTGTGGTTGAACTTCTTTAATAATATCAGCAGTTTTATCCTTTGGTTTTTCTACGTTGCCAATAAAACCTAAAGACGTTGACCCCTTGCGCTTGCTAATAATATCATCAAGTCCAACAAATGCACCACCACAAATAAACAATATATTTGTTGTGTCAATTCTAATGCACTCTTGTTGTGGATGTTTTCTTCCACCTTGTGGAGGAACTGATGCAACCGTGCCTTCTATAATTTTTAAAAGTGCTTGTTGCACGCCTTCACCAGAAACGTCACGAGTTATAGATACATTTTCACCCTTGCGCGCTATCTTGTCAATTTCATCAATGTAAACTATACCCTTTTGCGCTCTTTCAATATCAAAGTCTGCACTTTGAATGAGCTTTAACAATATATTTTCAACATCTTCACCAACATAACCTGCTTCGGTTAACGTTGTTGCATCAGCAACGGCGAAAGGCACATCTAAAATCTTTGCAAGCGTTCTTGCTAGCAAAGTTTTGCCACTGCCTGTTGGTCCAAGCACCAAGATATTACTCTTGTCAATTTCTAAGCCACTATTATCTACACAGGCATTGATACGCTTATAATGATTATATACGGCAACTGACAAAACCTTTTTTGCTTGTTCTTGACCTACGATAAACTCATCTAATTTATCTTTAATCTCGGCTGGCTTTAATAACCTAACGCATTCTTTATCGTTTGTTTTGTCCGACTCTTCTTTGATAACGTCTCTGCAAATTTCAATACACTCATCACAAATATAAACACCGTTTGGGCCTGCAATTAAGCGCTTTGTCATTTCCTCAGGTTTACCACAAAAAGAGCAATGCAAATGTTCTGTATCTTTCATATATCTCCGTTAAATTATGGACGCTTTACTAAAATTTCATCAATGAGTCCATATTCTTTTGCTTGTTCTGCCGATAAATAATTGTCTCTATCGGTATCTTTTTCTAATTGTTCAATAGGCTTGCCACTGTTTTCAGCAAGAATTTTATTCAAACGATACTTAGTTTTAATAATGTGTTCTGCTTGGATTTTAATATCACTTGCCTGACCTTGTGCGCCACCTAATGGTTGGTGAATCATAATTTCGCTGTTTGGCAAAGCATATCTCTTTCCCTTAGCGCCACTTGAAAGCAAAAACGCACCCATGCTTGCTGCAAGACCAATACAAATTGTGCTTACGTCACATTTGATATAATTCATTGTGTCATAAATAGCAAGACCAGCAGTCACGCTTCCACCTGGGCTGTTTATATATAGACAAATGTCTTTATTAGGGTCTTTTGCTTCAAGAAAAATTAGTTGTGCCACTACGGTATCAGCAACAGCATCGTTAATTTCACCTGTTAAAAATATAACCCTATCTTCTAAAAGTCTTGAATAAATATCATAACTTCTTTCACCTTTTCCTGTCTGTTCAACAACATAAGGAACTACTGTGTTCTTTATATCCATATACATACCCCTATTAAAATATTCTCGTTTTATTTGAGTATCGTCCGGCAAAAGCCGAACGATACCTAAAAAATGTTATAATTACAAACTATGTCGCTCATCTAAAAGAGCATTTTATACTATCAATTATTCAATAGTGTTTGAAGTCTTAAGAAGGTCAAAGAACTTTTTAATAATGATATCGTTCTTGATATAATCAAGTTGGCGAGCACCCATGTTCTTTTTGATATCTGGAACTTCTTTGCCTTGTGCTTTTGCCATTTCTTCAACTCTCTTTTCAACTTCTTCGTCAGAAGCAACGATTTCTTCTTTTTCGATAATTGCTTCAATTACGAGTTGTGATTTAACATATTCAGCTGCTTGCTTTTCATAATCTTTTCTAAAGTCTTCCATAGACTTATTCATATATTTTAAGTAATCAGCAAGTTTGAGACCTTGATATGAAAGGCGATATTCCATTTCTTGAACCATTCTATCAATTTGGTTTTCAATCATAGCATCTGGAATTTCAACATCACTTGTTTCAGTGATTTTCTTAATAATTTCGTCTTCAAGTTCTCTATCTGCTCTATCAGCATTTTGCTTTTCAAGTCTTTGTTTTGTTTCAGCCTTGTAAGCATCTACACTTTCAACGCCAACTGCATCTTTAATGAATTCGTCGTTAACTTCTGGAAGTTCCTTTTTCTTAATTTCATGTAGCTTAATTGCAAAAACAGAATCTTTGCCCTTAAGGTTTTCTGCATGATATTCTTCTGGGAATTTAACGTTGATATCTCTTTCTTCACCGATCTTCATGCCGATAAGTTGTTCTTCAAAGCCTGGAATAAATGTCTTGCTACCGATAACGAGTGTTTGTTTTTCTGCTGTACCACCATCAAACTTAACGCCATCAACACTGCCAGAGTAATCAATAATAACTGTATCGCCATTTTCAACTGCTCTATCAGTCACGTCAATAAGACGAGAATTACGTTCTTGTAAACGTTTAATATCTTCTTCAATTTCTTCGTCTTTTACATTATATACATTTTTCTTGTAAGTTATACCTTTATATTCACCAATAACAACTTCTGGTTTAACAGCAACGATAGCAATCATTGTAATGCCTTTCTTGCTGATTTTCTTAATGTCAAGTTCAGGTGCTGCAACAGCGTCAATAGAAGTTTCTTTTTCTAAAATTTCAGAATAATATTTTGGGAACGCTTGGTTGATTGCTTCTTCATAGAAAACACCTTCACCATAAGCAGATTCTAAAACTTTCTTTGGAACTTTGCCCTTTCTAAAACCAGGCATGCTGTATCTACCCTTTGTCTTTTCATAAGCACTTTCAATTGCTTGGTTCCATTCACTTGCAGTTAAATCAATGGTAATTTTTACTGTACTTTTTTTACCGTTTTCAAAAGTATATTTCATAACAATCTCCTAATAGTTAAATTACTAAAATATTTTATCACAATGCAAAATAAAAGGCAAGGTTTTAAGCCGATTAAATTGCATTTTTAACATAATTATATATTAAAAATATATATTTTTCAATTTTTTAAGTGTTTTTGATAATTATTTGTCTAATAAATACTCTTTGTGGCTATCTGGCTCTACCATAATTGATAAATAATTATCATATTTTACAAACCCCGATTTTCCACCTTTTGGTTTTTTTACGTTTTTCTTATTAGTATAAACAATTTCAGTTTTACCACCATTTCTACCCTTAGAGTAATAAGCACAAATTTCAGCACAAATTTTAATAACGCTTGGCGGAAACTCTTTTCCATTATCTTCTAATATTAAGTGAGACGAGTGATAATCTTTGGCATGAATCCACAAATCGTTTGACCTTGCAGAAGATGTCAGTTTGTCATTTTCTATATTGTTTCTACCCACCCTTAATGAAAAACCATTGATTAAATAATTTCTATATGGCTTTTGCTCAGCGCCCTTATTTTTGCCCTGATTTTGCTCTTTGATTAAGCCATTTACTACCAGTTCTTTTTCAATCATCTTAAGTTCATCAATGTCTTCACAAAGTTCTATTTCATCAAGAACACTGTTATAATAATCTTGCTCGTTTTCTGCCATTTCTTTTTGAATAGCAACGGCGCTTAACGTTCTTTTTTGCTTATTGTATTTTTTGTAATAATTTTCAGCATTTTTTGATGGAGACAAAAATTCGTTTAACTCAATTTGCATTTGACTTCCATCGTAATAGTTTTGCAAAACACAATGTTTTTGCCCCTGCTTAATTTGATAAATGTTAGCAAAAATAAGTTCGCCTTTTATCCTATTTTCCTCAGCAGAAAGCGCGTCTTTTTCTTTTGATTTAATAGCAGTTAAACGCTTTTTCACCTTTTTATTTGCGCTGTTTAAAATTGCAACAAGCCTGTCCCTTTTAGAGTTAAAATTTTTAACTTTCTCTTTGTTTTCAAAATAAAATTCTTCTGCAAGATATAGTTTATCAAACCCAACAATTTCACCTTGAACATTAGAATATGGATACACAAAAACGTCAGTGATTTGCCCGTTATTTTTAAGTATACAAGGCGTAAACTTACTATTAAACAAAAACTCGTTTAGATGGTCAAAAAAGTCTTTTCCCGATACAAAATCATTGCCTTTAACTATATATGTTTTTACAATTTCTCTTGCCGTAATATCGGCTATGCCTTGAACATTTTTTGTAATAATATTATTCAATGTTTCTACACTTTGTCCATCAAATATATCAATTAAATCTTGGTCTGTTGGAAGTTTTTTATTTCCAACCGGTGGAAAAACATATGGCTTTGAAACTATGAGAGGACGTACACCATCATCAAACATATTTATGCCACGATTGCCACCTAAAACCTTGCCGTCTTCAGTTAAAATAATATTGCTATACCTACCCATTAATTCTATATAAAGTGTTTTTTTAATATTGTCAAAAAACTCTCCACAAAGACTAAAATCAATTTTAACAATTCTATCAAACCCCACAAGTTCTATATTTTCAATCATTGCAGAAAGCAAATGCTTGCGCATAAGCATACAAAAATTAGGCGCAGTTAAAGGGCTTTGCTCTTCTTTTGTTGCAATGCCTATTCTTGGGTTTGAAGGATTAACATTTAAAAGTAATTTCTCCGTTCGTTTGCCCGTGTATATTGTTAGGTATAACACGTCGTTTGAAGGTTGAGAAATACGATTTACCTTTCCACCCTTTAATATTGAGTTTAGTTCTTTGCATAAATATCGCAAAGTAAAAGCGTCTTGTGGCATTATTCTCCTTTTATACAAAAAATTTTGCCATTTAAGTAATATAATGGGCTTTCTTTATCAAAATGAAGAGTTAGATTTGTTGCACTTAAATGTTGTGTTTTGGCGTTATATTTATTGTTCATTTCAAAATCGCCATACTTACCATCTCCCAAAATTGGGTTGCCTATATGTGCAAGATGCGCCCTTATTTGATGAGTTTTACCTGTATATAGCGTTATAGAAAGTAAAGAAGTATCTTCTCTTTGCTCAAGCACCGTATATCCCGTTTTTATAGGAACACTTCCCTTTACCTTTTTATCATAAATTTTAACCAACGCACTCTCTTGGTCTTTTACAAGATAAGCAGTTAAAACGTCTTGTTTTTTAGGCAATTTGCCAACCACTGTGGCTGTATAAATCTTATCAAAGGTTCTTTTCTTAAAACCATCAAGCAGCTCTTCTGTTGCAAGATTTGAAAGCGAAAATATCATAATTCCACTTGTGTTTCTATCAAGCCTATGAATAAAACTTGCCCCTTCATACTGCTGGCTGATTTGTTCAAATACACTTTCAGAAGTAAACCCACTATACTTGTTTATAACAAGCACGTTTTGATCTTGATATAAAACGCTAAACATTTGGGCAATTTTTGCATCATAAAAAATATCTACCTTATCGCCTATAGATAGAGTTATGTCTTGACTGATACGCTTGCCATTAACTTTAACGTCTTTTTTTCTTAGTGCTTTCATTAAACTAGCAAAGGTTAAGTCTTCAATATGATATAGAGCAAGTTTGCTTAACTTGCGATTTTTATCAGCAATAAAACTTTTCATCTTGTATATTAAACAATTAAGGGACTTGGAAAAATCCGAAGTCCCTTATTTTAATTTAGTTTTCTTTATCGGTTTTTTCTTTTGGTTTTATGCAAAGCAAAATAATAATGCCGATGAGTGATAGTGTGCCAACACCAAGGAATACAACAGACCAAACGTTATTTTCTAACCATTTAGAAGGAACTTTTACAACCTTGGCTTCACTTTCTACCTTGATGATTGTGCTATTTGATGCTGACCTTGATGACACAGATGACGTTGCCGTGCATTCAATCTTATAAGCGCCAATTCTTGTTGGAACAAACTTGAGTTCACCATCATAATTAACTTTTATAACTTCATCATATCCAAAGCCACCTTTATTATAACCTTCTTCAACGGCTGATGCTTGTGGAATTTCTACCCAATTTGAATCAGTTGCCGTTGCATTTACGTTTGAATTATAAGAAAGTTTATATGTCTTTCTGCAACCTGCCGCATCAACTATAAAACTAGATGCTTTATATTCAACGCCCTTAAAGCCGTTGCCTTGAGTTTCTGGTGCTTTTACGATTATATCAGCATTATCTTGAATCTCAAACTTAAATACAAAATTGCCTACGTTGCCATTATCATCTTTTTCTTTGCCATATTTACCATATGTTATTTCATTGTCTTTTTCAGTCATGAACTCTTTTTCTAACATTGTGTTATCAGCAACGTCTGAAAAAGCAACAAAGAAAATATAATCGCCAATTTTACTTAGGTCAAATGATAATCCTGTTGTAGTTGTTGCTTGGCTTTGTGTTCTATAGTAAACTTTTGCCTCTAAACTTTCATACGTAGAGAAATCATCAAAAACCAAGTCTTTCATTGAAGGAATATAAAATCTTGTGCCAAGTGCAACAGAGGTTGTTGCGCCAGATTCATTTTTTGTAGTATACGCCTTTTCTAAAGCGTTTTTGAAACTTTTATAAGCGACTTCATCATACACATACTCAGGTGCTTTGTCATCTTTAAAGTCATAAGACACTAAGTCAACTTCAAATTCTTCATAGATAACGACGTCGCCATTTGTATTCTTCTTACCTACACCAAATTTTGATTTATTATCTGACGTTTGATTAAAACGAATTTTATCAGGGACTGTTGTAGATGACTCTAAAATAACGTCATATTCATTTTCTGGATTTACTAGGCATAACGTTGCGCTATCGCCAAGTACGGAACAAACCTTAAACGAGATAGAGTAAGTTTCATTATATGCTTTCTTTTTTGCTATATAAGTTCCATTTTCGTAATAATTATCTTGCTCATCTTTTCCATCTGCATCTTTTAAGTAAAAAGATTCATTTAAATAAACCCTTGATTTAGTTGCTGGTGTAAGTGCGTTGTTTACAAGCGCTAATGATTGTTCGTAATTATTATCACCTGCCATTTGGTTAACAGACTTAAGAACAAAAATCTCGTTAGCAATTTCAGCACCGTTTTCTTTAGTAAAACCTATAGCAATTTCACTTGCCACTGCTCTATTATCAACGTTCTTAACGCTATAATAAACCATTTGGTCAGCATCATAATCAAGATTTGTCACTACATTATTGTTTGTTATAAGATAACTGTAAAGTTTGTCATTATGTGGCACATTTGCAACACCAAAGTTTACTGTTATATATCCATTTTCTACTGGAATATCACTAATTGTTTTACCATTTAATGTTCCACCAACAGCAGTAAAATCTGCATTATATCCTAACACTAATTCATTTACAATAGTTGTGTCAAAACTTGTTTTTTCCACGTTAGGATTGCCATTTGCATAGAACGATGGCAAACTAACACTAATTGTAGTCTTAAAACCTTTTGGCAACTTCATGTTCATTGACAATTTATTTACAATTAAATTGTTTTTAAACGAAACGCTGGCGCCGTTTTCTGGTGTTATTTCAAGCCCATTAGCAGTAAAGCCAGCATTATCTACACTGTTTAAGTTGAAATACGTGCTTGCAAGTGGCTGTGTATCTTCAGCATAAACACTTGGTGACTTCATTAGTCCCAAGGCAATCATTGTTGACATGATAAACGCCAATATTAAAAGTACGATTTTATAGGATTTAGCCATTTTCATATAAGCCTAAAACTCCTTATTTATTATATATTATAATAATACTAATATATTTTACACAAAAAAAGTCGTCTTGTCAATTCACTTTTTATATTTTTTGAAAATTATATTGTTTTTCTTTATTTTTTCTAACTTTTTGACTTTTTATAACACCAAATTTAACAAATTTGAATACAATGTATTAAATTAACTTTTTGGGCTTTTACAAATGATGTATTTTTTGATTTTAACGGCACTAACTGTCAGCATAGATTCTTTTGTTTGTGGTTTTTCTCTTTCCTTTATAAGTAAAAAGAAATTACCCATAATTTTAACTATTGCGTGGACAGTGTTTTTAATGTGTTTAATAACAAACTATGCCCCTATTTTCTTAAGTAATTACCTAACCGAAAACACAACTGTATTAGGCGGTTTTATCTTAATAATTGTCGGCACATATAATTTTATTAACAGTTTTAAAAACGCTCCCCCAACAACAAACGCTAATAGCCGTGGTCAAATTTTACTTACAGGTTTTGCTGTTGGCTTAGATGGTGCGCTTGCAAATTTATCACTTTCTTTAATGAATATTAACGAGTTTTACGTGCCTGTTTTAATTGCTTTTATGCATGCAATAATGATATGGCTAGGCATAATTTTATCACAAACAAAACTCGCTAAAAAATTTGCCAAAATCGAGTTTTTCCCACCCGTTATTTTAATCTTTTTAGGTGTTGAAAAATTGCTCGGTTTATTTATATAAAAAGCGATGGAATTTTTCCATCGCTTTTATTTGATTATTACTTTTAACTTTAATTAAACACTTGGTTTAATAATTGTCACCGAACGGTCGGTATTAAACTTGTTCCAAGGCGTTAAATCTTTTGGTGGCTGTACCCTAAACACCATTCTTTCTTTGCTAACAGGATGTGTAAATGAAAGGTAATATGCCCAAAGTGAAAGGTTGCCTTTCTTTGCCTTTTCTCCACCATATCTCATATCGCCATAAATAGGTGTGCCTATGGCGTTCATTTGCACACGAATTTGGTGACTTCTGCCTGTGTGAAGTCTTACGTCTACAAGTGAAAGTTCATCTGCCTTTTCTAAAAGGTTATATTCAAGTTCTGCAAACTTTGCACCTGCAACAGTTGGTGGGCAAACGTAAACCATATTATTGATAGCGTTCTTTTTCATATAATGTGTAAGCGTTGCCTTTTCTTCTTTCGGTGTGCCACATAAAACGGCATAATATCTCTTTTCAAAGTCACCGTCTTTAAGTTGCTCTGAAAGTCTTGCAGCTGCTTTAGAACTTTTTGCAAACACCATAACGCCACCCGTTGGCCTATCAAGTCTATGCACTAATCCTAAATACACATTGCCTGGTTTATTATACTTTTCTTTGATATACTCTTTTATCATTGTTAGCATATCTTTATCCTTGCTTTCATCTTCACAAGATGGAACGTTTTGAGGCTTTAATGCAACAATTATATGATTATCTTCGTGTAAAATTATAAGTTCTTCCATAGTTTTTCCTACTATTTTTTGTTTACTATTTTTGATTTATCCAAATACCACTGTTCCCACAAGGTAGTATTACGCCTTCTTCTTTAGTTGGAAGCCCAACTTCATACGCATCAACCTTGCCACCACGCTCGTTTGCTATTGTGAGCGAAAGTATGTTTTTTAAGACTTGTGGCTGAAGTCCTGTTGTATAACTGTTTATAAGAACAAACAGTGGATTATCACTAAGCACGCCTGTGCAAAGTTTGACAAAGCTGTAAAGTTCGTTTTCTAGTTTCCACATTTCGCCATTAGGTCCTCTGCCATAACTTGGTGGGTCCATAATGATAGCATCATATTTTCTACCACGGCGAATTTCTCTTTCTACAAACTTTTTGCAGTCATCTATAATGTATCTAACCTTGCCTTCTTCTACTTTAGAGAGCCTTACGTTTTCGCCAGCACGTTCTACCATGCCTTTGGCTGCATCAACGTGGCATACTTTTGCACCTGCTTTTGCACAAGCAACAGTTGCGCCACCTGTATATGCAAATAGGTTTAATACGTTTATTTCTCTATCTTCTTTTTTAATTAGGTCGGTCATTAAGTCCCAATTGACAGCCTGTTCAGGAAAAAGACCTGTATGCTTAAATCCCATAGGTTTTACTAAGAATTTTAGGTCTTTATACTTAACCGTCCATTGTTCAGGCATCTTGCCCTTAAATTGCCATTTTCCACCACCCGTTTCACTGCGCACATACTTGGCAACTAAGCCTTTATATGACTGCATGTCGATATTACTATCCCAAATAACTTGTGGGTCTGGTCTTAGCAAGATAATTCCTGCCCAATCTTCTAGTTTGTATCCACCACCTGTGGCTATAACCGAATAGTCCTTCCAATTAGCAACCTTCATTACTTAATTACCTTATTAATTATAACTGTGCATTCAGCACCGTTGATATCAAGTTGTTTCTTAAAGCCTTGTGCATCGCCCTCTACTATCGCATCAGCAAGAACTACTGCCTTTATATCTGCGCCATTCATTGCGTTTTTAATGCCTTGGTCTTCAGTCATAAAGTTTACAGTGATTCTGTCAACAACTTCAAAACCGGCTTCTTTTCTCATTGATTGAATTTTAGAAATCAATTCTCTTTCAATACCTTCAGCCCTTAATTCGTCTGTGACAACTGTGTCCATAACAACGGTAATACCGTTATCACTTGCAGCGATAAAGCCTTGTGCACTTTCGGTTGAAATTAAAAGGTCATCAATTGTAAAATCAAAATGGTCGCCTTCAAAATCAACAGCGTATGCTTGTCCTTTCTTAACAGTCATAACAACGTCGTTTGCATTGCACGTGTCAAGGAATTTTCTAACCTTGCCAAGTTTTGCGCCATATTTAGGACCTAAAGTCTTAAGTTGTGGCTTAATTTTGTAATTAACAAACTTTGTTGCATCTACAAGATATTCAACTTCTTTGATATTGAGTTCGTCTTTTGCAATTTCTAATAAACCTTCAGAAAGGTCTGTTCTTCTTTCAGAACATACGTAAATCTTTCTAAGTGGCTGTCTATTCTTGATGTTTGCAGTATTTCTACAAGCCCTGCCAAGAACAACTATATCTAAAACATTTTGCATGCCTTCTTCTAAGTTCTTATCAATAGCACTTTCATCTACATCTGGGAAAGCACATAAATGAACTGACTTAGGCGCATCACTAAAGAACTGTGGAACTAAGTTTTGATAAATACTTTCTGCCATAAATGGTGTAAATGGTGCTGAAAGTTTTGCCATTGTTGTGAGTACAGTATAAAGAGTTGTGTATGCAGCGATTTTATCATCGTCCATATCAGCACCCCAATATCTTTCTCTACCACGGCGAACATACCAATTTGATAAATCATCTGTAAAGTTTTGAAGTGCTCTTGCACTATCAAAAATGTTATATGAACTTAAGCCTTGGTCAACAGTTTTAATAAGTGTATTAAGTTTTGAAAGCACCCACTTATCCATAAGTGAAAGTTTGCAATCTTTAAGTGAATAGTCTTTTGGATTATATTTATCTATGTCGGCATAAAGAACAAAGAACGCGTAAGTGTTCCAAAGTGTGCCCATAAACTTTCTTTGTGCTTCTGAAACTGCTTCTTCATAGAATCTTGATGGGAGCCATGGTGCTGAGCCTGTATAGAAATACCATCTAACAGCGTCTGCACCTTGCTTATCTAAGATTGTCCAAGGGTCAACTACATTACCCTTATGTTTGCTCATTTTTATACCGTTTTTATCGTTTACGTGACCTAAAACGATACAGTTCTTAAATGGTGCTTTTTCAAACAAAAGTGTTGAAATAGCAAGAAGTGTATAGAACCAACCACGAGTTTGGTCAATTGCTTCACTAATAAAGTCTGCTGGGAAATGAGATTCAAAGAGTTCCTTGTTTTCAAATGGATAGTGATATTGAGCAAATGGCATTGAACCAGAGTCAAACCAACAGTCAATAACTTCTTTTTCTCTAACAAAAGTTCCACCACAGTCACAAGCAAATTCGCAATTGTCAATATATGGACGGTGAAGTTCAATATCGCCACTAATGTTGCAAAGGTCTTTTAATTCTTTTTTACTACCTATAACGTGGATTTTGCCACACTTATTACATAACCATACAGGAAGTGGTGTGCCCCAATAACGCTCTCTTGATAAACCCCAGTCAATAACGTTTTCTAAGAAGTTGCCCATTCTACCATTTTTGATTGTTTCTGGCATCCAATTGATTGAATTGTTTGCTTCAATAAGTTTATCTTTTACGGCTGTCATTTTGATAAACCAACTTGACCTTGCATAGTAAAGAAGTGGTGTATCACAACGCCAGCAGAAAGGATAACTATGCTCAAATGGAAGTTCTTTAAATAATAAGCCGTTTTCTTTGAGCATTTTTATAATAATCTTATCGGCATCTTTAACGAATTTACCTGCCAAAATTCCTGTTGATTCAAGCATATTGCCTCTATCATCAACAAGTTTTACAAAAGGAAGGTTATATTTTCTACCAACGTTAGCATCGTCTTCACCAAAAGCAGGTGCAATATGAACGATACCACTACCATCAGTGAGTGTGACATAATTATCACAAACAACGTAGTATGCCTTTTCCTTAAATGTTCCTTGTGCATAATCAAAAAGTGGAATATATTCAGCATATTCGTAATCTTTACCCTTTTTGATGCTAACTGTTTGATAGTTTTCAAAAAGTGATGGGACAAGTGCATTTGCTAAAATATAAGTTGCACCGTCTTCAGCAATAATTTCTGCATAGTCTTCCTTTGGATTCATACAAAGTGCTACGTTTGATGGAAGTGTCCAAGGTGTTGTTGTCCAAGCAAGGAAATATGCGTTTTCTCTATCCTTAATCTTAAAACGAACGAATACAGACACGTCTTTAACGTCTTTATAGCCTTGTGCTACTTCATGAGAAGATAGTGCCGTTCCACAACGTGGGCAATAAGGCACGATTTTGTGGCCCTTATATAAAAGTCCCTTTTCAGCGATTGTTTTAATAGCCCACCATACTGATTCAATATAGTTGTCATCATAAGTGACATAAGGATTTTCCATGTCAGCCCAATAGCCTACACGGTCACTCATTTTTTCCCACTCGCCCTTATACTTCCAAACGCTTTCTTTACATTTTTTGATAAATGGCTCAATACCATATTTTTCTATTTCTTGCTTGCCATCAATACCCAAAAGTTTTTCAACTTCAAGTTCAACAGGAAGTCCGTGAGTGTCCCAACCTGCCTTTCTTAAGCAGTGTTCACCCTTCATAACGTGATAACGTGGAATAATGTCTTTGATAACACGAGTTAAAATATGCCCGATATGTGGCTTACCATTTGCTGTTGGTGGACCATCATAAAAGGTAAATTCTTTATTGCCTTCATTTTCAGCAACGTTTTGCTCAAAAATTTTGTTATCTTTCCAAAACTTTAAAACCTCTTTTTCCCTATCTAAAAAATTAAGGGTAGTGTCAACTTTTTTGTACATACAAGTCTCCATAAAAGTATTATTAAATATTTAAATTATATCTTATTAATTATAACTATAAAACTGCATTTTGTAAAGCCTTTCTTATATATTTTCTTAATAAAATGAAAAAGCAACTCGTTTTTTTGAGTTGCTTTATATTTATCGCTTAGTTAACCTTATTTTTTTAATATTTGACACTGCGAAAAATTTTTTATTATTTTTCAAAAAAAGCAACACCAACTGCACCTGGTCCTGCGTGCGCACCTATCGTACTGCCTATAATTCTTATAGGCACGCTGTCGGTTGCATGCGCCCATAATTGCGCACTGTCTTTTATATATTTTTTCAAAATAGAGTCATCTTTTCCCGAATAAATTGCGCAATATGGCATTGTAAAATCAATTCCACCACACTTTAAAACAAGCGAGTTCAACAAGTTATTCGCCTTTTTAGACCCCATTGCCTTACCAACAAGTTTAACTTTTCCTTCTTCTATCGCAACAACAGGCTTTATAGAAAGTAAAGTTCCCGCAATAGCAATAGTTGAAGATATTCTGCCACCCTTTCTTAAATATTCAAGGTTGTTTACCATAGCCATTATTTTAATTTTATCTTTCTTTTTATCAAGTTCTTCCTTGATTTCCTTTGCCGAAATTCCTTGCTTGCTTAAACGAAGTGCATATTCAAGTAATAATCTTTCTCCTGCACTTGCGTTCATACTGTCCACCACAAAAACTTTTTCTTCAAACTTAGCACTTGCTTTTTTAGCCGCCTCATAAGTCCCTGAAAGTTTTGAAGATATTGTTATTGCAATAACTTCGTCACCATCTTCAGTAAGTTTATAAAAAACTTCTTCCCAAGTATGCTCGTTAATTAAACTAGTTTTTGGAAACTCCGTGCTTTCAACTAATTTATCATAAAATTCTTCTGGATAAATTTCCACCCCGTCAAGATACTCTTCATCTCCAAACCTAATCGCCATAGAAATTAAATTAACCTCCATTTTTTCGGCTTCAATTAAAGTAATATCCGATGCTGAATCTACTAAAAACTTTATCATTTTTTTCTCCTCAAAACATTTATAAAATGCCAAATTAATCTTTATATTCTTTGCAAATTTTTTCAAGATTTGAACATATTAGTGCAAAACTATTATAAAAAATAACCCTACTCTCTTCAGTAAGCCCTTTGCTAGCCTGCTCTAAAACGGCATCTATTTTTTCAGTCATTGCCTTTACAACTAAAACGCCCTTTTCTGTCAAAAACAAGGCACTTTGATATCTCTTTTTGGCATCACTTTCGCATTTAATAAATCCATTTTTTTCAAGAAATTTAATCGTTCTTGAAATATTTGCTTTATCTTCACTACAAATATCACAAAGTTCTTTTGCCGTAAGAGTTTTACCCTTATATAAATAATATAAACAAGACACGTGCGAACTCTTTAGATGAAACTTTTCCATCTCTTCGGTCTTAATCTTAAAAACCAACCTATTCGCCTTTGCTATAAGATGCGTAAATAATTCAAACCTTTCTTCCATTTACTCTTTCACCTACTTGTTGTAATTACAACAAGTCTATTTTATCATAAAATACTTTAATAGTCAATGAATATAAACTAAAAATTTTATTTGTTTTTGCACAATTTAAATATTAAAAATTAAGTTATCCTTTAACAAAATAAAAACACACTATATTTCACTTTCAATGAAGTATAGTGTGTTATATGTGTTTTTGAGTTAGTATTGCTTATAATTAGCCTTTGTAGTTGACTATGTTTGCAAAGTCTTCTGCCTTTAATGCTGCACCACCGATAAGACCACCATCAATATGGCGCATTGCCATAAGTTCTTTTGCGTTAGATGGTTTCATGCTTCCGCCGTATTGAATACGAAGAGATTTTGCAACTTCACCGCCCCAAGTCTTTTTAACAAGACTTCTAATAAAACCAATCGTCTTGTTTGCATCTTCAGCAGTTGCTGTTTTGCCTGTGCCGATTGCCCAAACTGGTTCATAAGCGATAACAACGTTTGTAAAATCAGAAACATCTTTTAAACCTTCTAAAATTTGCTTTTTCAAAACTTTCTTTGTCTTGTTCTTTTCTCTTTCTACAAGTGTTTCGCCCACGCAAACGATAGGTTTAAGGTCATTTTTCAATGCTTGATGTAAGCGCATGTTTACAGTAGCATCTGTTTCGCCAAAATATTGTCTTCTTTCGCTGTGACCGATTATAACATATTCAACACCGATTTCCTTGAGCATTGCTGCTGAAATTTCACCTGTGAAAGCACCGCTGTCTGCCCATGCAACATTTTCTGCGCCAAGTTTGATTTTGCTTCCTTGGATTGCTTCTTTTGCCACCCACAAATCTGTGTATGGAACGCAAATTACAACTTCAGGTTTAGATTTAGCAACCAATGGTTTAAGTTCGTTAATTAAAGCCACTGCTTCGGCAGCAGTTTTGTTCATCTTCCAGTTTCCTGCAATAATAGGTTTTCTCATGTTAGTAATTTCCTTTTTAGTAATTTCCTTTTTATTTCTTATTTAATTATTTGTCGTTAAGACATTCAATACCTGGTAATTTCTTGCCTTCAAAGAGTTCAAGTGATGCACCACCACCTGTTGAGATGTGTGTCATCTTATCAGCAAAGCCGAGTGTTGTGACAGCAGCAGCTGAATCGCCACCACCGATAATCGTTGTGCCATCTGCTTCAGCAAGTGCTTTTGCTACAGCGATTGTGCCCTTAGCAAAAATTGGGTTTTCAAACACACCCATAGGTCCGTTCCAAATAACCGTTTTAGCAGATTTAACAGCATCAGCATAAAGCCCTGCAGTTTTGTCGCCAATGTCAAGACCCATAACGTCTGCTGGAATCTTGTCAATATCAAGAACTTTAGTTTCCACTTCAGCATCAATAGGATTTGGGAAATCTTTTGTTGTTCTTGCATCAACAGGAAGAAGCAATGTCTTGCCTAACTCTTGTGCTTTTTTCATCATATCTTTGCAGTAATCAATTTGTTCATCATCAACGAGTGATGTGCCAACTTCATACCCCTTAGCCTTTAAGAAAGTATAAGCCATACCACCACCGATAACGAGTGTATCGCATTTTTCTAACAAGTTAGAAATAACTTTTAATTTATCAGCAACTTTTGCACCACCCAAGATTGCTACAAATGGTCTAACTGGGTTTTCTAATGCATTTGCCATAACTGCAAGTTCTTTTTCAATCAAGAAGCCACAAACGGCTGTATCAACAAAGCCATATTCAGCAATAGCAGCAGTTGTTGCGTGTGAACGGTGTGCTGTGCCGAAAGCATCATTAACATAAATATCACAGTAAGAAGCAAGTTTTTTGCAAAGTGCTTCATCTCTCTTTTCTTCACCTTGTTCAAAACGAGTGTTTTCTAAAAGAACAACTTCGCCGTCTTTTATATTTGCAACAGCCTTGTCTGCACTTTCGCCAACAACGTCTTCAGCAAACACAACTTTTTGACCTAACTTTTCTGAAAGTTTTTCAGCAACAGGACGGAGTGTGAATTTTTCCTTGTCCTTAAGTGCTTTCTTTAGGTATTCAGCCTTTGCACTTTCTCTTTCATTTTCAGGAAGAGCTTCTACAGCCTTCTTTTCTTTTTTAGTTAAAGAAAAACCTGGTGTAAAAATGTTGTGTGGCTTACCCATGTGTGAACAAAGGATAACTTTTGCACCTTGGTCAATTAAATATTTGATTGTTGGAAGTGCACCGTTAATTCTTGTTTCATCGGTAATCACGCCGTCTTTCATAGGAACGTTAAAGTCCACTCTTACAAGACATTTTTTGCCTTTGACATTTACATCTTTGATTGACTTTTTATTCATATCTATTCTCCTAATAGTTTTTAACTTATAGTTAATTTTGCCCATTTTGGCTTATTTTATTATATAAAGAAATCCACTGTTTGTCAAATGTTTAACAGTGGATTTTCATATCTAATAGGTAAAATAAAGTTTTTTTACTCTTATATTGCTTTTTCTTGTTTATGAGCCTTTTCTCTATAAGTTTTAATACTCTTAGCAACGTTGTTGATATGGTCTGCAACTCTTTCTAAGTTAGAGATTGTTTGAAGGAAAATTGAGCCTGCTTGTGCAGTACAATTACCTTGTCTTAACCTTTCAAGATGGCGATTTTCAAGCATTGCACAGTAATCGTCAATATCTTGTTCGTATTCTTCAACTTGTCCTAAAATAGAAATGTTTCTATCGTCAAATGCGGTAAAAGCAATTTCATACAAGTTGTTAACTTTTTGCAAGAATAATGTTAATTCTTGAACGGCATCGCTTGATAAAGAAAGTTCGCTTTCTTTTAAGCGCAATGCATATTCCATAACGTTTTCTGCATAGTCACCCACTCTTTCAACGTCTGAAACAACTTTATAATAAGAACCTACCTTTTTATCGTCTTCATCAGACAAATCTTTACCAACAAGTTTGGTTAAGTATGTAGTGATGTTTTTATTTAAAGAGTTGAGCATCTTTTCTCTTTCTGCAATAGCCTCAGTATTGTCTACTGTGATATCAAAAAGCATTTGCATTGCATCGTTAACGTTTTGCTTTGCATATTCGCCCATTCTGACAATTTCTTTTCTGATATTACCAACTGCTATTGGTGGAGTTGATAATAGACGGTCGTCTAAATACATAAAGTTTGGCTTTTCTTGTGGCTCTTTTTTGTCAGGAATTATCAAGCAAACAAGATTTACTATGTATTTTGTAAACGGCAATAAAATGATTGTGACAACAAGATTAAATAATGTGTGGAATACTGCAATTTGTGTACCTGAATTTGGGCTTATGCTTGCAAATAAAGCGTTTACTTCATTTCTAAGAATCCATATTGGTGCTAAGAAAATTAAACAACCTATTGTATTAAATAGCAAGTGAACAAAAGCCGTTCTCTTTGCGTTTGTGCTTGTACCAACAGATGATAAAACTGCCGTTAGACAAGTACCAATATTTGAACCTAACGCCAAAAATAATGCGTTATCAAAAGTTAAAACGTTTATTGATGCTAATACAACCATTAAAGCCGTTATAGTTGAAGAACTGTGCACTAACGCTGTTAACACTAAACCGATTAGCACTAAAAGTATTGGGTTATGATTGCCTTGGAAAATGCTTTTTACCCAATCATAAGGCACGTTTTTACTAACGAACATTATTTCTTTTGCATAAGTTGAAATAAATTCTAAGCCTACGAAAATTAAGCCTAGTCCACCTAATATACTACCAATATTAGCAATTTTTTCGTTTTTAACAAGCATTGCCATAAGCACGCCGACACAACCAAGCATTGCTGCGATTGCACCTATATCAATTGCGCCAACGCCTGAAAGTGAAACAATGTGTGCCGTGACAGTTGTACCTATGTTAGCACCCATTATAACGTTTGTTGCTTGTGCTAAAGTTAAAATTCCAACGTTAACAAAGCCAACAAGCATAACCGTTGTTGCCGTTGAACTTTGAATTATACTTGTGACCGCAACGCCAACGCCAACGCCTGCAAACTTATTTGTTGTGATTTTGCCAAGCAGCTTTTTCATCCCCCCACCGGCAACTTGTTCTAAAGCACTGCCCATAATCTTCATACCGAACATCATAACGGCAACGCCACCGAACATAAAGAATACGTTCCAAATCATATTTGAATTTTTCTCCTAAAGTAATTTTCAATTATTACATAATAATTTTACTATAAACGCTTAATTTGTGTCAAATAAAAGAATATCTCTTGAAAAAATTATTGTTTGTTAAATTATCTTTTTTTGGGTTTTACCCTGCTAATATGCTTGACAATTTAATAATTTTATGCTTTTTAACCATTATTTTTTAGGAATTTCGCCTTTTGTTAGTAGGTTTGGATAGCCAAATTGTCTTAACGCCTCATACACGCCAACACACACCGAATTAGATAGATTAAGCGAGCGAGTTTCATTTAACATTGGTATTCTAACGCACTCATCATAGTGCTCTTCAAGCAAACTTTCAGGAAGACCTTTTGTTTCTTTTCCAAACACCAAAAAGTCGCCGTCTTTATACTGTGCATCAGAGTGTATTAATTTGGATTTTGTTGAAAAAAACCAAAAGTTATCGCCGTTATAGAACTTGTCCATAACTTCAGTAATGCTGTCGTAATAACTTATATCAACAAAGTGCCAGTAATCAAGACCTGCCCTTTTTAGATACTTGTCCGAAACTTCAAAACCAAGTGGCCTAACCATATGTAGTTTACTGCCCGTCACAGCGCAAGTTCTAACGATATTGCCTGCGTTTTGTGGTATTTCTGGCTCTACTAAAACTATATTTAATGCCATAAATCTCTCCTTTAATATCCCGAGTTAAATTCTCTATAAAGACCACGCCTTCTTGAACTTATAAGGTGATAATCTTTTTCTATACTTATCTTTGTTTTTACTATTTCATTGCTACTTGCCATAGCGATTTTGCCACGAATATCGCTTAAGCACGCATAGTTTTTTGCACAAAGTGCCATAGGCACACCGTTTGAAAATGCGCCTGCCCTAAGCATGATTTGTGGCATATAGCCTTCAAGTTTTTTAAACACGCATATTATTATATCAGCATCGCAAAGAGTTAAAACCCTTGCCGATTCTGGAAAAAACAGGTCTTCTGCAACTATCAAGCCTATTTTACCCACGCTTGTATCGTACACCCTAAAATTGCCACCACTTACAAACTCGCTTTCATCAATGGAGTGAGCCATGTCCGAAACGCCCAAAATTTTGCCCTTATCTGCAATAACTGCCGAGTGGCGAAATAGTCCGTAAGTGTCAGTATCACAGCCACAAATTATAACCGAAGATAATTCTTTGGATGCTAAGGCTAAATCGTGAAAATATTCGGTTTCCCCATCAAGTTCTTTTTTATAACTGACAAGCCCCAACCCATTAAATCCAAAAACGATTATCTCACTGCCACTTATTTGCGAAAGATTTTGTTCAATAACTTGGTTTAACGAGCCGTTTGTGACAAAACTTAACTGCATATCTTTACCCCACCACATATACTATACATATTATCTTATTGTAATGAGGTTTTTTTTGTTAAATATTTTGCTCTATAAGTTCAATTATTTGGTCTGTACTTGTTGCACCGTAAATTTGATTTTTAAGTTGTTTAACGCCGTCCATACCCTTAAAATAGTATGCCAAAAACTTTCTAAACTCATTTGTCGCTCTTCTATCATCATATTGTTTTTGCATAAGTGATATGTGGGTTAATATGTACTCTTTTAAAGTGCTTTTTATCGGCGTATCGGTTAGTTTTGAAACTAAAAATGGGTCAGCAATTGCACCACGAGCAAGCATAACTCCATCAGCGCCCGTTCTTTCCATCATTTTATCAGCATCGTCGGTTGTAAAAATCCCACCGTTTGCAATTACGGGAATTTTAACCGATTTTTTCGCCTCATACACGGCATCATAATTTGGCTCGCCCGAATAATAGTCTTCCCTAACTCTTGCGTGCAAAGTGATTAAACTTGCGCCTGCATCTTCTGCCATAAGCGCAAACTCTTTTGCAATGTTATCACCTTTATTTAAGCCTATTCTTGTCTTTACAGTTATAATTTTGCCACTTTTTACGCACTCAGCAATAATTTCTTTGGCTTTTTTTAGGTCGTTAAGTAATGCACTGCCTTCGCCATTTCTATATACTTTTGGAACGGGACAACCCATATTTATATCAACAATCTTAAAAGAAGACAGATCTTGACTTTCACAAGCACTACGCATATAATATGGCTCGCTTCCGAAAAGTTGAACTGCTGTGTCATTTATGTCATTGCTACAATAAAGCAGTTCTTTAGAACCTTGACTTTGATACATAAGTCCTTTTGCACTTACTAATTCGGTAAAAACAAGCCCTGCGCCACACTCTAACTGAAGTTTTCTATATGAGTAGTCGGTGTAGCCTGCCATAGGTGCTAAAAACACATTATTTTTGACAGATATATTGCCTACTTGTAGTTGTTTTGCTTTCATTTTGTCTTCCTTTTCTTGTTATCAATATTAAGTTTATCAAACATACACTAAAATAGCAAGCAATTAAAGCCACTGCCGAACCATAAATATTTAATTTTTTATTGGTGAGTAAAAGTAAGTTTAAAATTGTTTTTATTATTATTCCTAAACCTAAAGTTTTAATCGGCGTATAGAGTTTGCCCGTGCCGATTAGTATGGCGTTTGTTGACTGAATTAGTGATAAAAGCAATACACACGGCGAACAAAGGATTAAAAGATTTATCGCCGTGCCCTTTTGTGCGCTTGGCAAATTATGGAACAACAAATTTATTGTAAAAGGCGCAAAAACACATAAAAAAATTGTACAAGGCAAGGCTACTATTACTGTTAATGCAATTACTTTTTTTGTACGAGAATCAATTTCTTTTTGGCTTTTACAAGCCGAAACTGATGGTATTGCTACGCTTGAAATGCCATAACATACTGAAACAGGCAAGTTTATTATAGTCATAACCCCACCTGATAATAAGCCGTATAATGCGGTTGCATTATTTGAATACCCTTTTAAAATGTTTATTATTAAAAAACTGTCTATTACATGAGAAAGTGGCAACATTATCCCCACTAAAGTTATAGGAACTGTTGTTTTTATAATAGTTTTTGCATCTTTTATAAAACTTGCCTTTTCCACGCCCTTTTGTCCGGGTTTTCTCACACTAAAACTTTTATATTTTAAATATAAATAGATAAGCGCAACAAATTCTGAAATTGTTATTGCAAGGGTTGCACCTGCAACGCTTAGAGGTATATTTGGCATAAAAGCATTTATAAAAATTAGACCGAATATTAGTTTTACTAACTGCTCTACAATTTGAGAAATTGCAGTCGGTCTCATATCCAAATAGGCTTGAAAATACCCTCTAAAGCAAGAAATTACCGAAACGAACATTATTGCCGGTGCCAAAAAAAGATATGCAGTTTTTGCACTTTCATTGCCTTGAAGTCTAGCAATACTACTAGAAAAAATCGCCATAAAAACAGATGCCAAAACGCCAAGCGTTAAAAAGAGTTTTATGCTACTAATAAGCAGTCTTTTAGAAGTGGTATCTTTATCTTGTTGCATTGCAATTATTCGTGAAAGCGCACTTGGAAGTCCTGCTCCTGAAAAGTCAAGAAGAAGTGCGTAAATAGGAAAAACCATTTGGTATAAACCAAGTCCTAAACCACCTAATTTATTAGTAAGTGGTATTCTGTATACTGCGCCCAAAAATTTGGCAACAAACGTGCCTATGCCAAGCCATAATGCACCACTAAATAATGTGTTTTTAACTCTCATATGTACAAATGACCACGAAACTACGTTCGTGGTCATTTTAACGGATACGTCATTCAAATTGTTTAGATAAAAAACTAGCCCCTAATTGAACTATTTTAACATCTTCAGCCTTAAATCTTGAAGATTTATCTTTGTCAAAAAGGATACAAGCGCCATAGCAATCGCCACTTGAAATTATTGGAACAATTATTTGATTTTCTATTTCTAAATCAAAACCTTCAATTATAGGTATTATAGTCCCACCATCAACTCTTGATGAAACAACGCTTTTTCTATCGTTTAATACTTTTTCTAAATTACTTGTAATGTTCTTGCCGATAACATCTTTCATCTTACCTTTTGAAAGGTATAAAACCGTATCGTTATCAGTTATAACACATACTTTTTCAGTTAATTCATCTATGCCGTCTGCAACGATTTTTACAAAGTCATTTATTGATGATATTGGCGAATATTTCTTTATTACTAAATTTTCTTTATCAGTATAAATCTCTAATGGGTCTCCCTCTTTAATTCTTAAAGTTTTGCGAATTTCTTTTGGGATAACAACCCTTCCTAACTCGTCTATTCGTCTAACAATTCCTGTGCCTTGCATACTGACCTCCGTCTAAAAAGTATTATGTGGAGGTTTTTTTATTTTATGCAAAACTTTTTGTATATTTTTATAAAAATTAAAAGCAGAGTAAAATAATACCCTGCCTTTTATTATTGATATTTAATTTTGCCAAGCCGTTGGCATTGTTCTATTATTTTTAAACCAATCAGTATCTTTTAGTAGCGCGTTTGTCACCGAACAATTTACCGTAATATCAGTTTCGGCTGAAACTACTATAATGTTGCCGTTAAGCCCTACGTATTCCTCGCCCTTCGTTAGGCTAGGGTCACAAGTGCTAACAACGTATACTTGGTCGGTATAAATGCTTATATTATCAATAGTTTCCTGATGTGGAAAACCGTATCCATCACCATATTCAGGCTCTGCAGCACAACAAGTAATTACTACCTTTTTAGGCTTAATTACCTTTAGGAAATCAGGGTTGCTTGAAGTTTTAGAACCATGGTGTCCACTTTTATATAATTCAACTTGGGGTAATTGGTTATATTCAACTAAATACTCTTCGCCCTTTTTTTCTAAATCTCCTGTAAACAAAAAGTTTCTATCGCCGTGGGTAAACATAACGCATACTGAATAATCATTTTCCTTACTAGCATCGTGGTCGTAAAAATAATTATACAAAATATTCATAGTAATACCATCGGCAAGTTGATAACTTTTTTTTGCGCCATCTTTAGTTTGGTTATAACACTCTAATGCCGTGAAATGAACAGCCCCTTCACTAACCTCTTTGGCACGCTTTTCTACGTATCTATTATAAGTTCCCGTATCTTTTTCGGTGCGTGGAAAATCTATAATAACACCCGTCGTATAAAAGTCAAATATGCTGGTATTTTCTTTTGTAGTACCTGCAAACCCCGCAATATGGTCTGAATCGGCGTGAGTTGCAATAACGTATTCTAATTTACCATCGGTACAATACTGATTTACGTAATCTTTAATTTCATCTACACTATTAGCTTCGCTACCCGCATCAATTAATATATCGTTGTCACCTGCTTTTATGTAAACACTATCACCAGAGTGGTCATTACCTAGCATCATAAAATGAAAAGACAATTCACCTTCAACGGGAACTAAAGGTTTTTTCTTGTAATAGTTTTCGTAATAATAGTATGCACCGTATAAAATAGCAACTATCAAAATAAAAATGACAACTTGCCAGAACACTAACTTTTTCTTTTTATATCTTTTTTTAGCCATAAAATTTCCTTATAAAAGAGTTCTTCTTAAATCATCTTCAGTTTGATTAGATAGGTACTTTAGTGGAATATCAAACACTGTTAAACAGCCTGTTTTGCCTTCTTTTGCTAGTTTTGCAACTGCCCTTGCATATGCAGTTAAAACGCTTGCAGTAAACTCTGGGTTTGAATCGAGTTTAAGCGAAAATTCAACAAGGTGTGAGTTTTCTTCAGTAGTTTTACCTGAACGGAAAACAAAGCCACCGTGAGAGAGTTTCTTTTGCATTTTGCTTACTTCATCTTCAGACACAAAATTAACTATCGTATCGTAATCAGCAAAATAGTTTGGCATATTTTTAATTTCACTTTCAATTTCTTTTGCGTTTGCGCCATCTTCAAGTGCAACAAAACACTCTCTAAGGTGTTTTTCTCTTGTTGAAAGTTCAGGGTTTAATCCACTTCTTACACTTTCTAACGCCTCTTCTTTTGGAATTGTATATTGAATAGCATTTTTAACGCCTTTAATTCTTCTTAAAGCATCGCTATGACCTTGTGATACGCCCTTGCCCCAGAAAGTGTAATCTTTTCCATCTGGTAAAACTGCTCCAAAAAGCATTCTCATTATAGAAAATAGACCAGGATCCCAACCAATGCTTATAGCAGAAAGCGTGCCGTTTTCTTTTGCAACCTTATCTAGTTTAGCAAAGTATTCTGGAATTTTAGCGTGAGTGTCAAAAGAATCTACAGTATTAAAGTCTTTAAGTATCTCAGCAGTTGTGTTTGGCAAATCTGTTGCACTGCCACCACAAAGTAGTAGCACGTCTATTTCGCCCTTAAATTTGTTTAGGTCGTTTATAGAATAAACAGGAAAATCTACTGCGATTTTAAGAGTTTCTGGTGCGCGACGAGTAAATACGCCCACACACTGCATATCCTCTGCCTTATTAACAGCAAGACACACGCCCCTTCCTAAATTTCCATAGCCTACAATACCAACTTTTATCATTTCATCACCTACATTTGTTTAGTTTTATTATATTTTATTATTTATCAGCACATTTGTAAACTGATTTGGCAATAGTATTTTTTATAGCACACATTAAATTTATTTAACTATTTATTTAGTCATATTTTGCCAAAAATATACAAATTTTACCTTGCTTATTATTATATAATAAAAATTAATTTTAGTCAACCGAGAAGGAGAAAATAGTTTTGCTTAAATTTACTAAAAATCTTGATTTTATAACCGTTTCTAAATACGCCGTGCTAACACTTTTATTTTATATTTTTAATAATTTAGAACCTACAGTTTTACCCTATTCTTCTGCGATTTTTATATCAGCACTATTATTTAATTGCTCTTTAATTATAACGCCTATTTTATATCTCGGCTCTTTTATTATTTGTGGCGAAATGGGGCTTATGGCAAGTGGCGGCATTTTTGTGCTTGTTTTAATACCTATTGTTTGCGTGTATAAATCTTTCAACTCTAAAACTTATTATGAATTTGTTGCATATACACTAATCGGTATGCTGGGCTTTATTTTTTTAGGCAATACCGCTAATCAAGTCCTTTTAGAAAAACGCATTTTAACTTCTATACTCACCACTTTTTTGTCTTTTTTATGTATTGTTGCAGGAAAATCAATTACCCAAAAAGGCTTGAAATTTAAACTTGATTTTGAAGAAGTTTTTGCTATTGGCATTATGACGGCTATTTTTGGACTTGGCATTTGCAACACCTTTTCACCATTTTTTTATAAGGCGGTTTGCGTGTTTGGGGTTTTATGGGCGTGTTATATGTTTAGGCGTGGTTTAGGTAGCATTTTTGCAAGCGTTTTTGCCTTAGGACTAGCAATTTATTATAACGATATTAACTATGTTTCTATATTTTTGGTCTATGGAATTTTTAGCGAGTGTTTTATTGGCGTTTCAAGGTATTTATCTGCAATATCTATTGTTCTATGCGATTATTTATTGCAAGTAATTTTTTCTGTTTATTCAAGTTATACTTATTTGCATTTTATAAGCGTTTTGTCAGGTAGTGTTTGTTTTTGCGTTTTGCCAACTCAAATATTAAATGCTGTTAAAGATAAAGTTTGTGCTTTTAGAGAAAAACAACTTGTAAAACAAGCCATAAATAGAAACAGAAGCGTTTTATCTAACAAACTTTTTGATTTGTCAAGCGTGTTTTTAGAAATTGCTAATTCGTTTAACCTATTAAAAAAGCAAAACATAAATGAAGACGGCGCAAAAACTATTATGCAAAAGGAAATTGTATCCACCGTTTGTAGACAATGTATAAATTACGATAAATGCAAACGCAATGAAAGGGCTATTTGTTCTGCAATAGGCACAATTCTTGACATAGGTTTTGCCAAAGGCAAACTTTCTCTTATTGACCTTCCAAGCGAACTTACTAAAACTTGTGTTCACCCTAACAACATTTTATACGGCTTAAATAAAATGCTTGCCGATTATAGAGCAAAACTAATTGAAAATGCAAACCTTGGCGTTGGCAGAGATTTAATCGCTTGTCAGGCGCTAGGCATTTCTGAAATCTTGCGCTCGCTTGCTTTAGAATCTGGGCAACTTCTTAAATTTAATAACAAACTTGAAAAACAGTTAACAAACAATTTATTTAAAGCAGGATTTATTATAACTGAACTTCTTATTTATGGTGATGATGATAGGCTTAGCGTCAGCATGGTTGTTGCCATGAAAGAGTTTTCTATACTTGAACTTCAAGAAGTGGTAAGCAGAACTTTAAATGTTAAAATGTCTGTTGATGATAAAACTTCTATCAACGCTGAAAAAGAATACTTAACACTTAGAAAAAGCGAAGAGTATGATGCTGTTTTTGGCATTGCAAAGGCCACTAAAAACGGGTCTTCAAGAAGTGGTGACACACACTCTATGACTAAAATTGCTTGCGATAAGTTTCTTGTTGCTCTTTCTGACGGCATGGGAAGTGGAAACGATGCCGAAAACGTTTCTTCTACATCGCTATCGTTGATAGAAAGTTTTTATAAGTCTGGTTTAGATGACAATATTATTTTAGATACGGTAAATAAACTTTTATCAATTAATACTGAAGATTATTTTACTGCACTTGACATATCTATAATAAACCTTAGAAATTGCACGGCAAGTTTTATTAAGTTTGGCTCGCCTTACGGCTTTATAATAAATGATAACGGCATAAAGATTGTTGAAGGAAACGCCCTTCCTCTTGGCATTATAGACGGAATTAAACCATCTATTGCAACCACCGAACTGTGTGATGGAGATATGGTTTTGCTTGTGACTGACGGAATTAGTGATGCTTTTGATAGTTCAAGTGCTATTATTGAATATTTAAGAACTCTGCCAGCAAAAAACCCTCAATCGCTTGCTGATGATATTTTAGAGCATGCAATAAGCCTTAACGATGGGCAAATAAAAGACGATATGACTGCACTTGCCGTTAGAATTTTTAAGAAAATGGCTGGATAAAAAATATGGCACTTACTGTTAGTTTTTCTAACAAATAAGTGCCTTTTTTACTTAAAATATTTGCATTATCTTGCTTTCTTTTTGTTTATAATCATCATAAAGTGCTTGATAATTTGATGGTTTTGCTGGATATGTTAAATTCTTTTTAACAAGCGCTTTTGTTGCACTTTCAACGCTACTAAACACGCCAATGCCCACACCTGCAAAAATTGCACTGCCAAGGCAAGCCGTTTCGTTTTCTTTTAAGGTCACAATATCTTTATTTAACACCTTACTTTTAATATCGCACCAAAGACTGCTTCTTGCGCCACCACCCATACTTCTAATTTCATCAATTTCTATACCTAAATATTCAACGTATTCTTTTATCATATACGCAACTGATTCCATTATTGAACGGGCAAAATATGGACGAGTGTGCTTTAACTCTACGCCAAAGAAAACACCTTTTGCCTTTGGATTGTTCTCAGGCATAACCGTTCCACATAAGTGTGGGATTGTTATAAGTCCTTCGCACCCTTCTTCAACCTTTTCTGCCATTTGGTCAAGGTCTTTTAATGATATATTTTCACAAAAACTACTCTTAAACCACTCTAAAACTGCACCTGCTGTTGGCGCCCACATAAGAAGGCAATAAAGCCCTTTTCTTACGTAATAAGGCGAAACTTTTAAGCCTTCATAGTATGGTGGAAATTCTTTTGTCACAGCACAAACAGCAAGGGCTGTGCCGGTTGTTTCACTAATAATGCCTTCTCTTACAACGCCTGCACCCGTTATACCTGCAATTTGGTCAAGTGAGCTGGTTGCAACTTTTATTCCTTTATATTCGCCTATAATCGTTCCACTTTCACATAAAGTTGGAAGTTGAGATTTTGTTATGCCTATAAAAGACAAAATTTCTTCATCATATTCACCCGTATGTATATTCATTAAAAGTGATGATGAGTATAAAGAGCGAGATGCCGAGAACTTGCCTGTTAAACGATACAAAATGTAGTCTTCAAGAAGTAAAAATTTGTCGGCATTATCAAAAACGTGTTTTGCATTTTGCTTAAGCCACATAATCTTTGGGGCTGGATAGCCTGCTGGAACTTCCGTTTGACCTGTTATGTTATAAATTTTTTCTAAGCCGAAGTGGCTTTGCATTTGCTTAGCCTCGAGTTCAGCCCTATTATCAAGCCAAATAATTGCGTTCATAAGTGGCTTGCCATCTTTATCCAAAGCAATAAGTGTTTCGCCTTGAGTGTCAACAGCAAGGGCATCTACCTTAAATTTATCTGTTATTTTGGAAACAGTGCTTTCTAAAACATTAAAAAATTCATTTGCATCAAACTCAACGAATTCGCCCTTTGTTATAAGTTTATATTGTGCTGATTCACTTGCCAAACGATTGCCGTTTTCATCAAACAAACACGCTTTTAACGCCGTTGTTCCAAAATCAATGCCTAGTAGGTTTTTTGACATTTTTTCTCCTTAATTATCTAAGATTTCTCCGTTGTTATCTTTTTTGTATATTCTTCTAACCAAAATGTCAATTACGATTGTTGCTAATAAAACCACAAACACCATAATTGCAATAGCCCAATAGGTTGCACCCCATGTGCCGTTATCTTTGATATATGCTATTATAAGTGGCCAAATGCTTGCCGAAATTGATGCAAAAGCATTAATGAGTGCCACAAATGCAGCAACGTTTATATAATCTTTCATCTTAAATCCAACAACGTTATTTAAGATTACCCTTATACCATTAGCCAAAATCAAATATAAAACTATGAGCACTAAATAAAGTATTATATTAACCTTATAGAAAAACATAATCAATATTGGAATAGGCAGTATGATAAACAAATATTTGACTGCAACTTTTATAAAATCTTTATGTTTTTCGCAAGAGTTTATAGTGATTAGTGGACCTAATATGATGATAACAGGTATAATTGTTGATATGTAAATTGATGCGTCTTGTGGAAGTGCATAAATATCAACCAATACACTTGTAACAAAACTCATTACTCCATAATATAATCCGTTAAGCAAAAACGAAACAACGAGTATTGCCGAATAGAAAATAACCCTTCTCTTCTTAGATGAAAGCGAGAAAATTGGCTTTTCTATCATTGTTAAAGGCTTTAAATCACTAGAATTGTTTTCTTTATTTTCAAGCATCATTTGCCTAAGGTCTAATTTTTTGTTAATGACGCTATATCTTGCAATTAATTTTGTTTGAAAAAATAAAACTGCAGTACAAACTAAAAGTAAGCCACCTAATATAAAATAAGGAACGCGCCACAAATCCAAGCCAACAAAAAATGCTGAAACAACAAAGGAAACAGCAGTTCCTATTGCATAGCTCGATGCCAAAAGTTTATTTGCAGATGTCAACAACTTTCTTGGCACGTATTTTGTTACCAAATAGTTGCAAGCACACCACATTCCTGCCTGAAATACACCAACTAATGCAAAGAGTACCCAAATTCCTTTAATACCCGACACTAACCCCATGGCAATGGACACCACTGCAGATATAGGAATGGTTACAAAGGCATATTTTACTATGTTAATTTTTTCCATAAAAATGAATAAAATTATTTGCACCACGCCATAAGTAATAAAATAGAAGGTGTTTGCAAGTTGAACTTGCGCTTGGGTTAAATTCCAAATTTCAATGATATATCTAACTTCTGCTGCAAAAATTCCTTTTGCCGCAACGCTTAAAATATAAAACAAACTGCAAGTAAGAATAAATATTTTGCCTACTTTAAGTCTTTTTGCTTCTATATTTTTTAAGCTTACTCTTTCTCGCATAACACTAATTCAATTAGAAATCTAATTTGATTGTGCCGTCTTCATTATAAGTAACGGTAGTTTTATTCATAATAATAGAATTTTTGTGTGCGATATAATCTTCAATAGAAGCAAATTGTGGCTTAAAGTTTGCAATTACATTTTTTGCTTTTTCAGCATTGTTGCTAAGCAATAACTTAAGCATACAAACTTGAACTGTTGCACTATCTACACAACATCTTTTTGGGTCTACAATGTAGTAGTCCTTTCCGTGAGTTGTGCCCTTTGCTCCATAAGAATAAGCATGAATTGCTGGGAATAAAACGCCGACATCCCCCATATCGGTTGATGATGTTAAAAATCCTTGAATAGATAAAGCTTCATCGCCGAATAATTCTCCAACAACTTCTTGAACGCATTTATTAAGGTCTTTATTATCGTGCATTGGCTCAGAGCCTGGCACGTCTTCAATAGTAACATTTGCACCGAATGCTGCTGCACAAGATGAGATAACCCTGTTTACCTTTTTGTTAGTTTCTTTTAGTGCGTTAACGCTTGCACCACGAATATAACTTTCAACAATAATTTCATCTGGAACGGCATTTACTGAACTTCCACCCTTTGTTATAATTGAGTGAATACGGATTTTATCTTCTTCTTTAAATGTTTCTCTTAAAGAGTTGATTGCCATATTAGCAGTTGTTGCTGCGTTTAATGCATTTATGCCTAAGTGTGGCGAGCCACCTGCATGCGCTGACTTGCCGTGGAAGGTTGTTCTCTTTCTTATAACGCCGTTATGACCTTCAATAATTCCAAACCTGATTTTTTCATCCTTCATTGGACTTGAGTGCACCATAAATGCAAGGTCAACGTCATTAAAATAGCCCCTTCTTATAAATTCAGGCTTACCTGATAAATATTGAATAATGCCTTTCTTTACAAGTTCTTTTCTTCTGCTTTGTTCAATGCCTTCTTCTGCTGGAACAACGCAAAGTTTAATTCTGCCTGAAAGACCTTCTAAAACTTCTTTTTCTGTGAGTGCTGCTGCTATACCGAGCATTGTTGCGCATTGTACGTGGTGACCACAACAGTGAACTGCACCTGTTTCTTTATCACATTCTGGGTGTGTTGGGCAAATAAGAGCGTCTAGTTCTGCTAAGATTAGAACTGTTGGACCAGGCTTACCTGTGTCAACAACTGTGTAAAAACCTGTTATATCTTCTGCCTTTGTTAAGGTATATCCCATTTTTTCAAAGGCTTTTATCATATAATCGTTTGTTTTATATTCAAAGAAACCCGTTTCAGGAATTGCCCATAAATCTCTTTCTGCCTTTAAGATTAAATCAGAATATTTTTCAACTATTTTTTGTATGTTTTTCATTTTTTCTATCTACCTTTATTATTTATTCATCGTTAAAACAATTACGTCGTTTTCAAGTTTAAGGTCTGTGCCATAAGGGCGAGATAATCTATCCATAATGTCAAAAATCTTCTTTGCTTCATCACCTTTAGCAATAAATGGAAGTCCGTTTAGGTCGCCTTCTCTTGTAAAGCCTAAAGAAATTGGATACATCTTGAGTGATACCATTGTATCCCCGTCATATTCAGCAATAGGAAGAATTGTTAAGAAACTGCTTTCTTGTTTATGTAGTCCGTATTTATTGCCTTGTGAACGAGCCATAAGTCCTTCCCAAGCAGTTGCCGACTCATCACAACCCCATTTATTTAAGAAGTCTGCAGGGAACATCTTAACTCTCATACCTTGATAGATAAAGTCGCCAAGTGAATAGAAGATTGGCTTGCCTTTATAAATTTCTAAAGCACGAAGTTGGTGTGTGCCACCACCTAAAATACCTGCACAACCTGCATCAATACAGTCTTTTGCAAGTTCAATAAAGTGGTCTGGGACGTTTTCATGTGAATCGCCTTTCATTGTGTGGCAGTGAACGAACAAGAATACGTAGTCACATTGTTCCTTTGCCTTTTTAATATCATTTATAATTCTTTCTTTATCTTCTTTTATACATTGTGTTGTTGGTTTGGTTCCCTCAAGACAGAAATTTAGAGTGCCCAAAACGAAAACCCCTTCTGGAGCTGGTTTTACATAACCCGTTTTAATATTTTTTTCACGAGTTGCGTTTATATGAGTTTTTGCAGCAATTCTTTTTAAGTCTTCAATATCTTTTTCATCAACTTGATAATACGTGTTATAACCTGCATAGTTTACGCCCGGTCTACCTTTCATATTTGGAGTTGGTTTACCTGCTTTTGATGCTTCTTGGAAGGTAGTTGTCACAGCAATAATTCCAACCTTTTTGCCGTTTATATTTAAAATTGCAGGTTTGCTTGCATCTTCTAGGTCATAACCTGTGCCTGAGTGTGCATATCCTTTTTTTTCAAGTTCTTTTATTGTGTCAAGCATACCGTGATATGAATAGTCCATAACGTGGTTGTTTGCCGTGCCATAATAGTTAAAGCCATATTTTTCTAGATACTTAAAGTCCTTTGGTTCTGTGTTTAGCCAAGTTCCACCAGAATATGCGTTGCCATAATCGCCAAACTCTGAAAGGTTTGTTTCAAGGTTTGTAATTCTAACGTCAACTTCTTTAATTACGTCAGAAATTTCTTTCAAATCTTTATTATAAGAATCTGGAAAGTCTGCAACAAAAAGCGCGTCGCCTGTAAACGTCATTGTTAAATTCTTTTTCATAGTTTATCCTCCAAAAAGGTAGTTATATGCTAATATAACTAGATTATATAACAAAAAGATATTAAAATCAACATTTTTAACAGCCTTTTAAAATTAATTTATGAATAAAAATTTTAATTTTTCCCTTAAAAGAAAAAAGCCCCTAACCAACTTTGGTTAAGAGTTCATAAGACTGTTTATTCGTCTTTAATTTTGGCTATTAGCGAGCGTTTAATTCTAAGCATAATGCTACGTCATAGTTTGCTACTTCTGCCACTTTTTTGAAATTTAAGAAAAACTTTTTCATTTATTTACCTCCTTTCGCACAACTCTAAACTTTTTTCTCTTGTTTGTGCGTTTTACTTATTGTATGATTTTCGCCCATATTATAGTCCCCTGTTTTTTTATTGTCAACTGTTTTATGCCACTTTTTTAGAAAATTTTTAAATATTTTTTTAATGTTATAAAAAACAACAAAATATGTTAAAAATTAACAAAAAATTACCACTTGACCAAAAAATCAAGTGGTAATGTGTTATTTTGTTTCAGTTATTTTCTTACTGCGCCGTCACCTTTAACGTAATATTTTGTTGTGACTAAGGCAGATAGTCCCATTGGTCCACGGGCATGAAGTTTTTGTGTGCTTATGCCTATTTCTGCACCAAGTCCAAACACAAAACCATCAGTAAAACGAGTTGAAGCGTTATGATAAACTGATGATGCATCAATTTCGTTTAAGAATTTTTCAGCACTATTGTTATCTTCAGTTATTATGCTTTCAGAATGGCGAGTGTTATGCTCGTTAATGTGTTCTATTGCCTCTTCTATATTATCTACAGTTTTAACCGAAATTATTGCACTACCATATTCTAAATAGAAATCTTCTTCTGTTGCTTTTTGAAGATATGGATAATCGCTAATAACTTCATAAGAACGTTCGTCTGCACGGATTTCAACTTGCTTTTCTTTAAGTGCATTTGCAATCTTTGGCATTGCATCTTTTAGAACTTTAGAGTGAATTACAAGCGACTCGCACGCATTACAAACGCTATAACGCTGAGTTTTTGCATTAAATATAACTTTTGATGCCATATCTAAATTTGCAAACTCATCTACGTATACGTGACAGTTGCCCGTGCCTGTTTCAATAATTGGTATAGTTGAATTTTCAAGCGCAGAATTTATCAAAGATGCACTACCCCTTGGAATTAAAAGGTCCACATATTTATTAAGTTTCATAAATTCTAACGTAGTTTGCCTTGATGTATCTTCTATTACCGAAATGCAATTTTGGTCTATATTGCAACTTTCAAGTGCTTTTTTAATAACCTTTACTATTGCCACGTTTGAAATAAGAGAATCACTTCCACCTTTTAGAATAACGGCATTTGCCGTTTTAAAGCAGAGCGCAAAAGCATCAGCCGTCACGTTTGGTCTTGATTCGTAAATTATACCCACAACGCCAAATGGAACGTTCTTTTTTTCAATAGAAATTGCTTGCTCAACGTTTTGGTGTGAATAAACGGTCTTACCTAAAGGATTTTCAAGTTCTGCCACTTGTTCAAGTCCTACAGCCATGCCTTCAACAACTTTTTCGCTGAGAAGTAGTCTATCAATAAAGGCATCGCTCATACCCTTTTGTTTGGCATTTTCAACGTCTATTGCATTTTGCTCAATTAAAAATTGTTTATTATCTCTAAGTGCCTGCGCGCATACTTTTAATGCGTTATTTCTTTGCTCTTCAGTAAGTTTTATTAGGCTCATTGATGCCTTTTTTGAATTTTTGCCAAGCCCTATTAAATCATACATTTTTATTTTTTACCCCCAAATATCCTTTTGAGTTTATTCTTAACCTTTTGTCTAAAAAAGAAAAACTTAATTCTAATCTTTCTACAAGTGGATTTTTTATACCATTTTTCCACTTGCTTTGTATATTTATCGTCACTAGCATCAATATATTTTTTGCCACGATAAAATCCAACCATCTTGCCAAAAATTTGGTCTTCAGTCACCTTTTCTAAGGTAAACTGACTGTCCCCACACATTACGTAGCCATCATCTAAAACTTCAATCACTCTGTGCAAAATAAAGGTGTTTTGACCACGCACGTAAAGTGCAACGTCAAATTTATTTAGTCTTTCTTTTTTTGCTTGAACAACAACTGACTGACCTTTATGTTTTAGCGTTGGCCACATGCTGTTCCCACCGGGAACAAACGCTATTACGTTGTTTTCACAAAGTTTGGCTTTATAGTCGTTTTCTTGTAAGTTTTTTCTTTCCATAATATTGATTATACAATACAAGGCTTACGTTTGTCAACGAAAGCCTTTATTTTGCTAAATAAAAATAATTAGTTTTAAACCATATGCCGTA
The DNA here is from genome assembly GCA_045651185.1 of Christensenellaceae bacterium. GTDB lineage: Bacteria > Bacillota > Clostridia > Christensenellales > Borkfalkiaceae > UBA1259. Next base: position 148,334 of record JAZRRZ010000040.1, on the reverse strand, counting down.
TGCTTATTTGATATCCTTATACAACTCGCCTTGCATGTAAATAATATGACCACCTTGTGCTTGAAATAGGCTCTATCACGGCATAATCGCTTGCCGTGTGTAAAATATAATTATTGCCAAAATAAATGCCCACGTGCCCCACCTTTTCTATGCCGACTTTATCTTTTCTTGATGCGTTTGTAAAGAACATTAAATCTCCCCTTTGCAAATCGCTCTTTTTGATAAGTTCACCTTTCACCGACTGCGCCCTACTTGTCACATCTAACAATACGCCGTTGGTTTTATAATATATGTATTGAACAAGTGCAGAACAATCAAACTCGCCGTTGACAAAGTTTTTATTTAAAACGCCGTTGCCCCAATGATAGCGTTGACTTCCCCAAACATATGGATAGCCCAAAAGATTTGAACCAAATTCAATCGCCTTTTCTATTTCATCACTTTCCACGTCAAATTCTATAAGCGAGCAATACTCTTTGTGAATATATGCTTTTTTTTCTTTGTAAACGGTTATGTAATAGCTACCCTTAATGCCTTGATAAGATAACAAGTCATTTTTTTGAATACTTCCAAGCACGCTATAGTTTGAGCCTGCTCCACTTCTTATCCTTAGGCTTGATGCGTTTGAAATAATATAAGTCTTTTTCTTTTTATCTTCATCTTCTTCGTCTTCAACCGTTGGTGGAAGTGGTAAAATTTCTGACGGCTTTTCTACTATATTGCCTATTTCATTTTTGTCATTTGAATTATCCTTTACCATATTTGAACAACCACTAAAGATAAAAAATATTAAACTAACTAATAAAATCAACAATTTTTTCATGGTTATATTATACAAGGAGTATAATATATTTTCAATAGGAGACTTTTGGTAAACTAAATTTATAGGTTAACTTAAGCACATTAGTAAAAATTAAAAAGGCAAATGCAGTTTTGCATTTGCCTTTTTAATTTGGTGGGGGCGATAGAGCTCGAATCTACGACCTCTTGCATGTCAAGCAAGCGCTCTAACCAGCTGAGCTACGTCCCCAATCGCTATATAATACTATCATATTTTTTTAATTTTTTCAAGCATTTTATTAGGTTTTATTTTTAAAGATACCACTTTGCTATTACAAAAAAATATAAAGCAGTTAAAAATGCAAACTGCTTTATACCTTATTATGTTATTTTGTTTTATCTGTTTTGATTTTTTTATAAGCACAGCCCGAACAAGAAGCGCAGTTATGACCACACCCCGTTTTACCTTTCTTTCTATTCATTATATAGCTTATAACTACGTATATGCCAAGTCCTACGCACCCTGCTACAACTAATATATCTATAAAACTCATTTTCTAATCTTCGCCTTTCTATTATACATTTTAATAAATATCATTGCTAAAATTGCAACGGCTATTACTATAAAAGTCGTCCACCACCACGAAAGCACAAAGTAAACTATTGCACTTGTTATATATGACGTTATAACCCAGAACAAAATCGTCCATTTTGCTTTGCCCTTTTTTAGTTCTCCCCTTGCCGTTGCAACCGATGCAAAGCAAGGAATAGTTGTCATATTAAACACAATAAATGATATCATTGCTGGCCATAGCGAATATGCTGATACGTTTATATCTCTAGCAATATATTTAATTATTTCAGCCACTTCAAAAGCGCCGTCTTCACTTGCAATAAGCGTTGCACCGATACAAGATGCAAGGGTTGCAAAAGTTGCTATAACGTTTTCTTTTGCAATTAAGCCTGTTATTGCTGCAACAACAAACACCCAACCATAAGTGCCAAGTTGACTGCCAAAACCAAGCGGCGTGAATATTGGTTGCATAAACTTGCCAAGTGATGCCAAAATTGAACTGTCTATTTCGCACATCTTCCAGTCCCAACCAAAGTTAGATAAAAACCAAATTACTATTGTAGAGAACAATATTATTGTAAACGCTTTTTCAATATAGTGCTTTGCTTTATCCCACATATGTATCATCAAGTTTTTAAAACTTGGTGCGTGATACGAAGGAAGTTCCATTATAAATGGTGCAATTTCTCCCTTTTGCGTTGTTGAACGCATTAAAATAATAGAAACAACTGCAACCACCAAGCCAAGCACGTACATAGAATATGTAATTATATCTGCATTGCCAAACCCACACGCCGAAACAATTGCACCTGCAACGGCAACGAGAATTGGAACTTTTGCACCACAAGTGAAAAATGGAATAACTCTTAACGTCATAACCTTTTCCCTTTCATCAGCGAGTGTTCTTGTATTTATCATTGCAGGCACTGAACAGCCAAAGCCCATTATCATAGGAATAAATGCTCTGCCACTTACACCAAACTTTCTAAAAAGTTTATCAAGAATAAATGCAACTCTTGCCATATATCCACTATCTTCTAAAATGGAAATGAGAAGAAGTAAAAATACTATTTGTGGGATAAAACTAAGTATTCCGCCAAGACCTGCAAATATACCGTCGTTAAACAAGCCTATTACCCAACTTGATGCACCTAGTTTTTCTATAAGACTACCTAAATAACCAAACAGTGTTGATGTTAACAGTTCCATTAAATTGAATAATATTACACCTGGTGAAAATATAGCACCATCATAAACGCAGGCGAGTAGCGAGGTCCAAAACGTGTCTGGCAAGTTTAGACTTTCAAGCGATGGCATGTTGAATATGCTTCCAAGCCAAAAAAGGTCTTCTGCAAACGTTAGATGGAATATGCCAAACAATATCACTAAAAATATAGGTATCCCCACCCACTTGTTTGTCAAAACCTTATCAGCCTTATCAGATTTAGAAAACTTTATGCCATCTTTGCTTTTTATTAAAAGTGGAGAGTAATGCTTTGATATATGCTTATACCTTGCATCTGCAACAAGCGCATCTATATCCGTGCCAAAAACTTCGCTATCAAAGGTCTTTTTAAAGTCATCTACCATCTTGACAGTTTGTGGGTGCATTTGCATCTCAATTTCATCATTTTCAACTAGTTTTACTGCGTGAAATAGCGAATTGTCAACGCCTTGACCTTCAAGAGCAATTCTTACGTCACCTATAAGGTGCGTTAGCTCGCCACCTTCTAAAACAGAAACGCCAACTCTAGCATTTTTGCTAAACTCAATCGCCCTGTCCATAAGTTCTTCTAAGCCTTCACTCTTAAATGCTGAAATTTTAATAACGGGCACGCCAAGTCTTTTTTCCAACTGCTTTTCATCTATCTTATCGCCCTGTTTTTCAAGCATATCCATCATATTTAAAGCAACCACAACAGGAACGTCAATTTCCATGATTTGCGTTGTTAAATATAAGTTTCTCTCTAAGTTTGTCACGTCAATAATATTAATAACACAATCTGGTTTTTCATCTAATATGTAATTTCTTGATATAACTTCTTCTGAAGTATAAGGCGAAAGTGAATATATCCCTGGAAGGTCAATAATTTCTACTTGCTCACTTCCCTTTTTATATACGCCAACCTTTTTATCAACGGTCACCCCCGGCCAATTTCCAACGTGTGCAGTTGAACCTGTTAGCCCGTTAAATAGCGTTGTTTTGCCACAGTTAGGGTTTCCTAGTAATGCAAATTTTCTCATAAACTATTCTCCATTTCAATGCACTCTGCTTCTGTCTTTCTAAGTGTTAATTCATAACCACGAAGGGTTATTTCAAGTGGGTCGCCAAACGGTGCTTTCTTTCTTAAAAATATTTGAGTGCCCGGGGTTATGCCCATATCAAAAAGTCTTCTCTTTATCCTATTTTCGCCATAGACTTTTTTTACATAACCTATTTCGCCTATAAAAAACTCGCTAAGTTTTTTCATTTATTTACTCCTTTTTTAGCTATCTATAAAATGTGAAACAAATTTCATTTTTTACGTTCATATATTAACATTAATTTTACTTATTTGTCAACTAAAAATATGAAACTTTTTTCACTTTTAATAAAAATTGTGAAATTTTTTTCATATTTATAATTTGCTTGACATATAACACACATTATACTATAATGTATGTATGAAAAACGTAGTTAGAGAACCTAGACAAGAGCGTTCTATTGAAAAGAAAAACAGAATTATTGATGCTGGCTATCAACTTTTTAGTGAAGTTGGTTATTATGGCACCAACACAGCCGAAATTGCAAAAAGGGCTGGCGTATCTACAGGCATTGTTTATGGGTATTTTCAAGATAAGCGTGATATTTTAATCAGCGTTTTAGAAATTTATATTAACAAGGTTTTTGAGCCGATTTTAAAACTTTTTGATAAACTTTCTGCACCCCTTGATTATGCTAAATTGATGCCAAATATTATTGATTTAATAATTAAAACACACAAAAAACACGCCAAAATGCACGAAGTTTTGCATTCTCTTGGCAATACAGATGAAGTTGTTAATAGCGAATTTCTTGCCCTAGAAGATTCGCTTACAAATAAAATTAACGATAGGCTTGTTTCCCTTGGTGAGAATAAAGAAAACCTAATGGAAAAAATTCATTTTGCAATGAATATTATTCAGTCTTTTGCCCACGAATACGTTTTTGATAAGCACGAATATATTGATTATTTTATTATGCGTGAAATGGTCGTGTCAACACTTATCAATTTGTTTAAAAATTAACCTTTATAAAACCAAAAATCCGACGAAAATATTCGTCGGATTTTTTATTATATTTTTTTCGTTCTACATCTTTTTTCTTAAAATATCGCCTTCACAAAGTTTTACGTCAGTGAAAAGTTTGATTTTTTGTTGAACAAGTTTTGCGTCAACAATATCGTTCCCCTTTTCATCTTGCATCTTTACAACCTTTATAACTTTATTAAAACTATCAGTTGGCGATAAAACTTCTAGTTCATCACCGATGGCAAACCTGTTGCGTTGCTCTATTAAAGCATAATCGCTATCTTCATTGCCACTGATAACGTTTGCCATAAACTTAAAAGTGCCTTTGCTTTGGCTATCTTCATAATTTACCGTTCTATCGTTAAAGCCTGTAATATAAGCCGTGGTAAACTCTCTATGCGCAGTTTTCTTTAGTTCTTCTTGATATAGTGGGTTTTCTTTATATTTTTCGCCCATTTCATAATAAGCGTCAATAGCGCGCCTATAAGCATTAACTACTGTTGCTAGGTAATATTCAGACTTCATTCTGCCTTCAATCTTAAACGAGCATACCCCTGCACTATCTAACTTATCAATGTAGTCTAGCAAATTAAGGTCCTTGCTGTTCATTATGTAAGTGCCCCTTTCATCTTCTTGCATTTCCATATAGCCACACTCGGAATCCTTTTCCTTTATCTCGTATTGCCAACGGCACGCTTGAACGCATTCTCCCCTATTACTTGACCTTCCCGTGCGATAATCAGAAAGCAAGCATCTTCCACTATAAGAAATGCACATTGCTCCGTGAATAAATGTTTCTATTTCCATTTCTGGAACTTTTTTCTTAATCTCGGCTATTTCATCAAGCGAGAGTTCTCTTGCGAGTATTACCCTTTTTAAGCCTTGACTCTGCCAAAACTCAACAGTTTTATAGTTCAAAGTGTTGGCTTGTGTTGATAGGTTTATGCTAAGATTTGGCGCAACTTGTCTTGCAAGATAAATTAAACCTGTATCTGAAACGATTGCACCATCAACTTTTGCACTTTCTAAAAACTTAAAATATTCTTCGGCCTTAGAAATATCATCATTTCTACCAAAAATATTTACCGTCACATATACCTTTTTGTTTAGGCTGTGTGCAAACTCAACTGCCTGTATAATTTCTTCATCAGTAAAGTTTCCAGCAAGTGCCCTTAAACTAAAGTGCTTGCCACCAATATATACAGCGTCTGCACCAAAATAAAAGGCTGTTTTAAGTTTGTTCATATCGCCTGCTGGCGACAAAAGTTCAATTTTACTCATAATATTTTTTCCGTTATGCTTATTCCGTCTTCTATATCTATAATTTGTGTTTTTAGCGTTTTATCTGAAGTGATTGCGTTTATAAAATTTTCCATACTGTGTTTTATCGTGTTGTGGCGTTTTGGTGCTTGTTTATCTTCGCCCACATATCCACGAAATAGCACATTGTCTGCAAAAAGCACGCCACCCGTGCTTAACACCGAAAGTAAATGTGGCAAATATTCAAAGTAATGTCCTTTTGGCCCGTCTAGAAAGATAAAATCATATGTACCTGTTAAAATAGGTATTATCTCAGATGCGTCACCTTGAAAAATCTTTGCCCTATCCGTCAGGTCAAACAGTTTATAATTATCTTTTGCAATCTTGATTTTTTCTTCATCAATCTCTATGCCCGAAAGTTTAGATTCACTACTTTTTAGTAGCATTGCTATGCCTGAAAGCCCACGATTAACGCCTATTTCTAATATGCATTTAGGCTTTTTCTTTTCAACTACGTCAAGCAAGATTTCAAACGATTTCTCCCTTAATATCGGCTCGCCATCAGCACTTGCTAATTTTCTTAAATTGTAAACTCGTTGCAATTAAATCACCATAACAACAGGCAAAATCATAGGATTTTTCTTTGTTGCCTTGAATAAATAATTTTTTATACTACGCCTAATTATGCCTTTTAGTTCATTTTCATCACTAACTGCCTTTAGGTCAATTCTATCAAGTGTATTAGCGACGTTAGTTTTTGCTTCTAATATCATATCATCACTAAGAACTAATCCTTTACCTATAATTTCTAAAGAATTTAGTTTTGCACTTAATTCATCTATGCTAACAACTACCACAACCAAACCGTCTTCTGAAAGATGTATTCTATCCCTTAAAATAAAACTGTCTGCACCGTCAATACCTATACCGTCAACAAACCTTGAGCCTGCGTGAAATTTTTCACCAAACTTCATCGTGTCTGTTGTAAGTTCAACCGTGTCGCCAATGTCTGCAATCAAAATGTTATGCTCTTTCATGCCAACGCTTTCAGCAAGTCTGGCGTGTTTTTTAAGATGCCTATATTCGCCGTGAACGGGAATAAAGAACTTAGGCTTAACAAGGTTATGAAGTAGTTTAAGTTCGTCTTGACAAGCGTGCCCTGATGCGTGAATTGGCTCTAGCGATTCGTAAATGACTTCTGCACCAAGTCTATATAGATTGTTAATAACGCCATAAATCATTTTTTCATTGCCAGGTATAACAGATGCACTGATTACAACAGTATCGTTATTTCCTATAACAACCCTATTAAATTCGCCACAAGCCATACGAGTTAGCGCACTCATCGGTTCGCCTTGAGTTCCGGTTGAAACTATTACAATTTGTTTGTCTTGATAGTTTTTAATTTTTTCTATGTCAATGATTAAATCTTGTGGAATTTTAAGTTCGCCAATTTTAGATGCTGCTTCGGCAATATTTATCATACTTCTGCCAGAAAAAGCAACCTTTCTTTTATACTTTTGAGCAATGTCTAAAATCTGTTGTAGCCTATGCACGTTTGATGCAAAAGTGGCAATTATAAGTCTTCTGTTTATATTGTCTGCAAACACGTGGTCTAAAGTATCTTTAACAACCGATTCACTTATGGTAGAGCCACTTATTTCTATATTAGTTGAATCTGCAAGCATAAGCAAAACACCTTTTTTGCCTATTTCTGCAATTCTTATTATATCCATCGTTTCGCTGTTGACCGGCGTGTAATCCACCTTAAAGTCGCCCGAGTGGAAAACAACACCTACAGGCGTTGTTATTGAAAGAGCAACTGCACCTGCAATTGAGTGGTTTACATTGATAAATTCTATACTAAAACAGCCTAGTTTTATAGTGCTTCCTGTTTTTATACAATTTAAACTGACCTCACTGAGTTTATGTTCTTTTAATTTGTTTTCAATGAGAGTGAGTGAAAGTTTTGTGCCAAAAACAGGTGCTGAAATTTCTTTTAGTATATATGGAAGCCCACCTATATGGTCTTCATGTCCGTGAGTTATTATAATGCCACGAATTTTGCTTTGATTTTCTTCTAAATAAGATATATCTGGAATAACCAAATCTACCCCAGGCATGTTGTCGCTTGGAAAACTAAGTCCAGCATCAATAATTATAATATCTTTGCCAAACTCTAACGCAGTCATGTTCTTTCCTATTTCTCCAACGCCACCCAAAAACCTAACTTTTAACGACTTTTTACTGTCCTTTGCTTTTATATTAACTTGTTGTGTTTTTTGTGCTTTTTGTTTGCTTTTTTCTTGCTTTTTAGACAACGTTTTGTTAGGGTTTTCCTTTACTTGTTTATTGCTCTTATTATTTGCTTTAGCCTGCTTTTTAGAGTTTTTTATGATATCCTTATTGGCGTTTTTACTGCCACTATCTTTAGCGTTATTTTCGCCCCTTTTTTTTGCGTTTTCTATTTTTAGTGTTTTCAAAAAACCATCTCCTTATCTTTACACTTAAATATTTGAAATAATTATATTTTACCTTGATATTATACACTTTTTTTCTAGAAATGTAAACGTATTATTAAAACAAAAAAAATATTTGTGTTTTTGGGCTGTAAAACACTTGAAAATTTTGTAATATAAATGTATAATATTAAAAAAAATACTATATATAGAACCAACTTTTTATTAAGGAGAACATATAATGAGAGTTTTTAACTTTGCAGCAGGTCCATCAACCTTGCCTTTGCCTGTCTTAGAACAAGCACAAAAAGAACTTCTTAACTACAACAACACTGGTATGAGCATTATTGAAATGAGCCACCGTGGAAAGCCTTTTATGGCTGTTAATGATGAGGCTAATCAATTGCTCCGTGAACTTATGAATATCCCTGATGATTATTCTGTGCTTTTTGTTCAAGGTGGCGCAACTCAACAATTTGCGGCTGTTCCACTAAACCTATTGAAAAACGGCAAAGCCGACTATATCTTAACAGGCAACTTTGCTGCTAAGGCTTATGAAGAAGGCACAAAGTATGGCGATATGGCTATCGCAGCATCTTCAAAAGAAGCAAACTACACTTATATCCCTGATATGAAAGATATTAAGTTTAGAGATGGCATTGATTACGTTCATACAACATACAACAACACAATTTTTGGTACAAGATATACTGAACTTCCTAAAACAGATGCAACTCTTGTCACTGATATGAGTTCTTGCATTTTAAGTGAAGTTGTTGACGTTTCTAAGTTCGGCCTAATTTATGCAGGCGCACAAAAGAACATTGCTCCAGCAGGTCTTACAATCGTTATCGTTAAAAAAGACTTACTCGGCAATGCTTCACCTATCTGCCCTGTTATGCTTAACTATGCTGTTCAAGATAAAAACGACAGCCTTTATAACACTCCACCTTGCTTCCCTATCTATATGTCTCTTTTAGTGTTTAGATGGCTTAAGGCTATGGGTGGCGTTCCTGTAATGCAAAAAATCAATGAAGAAAAAGCGAAACTTTTATATGATTTCATTGATAACTCATCTTTCTATAAAAATAAGGTTGCCGTAAAAGACCGTTCTATCATGAACGTTCCATTTATTACACCAAACGAAGAACTTGACGCTAAGTTTGTTTCAGAAGCAACTAAGAACGGCTTAGTTTCTCTTAAAGGTCATCGCCTTTCTGGTGGTATGAGAGCATCTATCTATAACGCTATGCCTATTGAAGGCGTTAAAGCGCTTATTGAATTTATGAAGAAATTTGAATTGGAGAACAAATAAAAATGAAAAATATTTTAACTCTTAATGCTATTAGCCCTGTTATAAACGACGTGTTTGACGCATCTTATAACGTGGCAAGTGATGCTACTAGCCCTGTTGGTATTATGCTTCGTTCATTTAAAATGCACGACTATAAACTTGATGAAAATACCATTGCTATTGCAAGAGCAGGTGCTGGCACAAACAATATCCCTGTAAATGAATATGCTGAACAAGGCGTTGTTGTTTTTAACACACCTGGTGCTAATGCATACGCCGTTAAAGAATTAGTGCTTGCTGCACTTTTAATTAGTTCAAGAAATATTATAAACGCAACTGACTGGGTTAAAACTATCAAAGGTCAAGGCGATGAAGTGGGCAAACTTGTTGAAAAAGGCAAGGCTCAATTTGCAGGCAGGGAAATTAAAGGCAAAACTTTGGGCGTTATCGGTCTTGGCGCTATCGGCGCACTCGTTGCTAACGCTGCATTAGATTTAGGCATGAAAGTTTGTGGTTATGACCCTTTCCTTTCTGTTGGCGCTGCACTTAGACTTTCTTCTGAAGTTAAAATCGTTAAAGAACTAAACGACATTGCTAAAAACTGTGATTATATCACTATTCATATCCCTTATATCCCAGACCAAAATAAGGGTTTAATCAATGCAGGTCTTATCCGTAAGATGAAAGACGGCGTTATCCTTATTAACTGTGCAAGGGGCGAAATTGTGGATAATAACGATATCGTTAAGGCAACGGAAAGTGGCAAGGTCGCTAAATATGTTGTGGACTTCCCAGCAGATGAACTTATCGGCGCTAAAAACGTTATTTGTATTCCTCACCTTGGCGCTTCTACTGAAGAGGCAGAAGATAACTGTGCAGTTATGGCTGCAAAACAACTTATCGATTATATCGAAAACGGCAACGTTGTAAACAGCGTTAACTACCCAACTTGCTCTATGCCAAGAACAACTGAACACAGACTTGTTATTCTTCATAAAAACACAAAGAATATTCTTGCTCAAATAACAGGCACTGTTGGAAACGAAGGCATAAACATCTCTAACCTAACAAACCAATCTAAAGGCGACTATGCCGTGACTATTTTAGATATCGATAACAAGGTTTCAGAAGAGGCAATAAAAAATATCGCTCAAGTTGAAAACATCATTAAAGTAAGAGTTATCTAATAAACGATATAAAATAAACAAAAAAGGTGGTAAAATATACCACCTTTTATTTTTAGTAAAATGCGAACATATGTTTGACTTTTTGTTTTTTTATATATATAATATAGGTAAAGGTGAACTTATGTTAGATTTGAAAAGGCTTGAAATTTTATCAGATGGTGCTAAATATGACGTTTCTTGTTCTTCAAGTGGGTCAAGGCGAAAAAACGTTGGCGGACTTGGCAACGCATGTTTTTCTGGAATTTGCCACTCGTTTACGCAAGATGGCAGATGTGTGTCGCTCCTTAAAATTTTGATGAGCAACGACTGCATTTATGACTGCAAATATTGTGTAAACAGAGCCACTAACCAAACGCCAAGGGCAACTGCAGAGCCAAGAGAGATTTGCGAACTTGTTATTGAGTTTTATAAAAGGAATTATATTGAAGGCTTATTTTTATCTTCTGCCATAGTTAAAAACCCTAACTATACTATGGAAAAATTGTTTGAAACGGTTAAACTTTTAAGGACTGAATATCATTTTAACGGATATATTCACCTTAAAGGCATTCCACTTGCAGACAAACTCTTGATAGAAAGGGCTGGTTTTTTTGTGGATAGAATGAGTTTTAATATTGAACTGCCTAGCGAAAAGAGTTTATCTCTTCTCGCCCCACAAAAGAGCAAAAAAGGCATTATTGAACCTATGAAGATGCTTGCACTAGACAAATATTACGATAACCCACTTAAACTTAATCGCAGAAAAGATTTTTTGCCTGCCGGTCAAACCACGCAAATGATTGTGGGGGCTTCGCCCGAGTCTGATGCAGAAATTCTAAAACTGACCGAATTTATGTATAGAACTTATAAACTAAAAAGAGTTTACTACTCTAACTATGTGCCAACCAACTTTGAAACTTCCCTTCTTCCATACTCGCAAGCACCGCTGATTAGAGAGCATAGGCTTTATCAAGCCGACTGGCTACTTAGATTTTATGGTTTTTCTGCAAACGAAATCACCGATGATAGTGGTAATTTGGACACTGAGTTTGACCCAAAGTGTGCGTGGGCGTTAAAGAATTTGGGGCTGTTCCCTGTTGAAATTAACTGTGCGCCTTTTGAAATGCTTATTAGAGTGCCTGGGATAGGCGTTAAAAGTGCAATGAGAATTGTAAACGCAAGAAAGCATGCAAAACTCGATTTTGAGCACCTTAAAAGGCTTAGAGTTGTGCTTAAAAGAGCCGTGCATTTTATTACTTGTGGTGGTAAATTTATCGGCTCTAAAAACGAATACTCTATTAAATCGCTTTTAATCGGTGCTGAAATTAACCAAAACGAACAACTTTCTATGTTTAACACTTCTTCGGCGTCTATTTCAGCACTGACGGGGGAATTATGAAAATTTTTGTTATTGATAATAATATTAACGGCTTGCTTTCGGCATTGTTTGTCAGTTTTACCGAAAAAATTGTGCCTGATTTTGTGGTTGATAAAAAGATTTATCAACCACGTTTAGATTGCCTTGCCATTGATATTTTAACCGATATTTCACACGCTGAAAGGGTTAAAACTGCCCTTTATAAGTATGGTGGCGACGATATAATTTCGCACTTAAAGGTTTGTTTATTATCTTGCGATAAAAATGCTTTAAACATTGCCTTTAATTATGCTCACCTTATGCTTAAGCGCCGAGAGGATATTTGCAATATGCTAAGCGAAAAGGCTGTTTCTGACTTTTCTTTTTTAATTCAAAAAGTTTTGCATGAAAGGCACATAGTTTTAGGGTTTTTAAGGTTTGAACAAAGCGCTAAAGGGGTTATGTATGCAAAGTATGTGCCTGACAACGATATCACCGAACTCATTGCCCCACATTTTTTGAAAAGGCTAGGCAGAACGCCTTTTATTATTCACGATGGAAAGCGAAATAAAATTGCCATTTCTAACGGGCAAAAACTTGAAACTATGCATACCGACCTGCCTGCAAACTTTGTGCCTTCTGAAAATGAAAAAGAGTTTAACTTGCTTTGGAAAAAATATTTTAAGTCTGTAAACATAAAGGAGCGAAGAAACTTGGCTCAACAAGATAGATACTTCCCTAGAAGATATAGAAAATATTGCTTTGAAACTTGGGAATAAAAAACAAAAAGTCGCTAATATAAGCGACTTTTTTATTGTACTTAAAATTATTTTGTTAGCAGTTCTTTTATAACAGGGGTCATAACGTCTGCTATTCGCATTGCGCCAAGGTCGTTTGGATGACAGCCATCAACCGTGCAACTATCGCGCTCGCCTATGCCATAAAGTGACTTGCCCGTGACATATGCAATCTTTTTATCACCATTTGAAAGTGCTTTTTCATACGTTGAGCGAATTATTTCTGCCCTTTCATCATGTGGCATATAGTCAACGCTTGGCATATCCCACAAAAGTATTGGCGTGTCTGGGTGCTTTTGCCTTAACCTTTCATAAATAGAATAATGTGGTGGCAAAACTAGGTCTGGGTGCGATTTAAACATATAATAGTTAAAAGCAAAAACCGAAGCATCATATGAGTTAAAGTAATCAATCATAACATCTTCTGCCTTTCCATTGCCAGAAAATCCTAAGTTCACGGAGTCTGCACCCAGTCTTCTGCCGATGATAGAGATAAAATCATTACCTGGGCGAGATACGCAAGCACCTTGAGTTATTGAACTGCCATAAAAAACTATAGGCTTTGTTATATCATAGTCTGGCGCTTTTTCAATCGTTGATTCAGGGTCAATGCCTATATACAACTCAGATACGCCACCATAGAGTGGAAAGTATATTTCGATTACTTTTTTGCCTTCTTTCTTTAAGAGTGGCTTTTTATCCGCAAAATAGATTTTTTCGCCCTTTACAAAGGTTTTTGCAAAACTTTTTGGCGTTGGTGAATATCTGTTTTGGAAAAATCCGTCTGCATACACTGAAAAACCATGGCTTCCCGTTATAGTCATATGTGACATTATAGAAAAGTATGGAATTGATGCCTTTATTGCTATGTATGAAGAATCGGTTATAAAACGAATTCTGCCACCTGCTGTCATTTTGCCAAGTGCTACAAGATAATCACTAACTTGTCCTGCAACTTCTTCTGGAACACGCCTATATAGGCCTTCTTTTTCATCATAATAAACGCCGTGTAGTGAAATTCTTTTATCATATGCACTTATAAACTTAACCCCTTCACAATTGCCAGAAACAGCCGCAAGGTTAGGGTCCATTTTTTCTATATCCATAATTTCTCCTTATTCATTTTATATATTATAAAATTAAATTGCTTAAAATTAAATGCCAAGAAGTTTTTTAACGGCTGGCGTTAAAGCGTCTGCCATACGCATTGCGCCAAGGTCATTTGGGTGAAGCCCGTCAACCGTGCAACTATCCCTTTCCCCTACGCCAAATAGGTCTATTGCTGGAACGAGCGCAACATTTGTATCACCATTTGCTATTGCCCTTTCATATGTTGCCCTAATGGTCTCTTCCCTTTGGGTATTCTTATCATAATCACAGCAAGGCTTGTCTGTAAGTAGTATACCTGCGTTTGGATGCTTTTCTCTTATTCTTTCATAAATTGAATAATGTGGTGGCAAAACTCTATCAGGGAAATTTGCATATAGATTATAGTCAAAGCAATAAATTGAGCCGTCAAATGAGTTGATATAATCAACCATGTTGGCTTCTGCATTGCCATTACCTGAAAAACCTAAGTTTACATAGTCAGCGTTAACCCTTCTACTTATGATAGAGATATAATCGTTGCCCGGCCTTGATACGCATGCGCCTTGCGTAAGCGAACTGCCATAGAACACCATAGGTTTTGTAATAGCATAGGCTGGTGCTTTTTCTATGGTTGATTCAGGGTCAATGCCTATGTATAATTCACTAACGCCACCATAAAGTGGGAAGTATATTTCGATAAGCTGTTTACCTTCTTTCTTTAAGAGTGGCTTTTTATCTGCAAAATAGATTTTTTCGCCCTTAGCAAAGGTCTTTGCAAATGCTTTTGGCGTTGGCGAATACCTGTTTTGGAAAAATCCGTCTGCATACACTGAAAAACCATGGCTTCCCGTTATAGTCATATGTGACATTATAGAAAAGTATGGAATTGATGCTTTTATTGCTATGTATGGTGAATCGGTTATAAAACGAATTCTGCCACCTGCTGTCATTTTTCCAAGCACAACCATATATTCGCTTGACTGCACTGCCACTTCTTGTGGAACTCGCCTATAAATACCTTCTTTTTCATCAAAGTAAACGCCGTGAAGCGAAAACCTTTTATCATGTGCACTTATAAACTTAACCCCTTCGCAATTGCCAGAAACAGCCGCAAGGTTAGGGTCCATTTTTTCTATATCCATAATTGCTCCTTTATGATTAGATTTTGTTTAATAAATTAAATAAATTATATCATTAAACACCAAAAAAAATCAAGGGGTTTTGATAAAATAAAAATATCCACTTTTAACAAGTGGATATTTTTTATATAATTATTTTCCTAATTATTTATTTAATGCTTCCTAAGCTGCAACTGTGCATGCAACTGTCATTTTAGCCTTAGGTTGTTACCAGCACCGATGAGGCCCATCATTTCTGTGCAAAACGAAGTTGAGCCAGCGAATTATAAGGGTGTTTGTGTTTATACAAACCAGTTAAAGCAACCAATTAGCGCTATTAAAGCGGTAATTAATATCGAACATGCTGACAATAAGAATAATTTAGAAAAAAGCTTATCTCTGCCTTTTTCGGTTGCAATTTTACTTGTAGAATAAGCCGAAAGCATAAGTCCACCACAACTAGAAAGCGGGCTAAACGCAGCAGCGTTTGCACCGATACAAATACCTGTTACAAGTGCCACTGGGCTTACACCAGCCGAAGCGGCAAGTGCAGGGACGGTTGGAATAAGTGTTGGCATAACCACACCTGATGCAGATGATACCCAAGACATAATGCCCGCCAATATAGTTATTATAGCGGCAGCAGTCTGTTCACCCATTAATAATTTAATGCCGTCTGATAAAAGTTGCACACCGCCAAGTTCCGTTACAAGTGAAATAAGCATGCCTACGCCAGCTATCATAATAAGGGTATTCCAAGGAATTTTTTTCATTGCTTCAGCTTCATTACCAAAACCAAATATACATAAGACTATTGCTACTAAAAATGAAATCAAGCCAATATCAACACTAAAAATTGTTGAAAGTGCAGATACTAAAATAATACCTATTATAGTAAACAAATGCTTTTTCTCAAACTTAACGTTATTAGAAATCTCGGTTTTTTTGTTTTGACTATCATCGTATTTATGCCACTTGAACACAAAGAAATATAAGATTATGGCAATTAAAAGCATTATAATAAACATAAAAAATGCAATAGAGAATTCAATGCCAACTATACCACTTTGTTCAGATTTGGTTATTGCAACTATACCCGATGGAGTTATTGGCGAAAGCCCACCCGCAAAAGCACCTAATCCACCGAAAAACAAGAATTTCATAGGCTCTACATCTGCTTCAATGGCAAGCGCTATTGCAAGTACAGAAACAAGTGCAGTTGCAGAAATAAGTCCCGGACCAATAAATGAAATTATCGCAGAGAAAAAGAATAAAACAATAGGAATAAGTTTAACCTTTCCTCTGCATAGCAAAATTGCCTTTTTTGCTATAATTTCAAGGGTTTGGTTGTTTTGCGCAACGCAAAACAAAAACATAACGCCTAAAAGTTTTATAAATAGCGAACTATCAAATGCATTTAATAGGAATTTATCAGGAACGCTTGCTATCCTTGCCAAAATTAATGCAAGTGCAATAGAAACAATCCCAGTGTTCTTCTTAAATATACAGCCAATCGCAATAGCAACGGCTAAAAAAACCAAAGACAATATAGGATATAACATAAGTTGGCCCTCGTTAAGTATTTTGTATGAATCTACAATGTAGTCATTATACAATTAATAAACATAAAAGTCAAGAAATTTGTTTTCTTTTTTATTCATAAAATATTGGACACATCGCCATAAAATGATGTGTCCAACTTGTTTTATTATTAATTTTTGTTTTATAAGATTTTTACAATTCTAAACTCAAAAAATAGAGCTCGTCAAAACCTTAAAATAATCAGTAAAACACTAATTATTTATTTAATGCTTCTTGAACTGCAACTGCGCATGCAACTGTCATACCAACCATTGGGTTGTTACCAGCACCGATAAGTCCCATCATTTCTACGTGTGCAGGAACTGATGAACTTCCAGCAAATTGAGCATCAGAGTGCATTCTTCCCATAGTATCTGTCATACCATAAGATGCAGGGCCTGCTGCCATGTTGTCTGGGTGAAGTGTACGACCTGTGCCACCACCTGATGCAACTGAGAAATAACTTCTGCCGTTTTCAATAGCCCATTTCTTGTATGTGCCTGCAACTGGGTGTTGGAATCTTGTTGGGTTTGTTGAGTTTCCTGTAATAGAAACGCCAACGTTTTCAAGTATCATAATTGCAACGCCTTCTGGAACGCTGTCTGAACCATAGCATTTAACGTTTGCTCTTGCGCCCTTAGAGAAAGGTCTTTCTTCTAAAACTTCAACTTGTTCTGTTGCTGGGTTGAATTTTGTTTCTACATAAGTAAAGCCGTTGATTCTTGAAATGATATATGCTGCGTCTTTACCTAAACCGTTAAGGATAACTCTTAAAGGTTTAACTCTAACTTTGTTTGCGTTGAGTGCAATTTTGATAGCACCTTCAGCAGCAGCAAATGATTCGTGACCAGCAAGGAAGCAGAAACATTCTGTTTCTTCTGATAAAAGCATTTTGCCAAGATTGCCGTGACCTAAGCCAACCTTTCTATTTTCAGCAACAGAGCCTGGAATACAGAAAGATTGAAGACCAATACCGATATTAGCAGCAGCTGTTGCAGCAGACTTGTCGCCTGTCTTTTCAGCAGCCTTTAGAGCGATTGCACTACCTACTGTGTATGCCCATTTAGCATTTTCAAAGCAAATAGGTTGTGTTTCCCCAGTAATAGTATAAGGTGAAATACCATATTTATCACAAATTTCTTTGCATTCATCAATAGAGTTAATGCCGTATTCTTTTAATGTTGCAAGAATTTTGGCTTCTCTTCTTTCATAACCTTCAAATTGTGCCATAATCTATTCCCTCCCTATTACTCTTTACGTGGGTCAATATACTTAACCACGCCGTCTTCTGGCTTAAAGCGACCATAAGTGCCCTTTGACTTTTCGTATGCTTCATTTGGTTCCATACCTTTCTTAATGAAGTCTGTCATTTTGCCGAGTGAAACGAATTCATAGCCTACAACTTCGTCATTTTCGTCAAGAGCCATTTTTGTGCAATAACCTTCTGTCATTTCAAGGTATCTTACACCCTTTGCCTTTGTGCCGTACATTGTGCCGACCATTGAACGTGCGCCTTTGCCTAAGTCTTCCATACCTGCACCGATAACTAATCCGTCTTCTGAGAAAGCAGATTGTGAACGGCCATATACGATTTGCAAGAAAAGTTCTCTCATTGCTGTGTTGATAGCATCACAAACTAAGTCTGTATTTAATGCTTCAAGCAATGTTTTGCCTGGAAGAATTTCAGCAGCCATTGCTGCAGAGTGAGTCATACCAGAACATCCGATTGTTTCTACAAGTGCTTCTTCAATAATACCATTTTTAACGTTTAATGAAAGTTTGCAAGCACCTTGTTGTGGTGCACACCAGCCTACACCGTGTGTATATGCAGAAATATCGCTAATTTGTTTAGCTTCTACCCATCTTCCTTCTTCTGGAATAGGTGCAGGTCCGTGTTTTGGACCTTTGCATACACAGGTCATTTCTTTAACTTCAGTTGAATACTGCATAAATTATGCCTCCATAAATTTTATCTAAATTTTAATCTTTTTTTAGTATACCATAATCGTGCATTTTTGACAATTATTTTTAATCTGTTTTAACGCTTTTTTGTTATTTTTGGGTAAGCCTTTTATGATAAAACATATATTGTTGATAATATCCAGCGTTTTCTTTAAACTTATTTGAAAGTTCTTCTGCTATTTTTGTTCTATCTTTAAGTTTACCCTTAAAATCCTCTTTATAAACTTTTTCTATCCAAGTGTCAACCGGAAAACTATCACTTTTGTGATATCCAAAAAGTAAAACGCAATCGGCAACCTTATTTCCTACCCCTAAAATACTTACAAGTTTCTTTCTTAACTCTTTTGTGCAAAGCGAGCTTAGTTCTTCTAGGTTTAAACCGTTATTTAGCATCTCAGCGAGGTTTTTAATATATCTTGCTCTATACCCTAAGCCTATTTCTTGATAAAACTTTAGGTCTGTTTCTGCCATTTTTTTAGACTTTGGAAAAGCATAGTATTCTATGCCTAAAAACTCTTTTTTCTCGCCTAAACCTTTGCAAAGTTTTTCTATTATGCCTTTAATTCTTGGAATATTATTGTTTTGTGAAATTATAAAAGAAAAAAGCGTTTCTTCTTTATCTTGATTTAATATCCTTATGCCTTTTCCACTATCAACGGCTGATGACAAAATGCTTAAGTTTTCTTTTTTTGCGCTCACACAAATGCTTTTATAATCTCTATCTAAATCAAAAAAGTTTATAAAGTAATCCTTATCTTCAGCATAGCACTCTATGGTAGTTTTGTTATTTTGAGTATAAATAATTGCGCCCTTATCTTTTGATAAGACTATATAACCTTTATCAGTTTTATTAAAGCGAAAAATTTGACCACAATCAAGCGTTGCTAAAGCATCAAAATATTCGCTGTCAACTATAATCTTTTCTGTTTCTTTCATACCACTACCCAATAATATGGCTTTTTCCTGTTAAAAAATTAACGGGTTGAGTAAACCCAACCCGTTTTATTTTTAGTTTTCCTTTGCGTAAACGCTAACTTTCTTGTCGTTTCTGCCCATTCTTTCGAACTTAACAACACCGTCAATCAAAGCGTACAAAGTGTCATCACTACCGATACCAACATTGTTGCCTGGGTGAATTTTTGTGCCTCTTTGACGAACAATTATGCCACCAGCAAGAATTTCTTGACCATTAACTCTTTTAACGCCAAGTCTTTTTGCGTTGCTATCTCTGCCGTTTTTGGTACTACCGCCACCTTTGTGGTGCGCAAATAATCTAAATAATATCATATTCTATACCCTCCGTCCTTACTTCGCAACGATTTCAAGAATCTTAACAGCCGTAAATGGTTGTCTGTGACCTTGTTTCTTTCTTTCGTTTTTCTTTGCCTTGTATTTGAAGACGATAATTTTCTTATCTTTGCCTTGTTCGAGCACTTCACCTACAACTTTGAATGCCTTTGCTTCTTCAGCAACTTTAACGCCGTTTTCATCTGAAACCATTAAAACGCTGAATTCTACTTTGTCGCCTACGTTTGCTGAAAGTTTTTCAAATCTGATAACTTGACCAACTTCTGCTTTGTACTGCTTTGAACCGTTTTCTACGATTGCGTACATAATATTACCTCCTGCTAACCAGTCTCGCCGAATTTATTTTTTTGGGGTGGATTACACGCTTAAAAAACCCCTATCGAGCGGCTACCTCAGTATTTTATACTATTACACAAAAAAAGTCAAACGTTTTTGCATATTTTTATTAACCTTTCACAAACTATTTTTAGAATTTTTTATATAGGAGTTTTATTATGGAATTAAATGAATATAATCAAAAAGCAATAAATGATATTTACAAAAACGCACATATTGCACTTCAAAGTATTTCTGACCTTATCCCTGCCATAGAAGATGACGATATTAAAAACGAACTTCGTGAACAATATGAAGGGTATGAAAAAATTATAGGCAAAATTTCTACTTTTATGGCTGAGCATAACGTTGAACCTAAGGACATTAACCCATTAAAAAAGGCTATGCTGTGGAGCAGTATTAAGATGAAAACGCTTTTTAATAGTAGCCGAAACCAAGTGGCTGAAATGATGATAAACGGCACAGTTATGGGCATTAATGAACTTACTGCAATGAAAAATGAAGGCGCTAACCTTGATGAAGGCGTTTTATCTTTATTAGAAGAACTTCTTTCTTTAGAAGAAAAATACGAGCAAGAATTAAAAAAATATTTGTAATAAAATTTAAAGAGAGCGCTAAAACTACGCTCTCTTTTTTGTTTGTTTAGTTTATTATTTCTTTACCAAAACCTTTTTAAGTTTTGCAAATCTTGGAAGTCCGTCTTCTTTAAGCATATCAACTTCGCCTTGGATAAGTGGAAGTGCATAGTCAACGAATTCATCAGAAATGCCTGTGCCGTTGTTGATAATCCATTCTAGTGGAACTGTCTTTTCTGTGTTTGCTGCGAGTTCTAATGGTAAAAGTTTATATTCGCATTCATATTTAGCGCCTTCTTTTCTTGCATAGCAAACCATCTTGTCTGTTTCGCCGTTAACCGCTGCACGAACTGCTTGCTTACCTGCTTCAAATGTTTCTTCAACGTCTGTTGCACTTGCGCAGTGTGCTGCACATCTTTGCATAAGTGATAGTTCAATTGCTCTAACTTTAGAACCTGTTTCTGCCTTAACGATATTTGAAAGTGTTGCTGCAACGCCACCGAGTTGTGCGTGACCAAAACTATCACGAGCACCTGTTTGGCCTAATGCTTCGCATACTAACACGCCGTCTGCATTTTTGATACCTTCTGAAACAACTGCAATACATTTGTTGTTGTTTTTAGCCATAACGTCTTTAACGTCAGCAACGAACTTGTTAACGTCAAAAGCAATTTCTGGCAAGTAGATAAGGTCTGCGCCTAAGCCTTTAGCATTTGCAAGTTGTGCTGCTGCTGTAAGCCAGCCTGCGTTTCTTCCCATAACTTCGATAACACAAATCATTGGTGTATCGTAAACTTTAGCATCTAGGTTGATTTCCATAATAGATGTTGCAATATATTTAGCAGCAGAAGCAAAGCCTGGGCAGTGGTCTGTTCCGAAGAGGTCGTTGTCGATTGTCTTTGGAACACCGATAACGTTCATTTCATAGCCAGATTTAGCCATATACTTACTAATTTTGTTGCAAGTATCCATACTGTCATTACCACCGTTATAGAAGAAATAACGCACGTTATATTTTTTGAATACTTCTAAAAGTCTTTTGTAGTCTGTATCATCTACTGATGCATCTTTAAGTTTATATCTAACTGAGCCGAGTGCTGATGATGGTGTGTTTTTTAAGAGTTCTAATTCTTTGATATCTTCTTTTGACATATCATAGAATTCTTCGTTAAGAATACCTCTTATGCCGTGTGCTGCACCGTAAACTTCTGTTATCATATCATTGTTTAAGCCTTCAATAAATACGCCTGCTGCGCTTGCGTTGATTACTGATGTTGGTCCACCTGATTGAGCGAACATCAATGCGCCTTTTAATCCTTTCATTTTGTTTTCTCCTTTATGTAAAAAATATATTTAACTTTTAGAATCTAATAATTGTTATAGTTGCTGCTGGAACTAAAATATCGTAAGTTCTGTCGTCAATCTTTTTAATTTCTAATTTGCTTGATTCATATACTACGTCTAAATTAGCATTTTCCTTAAATACTACTCTAGCAGTTTTGTCTGCTTCGTGATGGATTATATCACCAACGTTTTCATCTCTTTCGTTTCCTTCGTTGTTAAAGATTGTAAGAAAATCTTCTCCCTTTTCATTTTTAGAAACGATGTATGGAAGTCCTTCAACGTAGCAAGGCATAATTTCTTTTTCTAAATCTTTTAACGTTTTTTCAAGTTTTACAATATCAGAACTGTCAATAACGTTAAATTGTGAGCCCTTTTTCTTTAAGAAGTTGCCTTCTTTTGTTGCATCTATTAAATATTTGTAGTTCTTGAGTGCTTCATCTGGCGTATCATCATAAATAACGTCAAACAAGTCACCAAACTTAGAGTTTGTGAGTACAAAGCCTTCGTTGCCACAAACAGGGTCTGCATTTGCAAAGATAAGTTTTAAAACGTCTTCAACGTGACCGAAGAAATCAATTTCTTGTTGAGAAAGTGGACTGTCTAAGTGCGTAGTCTTATGGTCGCCAACTAGCCAAGGTGTGAATATGTCTGGAAGTTCAATACAACTAAATTCCTGAGGAAGAACAATTGCAAATGGAATATTTGCTTTGATGTATCCTAAATCTTGTGTTCTATCAATAAATTCTTTCTTTAATTTACCATATGCTGAAAGTGTGAATTCTTCAGTATCTTGATAACTGCAGTATGCACCCCATTCTTCTGACATATAGTCACAACCACTCATATAGCCGTGATTGTAAATTCTATCTTGAAGTAGTCTTGAACTACCACCGTTTTCGCCATATTTACTGATATATTCTGCTTTTGGAAGGCATCTTTCGTTTATACCCTTTAAGCAATAGTTTGGCATGATATAATCGCCTGGAATTTCTCTCCAGCATTCATAATAAATACCCCAAGTTTTGTTATAACACGTTGCAACGCCACGGGCAACTGCAACTGCAAGACGCATAAGTGGGATTTGTGCACCAACTTCTGGCATAAACGTTCTCATGCCCAAGTCGTTTTGAATTTTTGTCGCCAAATAATAACTATCGCATGGGATAACGTTGTCGTCGGTGTCTTTAATTCTTCTTTCAAACATTTCCTTTAATTCTTCAACGAATTCTGGATATGTTTCTGCATAAGTTTTTGTTGCATAATATTCAAGACAATCTGTTGTCACTGAGTGAAGTGGCGTGCCGTCTGGAAGTTTTGCAAACTTGTGAATCATTGTTTTCTTTAATTCTTCTAAGTCGTATGGACCTTTATGCCCCATTCTTCTTATAAGGCCTTTCCACTCTGACCTACGACGATTAGAGCCACTTTCATGAACTTGGAAACCTAAGAACCAGTCGCCAAGCATTTCACGATAATCGTTTGCAAGTTCTAAGTCAAATTGATAATTGTGCCATGTTGAACCACCACAAAGTCTATCAACGTACATAGGAGTTTTTGTTTCTTTTATGTAGTTATAAAACTTGCTACCCTTCTTAGCATATTCGTTAAACTTAATATGGTTTGGGAATCTATAACTTTGTTGAATTCTTAGACCTGAATCTTTGTTCAATAAGTTGTTCTTTATTAGACCTTTTATAAAATGGTCATCGTATGCGTGAAAAAACTTCATTTCCTTCTCTCCTTTTTGACTGACATATTTTTAATATTAACTATAATCCCAATACGTGGGCTATGTTATAAAGTTCTGTATCAAATTTATCTCTTGTGCCTTGAACTTCGCTAAAAGGAACTGTTATGATTTTATTGTCCCTAATACCGATTGCGCAACTTTCTTTTTTATCTCTAAGAAGTTCAACTGCCTTGTAGCCAAACCTTGCGGCTAAAACTCTATCAGCCATGTTTGGCGAGCCACCCCTTTGGATATGCCCAAAGTTTGTCACCTTTACACCAATTCCACTTTTTTGAGTGATATACTCGGCAATCTCATCACGATTTCCAGCACCTTCTGCTAAAATTATCATGTTAGACGTTTTGCCACGAAGATAACTCTTTTTTATAGAAGATGCAATTGCATCTAAATCATATGGAATTTCTGGAACCAAAACGTATTCAGCACCACCTGCAACGCCTGCATATACTGCAATATCACCACAGTTTCTGCCCATAACTTCTAAAAGGCCTACTCTATCGTGAGAGTGAAAGGTGTCTCTAAGATTGTTGATTGCCCAAAGTACAGTGTTAACTGCTGTGTCAAAACCAACGGTATAGTCTGTGTAAGACAAGTCGTTATCAATTGTTCCCGGTATGCCAACAACCCTAATCCCAAAGTTGTCAGACAAATCTTTTGCGCCACGGAAAGTGCCATCACCACCGATTACAA
Organism: Christensenellaceae bacterium; assembly: GCA_045651185.1. Classification (GTDB taxonomy): domain Bacteria; phylum Bacillota; class Clostridia; order Christensenellales; family Borkfalkiaceae; genus UBA1259. Next base: position 123,624 of record JAZRRZ010000040.1, on the reverse strand, counting down.
CAAGTCCATCAATGCCATAAGCAGACAAGGCTTCTACTGCCTGCCTTTGAACTTCTATGTCCTTAAATTCAGGGCATCTTGCTGTACTTAAAAAAGTTCCACCCTTATGAATCATGTCTGAAACAGAACGTGTGTTAAGCCTGCTGATTTCGCCCTTAACAAGCCCAGCGTATCCTCTTTCTACCCCGTAAATATCCATTTTATTATTAAGTGCCGTACGAACAACAGCCCTAATACAAGCATTCATGCCCGGAGCATCGCCACCACTTGTTAAAACAGCAATTCTATCCATTTTGCATATCCTTTTCGACTATAATTTTCAACAATTCACATTGTAAATTATTGTATCATATCTAAAATTATTTATCCACCATTTTCGAGCAATTTTTACGTTTTTTTAGTAAAAAATATTATATCTTTTTCCTTAACGTAATTTTTAAGTTCGCTAATTAAACCTTCGCATTTTCTAACTGCACAATTAGCACTATATTTTTTGCCGTTTAATGCAACGATTACAGGAATATCCCCAACATAACTTGCTAAAATATCAAGAATTTCACCTTTTTTATCAGCATTTTCATCTGGTATGATAATGCCCATATATTCTTGCCCTGCTTTTGCAGTTTCTTGCTCGGATATCTTAAGCGTTTCTACGCTATCTGCTATGATTTGAACTTCATTTTCTTTTATTTGCAATTTGCCAGAAATTTTTACTATTTGTTCAACCTTTAAAGCATCAATTGCCTTTTCGTAAACTTTTGGAAAGCATATAACTTCAATTTGTCCGTTTATGTCTTCAACTTTTGTAAAAGCCATAGTTTGACCACTCTTAGTCACTAGTTTTTTGAACTCGGTTATAATACCACCCATAACTACGTGCTCGCCATCTTTTACTTCGGTATAAGTTTTATTTTCATCTTCGTCTTCTTCATAAAAATCTAAAACCGAAGTGTTAAAACTAAACTTTGAAAACTGCTGTCTATAATCTGAAAGTGGATGCCCTGATAAATAAATGCCAAGCACTGTTTTTTCAAGAGTGAGTTTTTCTTTTGAAGAAAACTCCTCCATCTTTGGATATTCAAGTTTTAAGCCTTCATCATCAGCAAGAATTGTTCCAAACATAGAAATTTGCTGTTCGTTCTTCTTTTTTTCAACGAGAGATACCCTTTCCATATAGTCGGCATACACAGTCATTAGCGTTCTGCGATTTATATTAAAGCAGTCAAACCCACCAGATAAAATCAAACTTTCAACAAGCCTTTTGTTTATGCCTAAACCTATGCACCTGTTGATAAAATCTTCAAACGACTTAAACTCGCCATTTGCATCTCTTTCTTTGATAATTTGTTCTACAACGCCAAGCCCAACGTTTTTAAGACCTACAAGCCCAAAACGCACACCACCATTTTCGCAAGAGAACATTGCTTTGCTCTTGTTTATATCTGGCGTTAAAACGTTGATGTTTTTTGATTTTAAGTATGATAAGTATTTTGAAAGTTCTTCTATCTTGTCTATTCTGTTATTCAAGATTGAGCAGAAAAACTCAACCTCATAATACCTTTTTAAATATGCCGTTTGATATGCAAGCACAGCGTAAGCCGCAGCGTGCGATTTGTTAAAAGCATACCTAGCAAAAGGTTTCATATTATCATAAATTTTTATTGCAACGTCTTCTGGAACGCCCCTTTTAATAGCACCGTCAACAGGTTGTCCTGTGCTTTCGTTTATACCACCATAAACGAATATGGCTTTTTGCGCTTCCATAATTTCAATCTTTTTCTTACCCATCGCCTTTCTAACAACGTCGGCGTGGCCAAGTGTAAAGCCACCTAAACTTTGACAAATCTGCATAACTTGTTCTTGATAAACGAGTATGCCATAACTGTTTTTAAGTATTGGCTCTAAAAGTGGGTGGTCGTATTTTACAAGTTCTGGATTATGCTTATTTTTAACGTAATCATCAATTGAGTCCATAGGGCCAGGACGATAAAGAGAAATTCCCGCAATAATGTCTTCAAAGGTAGATGGTTTTAAGTTTCTCATAAACCTTTTCATACCCGGACTTTCAAGTTGGAACACGCCGTCAGTTTCACCTGAGCCGATAAGTTCATACGCCCCCATATCTTCATAGCCGAGTTTATGGAAGTCTATATCAATGCCGTGATTTTCTTTTACGTATTGACAAGCAAGTTGAACGTCGGTAAGTGTTCTTAGCCCCAAAAAGTCCATCTTAAGCATGCCCAACGCTTCAACTTCTATCATGTCAAACTGCGTGGTCACGTCGTCGCCGTTTCTTTGAAGTGGAACGTTTTCCATAATAGGTTTTTCGCATATAACAACGCCTGCCGCGTGCATTGATGTATTTCTTGGCAAGCCTTCAACTTTGATTGCCATATCAATTATCTTTTTAAGTTGCTCGTCTGTATTATAAATTTCAATTAGTTCTGGAACGCCAACGTTTGTTCCATCTTTTGTTAGGTCTAAACCTAAAGACTGGCGAATTGTTGATTTTCCGTCCATAAGTTTTGTTATCTTGTCAACGTTAGCATAAGGCACTCTATACACCCTTGCTACGTCTTTGATTGCACCTTTTGCCGCCATTGTACCAAACGTGACAATTTGAGCAACTCTATCAGAGCCGTATTTCTTTCTTACGTACTCAACAACTTCGCCACGGCGCGCATCTGATATGTCAACGTCAAAGTCAGGCATACTAACCCTTTCTCTATTTAAGAATCTTTCAAAGATGAGTTGATATCTTAGTGGCTCAACGTCGGTTATACCAACAGAGTATGCAATAATACTAGAAACACCCGAACCACGTCCAGCGCCAACAGGTATGCCAACGCTTCTTGCATAGTTAATAAAGTCCCAAACGATAAGATAGTAGTCGCAAAAACCCATTGAACTGATAACGTCAAACTCATAGTCAAAACGTTCTCTAATTTCAGGGGTTATTTCTGCATATCTTTTTCTTAAGCCTTCTTCGGCTAATCTTTTTAAATATTCTTTAGAAGTGCTTCCATCATCTGGCACGTATTTTGGTATAAGCGAATCGTCCCTTATCGCATCACCCTTTTTTGTAAGATTAAACACTTCTTCGGTCACCTTGTCGGCAATCTTTTTGGTGTTTTCTATTGCATCTGGAATATACGAAAAAAGTGACTTCATTTCTTCAGGCGACTTTAAGTACGACTGGTCACTTTCCATCTTTAATCTCGTTGGGTCGTCAATAGTCGTCTTCATACTAATACACATAACAACGTCTTGCATTTCTGCATCTTCTCTTTCTAGATAATGCACGTCGTTTGTGGCTACGAGTGGAATATTAAGTTCCCTTGAAAGTTTTATTAAAAGTGGGTTAATTCGCTTTTGGTCATCTAAACCGTGGTCTTGAATTTCAATATAAAAATCATCTTTAAAAATATCGTAAAGCATAAGTGCAGTTTGCTTTGCACCTTCATAATCGTTTTCTAAAAGCCTTTTAGAAACCCTACCTGCAAGACAGGCAGAAAGACAAATAAGTCCTTCGCTATGCTCTTTTATAGTTTTATAATCTATTCTTGGCTTATAGTGAAATCCATCAACGTATGCTATTGAGTCAAGTTTAATTAGGTTTTTATAACCTTGTTTATTTTTGCAAAGCAAAATTAAGTGGTCATAGTTTTGCTTGCCAGTTTTTTCTTTGTAGTCGTCGCAAACATACATTTCGCAACCTATTATGCCCTTAATTCCTGCCTTTTTTGCTTCCCCAGCAAAATAAAGCGAACCGAACATATTTCCATGGTCGGTTATCGCAACGGCGTCCATGCCCTTTTCTTTTAGGCTTTTAAATAGTTTATCTATCCTAGTTGCACCATCAAGCAAACTGTATTCTGTGTGTAAATGTAAATGTACAAAATCAGACATAATCTTTCCCTTTATAATTCATTTGCTATAACTAAAATCTTTCTTAGTCTATGGTTTAGACAACTCTTGCTAATATTTAACCTTTCAGCAAGTTCTAAAAGCGTGTCGTCTGGATAATCAATTCTACTTTTTGCAGTATTTTCTAAGTCTTTGCTAAGGCTATCTAAACCTATTGTTGTTTGTATTTTTTTAATTGCATTTATTTGTTTTGCAGATGCTTCAACCTGCTTATTCACGTTTCCTAAGTCGCAATTTTTTTGCCTATTTATTTTGTTGGCAAGTTCTCTATTTATCATTAGGTCTGTAATTTTAAGCACCGATATAGGTGCTGGCAAAAATGCAAGAAAATCTTTTATTTCTTCGGCACTTTTTATATAGATTATATAATTTTCTCTGCGCTTTACAATCTTTGTCATTATGCCGTATTCGGCAAGTTTAGAACTTGTTTCAAGTGCTGGGCCGTGGTGCGAAAAACTTATTTCTAAATGATAACTTGTGCTTGAATTATCTTTTTCGCTTGGCAAAGTGCAACTTCCCGTTGCAACAAAGAGTCCCCTTATAAACGCCCTTAAACAACATTCCTTTTTGGTTAAGTCGCCAAAAAATTTCAAATCTACGCCAACGCCTTCTTCATCAGTTATAAGAACGCCAAGTTCAGTCAGTATTTCAACGCCTTTTTCTCCACTTATGTTTAGGTAGAATTTAGTCTTGTTGTTTTGACCTTCGCTTACAGAAACTTCCCTTATCTCATAATCAAACAGTTCGTAAAAAGACGTGGTTAATGTCAATGCCGTTTGCTCATCAAAAACCCTAAACTCCAAACCTAGTTCTCCGTCTTTTTCATAAAGCACGCCAGACCCACGTATTAAGCCTGCTATAAATGCCTTTTTGCAATGCGTTTCTTTTATAGGCTTGGATAGAATTTCCTTTTTAATCTTGTCCACAAAATTCATTATGCCTTCTCCTTAAACGCCTTAAATCGCATTGTAGGAAGTTTGCCGTCAATATTTGCTATTTGGTCATGATTTATCTTAACAACTTCAAGCATTTTTTCTACAAGTGAAATTTCACCCACCCTGTCAGGTGTGTGCGCATCTGAATTGATTACAAATTTAACGCCTGTTGATGCCACTTGATATAATTCTTCTTCGCTTAAATGCGTCTTTTTAGAGTTAAGTTCTATATAAGTGCCATAATCACTTGCAACTTTTGCAACTTCTTTTGCATCAGCATATGAGCAAAAGTTTAAGTGGGTTATTATGTCTACAGGATTTTTCTTTATAACGTTGACAATAGTTTTTGTGTTAGTTTTTATTAGGCTTTGTGAAACGTTTTTCTTATTAAAAGTAGAACAAATAAAATTTCTTACAAATAGTGGAAAAAGCGTGTTAAATTTATAAAGGACAAACTTATGTATGCCTGCTAAGAAAATATCAAAGTCATCATACATCTTTTCCTTTAAATCCACGCTTCCGTCTATGCCTATTATGTTAGATTCTATACCCAAAAGCACTTTAACACCCGTTTTTTCACTTGCCTGTTTACAAAGCATTTTCATTTTTGGGATTTTTCTTTTTGTTAGACCAAACGCAGGGTGAGAAAAACCGTGGTCAGATATGCCAAGTTCAACTAGCCCTTTTTCTTTTGCAACAAGTGCGTTATCAATTATTTGACCCTTTCCGTGACTAAACACTGTATGGGTGTGATAATCTGATGATAGAATCATTAAAACTCCCCTACGCACTCGACTTCTTCGCTTAACTCTACGCCAAATGCGTCTTTAACTTTTTGTTTAATTTGTGATATCAATTCATAAACGTCTTTAGCCTTTGCCTTAGACGACGTTATTATAAAATTTGCGTGTTTTTCGGATACAATGGCACCACCAACCCTGTGTCCTTTTAAGCCTACGTTTTCTATTAAAGCACCTGCTGAAAATGGCTTAGGGTTTTTAAACACAGAACCACAACTTTTTCCCATAGGCTGAATTGAACGCCTTAAGTCTTTATATGACTTTATGCTGTCACTAATTTTTTCTCTATCGCCCGATTTCAAATTAAAGGTTGCAGATACAATTACTTCTTTGTTTTTTAAAAACCTACTTGTGCGATAGCCAAACTTACAGTCATTTTTGTTATAAAATTTTATTTTGCCATCACAAAGCGTTTCAACCGTTTGTATGTTCTCGCTTATATTATGTCCAAAAGCACCTGCGTTCATAACTATTGCGCCACCAACTGTAGCAGGTATTCCAGCAAAGGCTTCTAAACCGGTTAGTTTATTGTCAAGCGCAAACTGAATAAGTTTTTCTAGTTTTGCACCAGCCATCGCCTTTACTTGCTCTCTTTTAAAAAACACGTCGCTTAAGCGTTTTGTGTCTATAATTAATCCGTCATATCCAAGGTCAGAAACTAATATGTTTGTGCCACTTCCAATAACCTTGTAATTAACCTTATATTGCTTTGCAATATTTATAAGAGAATTAAGTCCATAAAGACTATCTATTTGTGCATAATACCTTGCGCAACCACCCACACCATAACCCGTATGTTTTCTCATTGGTTCATCAAAAAAAATTTTGGCGTTTGTGGTATCAAACAGTGCTTTTTTTAACACAAAGTACTCCTTATATCATTTTACTATATTTTAATATTTTTTTCAAGACTAAATTAACAAATTTTTAATATAATTTATAGCATTTTTATCCCCTTTTAACGCTAGCATTGATTGGCTTTGAATTTCGCTTAAAATTTGAGAAGGATAAAAAGCAGATATGGTTAAAAATTTATTGTTGTTTTGCATTACTTGCAAATGCTCTAATTCAAAATTTACATTTTTATATGGCGAAAACATGTTAATTTTATTTAATTTTTCTTGCACATTGTCCGAAAGCAAATAGTCTATAAATCGGTTTGCAATAACACTTTTATTTACATCAAGTGAAGTTAGTGCAACATACTGATATAAGTCGTTAAAAGCAGTTAGTGGTGTGGCTGAAAAATTAAAACCTCTGTTAGTAAGCCTAACAACGTCTCGTTGCGTGCCTAAAAGATAAGCGTTTTTGCCTAAAGTAAATTTTGTGTATGCCTCCATAGGTGTTAAAACTTCAATGCTATCAAACTCAAGCCCTTCTTGTTGCATTGCCAAAAGTGGCTGTGTATTTTGCGCCTTAGAAACTATTATTGGGCTTTGCTCTTTATCCATAGCGTCTAAATTTTTTATAAGCACGTATCCACCACGACACCACGGTGTTGCATATACCTTTTGCCCAACCTTGCCACCACCTATGCTCCTATCAGTCTTAAGTGGTTTCATATTTTTTATATCAAGCCCGTTAGAATAAGAAATTATGTCTGGATATATGCCGTTTGAAATGTTTTGCTCTGCACTTGTAAACGTGTGGTTTATAACCATAACCAAAACGCCCTCATTTTGCTTTTCAAAATCTCTTGCCACGCCGAGCAAAAATTGTTTTCTTGAACCAGAACCACCTTCAAAACCATCTATTTGCCATACCGTGATTATGCCTTTATACGCCTTGGAAATTTTTATCTTTTCTTGGCCTATTTTTTTGTAGCCGACTACATTTGTAAAAAGCGTGCAAAATATAATAAATCCTGCCATTATTAGCCTAATTATTTTCATAATTTAAGTATATTCATATGCAATTAAAAATAGGACTTCACTAAGTGAAATCCTATCGGTTTTTTACTTATTTTCACACAAAAAATAGCATGAAAACTACTTGATTTTTTTGTCAATTTTAACAACAATTTTTAACAAATTTCTGTAATTTTTTTATTAATTTTTGCCGTGTTTTTATATAATGTTTAGCTAAATTTTTAGTGGAGAGCGCTTTGCTCCAACGGTTGCAGTTGCCATTGTTTTTGTGCAAAAATACTCATCTATTACCTTTGAAACGTCTTTTATACTTACGTCTTCAAGCCTTTTAATTCGCTCTTTTAGGTCAAATTCTTTACCCAAAAGTATAAGATGTTTTGCATATAAAAGCATTTGCGATGCCGTGCTTTCTTGTCCCATTATAAATGCACTTTTTATTTGTGCTTTTCCACGATTAAACTCTTGCTCGGTTATTTTTTGCTTTTTCAAAAGGTCTATTTGCCCTAAAATTGCTTCTACTGCCAAATCCCTAAGCGAAGTGTTTACGCCTGCGTAAATTTCCAAAATTCCATTATCTTTATAGCCAGACGCGTATGAATAAACGCTGTATGCAAGTCCAAGTTCTTCTCTTATTTTTTGGAATAACCTACTGCTCATACCACCACCCAAAATAATGTTTGCTATTGCCAAGGCATCATTATTTTTGTCGTTTAAACTTAAGCCTTTCATTGCAAAACCTATGTGAGTTTGCTCTATCCTTTTGCTTTTTAATAAATGCTTAGGTTCAGGCAGTTCAGTCTTTAATTGAACGGTGCTTTTTAACCTTGTAAACTTATCTGCAAAGTATTTTTCAACAAGCGCTGTTGCCTTTTCTATGTCAATATTTCCTGCAACTGAAATTACAACGTTATCGGCAGTATAATACTTGTCCATATACTTTATAACGTCATCACGGGTAAAACTTTTTATGTTTTTTATACTTCCAAGTATAGTTTGTCCAAGACCTTTTTTTCCATAATAACCTTGTGCTAAAAGGTCCAAACACACTTCTTCAGGCGTGTCTTCGCTCATCTTGATTTCTTCTATTACAACGCCTTTTTCCTTTTCCAATTCTTCTTTATCGAACTTAGAATTGAAGAATATATCAGATAATATTTCCAACGCATCTTCAGTGTGTTCGCTAGTTGATTTTGTATAATAGCAAGTAAGTTCCTTTGAAGTAAAGGCGTTTATTTGCGCGCCTATTCTATCTATATGGTCTGAAATTTCAAACGCAGAGCGCTTTTCAGTGCCCTTAAACATAACGTGTTCTATAAAGTGAGATATACCGTTATCTAAGTTGCTTTCGTTCATACTGCCCGTCTTAACAAGCACGCCTATGCTCACCGAAAGCATACCTTCCATTTTGTTTACAACAAGTCTTAGTCCATTGTTAAACTCTTTATATTTAACCATTTTTATCTCCGATTATGTACTTTCAATATTTTGGCTGACACTCACCACATCAAACCCTACGCTTTTGTAGTAATCTATTATAGATGGCAAAACTTCTAACGTGTGTTTTTTTGGGTGCATAAGCACCAAATCTCCACATGCAAGATTTTTTGTAGCCCTATTATATATCGTGGTAAGATTATTATCTCGCCAATCAATAGTGTCCTTAGACCACATTATTAACTTGTAGCCTAGGTCATAACTTGCTTTTAGCGTATTTGGCGAAAAACTGCCTGATGGTGGCGCAAATAATTTCATTTCTGCCCCACATAACGCCTTTACAACACTGCCTGTATTTGCAATTTCTTGAACGTTATCTTCATAACTAAGTTTTTTATGGTCTTTATGAAAATAACCATGATTACCTATTTCGTGACCACTGCTTAAAATTCGTGCAAGCGTTTTGGCATTGTCATCAGCCCAGCAACCACCCACAAAAAAAGTTGCTTTTACGCCTTTTTGGTCTAAAACGTCTATAATAGAATTTACAGTTTGGGTATTTTCATACACGTTGAACATAAGCGACACGTTGTTATTCAAGCGATTGCCATTAAAAATTGCATTTAACGTGTCATTTCCGTATGTTTCAAGCGTTGTTTTAGGCATAAAGTTTATCACGTACACAAGCATTAGCGTTATAACTAGCGTTATGTTTATTATAATAGTATGCCTTTTACTTAGTTTTTTCATTTATTGCCACCTCTATTCGTAGTTTATGCGAATTAGTGGTGGTAAAATTACTTTAAATTAAAATATGCAAGGCAAACGCCTTGCATATTATCTTGCTTATGTTTTAGACTATTCAGCAACGATTTCTAAAAGTTTAAGGTCAATGCCCTTTTCACCGATTTTGATGATTTCTACCTTAACTCTGTCGCCAATATGCAAAACTTCTTCTACACTGTCGATACGTTTTTCACTCATCTTGCTGATGTGTATAAGTCCATCTTTTCCTGGTGCAAGTTCACAAAATGCACCTACTTTTGGAAGAATTCTAACAACTTCTGTTATGAACATATCACCCACTTCTGGGTCTTTTGCAATTGAAAGAATAATTGCTTTTGCTCTTTCAGCATTTGCAATGTCACCAACTGTTGCAATATTAACTGTGCCGTTATCATCAATGTCAATCTTAACACCTGTTTCTTCAATAATCTTATTGATAACCTTACCTTGCTTACCAACAACATCACCAATCTTTTCAGGGTTAATGCTAAATGAAATAATCTTTGGCGCATACTTAGAAAGTTCTTGTCTTGGCTTATCAATTGCTTCTAACATCTTAGACAAGATGTGTTGTCTGCCAACGTTTGCTTGCGCAATTGCTTGTCTTAAAATTGCTTCGTCAATACCCTTAATCTTAATGTCCATTTGAATTGCTGTGATACCCTTTTCTGTACCTGCAACCTTAAAGTCCATATCGCCAAGGAAGTCTTCTAAGCCTTGAATATCTGAAAGAATTGAAACCTTGCCACTTTCTGTATCTTTGATAAGACCCATTGCTATACCTGCAACTGGTGCTTTAATTGGAACGCCTGCATCCATTAGCGCAAGTGTAGAACCACATACACTACCTTGTGATGTTGAACCATTTGAACTTAAAACTTCTGAAACGATTCTAATTGCATATGGGAATTCTGTTTCACTTGGAATAACAGGTTCTAATGCTCTTTCAGCAAGTGCACCGTGACCAATTTCACGTCTTCCTGGGCTCTTTAATGGTCTTGCTTCACCAGATGCATAGCCTGGCATGTTGTATTGGTGCATATATCTTTTTGTTGTTTCACCATCAAGACCTTCTAATTTTTGTACTTCGCTAAGCATTCCAAGTGTACAAGTTGACATAACTTGTGTCATACCTCTTGTGAAAACGCCTGAGCCGTGTGCTCTTGAAAGAACGCCTGCTTCACACCAAATTTTTCTGATTTCATCAAGTTTTCTTCCGTCAGGACGAATACCTGTGTTTGTAATTTTTGCTCTGATTTTTTCTTTAGTCATGTAGTAAAGAGCATCTTTAATTTCTCTTGCTGAATCTGGGAAGATTTCTGCAAAGTGATTTAGACAATCTTTTTCTACGTTATCTTGACCAACTTGTCTTTCGTGTCTATCAAATGTGTCAAGTGCTTTGTCAAGCATTTCATCTGCATATGCTCTAACTGCACTATCAATTTCTTCTGGAACGTGATATAATTCAATTTCCTTCTTTGGCTTGCCAATTTCAGCAACGATTTGTTCTTGGAAAGCGCAAAGACGCTTAATTTCTTCGTGACCAAAAAGAATCGCACCAACCATTTCATCATCTGAAATTTCGTTTGCACCTGCTTCAACCATCATGATAGCATCTTTTGTACCAGCAAGGTTGAGTGTGAGCAAACTCTTTTCTCTTTGTGCTTGGTCTGGGTTAATGATATATTCGCCATCAACTAAACCTACAACAACGCTACCTGTTGGGCCTGCAAATGGAATGTCAGAAATGCTGATTGCAATTGAACTGCCAAGCATTGCAAGTGGTTCTGGTTGAATATCAGGTTCAACTGAAAGTGCTGTTGCAATTACAACAACGTCATTGAAAAGTCCTTTTGGGAAAAGTGGACGAATTGGTCTGTCTATAAGTCTTGATGTTAAAATGGCCTTGTCTGATGCTCTGCCTTCTCTCTTTTTAAATCCACCTGGAATTTTGCCGATAGAATACATCTTTTCTTCAAAGTCAACACCAAGTGGGAAATAATCCATTCCATCACGAGGTTGTGGTGCCATTGTCACGTTGACCATAACTTCTGTTTCGCCACATTTGATGATACAAGAACCGTTTGTTTGTTCAGCATATTTGCCTGTTTCAACGATGAGTTCTCTTCCACCTACTGTGGTCTTAAATACTCTAAAATTTTCTGTCATTTTTTTCTCCTGTTTCTACTCTAATTTTTATTGAAGTTGAGCGCAACCTACGCCCAAACATAACTACTTAAATAAAATGGCTTTTTAGAAAAATTAGGCGACAAAAATTATGCCGCCTTAATTTCCTTACTTTCTCAAATTTAAATCTGCAATAATCTTTCTGTATCTTTCAATATCGATTTCTTGCAAATACTTTAAAAGACCACGTCTTTCACCAACCATTTTCATAAGACCACGTCTGCTGTGATTATCGTGCTTGTTGATAATCAAGTGCTCATTTAAATGATTGATTCTTTCAGTCAAAAGTGCGATTTGAACTTCTGCTGAACCTGTGTCACCTTCGTGACGGCCGAATTTTGCTATAATTTCTGCCTTTTTTGCCTTTTCCATATTGTTTTTACCTCCTATAATTTATGGATTAATTCGCTCTAAACAAAGCATTGGGTGGAGAACCACAAAACCTTGCCTAAAGTATCAAGCCTATTTAGTATATCAAAAATTTATCAGTTTGTAAACTACTTTTAACAGTTATTTGGTAATTTTAGTTAGCTTTTAACTTTTTTCTGGCAATTGCGTATACAATTTTACATACGCCAAGCATAAATTTGTTGTTATACTTGGTTATTGCTGTAAATTTACGCTTGCATTTTTTATATACGTATGGCGCATTTTCTTTTAGATATTGCCAAAGTTCTTTCTTCTTTTCAAGTGCTTCTGGCGTGCCTTCTTTTATCAAGAATATGCTTGACAAAACTACCATTATAAAAGAATATTCTTTCATATAATGGCATAGTTTTGGACGCGCCTTTTTAAAATCAGTCACGTCGTATTTACTTACCATTATTTTTGCAACACGAAGCATTTGGTCGTTTCTTTTTATTTGCACTGCTTCTTGCACTGATTGGTCTGGTCTGCCGATAAAATATCTATACAAATCTACGTCTATATAATAGAATTTTTTTATATATGGAAGTGGTGTGTAAACAAAAATATTATCAACGTAAAAAGTATGTTTTGGCAATTCTAAGTTTATATCCCTTAAGACTTGCGTTTTATATATTACACTGTGCATTGCTAAAAATTGACCTGTGCCAAACTTCTTGCTTTCTTCAAAACCAAAAAGTCTGTTAACTGGCAACTTCTTTCTATACTGAACAACTCTTTGAGTGTTGCTATAAGTATGCTCATATACATAGTTAGTTATGATTGCATCAGGGTCTTCTTCTTTCCCTTCAAAACTGCGAATTGCTTCCATAACCTTTTTCAATGCGTTTTCATCTACCCAGTCGTCAGAATCAACAACTTTATAATACTTACCTGTGGCGTTTTTAATGCCTTCATTTACAGCCGAACCATGCCCACCGTTTTCCTTATGGATTGCTTTGCAAATGCCTGGGTATTGGGCTTGATATCTATCTGCTATCTCTGCTGTGTTATCTTTTGTAGAGCCATCATTTACTATCAAAATTTCGGCTTCTTCGCCTGCTTTTAATAGTGAATCAATACATTTTTCCATATACTCTGCTGAGTTATAACAAGGTATTGCAAAAGTAATAAGTTTCATGATTTATCTCCTGATTTCGTTTTAATCATAAAAAAGTTTCTCTTTATCTTTTTTTATTGTTGACAATTTATTTAAATAGGTCAACACGTCTTTTGGCGAAGCAGAACGCTCTATTCTCTCTCCACCATTAAATATCCTTTTACTTATGGCGTTTGCACCACAAGCAACGTTATTTGAAATTTCTTCCATTATGTCTACGTTATACACACACGCCTTGCCAGGTTTTGTGTATCCCACGTTTTCTAAGTTCCCTGCCATATATTTTTGGCGATATAAGTAGTATGGCACATACCCACTTTGCTCTAATGCTTGGTGTGAATATTCAACCATGTTTGAAACGATTTCGCCACTTAAATGCTTTTCCGATTCTGCAAGGCGAGAGCCTTTTTTAATACATAGCGTATGAACTGTTATATTGTCTGGGTTTAAAGAAATTGCTTTATCTAAACTATACTTAAAGTCTGAAAAAGTTTCGCCTTCTAGCCCTGCAATTAAGTCCATGTTTATGTCAAATATATCTTTTGCCATTAAATACTTTTCTTCAATTTGCGCCGAAGTATGATTTCTGCCAAGAATATCAAGCGTTCTATCATTAAACGTTTGTGGATTTATACAAATTCTGGTCACACCATGGTTTTTAAGTATTTGCAAGTTTTCTTTTGTTATTGCGTCTGGTCTGCCTGCTTCAACCGTGTATTCAACGCCCGTGTTTATACTATCTATTGCCGAAAGCACCCTTTCTAAGTGGCTATCCGAAAGTGCAACCGGCGTGCCACCACCGATATAAATACTTCTAAGATTTTTAACAAACTTCTTGCTGAAATTGATTTCATCAATTAAAGCATCTACGTATTCATCAACGTATTTTTTTGCACTTTTTATGTCTGCACTTATAAAAGAGCAATATTTACATCTTGATGGGCAAAATGGAATAAAAACAAAAAAATCGGTATTGTTTTCGTCTATTTTATAAATATCTTGTTGCGCTAAAAGAACGTTTTTTACAAGATTTGTTTTTTGCTGGCTCACCTTCATTGTATGTATAAAAAACTCTTCAAATTCGCCACTTTCTTTTATTTGTTGATAAGCAAGTTTTGTAGGTCTTATCCCTGTTAGAGCACCCCAAGGCAACTCCTTTTCATAAAACTTTGAAAGCGCTTTATATAGCGACAACTTAGCATATCTTTTAAGCAATCGCTTGTGACAAATGGGGTCGGTTTGTTTTCCAACAAAATTGCCATAAGCAAACACTTTGCCATCAATAGTTAGTGTGTTGACAAATTTTCCTTCGCTTTCTTTTAAGCGATGCTTTACGTTTATTATATTGCCATTTTCAAATAAAGTTAAAACTTCATTTAGGTCGCAATTTAAAAATTCTATGTTTGTATCAATCATATTCAGCAAAAATATTGTATTTTCTCTCTCTTTCAAGGGTGGTAAACTCATCGTGACCTGGATAAACGGTATAATTGCCCTCAAGATTAAACAATTTTTTTATTGAGTTAACCATGTCTTCTCTATTGCCACTCCTAAAATCCGTTCTGCCAACACTGCCTAAAAAAAGCGTGTCACCAGTAAAAAGAGCATTTTCTACCATAAAACAAACCGAGCCGTCTGTGTGCCCCGGCGTTGCAATTACCTTTATAGTAATGTCACAAACGTTTAACACTTCTCCATCAGTAAAAGTATAATCGGCAGTTAAATATTCAAACTTTCTGCCAAAGTCACTGCTCAAGTTATCATCATTAAGAAGTTTTGGTGCATCAATTTTGCTAATATAAATCTTTGCACCGTCATTTTGCAACTTTTTTGCATTGCCCGAGTGGTCAAAATGAGCGTGCGTTAACAAAACTGCTTTTATATCAAAACCGTACTGCTCTCTTACTTGTTTTATTTTTTTATAGTTTTCCCCACTGTCTATAACAACTGCTTGATTTTTGTCATTTACCAAAAAATAAGAGTTAACATTGAGTGGGCCTGACTGTAAATGATATAATTTCATCAGTTTGCCGTCCTAAACACGTCTATTATCTTTGAATCTTGTTTTAGTTTTGCTATTAGGTTGTTTAGTTCATCTTTATTATTTAGCCTAATACTAAACTCTATTGTAGCTTGCTTTGCTTTTGCATCCGTTCTGCCGTTAGTTGACACTATGTCAAGTTTTAACTGCGCAACTGCTGTTGCTACTATAGTTAAAACTTCGGCTTGTGTGTTTCCAATAACTTTTATGCTTGCATTGTATGCCCCAACTGCACCTTCTGCCCAAGAAACTTCTATGAGCCTTTCATGTTCGGTGTTGGATAAGTTAGGACAATCTTTTCTATGCACGGTGACGCCGTGACCACGAGATATAAAGCCAACTATTTCATCACCTGGAACAGGATTGCAACAGCCTGCAAATCTTACAAGTAGTCCTGCCATTCCCTTAACTTTTACGCCACTTGAAGATGACTTATTGCTCTTAAAGTATTTTGTCACTTCTTGTTGTGGTTGGCTCTTTCTTTGATAGTCAATTAGTTTTACAATAACTTGGTTTGCTGAAACTGCACCATAGCCGATTGATGAAAACATTTCATCTTGACTGTTAAATGCAAGTTTGCTTGAAACGTGTGCAAAAGACTCGTCAGTAAGCAAGTCGCTTAAACTATAGCCTCTGCGTTTTGCTTCGGCATCGAGCATAACCTTGCCCATCTTGCCGTTTTCTTCTTTCATTTCCCTCTTGAAGAATTGCCTTATCTTAACCCTTGCACTTGAACTTTTAACAATTTTAAGCCAGTCCCACGATGGACCTTTAGAGTTTTGTGATGTTATAATTTCAACCACGTCGCCAGCAGATAAAATTGTGTTTAGTGGCACAATTTTTGAATTGACTTTTGCGCCCACACATTTGTTGCCAACTGCTGAGTGGATATTATAAGCAAAGTCAAGTGGCGTTGCTTCTTTTGGAAGGCTTATAACGTCACCTTTTGGTGTAAATACTAAAACTTCAGAACTATATATGTCGCCTTTTAATGAATTTAAGAACTCTTTACTATCCTTTAATCCACCTTGCCACTCCATAACTTCTCTTATCCAAGAAAGGCGTGTGTCAAGGTCATCAGCAACTTGTTTCTTTTCTTTATATTTCCAATGCGCTGCGATACCATACTCTGCAGCGTGGTTCATTTCGTAAGTTCTAATTTGAATTTCAAAAATTTTGCCAAAGTTTGTGACAACCGTTGTGTGAAGCGAACGATACATATTTGGCTTTGGCGTTGCAATGTAGTCTTTAATTCTGCCTGGAATAGGTTTCCATTTATGGTGAATTTTTCCAAACACTTCATAACACTCATCAACAGTGTTTACAACAATTCTAATAGCAACAAGGTCGTAAATTTGGTCAAGCGTTTTGCTACGCTCTTTCATCTTTCTGTAAATGCTATATAAGTGCTTTTTTCTGCCATACACTTCGCCACTTACCTTTGAATCACTTAAAATTTGCTTAACTTCGGTAATAACTTGGTCAACAAACTCGGTATTTGCTTTTAATCTTTCTTCAATATTTGTTGTAAGATATTCGTAAAAGTCTGGCTCTAAATATTTTAAACACAAGTCTTCAAGTTCACATTTAACTTGAGAAATGCCAAGCCTGTGTGCAAGTGGGGCATATACGTCAAGCGTTTCTCTTGCCATTCTTTGTTGTCTTTCAAATGATAAAAAGTTAAGCGAACGCATATTATGAAGTCTATCGGCAAGTTTGATTATAATAACCCTTATATCTTTTGCCATTGCAACAAAAACTTTTCTAAAGTTTTCTGCTTGCTCTTCTTCTTTTGACGTGAATTGAATTTTATCAAGTTTTGTCACGCCAAGCACAAGTTCTAATACTTCTTCGCCAAACTCTTTTTTAATGTCACCTTCAGAAACGGGCGTATCTTCAATAACGTCATGCAAAAAGGCTGCTGCAACAGTTGCTGAGTCTAGTCCCAAATCAATTAAAATCTGTGCAACAGTACAAGGGTGAATAAAATAATCTTCACCCGAGGCACGCTTTTGGTTTGCATGCGCTTTTTTAGCAAAGTCATAGGCACGATTAAGTAGTGCCACGTCTTTACCGACATATTTTTCTTCAATACGCTTTAATATATCAAACATAATTTTCCTTTAGTAGTACAATTTTACTATACAGTTTGGAATTTGTCAATGCGTTTTTAATTTTTTCGTTATAAGTAAAAACTTTGTTATTTACTGAGAATATTTCAAGTTCAATAAACACTTTTATCGCAAACAAGAAATTCTCTTTTTCAAAGTCTGCGCAGTGTGTTTGCACAAAGTCAACTATATCATAAATCGGCTTGTTTTTTAGCGATAACAAATGCGAATATACTTGTGAAAAGTAATCTCTTTCTACATTTAGTTTTTTAATAAATTCATAGCCAACTAAGTCTTTTACAACATAGGTTTTTGCCAAGTTGTTTTGAACGGATATAGGTTTATCAAGATAAATAACCCTTTCATAACCTTGTGGAATTATTGTTGGGGCATATACAACTTCGCTAATTAGATTTTTGCTTTCTGGTTTTGCAAAACTTTTGTTTAAACCATTAAGTTGTTTATATTGTTCAATATTTTTAATATCGTTTACTACGTACAGTGTGCCGACTTTTTCGTGAGGTGGCAAATTGTTTTTGTCAAGTGTTTTAAATTCGCCTTGCTCATTAAATATACTGTCTAATTGATTATTTATTGCGTTTAATCTAAGCGAAGATAAATCGCTAAAGTCAGCACTTACGGCTCTAACATAACCTTTTATGTATTCTTTATTCTTAAACGTTGAAACGTTAACTTCAAATACAATTTTTTTAGGCACAGGTAAGTTAAGCGTATTAACGTCTTTTTCTCCATTAAAGTTAAGCATTTCCAAACACTCTGTCTTAAAAGTGTAATGTGGTGAATTTTCTTTTAAAGGATTTGCCTTAACTTTTTTTACCTCTGTGCAAAATAGTGGGCTTCTATTACCTACGCCAAATGGTTCTAAAAGTTCAATTTCTTTTGCAAATTGCTTAGGAAATTCGCCATCTACCTCCCACTCAACGTATGTATATGGCGAAACGTCTATTCCTGCATACTTTTCATTTATATAGTCGTTTATAGCCCTTTCAAAAGCCAAGAAGTTCTGCTTTGATACAGATACCCCTGCCGCTTGTGAGTGCCCACCAAAACACATTAATAAATCTTTATTTTCGTTTATTGCCTCATAAATATTTATGCCTTCTACACTTCTTGCAGAGCCTTTAAAAAAGTCGTTCTGTCCAGCAAAAACTATTACGGGGCGAGCATAATCTTCCACTAGCCTAGCAGCAACTATACCAACAAATCCTGTTTGCCAATTTTCATCTTTAACCATAATAACGTTGCGTTTATTAAGTGAGTATTTTTGAATTTTCTCTTTTGCCTCACGATAAATTTTATCGCACCAAGTTTGTCTTTCAATGTTATACTCGTTTAGTTTTACGGCCAAATCATAAATTTCATTTGGGTCTATGCTTGTAAAAAGTTTTAACGCGCAATTTGCATCGCCCATTCTACCACCTGCATTGATGCGTGGAGCAATTGAGTATGCAAGTGTTTGTGCTAAAACAGTTTTTGTATTATCGCCAAGTAAATACTTCATGCACAAACGAACTTTTGATGGATTATTAAAAAGTTTTAAGCCTTCAGCCACTATATCTCTATTTTCGTTAACTAGTTCCATGCTGTCAGCCACTGTTGCAAGTGCAACAAAGTCTAAATATTCATTTGCTTTTTCGCCAACAAGTGCATAACCAAGTTTATAAGCCACACCTGCACCACAAAGCCCATCAAAAGGATAGTCTTGTCCACTTAGCTTTGGATTTATCTTAATGCAGTTTGGCAAAATTTCTGGTGGTTCGTGATGGTCTGTGACAATTACGTCAATGCCAAGTTTTTGTATTTCTTCTATCTTGTCATAATCGCTTATTCCACAGTCAACTGTGATTAAAAGGTCTATACCACTAGTTTCTTTTAGACTTTTTATTGTTTCTATGTTAAGCCCATAACCTTCTATTCGCTCTGGAATATACATGGTTATCGAACTAATGCCATAGTCTTTTAAGCAGTTATATAGCACTGTTGTTGCACAAACACCATCGGCATCATAATCGCCAAAAATAAGAATTTTTTGCGAAAGAAGTTTTGCGCTTTTTATCCTGTCCACAGCACTGCTAATTCCATTTAGCATTTGTGGGTTATGCAAACCTTTTTTGCTTGGACTTAAAAAGCGTTTCACCTTTTCTACAGTGTCTTGTTTACGGTAAAACAAAAGCCTTGCAGTATCAAACGTGATATTGCAACCTAGAGCAATATTGCTAATCAATTGCTCTTTTTCACTATTTAGTTTTTCACCATAAACTATTTTCATAATTGCTTTTTAAAATCGAATAAGGCGAAAAAAGATTTCGCCTTTAAATTCAATCAAAATTCCCTTTTCTATTTCTAGTAATATTTTTATTCAATTGACTTGTTTTCTTGTTGTTCAATTGACTTAGCATTTCTATGTTTTCCTTTAATTGCCGTCCAAAGTAAAGGAGTAATAAAATATGCACTTAGCGCCGAAACTAAAC
The DNA here is from genome assembly GCA_045651185.1 of Christensenellaceae bacterium. Lineage (GTDB taxonomy): Bacteria > Bacillota > Clostridia > Christensenellales > Borkfalkiaceae > UBA1259. The sequence goes on along the minus strand of JAZRRZ010000040.1, from coordinate 103,518 downwards.
CTGCTATTAAAATTTGGCCACCAATAATTAACATATATCTAGTAAGGAATGCTAGAACTGCTACTCCGGCTATTAAAACAGCAACTAAAATGTAAAAATACTTTTTAAGTTCTGAGTTTGCAACTCTATCTGCAATTTCATTAACCGAGAATTTATTTGATGTTGTGTTTTTAATTTCTTCTCTATATCTGCCAACTGTTGAAACTGAAAGTAAAGCACCAAGCACACCTGCAAGCATTGCTGTTATTTCAACAAATGGAACGGCTGGAATACGTGTGATTGCCATCATTGCTATAAATAATACAACTGATGCAACTGATGAACAAATTACTGCCACTGCACTTGCAAGTTTATTCATAATAAGCATATATACAAAAATCGATGCGATTGCTATGCCATATGCAAGTAATATTTTTAATGGTTGAACAATACTGCCCTGACCTACTTGATTACTTTCTACATTAACTTCATTGCCATGTAGCATTTCTATTTTTGATTGAAAAACGCTATTAAGTTTTTGCTTAAGCCCTTGCACTTTTGATGTTTGGTCAGTTGTAAACTTGTATATAACGCTCATTCCATCTTCTTGGATTTGTGTAGATTCTACCACGATATTATTTTCTTCAAAATATTTATCTGCAGTTTCTTTCATGGTTTGCTTTAGCACATCGTCATCAATTGCAATACTTACGTTTATTTCATAACTATCACTATAATCAATAGGCTTATTTAAACCAAACACTCCAAGCAACGTCATACCGACAACTAATATGATTAAGCATGAGATTACAAACCATTTAATTTTATTCATTATACCACTTTTCATAATCACACCTCTTCACTAACTTGTTCTGCCCTTTTAATTCTAAAGAACTTTTCTTTATTATTTACTAGTGGTAAAATCAAAGCATTGACCATCCTTGTAAATACTAGGTTAGAAATTAGTGATACGACAACGCCTATTCCAAACGTAATAGCAAAACTCTTAACTAATCCACTTGCAAAAATGAAGAGCAATAAACCTATTATGCCAACTACCACGTGCATGTTGATTGTTGGTAAAAGTGCTTCTCTAAAACCCTTATTGATTGATGCCTTAACAGTTTTTTGAGTGTTTACAAAACTATCTCTAATTTTTTGCATTAACGCAATCATGCCAAACACACAAATTATTGTTGCGCCAATTATACCAATTATACTGCCTAGGTTAACTATTATTCCTGGCACGCCGATAAGTAGCCAAGTTTCTGCTAAAATAAAGATAAGCAAAGACAATGCTGACATTATGCCAAGTCCTCTATAAACAACAAGCATAAGCGCAAGCACTATTGTCACAAACGTTATTATTGCAACCATGCTCTTTAATGCTAAATCTTCGCCAAAAGCAGATGTTATTTGTATGCCTCTGCCTTCGTTTGCAAAATCATATCTATAATCAAGACCACCATATTTAAAAAGCAATGCCATTTGTTTTGCTGATTGAGGCGCCTCTGAATATAATCCTATTTCTCTGCCACCATTTTCTAATATAGATGAATCAAACGGAGTATCTTCTCCTGAATTAAACAAGGCTATTTCTTCACCATTTGAATTAACACCGCAAGTTATCTTTAAGAAATATACCCCACCATCAATAATCTCTAAAAGTTTATCTCTGCCTTGCTCTGTAAACTTTACAGATAGTGCATACTCATTTTCGCCTGTAGCACCAATATATGAAGCATCTTCTATAACGTCAATGTCCTCTAATATGCGAGTTGTTGGGTTTGCTTCACTTCCACCATAAAATTTAACTTCACCAAAAGCCATTGCAGCATAAACGTCTGAATCAGAATGGTCGTTGCTTTTAACTTCTACTCTAATGCCGAAATCTTCAATGTCCTTATCCGTATTTTTAACGGCTTTAACTATATAAGTTGTGTAGCCCAAAAATTCAAGCCTTTGTCCAATTTCACTTGCAACTTTCTTTGTTTGTTCTTCACTAACTTGTTGGTCTTCATCACTTTGATTTAAAGATAAATCGTAATAAACACCACCAACCATGTCGTAATCTAACTCTGTTGCACCAACTGCTGAGTTATAATCTTTAACCCCCATTTCAAAGCGCAAAAAGGTCATAGTTAACACTATAGCCAAAATAACACTTATTATCGTCAACAAAGTAATAGACTTGCCTTTGCTCATTTTTGCCTCCAATATATCACTTTTATAATGCTTTTTAATTTAAATAGAACACATTTTGTCCTATTCTAAAATTATACAGCATTACCCGTCTTTAGGTCAACAAAATAACAGAATTTTATAGAAATTTATTAATAAAATACTTTATTTTTTGTTGATTTTTGCCTTCAAACTTAGTTTTTTATCTGTAATAAAAGTTAAGGAACGATATTTGGCATCGTTCCTTTCTTGACCTTGTTTTTTTATTTAGAAGTTATTTAACTCTTCAAGCATTTTTTCTAGGTCTGCACCGTGAACTTCTGCTGCTTCCCCAACAGTTTCGCCGTGTGCAAGCGCACAACCTAAACAGTGCATACCATAAGACATCAATATGTCACCAGCGTTTGGATTGATTTGAATAGCTTCAAAAATTGTTGTGTTTTCTGTAATTTTCTTTTCCATTTTTCTTATCTCCTATATTTTAAGTATTGCCCTTTGTTTTCTTTTTAAACATTTGGTATTTTTTACTTTTATATTATATAATTTTTTTTATATTAAGTCAAGACTATTTAACATTTTAGTAAAATTTGTAAAATAAAATAACCATATTTTACAATAGATATATTTTACAGGTGATGAGAAGCATCTACGCTTCGCTCCGATGGCAAAGCCGAACCAAATTCATTCTTGCTACACCAATCCAAAGCAAAGGGGGACTACCACGCTAGCCCCCCTTTGCTTTGGAGCAGGTGATGAGAATCGAACTCACAACCACAGCTTGGGAAGCTGTTGTTTTGCCACTAAACTACACCTGCTTATTTCACAAAATTGCTTTTGTGAATTTTTATTAAAGTAATCCATATAGCACTAAGCCTAAAACGGATGATATTACAATGAGAAGTATTGGCGAAATTGCCTTTTTTGTTTTCTTCTTTGTAATTATGCTAATACCTGCAACTATTGCAAAAATTATCAGCGCTTTATAATCAAAGTTTATTGCACTATTTTGTATATTTTCAAAATCAAAAATCACCTGCATAAATATAGTGATTGCAGTTCCCAAAATAAGCCCTATCACAACTGGTCTTAATCCATCAATAAAGGCTTTTACACCAGCGAATTTGAGTAGCCCTGTTATCACCGAAGCCACTATCAAAATAATGATAAACGATGGCAAAATTACGCCAAGAGTTGCGCATACTGCACCCCAAATTCCTGCTTGGCTTGAGCCGATAAAGGTTGCCATATTTATTGCAATAGGACCTGGCGTACTTTCAGATACTGCTATGAAGTTTAATATTTGCTTGCTACTTAACCAGCCGTGAGATATTACTTCGTCTTGAATAAGTGGTATCATTGCATAACCACCACCAAACGACACTACTCCAATTTTTAAGAAGGTTAAGAATAACTGTAAATAAATAACCATTATTCACCCTCCTTATTATTGGTTTGGCTTTCTTTTTTTGCATTTTCCTTTTTTCTAAAACAAGTGATTAGATATGTAATTACGCCAACAAAACCACCTGCTAAAATATAATAGATTGAAGAAAAACTTATTTGTGGAAAAAACAATGCAAACGCTATAATGCCTAAAATAGTAAGGCTTAATAAAATTATATTAAAAACCGTATGTTTAATCTTTTTAAGCATCTTTATGCCTGCAGACAATATTAAAAAGCACACGCATGCTTGTATGCCATTAAAAGCATATTTAACTGCTTGAATTTGTATAAACGCATCATAAAAAAGCGAGATTAAAAAGATTATTATAAAAGATGGCATGGCTACGCCAAGCGTTGCAAAAACCGAGCCTAAAACCCCACACCTTTTATAACCGATATAAGTTGCACTATTTATTGCAATAGGACCTGGTGTGCTTTCTGCAATTGCAACAAGGTCAATAAACTCATCATGTTCTAACCATTTTTTACGCTCAACAATTTCACGCTCTAATATTGCTATCATTGCGTATCCACCACCAAAGGTAAAAAGACCTATCTTAAACATTGTCCAAAAAAGCAATAGCGCCATTTTTAATTTTTTCATACCAAATTTTATTATAAATAATTACTTATATTTTTGCAAGTGTTTTTATGCAGTGATTTTTTTGTGACAAAATTTTGTCAAGATTATATGACATTTTTTTAAAAACTTTTTCATTTTGTGCAAAAAAATTTCTCCACCAAAAATTGATAGAGAAACTTAGTTTTATTTTAATTTATTATCTTTTCCAGTTTAAGTCGTAGTGAACGTCGTATGCCTTTTCTTCATCTGTATATTTACGAACTGTTGTGTCAACAACTTTGCCGTCGTTATACTTTCTGTCGTTGATTGCTTGTGTTGTTCCCATAACTGTCACGTTAAGTTGACGATGTCTTGCACGAACTTGGTCCCAGTCAATAAAGTAAACGTGAGCGAATTCACCACCATCTAAAACGCCGTCTTTAATTGTCATTGTTTCGCTTCTGCCAAAGAATACTGAACGGAGGTGACCGTCTGTGTTAAGACTTGTGTGGTCGCCTGGTTCGTTTACGTAACGGCCGAATTGTGAGTGAATTGGACCTGGGTGCATATATTCGTTTGTTTCTGAATAATCAGGAACGATTTTTTGCATGATTTTTAAAAGGTCGTGTTGTAAATACTCTAAATCGTAAAGGTCGATATCGTGTGAGCATTCTTGAACCATAACTGAACAAGTTGTGTGGTGTGATGCGATTGCAACTGTACCATTTTTAATGCCTGATTCCTTAACGATTGCAAGAATATCACTTGTCACGTCGTGGAAAGTTGGTCTCCATCCCTTTGATTGAAGTTCGATTTCTTTTTGAAATACTTTGAATTCCATAATTTTTCTCCTTAATTTGTTTATATATTTATAAAATTATTTTCTTGTTTCGTCGTAAGCACGGCGTACTGCTGAAATCATTTCTTCAGCGAGTGCAAGTGGGTTTTCTGCCTTTGCAATTGCTGATGAACAGCCTGATGCTGATGCACCTGCCTTGATTATGTTATAACAGTCTTCGCCCTTTGAAATACCTGCTGATGGGAAAGGTTTGATGTCTGGGTTGATTTCTCTAATTACCCTAATAACTTCATCAACGTATTCTTTGTCTGCTGGCTTGCCTGTACCGATAAGTTCAGATGGTTCTGCAACCAAAATGTTTGGGCCGAGTTTTGCAATGGCTTTAACTTCTTCAATAGAATCTGCGCAAACCATAGTTGCAAGACCTAGTTCATCTGCCCTTTTGATTGCCTTTTCAATTTCTTCTAATGTTAATTTTCTTTCTGCGTGGTTAAGCATAACGCCAACAGCACCAGCCGCTTTAACTGCTTCTGGAAGTGTTCTGCCCATACCTCTACCTACAGGAATACTATCCATATGTTGTGAATATACGTGAACTCTTTTAACGTTTTTTGCAACGTTATAAATTTCGGTATCAGGAATATCTAAAACAACGTCTACGTCATATTTTTCTGCAAGTTTATCTAAACCTTTTGCCATTTCTACCAATGTTTCGCCATACATATAGCATTTTGGACCATATTCAAAAAATGGTTCGCTAATTTTATAATCTTTTACCATAATTTTTCTCCGTTATTTTTTTATTTAAAAAAGTGCTTTTTCGTTAAGTCTTTCGCCAACTGCCCCACCTGGATGCGTCACTGCAAACTGCTCAATTTGAAAGTTTGTTTCTTCTAAAATTGCAGTTTGAATTGCGTGTGAAATCATGCAAAGTGAAGTTGTTGATGTTGTGCCTTGAGCGTTATATCTATCGCACTCTTTATTTACGTATTGTTTTATAACTACATCTGCGCCGACAGCGAGTGGTGAATCTAAGTTTTCTGTTATAGAAATAACCTTAACGCCTTTCTTCTTGCAAATATCAAGTATTGGAAGAAGTTCTTTTGTTTTGCCACCACGTGATGCAAACACCATTGCATCACCCTTTTTAAAGTATCCTGTGCCACCGTGAACTGCTTCTGCTGGTGAAACAAACTTTGCAGGTTGGTCTATACAGCATAAAAGGTGTGATAAGTGTTGCATAATAATGCCTGAGTGCCCACAGCCCGTTGTGCCGATACGCTCTGCATTAATCAAAATTTCAATAGCCTTAGAAAACTGTTCTTCATCAAGATGATTTAGCATTTCTGTAATGCATTCTGCTTCGGTTTTATATGCGTTTTTTACCCACTCTAAAGTTTCTTTTTTCATTGTTTTTTCCTTATTTTTGTTAATTTCTTGTATTATAAACCATGCTAGGCTGTTTGTCAACCTAAATTCTTAAAATTGAACGCTCTAAAAATTATATTTTTAATCATTTGCCTTTGTTTCGCAATAAATGCAACGATATATCTTGTTTTCTTTATCAGTAAGTTTGAAAACATGTTCTATCCCTTGCTCTACACTTGTTATACAACGTGGGTTTTTACATTTTATAACGTTTTTCAAAACTTCTGGAAGTTCAATTTTTCTCTTGTCGCAAATTTTTCCATCTTTAATTGTGCTAACCGTTGCTTCAGGGGTCATATATCCCAAAACGTCAACGTCTATATTTATAATTTCGTCTATCTTGATAATGTCTTTTCTGCCTGTTTTTTTACTTGGCACGTTTTTAATTAGCGCCACAGTGCAATCTAATTCATCAAGTTGTAAAAAGTCATAAATATCTTTGCCCTTGCCTGCTTTTATGTGGTCTATTACTATTCCATTTTTGATTGGGTCTATAATCATAATTTTACTCCTAGTCTAAGTTTAATAACTTGAGTATAAGTGCCATTCTTATAAGTCTGCCGTTATATACTTGCTTAAAGTAGCAAGCACGTGGGTCATTATCAACATCAATTGCAATTTCGTTTACCCTTGGCAATGGGTGAAGTATAGTTAAGTCTTTTTTAGCACTTGATAGTTTGTCCATATCCAAAATATAACTATCTCTGAGCCTTAAGTAGTCATCTTCGTTGAAAAATCTTTCTTGTTGAACTCTTGTCATATATAGTATGTCAAGGCTAGGCATTGCCTTTTCTAAACTATCCGTTTCAACATAGTCCATATTATTTTTATCCATAACGTCTTTTTTAACGTAATCTGGAAGTTTTAATTCATCTGGAGATATTAAAACCACTTTAATTCCCTTATATCTTGCAAGTGCTTGAATAAGTGAGTGAACTGTTCTGCCAAACTTTAAGTCTCCACAAAAACCTATTGTAAAATTGTCAAGTCTGCCCTTTTCATTTTTAATTGTTAAAAGGTCTGTTAGTGTTTGTGTTGGGTGGTTATGTCCACCATCACCTGCATTGATGATTGGAACAGTTGACACGTTTGATGCAACTAGTGGTGCACCTTCTTTTGGGTGGCGCATTGCTATAATGTCCGAATAGCAACTTACAACTCTAATAGTGTCTGATAAACTTTCGCCTTTTGATGAGGATGAACTGTTTGCATCTGAAAAACCTAAAACGCTTCCACCAAGCGAAAGCATTGCCGATTCAAAAGACAGTCTTGTCCTTGTTGAAGGTTCAAAAAATAGTGTGGCTAATTTTTTATGTTTGCATTTTTCTTGATATTTTTTTGGACTTTTTTGTATTTCCTGTGCAATATGTATAAGCCTATCAATTTCTTCAACCGAAAAGTCTGTTATTGCTAATAAATTTTTCATAATTTCCCCTTTATGCTTTTATCCAACTTTCGTCAGAAGGATTATCTCTAAATGCTTTGAGTCTAGCAACATCTTCTTGTTCAATATAGCCTGTTTGTGCTGCAACTTCAATAACTGTGTCAAAGTCAGTAAGAGATACGTTTTTAACGTTTGCCTCACTTAATCTTTCTAAACCCTTTTTCATGCCATAAGTATAAATACTTACAATACCTAAAACTTCAGCGCCTGCTTCTCTTAATGCTTCTACAACGTCTATACAACTTCCACCTGTAGAAATAAGGTCTTCAACAACAACTACCTTTGTTCCTGGTTCAAGTTTGCCTTCAATCTTATTGTTTCTACCGTGGTCTTTGCTACTTCCTCTAACATAACCCATTGGCATGCCTAAAATGTGACCAGCGATTGCTGCGTGCGCAATGCCTGCTGTGCTTGTTCCAAACAACGCTTCAGCATCTGGGTATTCTCTTTTAACAGTTTCTGCTATTGCATTTTCCACAACGTCACGTGCTTCTGGTGCTGTTAAGATAAGTCTATTGTCGCAATAGATTGGGCTTTTTATTCCACTTGCCCAAGTGAATGGCTCATTTGGGCGAAGAAAAACTGCCTTTATTTTTAATAAGTTTTGTGCAACGATTTTTGCTATTTCCATAATAAAAACTCCTTATTTCTCTTTGGTTTTGATATTTTTTATAAGTTTATATTTTTTAACCTAAAAACTCTTTTATGCATTGTCTATAAGCCTTAACAGGGTCGCTTGCGCCTGTGATTGAACGGCCTACAACAATGTAGTCAGAGCCTAATTCTCTTGCTAAAGCAGGAGTTGTAATTCTCTTTTGGTCGCCTGCTGAATCGCCTTCTAAACGAATACCTGGCGTGATTGTTAAGAAATCCTTGCCACAAACCTCTTTAACCTTGCCTGCTTCAAGTGGTGAACAAACAACGCCGTCTAAACCACTGTTTTTAGTGTTTAAAGCATAACTCATAACAACTTCATCAAGTGGTTTATCAATTAAAAGTTCATTTGTCATAAGTTCTTGGTTTGTTGACGTTAGTTGTGTGACAGCAATGAGTAGTGGGCGAGTTCCGTCTGGTCTTGTTAAGCCTTCTAAAGCGCCTTTCATCATAACCGAGCCACCACCTGCGTGTAAGTTAACCATATCCACGTCAAGTGAAGAAAGCACTGCCATTGATTTTTTTACCGTGTTTGGAATATCGTGAAGTTTAAGGTCTAAAAATATCTTGTGACCACGGCGTTTAATTTCTTTTATAATTTGATTTCCACTTGCATAGAAAAGTTCCATACCTACTTTTAAGTATGGCTTTTCCACGCCGTCAAACTTATCTAAAAAACTAAAAAGTTGTTCTGCGCTATTAAAATCGCATGCTATAATTACGTCTTTATTCATCATTTGTGTGCCTCTCCTATAATATCAGTTAAGTTTTCAATTTTATATTTACTCATAACGTATGGCAAGTTATTTATTATATCCCTACAAGCATAAGGATTAACCAAGTTTTCAGCACCAACTTGAACGGCTGATGCACCTGCCATCATCATTTCTATAACGTCTTCTGCACTGCTAACGCCACCTATACCCATAATTGGAAGTTTAACTGCTTGATATACTTGGTATACCATCTTTAATGCGATAGGAAAAATTGCTCTTCCTGAAAAACCACCCATTTTATTAGCAATGATAGGTTTGCGTTTTTTAAGGTCTATTCTCATGCCTTGTGAAGTGTTGATTAAACTTATTCCGTCTGCACCACCTTGCTCACACGCTTTTGCTATTTCAACAATGTCTGTGACGTTTGGTGTAAGTTTAATAAATAATGGTTTATCTGTCACCTTTCTTACAGCCTTTACAACTGCCTCTGCATTTTGTGGCTGTGTGCCAAAACTCATGCCACCATTATGCACGTTTGGACAACTGATGTTTACTTCTATAATTTGAACGTCTTTTACATTGTTTATCTTTTCACAGCAATGAACGTATTCTTCAATAGAAAACCCACTAATATTTGCAATAATTGGCTTATAATAAACCTGCCTTAGTTTTGGAATTTCTTTTTCTATAACGGCATCAATACCTGGGTTTTGAAGCCCGATAGAATTAATTAATCCTGATGTGCATTCTGCTATTCTTGGCGTTGGATTACCAAACCTTGGCTCTTTTGTTGTGCCTTTAATTGAAATTGCACCGAGAACGTTTATATCGTATATATCGTTAAATTCATAACCAAACCCAAACGTTCCACTTGCTGGAATAACTGGGTTTGTAAGTTCAACACCACAAAGCGAAGTTTTTGTGTTTACCATATAATTTCCTCCTTTTGAAGAACAGGTCCGTCTTTACAAATTCTCTTGTTGCCATATTTGGTTTTGCAAGAGCAACCCATACAAGCACCAAAGCCACATCCCATACGTTCTTCAAACGAATATGAGCCACCCGTTTGTGTTGCTGAGTAAATTGCCTTTAGCATTGGCTCTGGGCCACAGCAATATATGTGTGAATATTCTTCAACTTGTTTGATTGCATCTGTGACAAAGCCTTTTACTCCATAACTACCATCAACAGTTGATACAAGAACTGTTGCACCGAGTTTTTTGAATTCTTCTTCATAAAAGATTTCACTTTGTGTGTTAAAACCTAAAATTACCGTCACCTTTTTGCCTTGATTGATTAGGTTTTTTGCTAGGTTATATAGTGGTGGAACGCCAACCCCACCACCGATTAAAAGTGGACTATCGCCAGCGAACTCGGTAAAGTAGCCGTTTCCAAGTCCCACCAAAATATCTAGTTTTGTGCCACTATCTAACCAACTCATTTGCTCTGTGCCTTTGCCCACTACCTTATATATAAGTGTAAGCACGCCGTTATCATAATCGCAAACAGAGATTGGACGGCGAAGATACAAGCCGTCTAATTGTATATTTACAAACTGACCAGGTCTTTCAATTCCACTAGTGTCGCCAGAAAGTGTCATTTTATACACTGAATCGGTCAATCTTTCATTAGTTAAAATTGTAAAAATAACTTTTTTCAAAATTTTACTCCTTATATTTCTCTATATTATCTTTATTAGATAATTTTTGTTTTTTTATGCATCAATTGTTGAAATACAAAGCGTTGTTTCTTCTAATACGTCTAAAAGAACTCTTACTGTATCAAGAGCCGTGAACATTGTCACGTTGTTTTCAACAGCAGCACGTCTGATTTGATAACCATCGCTTGCTTGACCTAATGAATTTACGTCTCTCGTGCTTATAACGTATGTGACATAGCCCTTGCGGATAGAGTCTAAAATTTCTTCACTGCCTTCGCTGATTTTTGCCTTAACTCTTGTTCTTATACCATTTTGTTTTAAGAAGTTTGCTGTTCCTACAGTCGCTTCAATATTGAAACCAAGGTTATAGAATCTTCTAACTAATGGAAGGGCTTCTTCTTTATCACAATCAGCAACAGAAACGAATAACGTGCCATAGTTCATAACGTTCATGCCAGATGCTTGTAATGCTTTATAAAGCGCTCTGTTAAGTTTGTCGTCATAGCCGATTGCTTCACCCGTTGATTTCATTTCTGGTGAAAGGTATGCATCTAAGCCTTTTAATTTATTAAATGAGAACGCAGGTGCTTTTACATACCAACGTTTCTTTTCTGCTGGGTAAAGTTCTGTTAATCCTTGTTCTTTTAGGCTTTGACCTAAAATAACCTTTGTGCCTATATCTGCAAGTGAATAGCCTGTTGATTTAGAAAGGAAAGGAACTGTTCTTGATGAACGTGGGTTTACTTCAATTACATATACGTCTTCGTTTTTGTCAACGATAAATTGTATGTTGTATAACCCTACAATGCCGATTCCAAGACCTAATTTCTTTCCGTATTCTAAGATTTTGTCTTTTGCTTTTTGGCTTACTGAGAAGGTTGGATAAACGCTGATACTATCACCAGAGTGGATACCCGTTCTTTCAATAAGTTCCATAATACCTGGAATAAACACGTCTTTTCCGTCACATACAGCATCAATTTCTAGTTCTTTACCAACGATATATTTGTCAACCAAAATTGGGTGGTCTTCACTGATATCAACTGCATTTTTAAGGTATTGTCTTAAACCTTCTTCGTTGCCCACTATTTGCATTGCTCTACCACCAAGCACGTATGATGGACGAACGAGAACAGGATAGCCGATTTCTTCTGCTACCTTAACACCATCTTCAACACTAAACACTGCCTGACCTTTTGGTTGTGGTATACCAAGTTTATTCATAATCTTTTCAAAAGCGTCTCTATCTTCGGCATTGTTGATTGCTTCGCAGTCTGTGCCGATTAGTTTTGCACCCCTTTGCATAATAGACTCTGCAAGGTTGATTGCAGTTTGTCCACCAAGAGACGTGATAACGCCTTGTGGGTTTTCAAACTCAACTACGTTCATAACGTCTTCTGGAGTTAGTGGGTCAAAATAAAGTTTGTCACTTACTGTGTAGTCGGTTGAAACTGTTTCTGGGTTGTTGTTTATAATAATGGCTTCTCTACCACTATCTTTTATTGTTTTTACAGCGTGAACTGTTGAGTAGTCAAACTCAACGCCTTGACCGATTCTAATAGGTCCACTGCCAAGCACTAATGTCTTTTGCTTGTTTGTTAAAATTGATTGATTTTCGCCTGTATATGTTGAATAGAAATAAGGGATATAAGCACCACTATATAGCGTGTCAACCATCTTAAACACCGGTTTAATGCCATGTTCTTTTCTAAAAGCATTAACTTCTTTTTCGGTGCTTGAATATAGATGTGCAATGTATTGGTCTGAAAAGCCCATTTTCTTTGCATTTCTTAAAATTTCTACGTCAAACTTGTTGGCTTTTAATTGTTTTTCCATATTAACAATATCAAGTATTGTATTAAGGAAAAGTTTTGTTATCTTTGTTATTTCATGGATTTTATCCACGCTTTCGCCACGCCATAATAGTTCTGCAACAGCAAAAATATTGTCTGCCCTAAACTCTTTGATGTAGTTAAGTATTTCTTCAGTTGGCATATTGTCAAACTTGGCGATATAGAAGTGATTTACACCTGTTTCTAATGAACGGATTGACTTAAGCATACTTTCAGCAAGGTTAGCACCTATTCCCATAACTTCGCCCGTTGCTTTCATTTGTGTGCCAAGAAGATTTGATGCCGTTGTGAATTTATCAAATGGGAATCTTGGGAATTTTGAAACTATATAGTCAAGTTTTGGTTCTTTATCTGCTGTAGTTCCAGAAACTGCAATTTCAGACAAGGTCATACCAACAGCAACTTTAGCAGTCACTTTTGCTATTGGATAGCCACTTGCTTTTGATGCTAAAGCAGATGAACGTGATACTCTTGGGTTTACTTCTATCAAATAATATTCGCTTGACGTTGGGTGAAGGGCAAACTGAACGTTGCAACCACCTTCAATTTGAAGTTCACGAATTATCTTGATAGCTGCGTCGTTTAGCATCTTTAAGTCTTTATCATTTAAAGAAAGGATTGGGGCAACTACTATTGAGTCGCCTGTGTGCACGCCAACAGGGTCAACGTTTTCCATACCACAAATAGTAATTGCTTTGTCTGTAGAGTCACGCATAACTTCAAATTCAATTTCTTTATAGCCTTTTACACTCTTTTCAACAAGAACTTGGTGCACAGGAGAAAGTTTGAGTGCATTTTTCATTATCAATTCTAACTCTTCTTCATTGTCGGCAAAGCCACCACCTGTTCCACCCAAAGTAAACGCTGGGCGAAGAACAACAGGATAGCCTATTCTTTTTGCTGATTCTTTTGCTTGCTCTATGCTATATGTAATTTCTGATTCTATAACCGGTTGACCGATTGATAGACACATTTCTTTAAATAATTCTCTATCTTCTGCCCTTTCAATAGAACGAGCATTTGTACCTAAAAGTTTAACGCCACACTCGTCAAGCACGCCTTTTTTTGCAAGTTGCATTGCGAGGTTTAAGCCCGTTTGACCACCTAAACCCGGTATAATTGCGTCTGGGCGTTCATATCTTAAAATTTTGGCTACGTATTCTAACGTTAGTGGTTCCATATAAACCTTATCAGCAATCGTTGTGTCGGTCATTATGGTTGCTGGGTTAGAGTTGCAAAGTATAACTTCATAACCTTCTTCTTTAAGCGCCAAACACGCTTGAGTTCCTGCATAGTCAAACTCTGCTGCTTGACCGATTACTATAGGACCACTTCCTATTACTAAAACCTTTTTAATATCTGTTCTTTTAGGCATAAGTTTTCTCCTTGTCTATTTGTATATCTATATGTTTTTTCTTAATTTTTACTATAAAATTCGCTGTCACTGTAAACAACTTTTCCATCACAAATGTTTAGCAAGCATTTCCCAAACACCTTCCAACCGTTAAACGGTGTGCTCTTTCCCATTGACTTAAAGTTTTTACTATCTATTTCATACTCGTTATCAAGGTCAAACACTGTTAAGTTGGCAATGCTTGTATCTGCTATCTTGATACCAAGATTAAACCTATTTGATGGATTTTGGCTCATAAGTTCAATTAATTTTTCAAGTGTAATCTCACCTTTTTTAACAAAATGTGTATATAACACTGCAAACGCCGTTTCTAGCCCAACTATTCCGTTTACACTTTTTAAGCCTTTACTTTTTTCTTCTTTTGAGTGTGGTGCGTGGTCGGTTGCTATCATGTCAATCGTTCCATCTTTTAACCCTTCTATAAGTGCTAGCCTATCTTGCTCTGCCCTGATTGGTGGATTCATCTTAAATGCGCCGTCTTCTTGTAGCATGCTGTCATCAAAAAGTAAATAATGTGGACCTGTTTCACAAGTGACGTTAACACCTTGGCTTTTTGCATTTCTAATAGCGCTTACACTTTCTTTTGCTGAAATGTGGCAAACGTGATATTTTACACCCGTTTCTTTTGCAAGTATAAGGTCTCTTTCTATTTGCTTATATTCGCTTTCCGAACAAATGCCTTTGTAACCGTGTGCTTTAGCATACTCACCATCGTGAATATATCCACCGTTTAAAAGCGAATTGTCTTCACAATGTGCAACGATAAACTTATCGTTTTTCTTGGCTAAAGACATTGCTTGTTTCATCATCTCATCACTTTGAACGCCCACGCCGTCATCTGAAAATGCCATAACGTATTTAGAAAGTTTATCTATATCAGTTAGTTTTTCTCCCTTTTGACCTATTGTTATAGATGCATAAGGATAAACCTTAATTACAGCGTCTTTTTCAATTATATCCGTTTGAACTTTTAAGTTCTCTACAGTATCTGGCACAGGTTTAAGATTTGGCATGCTAAAAAGTGCACTGTATCCTGCACTTGCACCTGCCATTGTGCCCGACTTAATTGTTTCTTTATATGAAAAACCCGGTTCTCTTAAATGCACGTGCGCATCCACAAAACCGGGAAAAATAAACTTGTTAGAACAATCTATTACTGAAAAATGACATAAGTCTGTCTCATTACAAAATGAAATTTTCCCTGCAACTATTGCAAGGTCCTTTCTCATAAACTTGCCATCAACATAAACTGTGCCGTTTTTTAGTATGTAATCCATCTTGTTCTCCTACTTGTATAAGATAAAAAGCCCTGCAAACGCAAGGCTCAATATAAACATAAACTACGGGCATAGCCCCACTTTTGTTATTAAACCTTGTCGGTCTCTCGTACCGAATTAAAGATTTTTTTAATCACTGTAATTAGAATAACATTTAAACAAAATATTGTCAAGAAAATATCAATAAATCATAAACATTTTTTATTTATTTAAATTAATTATATTATACATATCAAACTGCATCTATACTGTCATCACTGACATCAACAGTCTTTTTTAATCTGCTTTCATCTATTTGCCTTTCAATTTTTTTAAGGTGTGGGATTAAGAATATTAAAAGCACAGCAAATGATAAAAACCAACTTATAGGATATGAAATATATATCATTGTTATGGTTGGGTTTAACAAATAGAAAGTGTTAAGCCAGAATATTCTGAAAAAACAAGCGAATATTAGCGTTATCACCATAGATACAACACTTTTATCTAATGCACGCATAACATAAGCAAGCGTTTCAAAAGCACCTGCAAGAAAATATAAAAGCCCTAAGTATATTAGCCTTTGCCTTGCAACTTGATATGCTGCTTCGGTTTCTATAAATATTGAAGTGAGTGGTCTTGAAAATGTAAACGCCAAAAGTCCAACAACAAGTTGTGCCGTGCAAGCAGTTAAAATTGTGATAAAGATAGATTTTTTAATTCTATCAACCTTGCCTGCACCATAGTTTTGGCTTACAAACGCCATATTTGCTTGGGCAATGCAATTACCCGTTATGTAAACAAAACCATCTATTTGATGCCCACCTGTGTTGCCTGCAATCGTTTGAGCGCCAAAACTGTTTATGTTTGATGAAATAAGCACGTTTGAAAGGGCAAAAAGTATGCTTTGAAGTCCTGATGGAACGCCCACTTTCAAAATTGCAGATAGTTCTTTTTTATAAACCCTTAAATGCTTAAATTCAAACCTTGAAAAGCCCGTGCTTTTCTTCATTGCAATAAACGCTAAAACCGATGCGATAAGTTGAGAGCCAACAGTTCCTATCGCAACGCCCTCTACCGTCATATCAAAAACTGCGATAAATAATACGTTAAGACCTACGTTTGCTACACCAGAAATTGCAAGATATATAAGTGGCCTCAAAGAGTCGCCAACAGCACGGAGCAAACTTGCTGAAAAGTTATAAAATAAAACTATAGGTATGCCCACAAAATATATTTGCATATAAGTTGTTGCGTCTTTTAATAATTCACTTGGACATCCCATCCAAATTAAAAATAGTTCAGAACAAAAATATCCAACAACCATTAAAAAGATACCAGAAATTAAACTGATAGAAATTGCAGTTCCAACAACCTTTCTTGCCTTTTCCATGTCGTTTTGACCAACACATCTTGCTAAAACAACGTTAGAACCACTTGATAAGCCTATAAAAAAGTTGATGAGCAAACTTACTAACGAAGTGGTTGCACCAACTGCTGCAACGGCATTTTCGTTAACCATCATTTTCAAAACGGCAATATCGGTTGCGTTAAACAGAAGTTGCAAAATACCGGTTAGGACCATTGGAATTGCAAAGGCAAGAAGCCTTTTAAATATTGGCCCGTTAGATAAGTCCACCTCTCTTTTTAATAGTTTTGCTGACATAATATATTACTTCCTTTTGCACCTTAAGTGCATTTTACTATAACTATTTCAAAGTTTTTACGTTTTTATTTTTATACGTTGTAAATTTAAATTTATATCCGTTTGATTCTAATTGTTCGCTTTCTACAGAGCAATCCCAATCTTTCATATTATCAAGATTTTCAAAAAAGACTTGTGCCTCGCCGTCAGCATCAACTTTTGTCACTAAAACTTCTGTGCAATATTCTAAAAGAAGTTTATAAATCATTGCGCCACCTATAACGAAAACGTCATCAGTGACATAACTTTCAAGCACCTTGCTAAGTTCAGTTAAATCTTTAACTACAATGCACCCTTCAAAAACTTCATTGCCACGATGAAAAACTATATTCGTTCTATTTTTAAGTGGCTTAGAGTTAGGAAAAGATTTTAGTGTTTTACTGCCCATAACAACAACTTTGCCCTTTGTTTGTTCTCTAAAAAACGCCATGTCTAATGGAATAGAAAACAAAAGGTCGTTATTTTTGCCTATTCCCCAATTTTTATCTACGGCAACTATTGCTTTCATTAAATTGCAACCTCTATTTTATCTTCTAGTTTAGTAAATTCATAACCCTCAAGTTTAAAGTCATCTACTGTAAAGTCATAGAAATTTTTAACTTCTGGGTTTATCCAAAGTTTTGGTGCTTCAAATTGTGGATTTTTAAGTATCTTTTCTACTATTGGAACGTGCCTATCATAGATATGCGCATCTGCAATTACGTGCACTAGTTCGCCAACTTTTAGATTAGACACTTGCGCAAACATATGAAGAAGCACGGCATATTGAACAACGTTCCAGTTGTTTGCTGTTAAAACGTCGTTAGAGCGTTGGTTAAGTATGCCGTTTAATGTGTCATCCGTCACGTTAAAGGTCATTGAATATGCGCAAGGATAAAGATGCATTTCGTTTAGGTCTTGGAAGGTGTAAATATTTGTCATAATTCTTCTTGAAGTTGGGTTGTTTTTAAGGTCAAAAAGCACCCTGTCAACTTGGTCAAACTCGCCTTCTTTATACTTATGCTTTACGCCTAATTGATATCCATAAGCCTTGCCGATAGAACCTGTTTCATCAGCCCAACTATCCCAAATGTGACTGTTTAAATCATGAATATTGTTAGATTTTTTTTGCCAAATCCACAAAATTTCATCAATTGCTGACTTAAATGCTGTACGACGAAGTGAAATTATAGGAAATTCTTTCGTTAAATCGTATCTATTAACTATACAAAACTTTTTAACCGTATGTGCTGGCGTTCCGTCTTCCCATCTTGGACGCACAGGAAGGTCTGTATCCCACGCACCATTATCAATTATGTTTCTGCATGTTTCAATAAAAATTTTGTCTGCTAAACTCATCTTCTTTTCTCCTTAAGTATATATCTATTTTGCTGTAAGCACCTTGCTTGTCACGCCGTTAATCATACCGAGTTTTCCCGATAAAGAATTGATTATTGGCTGTGGTGCATCAATAACAACGCTGATAACATTTAAATTCTTTTGCCTGTATGGCACGCCCATTCTGCCAATTATGTATTCGCCAAAATCGTGTAGTAATGAATTGATTTTTTGCACTGCGTTTGTATCGCTTACAATAATTGCCACAACTGAAATGCTGTTTTCCATATAATCCCCCTAAGTGGTTTTATTTAACTATTACTTAATAAAATATTTTCTTATCAAAATGCTAAGGGAAATAATTACCGTAAATCCAAGCACAACATAGTAAATTACAAGTAGTGTTTCATTGCCTGCAAAAACGCCTGTTAAATATAAAATTAAACCTAATACGCCAACCAAAACCACGCCTTGCAAACATAATAGCGATAGCACTTTGTAAATTACATTAAAGCATGCCTGAAATATTGCCTTAATTATTCCAAATATCAAATTGCTCTTATATAAAATCATCTTTGTCACCTAAATAAGTTTGCAAAGAACTGACCTAAATCATATATAAAACCACTAAGCCAACGGGTTGATAACGACCACTCTGGAACTACGCCAATAACTTGATTTATTTTGCAAGTTCCATATTCACTTCGGCTGTCCTTGCTGTTTTCTCGGTTATCACCTAAATAGAATATCTCACCTTCGCTTAGTTCCCAGCGCACTATATCGCCCCTAGGTTCTGTCAACTTATCTTCATCAAAATAATCTTCAGATAATGGCATCATAGTTTGGTCGCTATCGCCCACCCAAATTCTATTATTTATGATTTGAACAATTATGGTCTTATCTTTTTGTCCGATTGCAATAGCCCTTTTTATAAGCAAATCATAACCACTGCCATCTTCACTTACTTTTTCACCATCTATTACTATAATGTCGCCTGCTTCTGGCACTGTGTTCTTGTTCGCAAATAGCACGTCACCCGAATTTAACGTTGGATTCATTGACGGGCCATCTACACGCACGTTAATGTAAAAAAACCTTGTGAATATAAAAATAGTTATCATAAGTAAAAAGACTATGCCTAAAAATAAGGTAAAATTTCTATCTCCCTTTGCTTTTTTATAGGCTCTTTCTGTTAAACTTTGGTTTGCTTTATACATTATTTCCCCTACTTTTTGAGTTTGCAAGGCTTACAACTAATATCTTAATCTTGCTTTTGATAAACTTTAATAATTTTTTGAAGTTGGTCTAAGGTCAAGAAAATTGCCCTTCCACACTTTGTGCATTTTATTTTTATGTCTGCCCCTATACGAACTATCTGCCACTCATTACCACCACAAGCGTGGCTCTTTTTTGAGATTATTTTATCACCTAAATTGTATATCATACCTCTCCTAACAAAAGGTTAAACCCAAAGTGCATTATTTATCAAATATTCGCCTTCATCAACGCTTACCTCTAATGCCTCTATCTTTGAATATTCTTTTAAAACCATGCCTTCTGCCGTTTTGAACTTGTTCATTTCTATTCTTGTGTTGTGCCAAACATCTCCACCTAAAAGATTTACCTTGACAAAATACTCTGTTTTAGCACCAAAATAATCGCTTATAAGTTTTACCGTTAGGCAAGATTGTTCTTTTACATATACGTCTAACATAAACATTGAGCCATCTTTAGGCTGATATTTTTTATTTGCTAGCGCAAAAGTTAAAAGCCCACCACTGCACGTGACACCGACAATGCCCATAGGTCCTTTCTTTTCTCTTACTATCCCTCTATCCACTATGTCTATGTTTCTAGTTCCCACACTAGATGGCTTTGCTGGCGAAAATATGCTCTCTGCCTTTTCTAGCCTTGAAGAATACAAAATGTTGCTTTGAAAGGTGTTTTTAACCTGCTCTAAAGTAAAGCGTTTTGAAATTAAATTAGTGCTTAATTTTAACCCGTTTTTATACTCTATATTAGCGTATGCAAACACTATTTCAGCTTGGTTATATGGAATATAACTGCTTGTAAAAATCCCGTTTTGTTCTTGCTGTGTTTGTAATTTTTGCCAACAACGAAGGGTTGGATTTACCTGTTCTTCAGCAACATATACTTCAACACTTGCAATCTCGTTTATATAAGCAGTATCTGTTTGCACTTCAATCTCAAGTTTGCCATCAGTTAAATCGCACTTAATTTCAGATGCAGATGGCATAAAAATTTCCTTATCACTTAAATACTTTTCAAAAAACAAAAGTGCATTGTTGTATGCCACACTATTTATCCTATCTATATTATTAGCCGATAAATACATGGCGCCATAAACTTCTTGTGGAATTTTGCTCATTATGTCTTGGGCTCTATCCACTTCAAAATTATTATCGTTAGTTGCGCTTAATAATAGCGTTGGCATTTTGATGTGCATAGCATAAGACTGCGAATCAATACCAGCAATAAACTGATACAATTGGTTTGTAAACTGTGGCTCTACCATGCCACCAAATTTATATATTCCTTTATACCCTATCCAACCAGAATTTAACGCTAAAACAACAGCATCTAAATTTTGGTCTGAACCTGCCACTTGCCAAAGCGCCGTTGCAATAGTTGAAATGGCAAAACCACCCACTTTGGATATAAATGGTAAATCTTTAAGATATTTTACTGCGTATTTAATAGCAGCACTCCACTCATACCAACACGTGTGTTTTGCATCTTTTTCTACTAAATAGATATTTTCTTTAACATTATCATAATTTGCATAACTTATGCTTTCTGGATATATTGTGTAATTTTCTTTTTCTTCTTGATAGCCTGCAAGGTCAACGGTCAATACAGCATAGCCTTTTGAAAGCAAATCTTTTGCAAGTATTGAACCTTTAGACATGCTAAAATCTTCAATAAGTAATATTGCAGGACTTTCGGTTTTTTGCGCGCTACGCATGAGTTCGGCATATATACTTACTTTGCCGTCCTTAACCGTTCTTCCTTCTATAAAAAGTTTGGATATAATTATATCACCCTTTTTTTGTTCTTGAACTATATTAGCACCAACGTTTTCTGGCAACTCAAAGTTCTTCCATAATGCTGTCGGCGTTAAAATTGTTTCAATCATACTTACCTCTTTGCAAAAACTATCCAAAATTAAAAATTTTTCTCGTTTTAAGTTGATTTTTCGGTTAGTTTAGTTTATAATAGTTTTCACTCGCCTTTGCAAAAGCGATACTACATCTATTATAATACTAGTTTATATTATATATCATTATTATCGTCAAAGCAAGCGTTTTTTACATTTAGATATAATTTATTAAAGGGGATACAAATGACCTGTTCTTTTTCAAAAGAGTTTTCTTTATCGGCTTATACTAATATAGAAAACTTGTTTATAACAGAATATTTGCCTGTTGCTGAAGGTGATGCCGTTAAAGTTTATCTTTACGGTCTTTTCCTTTGTGCTCACCCCGAAAATGACCAGCCTCTTTCAAGCATAGCATCAAACCTTAAAATGCAAGAAAAAGACGTTGTTGATTGCTTTTTGTTTTGGGAAGAATTTGGACTTTTGTCTATTGTTTCAAAAGAGCCATTTCTTGTTCAATATCACCCTATCCGTTCTTCTGGTTTTTCTAAGCCAAAAAAATATAAGGCTGAAAAATACGCTGACTTTACTAAAGGTCTTCAAGCGCTTATCCCTAATCGTATGATTTCTACAAGCGAATACTCTGAATATTTTATGATTATGGAAACTTATTTTATTAAGCCTGAAGCAATGCTTATGATTGTTAAATACTGCATTGATAGAAAAGGAAGCGATATTTCTTATCGCTATATTTCTAAGGTTGCTAAAGACTTTGGTAATAGGTCTATAAATACTGCAGATTTGGTTGAAAAAGAACTTTCTTCTTACATTGCTCAATCGGGTGTTCTTGAAAAAATTTTACGTGCGCTTTCACTTCGCCGTCAGCCTGATATTGAAGATGCTAACCTACTTAAAAAATGGACTGGGGAATTATCTTTTGACAGCGATAATATAATTTTTGCTGCTTCTAAACTTAAAAAAGGCAGTATGGCAAAACTTGATGAATTTTTGCTTGAACTTTACGCAATGAAGAGTTTTTCTAAACAAGAAATTGCCGAATATATGAACGAAAAGAAGGCTATTTACGACCTTGCTATTAAAATTAACAAAGCACTGTCTATTTACGTTGACGTTATTGACACCGTTGTGGATAATTATACAAAAAAATGGCTATCTTATGGCTTTAGAGAAGATGCCCTTTTATTCATTGCCACCCACTGCTTTAAAACGGGAAAAAACACGCTCGCCGATATGGATGAACTTGTTCAAATGTTGCGTCAGCGTGGGTTTATTACCCTTTCTGGTGTGGGTGACTATTTTGAAAGCATTAAAAAGACTGATGAATTTATTGCCAAACTCCTTATTACTGTTGGATTAAATCGCAGACCTAACCCTTGGGATAGAGAAAATCTTAACGTTTGGAAAAGTTGGAATTTCTCTAACGACATGATTTTAGAAGCAGGCAAGCTTGCCTCTGGCAAAAACTCACCTATCGCTTATATGAACGGAATTTTGAGTAATTGGAAAAAGGAAAATATCTTTAGTTTAGAAAATATTTCTTCTGTTTCAACTGCTTGTGACAATTCTCAAGAAAGTTATAACAGAGAATATGAAAAAAGGCGCTCTCTTGCTCTTTCTCGTGCTCAAAAGAATAACGAAACTGCAATGGAAATTGAAGGTTTTGCGCAAATATTTAGCAGACTTAACAGTATTGAAAAAGACCTTGCGTTTGCTGAAATTGCCGGTGATAATAACACACTTATCAAGTTAGAAAACGAAAAACAAGAACTTACTAAAAATGGTGAGAAATTGCTTAAGACAAAAGGTCTTAACTTTGAATCACTTTCACCTATTTACGCTTGCAAAAAATGTAATGACACAGGCTACGTAGGCACTCATAGATGCGATTGTTTTGATAAAAAATAATTCTATAAAAATTTAATGCTCAAAGGCTGTTGCCTTTGAGCATTTTTGTTGTTATTTGTTTTTTTATTTTCTATCTTCTAACTTGATATATTCATTTCTGCCGTTTGTTGAAACGTATGCAGGACGAATAATTTTACCGTTGTTATAAAGTTCTTCAAGTCTATGAGCGCACCAACCAGACATTCTTGCAACAGCAAACATAGGTGTGAAAAGTTCAATAGGAAGTCCAAGCATATTATAAACGAAACCACTATAAAAGTCCACGTTTGCTGACACGCCTTTGACAATTTTTCTCTTTTCACAAATAAGTTGTTGAGAAATTTTTTCAACCTTGTCGTAAAGTTTAAATTCTTTGTTTCTGCCCTTTTCACTTGCAAGTTGAGCAACAAATTCCTTAAATACTTCTGCTCTTGGGTCAGAAATAGAATAAACTGCGTGGCCCATACCATAAACTAGGCCTGACTTATCAAACACTTCGCCAGCAAGCATTTTTGATATGTATGCTCTTATTTCTTCTTCATCATCCCAATCTTTAACATTCTTTTTGATATCTGCAAACATATCCATAACTTTAATGTTTGCACCACCGTGTCTTGGTCCTTTTAAAGAACATAGCGCTGCAGTTATAGTTGAATACGTATCAGTTCCTGCAGAAGTGACAACGTGTGTTGTAAAGGTTGAGTTATTGCCACCACCGTGTTCAGCGTGTAAAATAAATGCTATATCTAATACTTTTGCTTCAAGTTCGGTAAACTTATTATCTGGACGAAGCATATGTAAAATATTTTCAGCCGTTGAATAATCTGGGCGTGGTCTATGAATATATAAAGACTTGCCTTCGTTATAGTGCATATGCGCATTATAAGCATAAACAGCGAGCATAGGCATTATTGAAATAAGTGCCAAACTTTGCCTTAAAACGTTTTCAAGCGAGTTGTCAAGCGCGTGGTGGTCATAACTATAAAGTGCCAAAGTACATTTTGAAATAGCGTTCATAATGTCTTTATTTGGCGCTTTCATAATAACGTCTCTAACAAAGTTTTTAGGTAGTTTTCTATATGCTGATAAAAGTTTATTAAACTCTAAAAGTTCTTCCTTGTTAGGTAATTTATTGAATAATAAAAGATAGGTTGCTTCTTCAAAGCCTGAGCGCAACTGTTCATCATAGTTATCAATCATTTCTCTAACATTGATACCACGATAGTAAAGTTCACCTGGAACAGCAGTTTTAACGCCGTCTATCTCTTTTTTAGCAATAACGTCTGAAATATCCGTTAGACCTGTGATAACACCAGCACCATTTTCGTCCCTAAGTCCTTTTTTAACTTGGTTATCCTTATATTCTTGTTCTGTAAATTTTGGATTTTTTTGATACAACTTAGAAAGTTTTTCTATTTCTAATTGTTGATAATGTGTATGTGTCATAACTTTACTCCCATAATTTAAGTTATTTTAGCACTTATTCCTAAAAAAGTCAATTAAATATGCTATCTATGACATTTGTTTTACTTATATTAGTATATATTTTCAGTAATTAACTAAAAAAGGCTTAAGTTATATTGACTTAAGCCCCTTTTTTGCGTTTTATTTTAATTAGTCTTCAATTCTAATAACTGAATTTACTTTTATCATTTCTGGAAGTGCTGAAAGTTTTTCAAGCGTCTTCTTTAATGAACCTTCTGCACAAACGTGTGTGTTTACAACGATTTGAGCACTGTTATCACATCCTCCAACTTGTTTAACTTCTGCAATGCTGATATTGTTTTTAGCAAAGGTTGTTGCAATCTTTGCAAGTACACCAGCCATATCTTTAACGGTTAAACGGATATAGTATTTAGAAGTAAAATCGTTTACAAACTTTGTTTCCTTGTTGCCCTTAGCATTGTTTTCAAAGCTTGCATAGAAATATTCGTTATGCTTTGCTGCAAATATAATATCTGAAACAATAGCACTGCCTGTTGGAAGAGCACCTGCGCCCCTGCCGTAAAGCATAATTTCGCCAACTGCATCACCCACCAAATGCACAGCATTAAACGAATCGTTTACACTTGCAAGTGGATTGTCGTTTTTAATAAACGTTGGGTGAACCCTTACTTCAACGCCCTTTTCTGTATCTTTACCGATACCTAAAAGTTTAAGAGTATAGCCCATTTCTTTACCTTGAGCAATGTCTTCTTTAGTGATGGCTGTAATACCTTCTCTATATACGTTTTCTATACAAATTTTCTTGTTAAACGCAAGGCTTGAAAGAATAGAAAGTTTATACGTTGCGTCAAAACCTTCTACGTCTGCTGTAGGGTCAAACTCAGCATAACCTAAGCGTTGCGCTTCTTTTAATGCTTCTTCATAAGACCAGCCTTCGTAAGCCATTTTTGTTAAAATGTAGTTTGTTGTGCCGTTGATAATGCCTTTGATTGACAAAATTTTGTTGGCTTGCATACCGTCAATAAGTGTACGGATAATAGGAACGCCACCCACACAACTTGCTTCAAAAAATAAACCTGCATTCATCTTTTTTGCTTCTGCCTCTAATTCTGGCCAGTGTTTAGCAAAAAGTTCTTTGTTTGAAGTGACAACCGTTTTTCCACTCATAAGTGCTGTTTTAACAAATGTTTTTGCAACACCTGTTCCACCTATAACTTCTACAACTATATCAACTTCTGGATTAGAGCAAACTTCTTCAATACTTGATGCAATCTTGCTTTCTTCAATGCCGAGTGAAAGTGCTCTTTCTTTATTCTTTTCAAGAACGGCTTGAACTGTTATGTCAACGCCCTGAGTTTTTTTGAAGTATTCTTTGTTTTTTGTTAGAATTTCGTATGTGCCACCACCGACAACGCCTAATCCTAAAATAGCAACGCCTGCTTTCTTTAACATAATAATCTCCTTTTACTTGTTAAGTTCGTATATGGTTTTAAGACCATCTAAGGTCAATGTTCTATCAACTAAATTTATGAGTTTAACTTCTTTTGCGATTATTTCGCCAAGACCACCTGTCGCAACGACTTTAATATCATCAAGACCTAGTTCTTTTTTTATTCTCTTAAGAATATTTTCAACTAAGCCTGCAAAACCAAAAATAATGCCTGCTTGCATACAGTGCTTTGTGTTTTTGCCAATAACTGATTTTGGCGCATCAAGTTCTACCATAGGTAGTTGTGCCGTTTTTGTTGCCAAGCCTTCAAGTGAAGTTTTAATGCCCGGCGCAATTACAACGCCAAGTAGTTCGCATTTGTCGGTTATAACGTCAAAAGTTGTGGCTGTGCCAAAGTCTATTACAACAATAGGACCACCATACTTTTTAAATGCTGATACGCTGTTGACTATTATGTCTGCACCAACTTCTCTTGGGTTTTCTGCCTTTATGTTAAGACCTGTTTTTATGCCTGGGCCTATCATTATTGGAGAAATGCCAAAAAAGTATTCGCACATATGGCAAATGGTGTAGTTTAACGCTGGGATAACTGATGAAAATATTATGCCATTAATATCGCTCTTTTTTATACCACTATCAGACAAAAGTCCAACTAAAACCGAGCCGTATTCGTCTGCCGTTCTTGATATTCTTGATGACACCCTAAATGATGCCAACAACTTATCGCCGTCAAACACGCCGTATTTTATATTTGTATTGCCTAAATCTATCGCTAGTAGCATTACTTTTCCCCTAATTAAATTTTTTTATGGCTTTTATAACCCTATGAATCATAGGTATAAATATAAGGTTTACTGCCATTTCTAAAACAAAGTTAAGCCATATTATTGCAAAAACAGTTGTAAATATAACGCCTGCAGAAGAAACGCCCATACCTAAAAACGCTGCTGTGGTATCTTTCATTAAAACTATACCAAGCATATAAATTCCCGTATTTACTATTGGTAATACAACTGCACTTACACAAACTGCAATAAAATCGTTTTTCTTTGATAAATACTTAAATATTAAGCCTGAAACTAAACCTGCAACCGTTGTTTTGCCTATGCAGATTAAAGTTAATATCGCTGGGTGTGCTTGAAACAAAGTTGCTGTAAAAGGTTCTCCACCTAAAACTGCAGCACTTATAAACACTACAAGCCCACTTGCAAAGCCCACTATTGCGCCACCTAAAGCGCCAAGTAAAATTCCTGCAAATGCAATAGGAATTAAACTAAAGTTAAGCGTCACCCCAAACATAGGTATTGCGCTTGCAAATAGTTGCAATACAATAACTAATGCCACTAAAATGCCGAGCAATGCGACATTTTTTGCCGAAAAAAACTTACTATTCATAATAACCTCCAATCAGATTTCTTTTAGAATATCTGTTGCCAAAAAATATTATTCGCATTATTAGTCAGTCTTAAAAATAATAACTGCTATCCGAACATAGTTATTTTATCACAAATTAAGTTTATTCGCAAATAAATATAAGGTTATTTTCACAATTTTAAAGATTTATGCGTATATTGATATTAGAAAGCTCCACAAAACCAAAAATTTTTACATAGGTGGAGCGATATATACTTTTGGAGGTACTTTTTATGCACAATTTCGATTTATTTGGCGGAAACAACTGCTGTCTTTGGATTTTGATAATCTTACTTATTATCTGTCTTTGCAAAAGCGGTTGTTTAAACGGCTTCTTTAACAGTTGCTATTGCCTACCTGTGGCATTACTTTTAATTTGCTGTTGCTGTAAAAACGGTGGTTTCTTAGGAAATTACGGTGGCTGTGGCTGTAAATAACAGTTAACTAAAGCAAATAAAGAATTCGGGGTGCAAAATGTCACCCCGTTTTTTTATTTTATAAAAGTGCTTGTTTTTTATAAAAGTTTACTCAAAAAACTTGAAAGAATTTTGTCGAAAATTATTGCATTATCAACAATTGTGTGTTATTATGTAAACATAATAATTTTATTAAAAGGAGGAACTCTAATGAGTGACAAATCACAAACTAAGTTCGGCAAAGCGCTCGGACTTAAACCTGACACTAGTATTAAGACGGAAATCATTGCTGGTTTAACAACCTTCTTTGCTATGTGTTATATCATTTTTGTAAACCCTGATTTCCTTTCAGGCTTGAGCACATTCCCAGCATTGTACCGTGCAACTTACATAGGCACAATAATTGCTGCAGTAATTGGTACATTACTCTATGCATTTATTGCAAAAAAACCTTTTGCACAAGCATCTGGTATGGGCTTAAATGCTTTCTTCATGTCAACATTTATTTTTGCAGTTGGCAACCCATACGCAAACTATGGTGCAGGTTTAGTAATTATCCTTGTTTCAGGTTTAATCTTTTTGATTTTATCTGTAACTGGTCTTCGTTCTTATATTGCTAAGTCACTTCCAGATTGCTTAAAGAAAGCTATACCTGCTGGTATCGGTCTATTTATCGCATTTATCGGCTTACAAGGCGCAGGTATTGCTGTTGATGGTGCTACACTTGTTTGCTTACCAGACTTAAGAGAATGGGCTGTTGCTGGTCCTGTTCTTGCTGTTATTCTTGGTCTTGTTGCTATCGTTGTTTTCAACAAGATTGGCTTTGGATGGATGAAAAAAGCTTCTATCGTTTTAGGCATTTTAGTTTCAACAGTATTTTACTATTTGTTCACTTGGACTGCTCCATCATTTGAACTTGACCAAATCGGTCAATCTTTCAAAGATTTTGGCACTTATGGTTTCTCTGCATTTAAACCAGAAAGTTGGCAATTAGCATTTGGAGGCGATGCTTTCGGCGGTATATTTGCTGTTATTATGCTTATCGTAACTTTCTGTTTAGTAGATATGTTCGATACAATCGGCACACTTTACGGCACATGCGCTCAAGCAAACATGCTTGATGAAAACGGCGACCCTGAGGACATTGAAAAATGTATGCTTTGCGACTCTATCGCAACAACTGCTGGTGCTATGGTTGGTGTTTCTACAGTTACAACTTTCGTTGAATCTGCATCAGGCGTTGCTGAAGGTGGTAAAACTGGTTTAACAGCATTAGTTGTTGCTATTTTATTTGCAATTTGCTTATTCTTATCTCCACTTGCTAGCATTATCCCTGGCGAAGCAACTGCACCTGCTCTTATCTATGTTGGTTTGTTGATGCTTAAGAACTTTAAAGCCGTTGATATGGACGACTTGTCAAGCGCTCTTCCAGCATTCGTTACTCTTATTGTAATGCCACTCACATACTCAATTTCAAACGGTATTGCTCTTGGTGCTCTTACTTATGTTCTTATCAGATTATTCACAGGTAAGTTCTCTAAGAAAGACATCGTTGTAACAGTTATCGCACTTCTCTTTGTATTGAGATATGTTCTTGTTCCAGCAATGTAATTAAAATTAAAATTCATAAAGCCTTGCGAAAATTTCGCAAGGCTTTATTTTTTGTTTTATTTTTGCTAGAGTTTTTTATACTCCCTTTTTTCTACCTAAGTCGGTGTTGTCTATCGTTCTATCTCTTAAAGTTTTTTCAACGCTTGGCTTATCTTCATATCTATAATCTTCGCCATACTTTTTGATATATTTTTCAATTACGTTATGAGATGCGTTTTTAACTGATTTTCCGTTAACTTGGCGTTGATATTTAAAAAACTCATCACTATCCTTTAGACTATTAACTTCTACCATATCTTCATAATATCCCGTTAGTCTAACGCTCTTTATAACATCTCTAATATATTCTTTATTTGACTTTAATTTAACAAGTTCTGGGAAATCTGCACCACCAACGAATAACTGCTCCCAATCCCTACCTTCGTATTTTTTAAGCATATCAGATGCAATTTTTAAGTGGTTTAACTCTTGTTCAAAATGTTCAAGCCAAATCTTTTTGATTTGTGGGTGCGTTTCATCTTGATAGCAAGAATAATACAAATAACACTCTGTATATTCGTGCATTACCCAACTTTCAAACATTGTGCTAGATGGGTCTATTAGCGAGCCATATCCCGTCACGTGCTGTTCTTCTATCATTGCAATTTCGCTATACAATTTTCTACCTAAATCGCTGTGATAAAACGAGCCAACGTTCATATAATAGTTCATTGTTTGTTGTTCGGCTGCCGTTATAATGTTTGCGTGTAGTCTTGTAATAAGACTATCTTGCCAGCAGTTAATATATCTTCTAACGTCATCATTTGGGTGGCGATGCTCAGAAACAGTTGGCCTTGCAGGAGTAAGTTCGGTATATTTACCAACTAATCTTTCTGCATGTATGCCCTCTTCCATATCAAGCAGGTTTGCATATCTATAAAGATGGTCAAAATCTTCTAAAAGTGCAAAGTCAAGTTGGGCTTTTACAAATGGGTTTGGTTCTTTTTGTGCAATATCTGCCGTTAAGTCAACAGCAAGTTGCTCATAACCTATCGTTGTTTCTAATATAGTTTCGTTAATAGGTTTTAAAGAAGATATTCTTTTTTGTTGGAATTGTTCCTCCCTTCTAACACCTGCGATAACCCTTCTAACGTCGTTATTTAAACAGTGTCTATTAAAATGGTGTAAAAACCAGTTTGACTCAAACTCGGTGCCGTTCATTAGTATTACCCTTGTCTTTGTATAAGGGTCGGTTGCGTTCTTGTCATAAGGCTTTGGAGCAAGAGCACTAAAACTTGGATAATTTATTTTGCTGACTTTTGGTAATTCTTTAAATGGATTCATATTCTTTTCTCCTTTTTTGTAAAGAGTATTACCAAAAAATTAGTTGTTATACACTAAAAAAGACCTTTTAGCATGTTTTTGCTAAAAAGTCTTTATCTATGACTTGTTATCTATTATATTTTTTTGTTAATCCTTTTATGATCATAAATGATTTAGCACAAATTTGTTGTTTAGAAAATCTAACCGACCAGTTGCTGTTTTTTACAACCCCCGGTTGATTTATCCTATAATCACTGCCTAAACATAATAGGTCTTGCATAGGCACTATAAACATTTTTGCCTTTGATTTGGCACCAAGCATTATTATTGCGTTGGCAAGGCCTAAACTATCATCAATTTGGTAATCTATATCCATCAAGCATAAACTGTTTTTTACGCCGTTATATAGGTTTGAATAGTCCCAACTATTTAAACTATTTATTAATCCCATCAAAGTATCATTATCATGCGTGCCCGTATAACAAATGCAGTTTTCATCAATACGCTCTGGCAAGTATAGATTATCTTTATCTCCGTTAAACGCAAAAGACAAAATTTTCATACCCGGATAGCCAACTTTTTTAATTAAATCTCTAACGCCGTCGTCAATAATGCCTAAATCTTCTGCAATAATTCTGTTTTTATCGTTCTTTTGATGAATAGCGCTAAACAGTTCTTCCGATGGAACTTTTATCCACTCACCATTTTTTGCATTTGGGCTATCAGCCTCTATTTCATAGTATCTATCAAGCGCCCTAAAGTGGTCTATTCTAACCAAGTCAAAAACCTTTAACGCTTTTTCTATTCTATTTGTCCACCAAGAAAAATTATCTTTTTGGTGCTCGGCATAGTCGTATACAGGATTGCCCCAAAGTTGCCCGTCCTCACAAAAATAATCTGGTGGAACGCCAGCAACTTTTTTTGGCATTAAATTTTGGTCTAACTTAAATAAGTGTCTATTCTTCCAAACGTCCACACTGTCAAGTGCTACGTATAGTGGCATATCACCCAAAATTTCAATACCCTTTTTATTTGCATAAGATTTTAAATTCAGCCACTGCTCTTTTGCTATAAACTGAATAAATTGATAAAATAAAACTCTATCTTTGTATGCTCTTTCAAACTGCCTTAGCGCTTTTGGGCTTCTGTTTTTTAATCCTTCTTCCCACTCGTAAAAATGCTTTTGCCCAGACGCTTCTTTTATCGCCATAAACAAGGCGTAATCTCTACTTTCCTTGCTGTTTACATATTTAGCAAACTTAGGCAAATTTTTATCAAACCTTATAAACGCCTTTTCTAAAAGTGGATATCTAACAGCATAAAGTTCGCCATAATCTATTTGTTCTTTACCACTAAGTGAAAATTTTATTTCGTCTTTTGTAAGCAAGCCTTGTTCTAACAACATTTCAATGCTTATATAATACGGGCTAAAAGAATCTGAACAAACCGAAGAATATGGCGAATTTCCATACCCCGTTTGTACTAACGGTAAAATTTGCCACACCTTTTGCCCAGACTTTTTCATTAAATCTATAAAATTATAACTTTCTTTGCCAAAATCACCTATGCCATATTTACTTGGCAAACTGAATATTGGCATTAAAACGCCACTTTTTCGACTTACTTCTTCTCTCATATATTTTAATAGGGACAAGTTTATTGTCCCCCCTTTTTTCCTTTTATTATAACGCAAAACCACCATCTACTGATACAACTTGACCTGTGATAAAGTCAGCATCGCTACTACATAAAAAGTAGATTAAGTTTGCAACATCTTCAGCACTTCCTATTCTATTAAGTGGTGTTTGCTCTTTTAACTCGTTAATATCTTCAGCAGTTAAATGTGCGTTCATAGGCGTATCGATAACGCCTGGGCAAACACAGTTTACGTTTATTCCACTATATCCAACTTCCTTAGCAAGCGCCTTAGTATAGCCTATAAGCCCCGCTTTGGTTGATGAATAAGCAACTTCCATACTGCTACCATTTATGCCCCACATTGATGAAATATTAACTATTTTGCCACATTTGCTTTCTATCATGCCTCTAAGCACTCTATTCGTAATTAAATATGTGCTTTTTAGGTTTACCGAAAAGATTTTATCCCACTCACTTTCAGTTGTTTCTGTTATGAGTTTTGTAAGGCTTATACCAGCATTATTTACAAGCACTGAAAGGTGCTTAAAACTCTTTTCTATAGTATCCATCATTTTATATATTTGCTCGCTGTCAGAAAGGTCTGCTTTTACAGCAAAAAAATAGTCGCTTTTATTTTCCTTTTCAAGTTCTAAATAAAAGTCATCTATGCTTTTTTTGTTTGAATTATATTGACCTATAACAAAATATCCATTATCAATGAACTTTTTGGCTGTGGCTTTTCCTATACCACCTGACACGCCTGTAATAAGTGCTGTTTTCAATGCTGTTTTCCCTTGTTTATATTTTTTTACTTTTTTATATTAAAAATGCCTAAATTTAACAATACCCACAAAATAAATTTGTGGGCATTATCGGTTTTTTATTTATTTATTAGCCTTTAACTCTTTCCATGTATTCGCCTGTTCTGGTGTCAACTCTGATGAGTTCGCCTTCTTCAACGAACATTGGAACTTGAAGTTTTGTGCCTGTTTCTAAAACGGCTTCTTTTGTTGCGTTTGTTGCTGTGTTGCCCTTAACTGATGGGTCTGCTTGTGTGACACGAAGAACAACAAAGTTTTCACATTCAACAGAAAAAGCAACGCCTTTATAAGACCTAACGATAACAGGGTCGTTTTCTTTGATGTATTTTAATGCATCTTCAACTTGTTCATAGTTAAGTGGTGTAAGATTGAATTCTTGGTCCATAAAATAATAAAGTTCGCCATCGGTATAAGAATATGTCATATTCTTTGTTTCGATTTGTGCTTCTTGAACTTTTTCTGTTGGGTTCCAAGTTTTTTCTAACACTTTACCTGTCACAACGTTTTTCATTGTTGTTCTAACAAATGCTGCGCCTTTACCTGGCTTAACGTGTTGGAAGTCAACAATTGTATAAATATTGCTTTCATATTCAAAAGTGACGCCCTTTCTAAAATCGCCTGCTGTAATCATATTGATTTCTCCTTCAAATTTATATCTAATTTTTTTATTTTATTATCATAAGTTCTTTACTATCTGTAAAAAGCCTTTCGATTCCATTTTTTGTAAGTAGCACCGTGTCTTCAATCCTTATACCAAACTCGCCTTCAAAATACACGCCTGGCTCAATGGTAAAAAGCATATTTTCCTTTAACTCTTGCTTTCTTTTTGGTGAAAGCAAAGGATATTCGTGAACTTCTAGCCCTATGCCGTGCCCTAACGAGTGGGTGAAATATTTTTCTAAGCCCACCTCGGATAAAACCTTTCTTGCATAGGCATCTGCCGTATCCGTCATGTCCCCACACTTAATTTTTTCTTGCGCAGTAAGGTTTGATGACAAAACTGCGTTATAT
Organism: Christensenellaceae bacterium; assembly: GCA_045651185.1. Taxonomy (GTDB): domain Bacteria; phylum Bacillota; class Clostridia; order Christensenellales; family Borkfalkiaceae; genus UBA1259. Next base: position 68,974 of record JAZRRZ010000040.1, on the reverse strand, counting down.
TTTTCTATAAAGTCTTTTGATGGATTTCCAAAAAATACCGTTCTTGTAATATCAGATGAATAGTCTTGATATTTAGCACCCATGTCTATTAAAATAGGCATATTCTTTTCAAGTTTTGTTGTGTTTGATTTGTGGTGTGGCACTGCAGAGTTTTTGCCAAAAGCAACAATCGTTTCAAACGAAGTGCCCTCTGCCCCAAACTCTATAACCTTTTTTTCAATAATGGCCTTAAGTTCAAGTTCATTAATGCCTTCTTTTACGCACTCTAACGCACTATATAGTGCCTTTTGCGCAATCTCACACGCGGTAAAAGTTTTTTCAATTTCTAAACTAGTTTTTTGGGCGCGCATCTCGTTTAATATTTGTTCGCTATCTTTAATATTAAAACCCCACGCCAAAAACTCGTTATACGCTTTTACTGTTATTTTAGAAAAGTCTAAGTAAAGATTTTTAGCATTAATTCCAGTTAAAAATTCTTTTACGTCACTTGTGCTTTTTAAAAGTTTTACGTCTACGCCATTACAAGTTAAATTATCCTTTACCCTAGAAAAAGACCTTGCATCTATAAAGCAAGTTTTTTTGTCTGCCAAAATAAGATAACCTTCTTCAAGTGGTGCTTTTATAAAATATTGACTTGTCAAATCATCTAGCACAAGACAAGCATTTTCATTACTAAAAGGATAGTTTTTCATTTGACTATATTATTTTACCAAAAAAATTAAATTATGTCAATTGCCATAATATATATTTTGCATATTTAATGCGTCTTTATCTTGCGTTCCCGCAGATTCGCAGATTATATATGGACTTAACTTTAGTTTTTTAAGTGCTGATGCAAGTGGTGAAAAATCTGGGCCGTAGTGATTATCCTCAAAGGTTAAATGCCTAACTTCGCCTTTTGCTGAAAACTCTATTTTTGAAAAGTGGATATGGAAGAATTGCATTTTTTCATATCCTAATTGGTCAATCATAAAGTTTAGTCTATCTAAATAGTCTTGCTCGGTTTTTAAACTACCAAATTCTCTTGCATTTATGTGCCCAAAATCTACACATGGCGTATAAATTTTATCTATCTTGCAAAATTCTACCACTTCCTCAATAGTGCCTATTTGACCAAGTTTGCCCATTGTTTCAGGACAGTAAATTAGGTCATCAAGCGCATTTTCATAAATAATATCTCTAAGTGTTTCAAGCCTTTTTTTAGTTAGTTCAACGGCTTTTTCCCTGCTCATTTTTCCTTGACTTGCTGGGTGAAAAACTATTCTTTTTCCCCCCATAAGTTTTAATTTTAAAGCAGACTGCAAAATGTAGTTATAAGACTTTACTGCATTTTCTTCTTCAGGGTTTGCAAAGTTTATATAATAAGGTGCATGCACGCTTATTTCAACCCCACTTTCCTTAAACGCTTGACCTATGCTTATTGCTTTTTCATCACTTAAATTAACGCCACGCCCAAACGAATATTCAAAGCAAGTTAGTCCTAAATTTTTAACCCAAACAGCACTCTCTTCACTCTTTGAAAAGCCTGCCTCATTAAACTCTATTGAGTTGCCACTTGGACCAAATTTAATCATACTTTCCTTCCCTTACTAATTTTAAGTCCGATTGAAGTTGCAATTTTAAATCTTCAACGCTATCAAACTTTTTTATCGGTCTTATATAATCTAAAAATAACACTTCTATTTCGGTGCCGTATAAGTCACCACAAAAATCTATGATATGAACTTCAAGTAGTTTTTGTCCTAAATCAAAAGTTGGTCTAGCACCATAGTTAATTATGGCATAATAATCTTTACTATCTATTATAACTTTGCCTATATAAACGCCGTCACAAAGGCGAAATTTATCTTTATCTAAAATTATATTTGCAGTTGGAAAGCCAAGTTTTGTTCCCACCTGCCTATCCTTTACTACCACGCCACTGATAGAATAATTTCTTCCTAAAAGTTCGCTTGCTCCTTTTACGTCGCCCTTAGAGAGCAAACTTTTAACAAGCGTTGTTGAAACTTTTTGGTTAGACATTAAAAAGGTGTCAACAATCACGTGTTGCTGTCCGTTTTTAATGGCATAATCTGTTAAATATTCGGTGTTGCCTGTGCCAAACGCACCAAAGGTGTAATCAGCGCCACTTACATAATATTTAATATTATATTTTTGATTTAAATAATCTAAAAAATCTTTTCTATCCGTTTGTAAAAACTCTTTAGTCACCGGCGCAAAATAAATTTCATCAGCACCCAAGTTTTTTAAGAATTTTTCTCTTTCTTTGGTCAAAAAAACGCATTTATCCTGCCCACCGATTGCGCCTTTTAAATTTCCAAAAAAGGTAAACACGGTAAGCGACATATTGTTTTTATGGGCTATGTCTTTTGCCCTTTTTATAACCATTTGATGTCCCAAATGCACACTGTCAAAATAGCCGAGTGCAATAACTGTGGGCCTAAAATTATCTAACATAAGAATTTATCCTAAGAATTCCATTTTCCACTTTGCCAACACCGATAAATGAGCCTTGGTTATATACTCTATAAACGCCGTCAGCAAAACCATAATCTTCATACACGCCGTCAAGAATTTTTTGGGCTTGCTCTTTAGTTAAATCAAGCTTTTCAAAACTGACTGCCATATCCGACGCTATTATATATTTTTCAACGTTTTCACTACTTTTAAACTCTTCAACGCCTATGCCGTTTTCCATTGTGAAAATGCCACATTTGGTGCGAGTTAGTTTGCTCATAACACCAAGCGAGTTAACGCTTTTTGCAATGTCCCTTGCGAGTGAGCGGATATACGTGCCACCCTTACAATCAATTTTAAACTCAAATTCATTTTCACTTATTTGAGATAAACACTCTATGCCAAGTATGCACACTTTTTTAGCCTCAAGTTCAAACTCTTTGCCCTGCCTTGCAAGTTCATAACCCCTTTTGCCATTTATACATTTTGCAGAATAGTTTGGTGGAACTTGCATAATTTCGCCCACAAAATTTCCTATCACGCCCTTAATTTGTTCTAGCGTTGGTATTATTTTTGTTTGTGCTGTTATTTGACCGGTGACGTCTAGCGTATCTGTAGTATAACCAAAAATAAATCTAGCAATATAGGTTTTTTCTTTGTCTAACAGATACTGAAACAGTCTTGAAGTTTTGCCAATACCAACAGGCAAAACGCCTTCTGCCATAGGGTCAAGTGTGCCCATATGCCCACACGGTTGGTTAAATTTTTTCTTTACAGCCCCCACGGCATAAGCAGAACTCATGCCAGAAGGTTTTATTATGTTTATAAATCCCGTCATACTTTTGCTACTAAATGTCTGTCTTTTCTGTATTTAAATAGTTAGTTTTGGATATGAGTTTTTACTGCAAAGCAAATTTTATCCACAACTTCTTCATATTCGCCTTGAATTTGGCAACCACTTGCCAAAACGTGCCCGCCACCACCAAACGTGCTTGCAACTTGGTTTACGTCTGTGCCTTTTGAACGAAAACTTATTTTATATTTGTTTTTACCGATTTCTAATATAGAAGCCCCAACTTCAACGCCGTCAATTCCCATAATAAAGTCTATAAAGCCTTCTGTTTCATCTGGTTTTGCGCCACAACCAATAATATCCTTTTCAAAAATAGAGGCAACTGCAAATCTATCTTCTAAAAAATATCTAATTTTAGACATTACTAAACCAAAAAGTTTTGCTCTTGCTTTGCTTTGCTTTGAGAACATATTATAGTAAATGGTGTTTAAATCAGCACCTTTAGTTAAAAGTTTTGCAACCGATAGCATTGTGTTCGGCGTGACGTTTTTATGTCTAAAATTACCGGTATCGGTCATCATGCCCATTGCTAAAAGGTTTGCAATTTCTTCAGTTATATCAGCATTTAATTCTTCTATAAGTGCTAAAACATTTTCTGAGTTGCTTGCATTATCAATTACAAGATTTTCTTTTGCGTATCTTGTGTTTGAAACGTGATGGTCTAAAGAATAAGTGTTTTTATGCTTAGCAAACTTTTCATAAAAACTGCCAAGCCTTGATATATCGGCACAGTCTATTGCAAGCATTGCCGAAAACTCGCCATCTAAAGCGTTTTCAACAACGTTTGCACTTTTTAAAAAGAAAAATCTCGACGGAACGGTGTCGTCGCAAAAGACTTTAGCCTTGATGCCGAGATTGTTTAGTGCATGAGAAAGTGCAAGTGCCGAGCCTAGCGTATCACCATCAGGTCTAATATGGCAAATTATTGCCACACTTTTTTCCTTTTTTAGTTTTAACGACAACTCTTTTATAGTTTTCACTTTTACTTTTCCTCACTGATTTTTTTGAATATCTTGTCCATTTTGTCGCCGTATTCCATAGAACCATCTAAAATAAACTTAAGTTCTGGAACTGTGCGAGCTCGCACCACTTTTGCAAGTTCAAACCTGATTCTTTTGGCATCAGCCTTGATTGCTTCAAACGTGGCGCTAGCCTTTTCCTTACTTGTTGAAAATACGCTAACGTATACTTTTGCAAAAGATAAGTCGTTTGCGCAATCAACTGCTAGTATTGAAAACATTTCTGTTATGAGTGGATTTTTGAGTTTTCTTGAAATAATATCGTAAATTTCTTTTTTTAGTTCGCTATTTATTCTATCACTTCTTGAAACATTGCTATTTCTTCTCATTAATCTTTATTTTCCTCTACTTGATAACTTTCAATAAAGTCGCCAACCTTAATGTCGTTAAACTTCTCAATGCTAATACCACATTCAAAGCCTTGTGCAACTTCTTTAACGTCATCTTTAAATCTCTTTAATTGGTTAACGTTTCCTTCGCAAATCATAACGTCATCACGATAAATACGAAGCTTGCCGTTTCTTATAATCTTGCCTTCAGTCACGTAACAACCTGCAACCTGACCAACACCTGAAATCTTGAATACTTCTCTAACTTCTGCTTTACCCATATAAACTTCTTTAAACTTAGGTGCAAGCATACCTTTAAGTGCTTTTTCAACGTCTTCAATAGCCTCATAGATAACTCTATAAAGTTTAATGTCAATACCACTTCTTTCAGCAATTTGTTTTGCATTTGAATCTGGTCTTACGTTAAAGCCTATTATAATTGCATTTGAAGATTCTGCAAGCATAATATCAGATTCTTTAATTGCACCTGCTGCTGCATGGATTACGTTTACTCTTACTTCTTCGTTAGACAATTTTTCAAGCGAACTCTTAACTGCTTCAACTGAGCCTTGAACGTCTGCCTTAACGATAAGTGGAAGTATTTTCATTTCGCCTTCTGCAATCTTGTTAAACACGTCGTCAAGCGTCACTTTGCTTGATGCTTTTAGCATGTTTTCTTTTTCTTTATTTTGTCTTTCTTCTGCTACAAGTTTAGCAAGTTTTTCGTGCTCAACAGCATATAAAATGTCGCCTGAGTTTGGAACTTCATCAAGACCCATTATTGATACAGGTGTAGATGGTCCTGCGCTCGTCACCTTTCTGCCCTTATCATCAGTCATTGCCCTAACTTTTCCTGTGACAGTGCCAACGATAATGCTATCAGATACGCGAAGTGTGCCGTTTTGAACGAGTATTGTTGCAATTGGGCCTTTGCTTTGGTCAAGTTTTGCTTCAATAACAACGCCTTTCGCTTTTCTATCTGGATTTGCCTTTAAGTCTTTAATTTCTGCAACTAAGTTAATGTTTTCTAACAAGTTATCAAAACCTTCGCCCGTTTTTGCAGAAATAGGACACAAAATTGTATCTCCACCCCATTCTTCTGGAAGTAAACCGTGTTCGGTAAGTTGAGTTTTAATTCTTTCTATATTTGCTTCTGGTTTATCAATTTTATTTATTGCGACAATTATAGGAACGTCTGCTGCTTTTGCGTGGTTAATTGCCTCTATTGTTTGTGGCATTATTCCGTCGTCAGCAGCAACAACCAAAATTGCTATATCAGTTGCTTGTGCACCACGAGCACGCATTGCTGTAAACGCTGCGTGGCCTGGAGTATCAAGGAAGGTTATAGTTTCGCCACCAACGCTAACTTGATAAGCACCGATATGTTGTGTAATACCACCGGCTTCGCCAGCAGTCACGTTTGTCTTTCTAATTCTATCAAGAAGTGAAGTTTTACCATGGTCAACGTGTCCCATAACAGTGACAACTGGTGGGCGCTTTTTAAGGCTTTCTGCTGTATCAACAACTTCGTCAAAGCCTTCACTTAAAACATCTTCTGCAGTCTTGTCAAGTTTGAGTTCAAGTTCAATACCAAGGTCATCTGCTATAAAGGCAGCAGTATCAAAGTCGATTGAATCGTTGATGGTTTTCATAATGCCTTCTTTGAATAGCCTTTTTGTTATTTCGGCAGCAGTAATACCAATTTTTTCACTCAATACCTTAAGTGGTATAATTTCGGTATTTATAACAGCCTTTTCAATCTTTATAACGTTTACTTCAGACTTTTCTTTTGCCTTTTTAACAGGTCTAAACTTTCTATAACCACTCTTATTCTCATCAAAATCATCAATGTCAACTTGACCTTTAATAAGGGCACGCTTATTGATAACGTGCTTATCTTCAAACGACCTTTCGTTATTTTGTTTCTTTTTAGCAAAGCTACGCTTATCTTCTTTTTGAATAACAGGTGGCGCAATAAACGTGGTTTGTGGTTTTTTGTTCATGCCACCTTGGTTTGGTTTGTTAAAGTCTGGCTTTGCCTTATAAGGTGCGCCATCTTTCTTTTGGTCAAACCTTGCTTGTTTATCAAAAGGCTTATCCGTTGGACGGAACTCTCTTTGTGGGCGCTTGTTGAAATCTTTATTATCACGCTCGCCATTATTTGCGAAAGTGCGAGGTGGCCTTTGAATAGGCACTTCTCTACGCAAAATAAATGATGGGCGTTGTGGTTGTTTTTCTTCTGCACTTGGTTTTTCTTGTGCATCATTTATAGAAGTTTGTGGCTTTTCTTCTTTTTGAATTTCCACCTTTTCTTCTTTTTTATCAGCCACTTTACTTGTTTGTTCTTTAATATCAAGTTGTGGCTCTACTTGTGCTTTTTGTTCTAGCACAGGTTGAACAGGTTTTTCTTCAACCTTTTTTACACTTTCCTTTTGACCGGCAAGGTCTTGACTTTCAAGTTTTTCTTGGTTTTCCTTTTCTTTTCTTGCCACTTCAAGCGTTTTTAACTTTTCTTCAAGCAATTTTTTATATGCTTTTAAATCCAAAGCCACCTTGTCTGTCGCTTGGATAAAAGTTTTGATTTTTCCATCTTCTATAATTTTACCTGCTTGCTTTATGTTATCAAAGCGCATATTGTTCTTTTCAGCCATTTAATTCTCCTAATTTTTTTGAGTAAAATCGTTTTTACAGTTATCTAAAATTGCTTTTGCAAGCGATTTATCTGTGATTGCCATTACTTTTGAATTTTCTTTAAAAGTTATTTGTTCAAGTTTAATTTCATTAGTAATTATCATTGGGCAATGATATTTGCTTGCAACTTTTTGTGCTTGCTCTTTTGTATTTTCACTAGCCGAACAGCACACTATTAAAAGGTTTATACTTTTTAATGTTTGAACGGCGTTCATACCTATTCGATATTTTTTCGCACGGATTGCAAAACCTATAAAGGTTTGTGCCTTAGTCTTATTTTCCAAGGAAATCCTCCAAAATGCTATCGTAAACGCTATCTTCAACTTGACAAGAAAATGCTTTGTTTAATAGTTTTTGCTTTTTTAGTTTTTGAATGCAATTTTCATCATTGCATATATAAGCACCCCTGCCGTTGAGTTTGCCTGTTAAGTCTAGTTTGATTTGGTCATCAAACTTAACAACTCTTATAAGTTCTTTTTTAGGTTTTGCCGTTTTGCACGCTATACAAGTGCGAATTGGCACTTTTTTTTCCATATTATTCATTTACCTCGTCTTGAGTTTCACTAACAGCATAATCTTCAAGTTCGTTAATTGCATTAGATTCGCTCTTAACGTCTATTTTCCAGCCTGTAAGTTTAACTGCAAGTCTTGCGTTTTGACCACTTCTGCCAATTGCAAGTGAAAGTTTGTCGTCTGGAACAACTGCCATTGCGCTTTCATCACCCATTTGTATTACTTTTATAACTCTTGCTGGTGAAAGTGCGCTTGAAATGAATTCAAGTGGGTTTTCGCTCCATGGAATAATATCAATCTTTTCGCCACCGAGTTCGCTTACAATTGCGTTTACTCTTGCGCCCTTATTACCAACGCAAGCACCAACTGCATCTACTGATGGGTCTTCACTATAAATTGCAATCTTTGTTCTTTGACCAGGGTCTCTTGCAACGCCTTTTACTTGAACTATTCCTTGCTTAATTTCTGGAACTTCATTTTCAAACAATCTCTTAACAAGACCATTTGCCGTTCTTGAAACGATAATTTGCGCAACTCTGCCAGAACTCTTTACTCTCTTAACGTATACGTTAAGTCTTTGGTTAAGCTCATACTTTTCGTTAGGAACTTGGTCTTTTGGCATAAGCACGCCTTCAATTTGGCTACCACCAATTTCTACGTACACACAACCTTCTTCTATACGACGAACTGTACAAGTCATAAGTTCGCCTTCTTTGTCTTCAAACTCATTTACTGTATTTTCGTGTTCTATTTCGCGAAGTTTTTGTAGCAATACTTGTTTTGCTGTTTGTGCAGTTATTCTGCTGAAATTCTTTGTTGAAATTTCTATAGCGTGTTGGTCACCAACTTTGTATGACTTTTTAATTTGCTTAGCCTCTTCAATGCTAATTTCCTTATCAGCGTCAACAACTTCTTCAACTATTGTGCGTGTGCTGTAAACTTTGATAGACTTTTTATCAGCGTTGATTTTAACTTCTACAGTGCCACCCACTGCAGAGTTTTTCTTGTAAGCAATGCTTAGCGCATTTTCAAGCGCAGAAATAAATTCGTCTTTTGAAATACCTTTTTGTCTTTCAAGTTCGTCAAGTGCAGCAAAGAAATCTTGATTAATCATTGTTTTCTCCTTAATATTTATCCTAAATTATATTTTTTTATTATTCAAAGTCAATATATTCGTTTATTTTGACTATGTTTTTAAGTTCAATTGTAAAAGTATTCTTTTCGTCAACTTTCAGTGTTATTTGTCCACCGGCATAACTCATTAAAATTCCATCATAAAACTTTTTACCTTTTATAGATGCGTAAAGTTTAACTTCTACTCTTTGACCTATATGAGATATAAAATCATTATCGGTCTTAAACGGTCTATCAATACCCAAACTTGAAACGTTTAACCTATATGGCAAGCCAAACGTTGGGTCTAACTCGTCTAGTGGTTCGTTTATAGCATTGTGGAAAAGTTCGCAAGTATTTAAGTCTACCCCACCTTCTTTATCAATAAAAAGCGTTAGTTCTGGGTTCTTGCCTTGCTTAAATTCAACATCCACACAATTAATGCCAAGTGGCTTTGCTATATTTTGTGCAAATTCTAAAATTTCTTGGTTAGATTTTACCTTCATAACTTTCCCTTATAAAAAGATATGAGAACGGAAATCCGTTCTCATAGTCAAGCATAATATTTAAGTATCCTTATTTTATCATATCTTTTTCTTTTTTGCAAGCATTTTTAAGCATTTTTTAATTTCATCATCTCAATAAATGCTTCTGCAGTTGCATACGCATCAGAAAGTGCCCTATGGTGATGAAAAACAATAGAAAAATTATCAGCAACGGTGTGCAAATCGTGATGCTTTAAGTGTGGCAACACCTTTCTTGCAAGTTCTAAACTGTCAATAACTTTATTTTTAATTTCATAACCTGACGCACCTGCAAAACGCTTTAAAAATTTCATATCAAAATCAGCGTTGTGCGCAACTAATGTAGCGCCGTCAATAAACTTAATAAAATCACCTATAACTGCATCTATTTTTGGCGAATCTTTTACCATTTCTGCCGTGATGCCTGTTATTTTTGAATTCTCTTCTGAAATATGATAATCTGGCTTAACAAGTGTTGTAAACTGCTCAACAATCTTACCACCAATTAGTTTTACTGCACCTATTTCGGTTATGCCGTGATTCATATAGTCAACGCCTGTCGTTTCAAAGTCAAACACAACTATAGTGTCGTTTACAACTTCTTGTGGCAACACTTCTTCTATATCAAACACGCTTTTAACTTTTATACTGTCTTTGGCTGGCGAAGGAAATATTAGTTTATATTCTTTTGGGGCACTCTTTTTGTATTTGTCTTTTTTTACAAAGTCTTTTGGAAAGGTGCAACGATTGATTTTATCAAAGGTAAACGACCTTCTGCCATTATACTCGCCCATGTTTCCACGCGCAATAATTGCCTCACCCACAGTAATTTCTTTAATTTTATGATAGGTGGCTTTTTTAGAAAAATACACACCACTCATCTTTGCCGTTGTGTCATCAATATTAATTATTAAAAACGGTTTATCGTTTTTAGTCTTTCTTTCTTGAATATCGGTCACAACACCACAAATCGTTAAATCGCCTTGATGTGCGTCTTCAATATATAACGCTAAATCGCCTATATTTTCGTCATCAACAACAACCACGTCTTGAACTTTTATAGTTCTATGCTCTATCTTTTCAATTTCTTCTTTATATACGTTATCATCTAGCAAACTAAGCGTTTCTTGCTCTTCTTTTATATCAATAGCCCCCATAAAGTCTGAACAAAACATTTTGGACAAATGGTCGTTTAGTTTTGATAGTATTGAGTTTCTGTTTACATATTCAGCGCCGTCACTAGTAAGCCTTAATGTATATTTTACAACACCACCAACCACGTTAGAAATAACGTCTGTATTCTTTAGAAAAATAGAAATTGATATGTAATTTTGGCTTAAAAACCTATAAATTTCTGCATTTATAAGTTGGTCGTTGCTAACAATCTTTTTAACGCTAATTTCAACGACAGAAAATATTGGCGCAGTAATCTTTTCAGCCTCTTTTAAAATCTGTTGCTGAAGATTTTCGTCAATGGCTTGGTCGCAAATAAAAGTATATCTTACCTTGCAAACATCTCTTTGAATTTCTATTGAGTTTAACCGAATATTATTAAGCCTTGGGTCAATCTGTCTAAGGTCAGCAATAAATTCTGCACTACCTTTTATCGTGTACATTTATCAATTTCCTCAAAAAACACTTTTTCTACTTGGTCTTTAGTCACCTTTTTAATTATTTCGCCCTTTCTAAAAATAGCACAACCGTCTTTTGCACCTGCAATGCCTAGGTCTGCATCTCTTGCTTCGCCCGGGCCATTAACCACACAGCCCATAACGGCAATTTTAAGTGGAGTTTTTATTTTAGAAGTGTATTTTTCCACCTTATCGGCAAAAGCCATACAGTCCCACTCGCACCTGCCACAAGTTGGGCAAGCAATTATCTTTACTCCGTCATATAAGTCAAGCGCAGATAAGATTGAACGACCTGCAATAACTTCTTTTATAGTATCTGCAGATAAACTAACCCTTATAGTATCACCTATGCCCTTAAGTAGCAAAGCGCCTATGCCAATAGAGTTTTTTATTATTCCGTTATATTCCGTGCCAGCTTCTGTTATTCCAATATGAAGTGGATAGTCGGTTTTTGATGCAACGTATTCATAAGCCTTTACCGCAAGGTTTACGTCAGATGCTTTTACCGATATAACGATATCGTTTACACCATATTTTTCCAAAAGCGCAACGTTTTTTAGCGCACTTTCGCCAAGCGAAATTTCACTCTTTCCATACTTGTTTAGAAATTCTTTTTCTATGCTACCCGTGTTTGCACCAACTCTAACAGGGATTTTTGCACTTTTTAAGGCATAAGCAACTTCTTTAACATTTTGCTCTCCACCGATATTGCCTGGGTTTATTCTTATTTTATCAGCGCCTCCATCAATAGACTTTATTGCAAGCCTATAGTCAAAGTGAATATCTGCAACGAGTGGAACTCCCGTTCTTTCTTTTACCACCTTAAATGCACTTGCATCTTTTTCGTCAAGAACTGAAAAACGCATGATGTCAAGCCCTTCTTCTTTAAGGCGCAAACATTCTTCCACTGCATTTTCAACGTCTGAAATCTTAAACGTTGACATTGATTGAATTTTTATTCTTTCTCCACCACCGATAACGGTGTTTCCTATATAAACTTTTTTACTCATAATCGTATTATATCACAACTTTTTTTAATTGTAAAGAAAATATATAAAAGCCAAATTTTTATAAATTACTTAGCAAATAAAAAAGGGTGAAAAACTAATAAGCACAATTTGTAATTATAAGTTTACACCCTTTTTATTAGATATTAAGTTTTTTTATCATCTTTAGTTCTTAACTTTAATACTTAAATGTTATCATAAACCTGCCTTATATTTATAAGAAAGTGCAACTTGTTCATAATAATAATCAAGATAAGTTATAAGTTGTTTTTCTGCAAGAAAAGTTTGATATGCATTTAACGGCTCTAAAGTGTCAAAATATGCGCTTACGCATCTTATAACGTCTTTAAAATATCCTATCTCTACGAGTTGGTCTTTTGTATATTCACCTGATTTAACGTCTAAAAATCTAATATGCAAACTGCTTTTTGTTTCCTTTATTGAGTTGGCATAACGTTGTTCTTTTTCGTCTAAACTGTTGTTATACTTAAACACTTCTATTCGCTTTTTCTCCCTTTCATCACTAAGTTCAATAAACTTTTTATCTATTTCTTTTTGATGAATTATTGCAAAATGTTCGGCGCTTGCCGAAAGTTTAGCGTTTAGTTGTTGCATTTCTGCCGTTAATGAAGACATTTTATCGTTTTTTTCTTGAGTTATTTGGGCTATTTTTTGGTTTTTGCTGTCTTCTAAAGTAGCCGTTTTGTCAACCATAACCGAAGAGTTTAAAAGCCCCGATTGAAATACTTGACTTTGTACTTTTGCAATACTTTCGTTATAAAGATTAGTAATGTTTGATATTTCTTCCAAACTGTTTTGCTCAACTAATGCAATTTTTTCTTGTATGGCTGAAATTTTAGACGAAAGTTCTGTTTGATAATCTTTTATCTCCCTTTCGTGTTGGGCTTTAAGTAGTGCTTCTGCCTTTGCTAACAAGTTTTGGTCAGATGGCAAAGTGCTGTCAAGTCTTTCTAATGAAAGTTCTTGCAAAACAACGTCTTCATGGCCCTCTTTTCTTACCCTATAATAATCAAATAGTTCTGCTAACACTGAATACATTGCATCTTTTGTTTTTGGTAAAGTAAATTCCATAATTAGTCTCCCACTATTATATATTTTATTTGCAAATCTTTTATTTCCATATCAATGCTATTTGAGAAAAATTCAAAACGAAAATCTTTGCCCAAAAGATTCATTTTTTTGTAGTTATTGCCTGATTTTAAAGGCATAAATCTATATCCCACACTGTCACTAAAAATATAAAAAGCGTCATTTTTATTAGAATATATTCCTACCTCTGTTAAAATCTTTTTACGGTGCGTGCCAAAATCCATTGGCAAACTTGCCCAAGCGCCTACTGCTCTGCCAAGTTCGTTTATTTGATATATCTCTTTTTCCGAACTAGCAAAGTAATATTTGCCACCAATAAATTCACCTTTGGACACGTTTAATATATTTGCTTTTCTATTATTGCAATTAAACATATAAACATAATTGACTGAATTTTCATTAAAATTTATTGCATAATGTCCATTATAACCTGTTGCCCTAGACGTAATGTTAGGTAAATATTTTTCAAAAATAGTGTCTATTATTTCAACCTTGCCATTTTTATAACTACATATTTTTCTGTTAGATACAAATATTATTTCATCACCAACTTTTGCAACGCTTTTGGCTATTATATCCACTGCACAAGTATTACATTTTGTAAAGGTAAATTCATTGTCTGCAGAAATATTTAAAGTGTAAATTGCATAATTGCAAAACACAACTAATTTGTTTTCAAAAGGCACTAATCCTATTATATTGCCATCTTGATAAGTCACGTTAATAAGCCCGAAATTTGATATGTCCATAGTTAAGTTATCGTAATCAAAATCGCCACTAAAATATAAGTTCTTGCTCTTTGCTATAAACAATCTGTTATTATAATTAGCCCAATAGTCTCCTTCAGGAACTGTGACTTTTGTCTGGCTTTGACCTAACATAAAAGAATCTTCTCCACATATAACTAAAACTTCTTCCACACCACCAATCATTGCCGTCATTAATATAGGCTTTTTAGGGCAATCAATAACCCTTTTGAAAGAATAATTTATATATTCGTAAATGTATTTATCACTTGTATATACAAATAGTCTATTACCCAAGAAATATGCACTCTGCGTATTTGATGGTGTGCTTGCAATTCTCTCTATCTTGTTTGGCGCTGCTTGTACCTTTTCATCAATAAGGCATTGACTGCTTAAGGCTGAATATGGAATAAAATTTGATACCTTAAATGTTTGAGTTTTAAGTTTTGGTTTTACTAATTGATTTTTTCTCATTACACCCAACTCCTAGACTTAATCGAAGCATTTTTTATACCTTTAATTTCTTGAAGGGCAAACATATATCGTTTATGATGCATAACTGCTTCTTCAAACCTGCTTTGACTTATACAAAATTCGGCTGCAACGCCATACGCAAGAACTTTTGCTGGTATAATTCTTTCGGTATAATCCACTTCACTATCTTCATAATATTCTTCTGGCAAAAATTGATATTCTACCGTTAAATTTAACGACTTAGAATTAAAGTTCTCTAATTGTATGTATTCGGCAGTTTCAGTAAACGCAATTTTATTGCCCAAATTATCATAAACAGCAACAATTTTAACTGCTTTTTTATAGAACTCAGCATATTGAAATTTGCCATCATAAAAAGTCACTTCTTCTTTTGTAGTTAGTGGAATATATGTGCTTGCAAGTTCGGTTATAACAACGTTTACTATCTTTACTAAAAAAGCAATGTCTTCATAAACATCTTCACCCATATTAACTTGGTCGCAAAAATAATCAACTACGTCAGGTCTTCCAATCATAACCCCAGTATTTATCAATATATCTCTTACTGTCATAATTGCTCCTTTATAAAAATTGCCGAGCCTTGATAGGCTCGGCAACCTAAAATATTTTTATTACGCTTCAGTGATGCCAGTAAGCATACCTTGTCCGTTAGGGCAAGAACAGATTAAGTCTGCATACTTAACTAATGTTGCAGTATAAACAGGCTTTCCTGGAACTTGCTTAAGAACTTTGCCATCATCATCAGCAAGCCATTGCCAATCGCAAAGTTGATGAAGTGTAAAGTCGTTTGTATTAAGCAAATACATTGTTCCTTCTGGGCAAAATCTATCTGCCACTATAGGAATTCCATTATAGTTCATAGCCTTAAAGCCACCACTTAGTTCCATTGTATCAATAATTCTTTTGTTTGCGCTAAAGAGTTGTTGAAGTGCTCTACGAACGCCCCAAGAACATATAATAAAGTTTACGCCCCTGCCACTTCTTTCTTCAATTGTGTCAAGTGCCGTTTGAATTGTTAGTTCATTGATTGCGCCAACTTGAGTCTTGATATATGGCGAAATCCAAGCGTTTTGGCTTTTGTTTACGCCATACAAATATTCACCTTCGCCGAAAATTGCACCAAGACCTGAAATTTCGTTATTGTATGAGCCTTGAAGTGTGATTACTGTGCCTTCAGTAAATTGTTGGTTTGAAATGCTTGCGCCTGCAAGACCAATTTCTTTAAGAACTCTGTTTACAGAAATAACCTTTCTTCCACCAAGACCTGATATAATGTTGCCAGATGCATCTCTAACGTCAACAATCATGCCTTCCATAATGTTTCTAACGCTATCAACAAACAAAAGGTTGTTTTTAACTTCTGTTGTTTTTGCAAGCACACCTGAACCATCGCCAAAAAGCATTCTGCCAAAGTTAAACGTGCTTGACCTGATAAGACCTTCCATTTCAGAATTAAGCAGGCTTACAAAAGCGCCAGAATTGTTTTCAGATGCCCTGATTGCTTTGTCTGAAATTTCAACAACACCATAAAGGTTTTTAAGAGTTGTGACAAATTGAGTATAGTTGTTTCCAGATGCTGTTGGCAAAGAGCCGTCTTCTGTACCAGCACCGATACCACCGTTTACACCATAAGTGCAAAGTTTTCTAACTTCTTTGCCCCAAACGTCGTTGGTGCTTTTAGAAATTGCCGATAAAAGTGGGTTTGCACTGTTATCAAGTTGATGACTGATTGCATCTAAGTATAAAGATTTTAACGCATTATCTGCATTTGTTAAATTAACTGCCATAATTTCTCCTTGTTTTTAACTGTTAAGTAATTTTTTTGCGAGTTTTCCCGCTTCTTCAATTGTTGTTGGACGATTAACCGGTGTCTTCACGCCAACGCCTGCACCATCCATAATAATTGCGCTTGGCTGTTTAGCAAGCACGTCAAGTAAATATTCTTTTAAGACATTTTCTTTATCTATTAAGGTTGTATTTGCTTGATTTGTTGGTGTACTTTGATTAGCAGATGGAACTATAGTTTTATCATCATTACTTGTTTTGCTTTCTAACTCTTTTATTTTCTGACAGCGTTTGGTAAACTCAGACTGTAAAGAGTTATATGCATTTAAAAGTGCACCCACGTCTTTAAATTTTCCTAATGAGATTTCTCCTTTATCTTCGCCTTTAATAATTTCTGCCTCTGCAGTTTGCGTTTGTGGTGAAATTTGTTCATTTTTTTGTTCTTCCATTTTATTTATCTCCTATTTCTTTGTTAATTGCATCATTATGTGCTTTTATATGTGCATAAAATTTTTGTCTTTGCGCTTCGCTAAGTGATAAATGTTCGCTTAAAACGTATCTTATATGTTCGTCTTTATGAATTGCGTGGTCGTCAACTTCATCCACGCCAACTTCTTTTGCTAGCATAATCTCATTTTCTCTTTGCGCCTTTTCTTCTTGAAGTCTTGCAAGCCCCTTTTGATAATCAAGTTCTTTATATCCCAAAAGTGATAAGACCTTTTCTTTTGTTGCAGGTCGCATTTTGCCGTTATCATCACTAAGCAGTCCGCTTTCATAAAGTTTAAATATCATGTCTTTCTTTTGTCTGTTGGTATATAAAAGTTCATTTTCGTTATCTAGATATACGTCATCAGACTGAGTGCTTGACTTGTCAATATATAAAATTCTTGTCTTCTTGAACTGGTCCTCTGTTTTAACAGCCCTCATACCAGCCGAAAACTGTGAATATAGCCTTATCATTTGTTTAGAAACTTTTATATAACTTTCTCTTATTTCTTCAGCACATCTTAATAGTCTTGAATTATCCTGCTCTACCAAAATTTCTAGTGCCGAACCACTTGAAAGTGATGCGTTTGATGAACTTGAAGTGACGTTGCTTACTCCACTTATTACAACAAACTCGTTAAGAAGTTTGTCTTCTTCTTGATTAAAGTCTGTTGGCATTGTCATATTAGCCATAATTTCAGGTGCTTTAGAACCTTGCCTATAAACAAGCACTTTCCCAGGAGAAAGCCCTTCTTGTGCTAGGTCATCAACGTCCATAGAGCCGTCTTCAACAGTCATAATACCCATAGAAAGTCTATTTAAGAACTCGTGTTTTCTATTTTTTACAGCGTTAAATGCTCTTTGCACCGGTATAAGCCTTTCAATAACGCTAGTGCCAAAAAAACATCCTGCCTGCTCAAAAGAATCTTGCTTTACAAACGGATAACCTCTAAGTCCGTTTTCGCCGTTTCTATATGGCAACTCGCCTATAAATAATAGTTTGTCGCCAGCAACCGTTATAAGTCTTCCGTTAGGATACTGTTTAGTTGGCTTTTCATATCTTTCTATTACAATAACGCCGTCATCTATTGAATTGTGATTATTATCGCCAAAGGCAGAAGTTTTTTGCAAACTTTGAACGTCTATTTTTTGCCCTGAAATATCCACGCCATATAGTTCTTTTACAAGAGTAGTGCTCATTGCTCTTGCGTGAATAATGCTTTGGCAGTCTTCTAATTTTTCGGTGCTTAAAGAGTCTGGGAATATTTCAAATGGTGAAATTGCCAAAACTTCAACTTCTCCCTCGTACACGTTTTTTCCATCATTCACACCTATTAAATTTCCACCATTACTGTTCCAAATAACCTTATAAAAACTTGTTCCACAAGTTTCGCTCCATACCGTTGCTTTTTTTACAACGTCGTGAAAGTTGGTTTTCTTAAAGGCGTTTTCTAAGAGTTTTTCGGCAAGATTTGCTGATTCAACGTCTTTGTCGTCATCAGTTCTTGGGCGAACTGAAACACTTGGCTGTATATATGAAAATTTTGCAAGCCTTGTGTCTATTATCGGCGCTATATGGTTATACACGCCTCTGCCTTGCCAATAAAAAGTTTTGCTTTCTTCAAGCAGTTCGCCTTGCGCATTTACGTCACAATATTGATTTCCGTTAAGAAAGTTTATGTTTAGTTCCCACTGCCTTTCATAAGCAACTCTTTTTTCTTGTCTTTTTTTAAAGTCTGCCTTTACATCGGCGATTATGTCTTCAATGTATCTATCATTTTCTTTACGTGATGACACTGGTTTGATTGAATTTTTTTTCAACTTTTTTCTCCTTAATTTTCTTGAATTTCTTTTAGTAAGCATAAAAGCCTAACCTTTTCTTCATATAGTTCTTGGTCGGTCATTTGGCTTACCTCTTTTTGACTTTCTTCAAGCAAAAACTTTAACGCACTCATGTCGGGTGGCACGTTTTTTGTTGTCACCTTTTTTTTGGAAAGTTTAATTTCATCGCCATCACCCACGTATTCTTCAACCACTTCGGTTGCATCATAACCGAGTGCTTTTTTTATCAATGCTTGCTCTAAATCGTTTTTATCAACCTGCTTTTTTACCTTATTTCTTCCTTTCATTCATAATCTTTTTTATTAACCTTTCCTTATCCTTTTGAATTTGTGTCTTTTCTATTTTAGGGGGAGTATTGTCTGGTTTTGTCATTAGATAATATCTAAGTTCATCTAGCGCGTGGTCATCTGTTTTTTTAGGGTTTTCGCCCTCACTCCAACGATAGGTTTTTAATTCTCTTATAAGGTTTGTGCAACATGGAAATATGTATAATTTGCTTTTTCCGTCATTTACTTTTAAGTATTGCTTTACCCTTTGAATACCACTAAACATATCCTTATTAACTTTAGGGTTTGCAACAATTCCAAAATCATAAAACAGTTCGGTCACACTCTTACAAGATGCAAGCGTTTTTTGGTTTGCTGCCGAGTCTATAAGCGTATGATATCTGCCCTGACTATCAGCCTTCCAATTTAACGCTCTGCTAATCTGTTTTATCTTGTTTGAGTGATATTCTACGTCTTTGCCTGCTTCAAAATGTTCTGCCACAACGTATACGTTGCCATCATAATCAACAGCATACCAATGCGCTGATAGTGGATTGTTTAAGCCTGGGTCAATAGAAATTGTATCTTGCCAATCTCTAGGAATTTGTATAGGTTGCGACAAAACGTGAATATTTTCATCAAATTCTGGATAAACAAGCCCTTCACTTGCCTTAAACCTGCCATATCTGCGACTGTCAAGTTGGTCTTTTGAAAGAGTTTTTGTAAGTAGTTCTATCTCGTTTTTATCTAAATACGGGTTATCTTCCCACTCCATAAACTCGTGCCATACTTCGGGATTGTTTTCTATGTTTAAATAAATTTTATCGTGCACGAAAGTAAGCCCTTTTAGTGGCGTCATCGTGCCAAATATATCCCCACTTTTATCAAGCACACGCATACGGCACTCATCATAAATATCTTCGGGTGGTTCTTCATCAAACCATACAAAATCAAGCGAACTGCCTTGGAATTTTTCTCTGCCTTGGTCACAAGACTTAAAGCCGATAACCGATATTCCACCAAAAACGTTCTTTATCCGAATTTGGTCTATCACGCCAAATTTTAGGCTTTCTTTTTTGCCACTAATCATTGTCACGTCTTGTATCCAAGAAGGATTAAGATATGATAAAACCTTTTTTTGTGCAACGTCTCTTTGAACTTGTTGAGAAAGAGAAACAACCCAGCCAAAAACATTATCTTTGTTTTGCCGATAAGGGTGATTGCCTCTTGCCATATAAATACTTTCAACTGCCCCACACTCTGTTTTGCCACTTCTATTACCACCGAAGACCCACCTGTTCCTTTTTTGGCACTTATGAAAAGCAAGTTGTTTTAGATGCACCCTTTCGCCGTTATTATATTTTGATAGTCTATCTTCCCCCTTTCTCCTTTGTTCTTCCCCCTCAATTTCCCTTATTCTTGAAATGATGTCTTTCATAATTCCCCCAAAACTATTGACGGCGTTATAATAACAAAATTTCTTTGTTTGTAAATGCCCTTATGACAACATTTCAAAAAAATTAAATTTAAAAAATATAAATGGTTAGCCAAGTTTTGACTAACCATTTTTTAATATATATTGTTTATGTTTTTAATGTTTTTAAGGCTATTCACTAAAAACCTTAAACACTTTTTCTGGGGCACGTTTTTTGTTTTCGTTCTTTAACGTTTTGCCCTTGGTTGTTCTGCCTTCTATAGAAATATCTTCGGTATTAACGGTAAACGCCACACCAAACGTATCTATAACTGCCACGTCATAAGGCTCTTTTACGTGTCCTGTAAACACAACGCTTGAATCTTTGCCAAGTTCAACTATTTTTACGCCCTTTCTATACCTTGCAAGTGGTTCAAGTTCTGCAACTATAACTCTCTTATAAAAACCTGCGTCTGTTATAATAAATGCCTCGCCTTCTTCATCTATTTGTGAAACGAACACTATTTTATCGCCCTTGTTTAAGTTTATTCCCTTTACGCCACCAGCAACTCTGCCTTGAACAGGAATATCATCTTTTAATGCGTTTAGTGCTAAACCATTTTTAGTCACGTACAAAATTGTAGTGCCTTTTAAGTCTTGTTCAACGCTAACAAGTTCATCACCGTCTTTGAGTTTTATTGCTTGATAACAAGGTTTTAATAAATTATATTCTGCCCACTCGGTCTTTTTAATTAGCCCGTCTTTTGTAAAGAATAATAAATGTCCTTGTGGCAAAGTTTGTTCATCAACAGCAAAGAAAGCAACAGGGAATTCGTTTCTTTGTGCTTCTTTTGAAACTTCGCTAAATTTACTGCCCTTGTCTCTATACCTACACTCAGGCGCAATTTCCATATCTATCTTATGGCAATTACCAAGGTTTGTAAACGCAAGCAATGTTTGATTGCTTTTTGCCTTTGTTTTAAATACGATAAAGTCATCACTGTTAGAGTTTTCTTTAACACTCTTATCGCTCATCTTGAAGTTCTTTTCGGTCATTTTTTTGAACTTTTTGCCGTTTGTAAAAGCAACAACAAAATCGTCAATTTGTTTTAGTTCTTTTTCAACACTTTGAACTTCCAGCTCCGTGCCACCCTTAATAATATTGCTTCTTCTATCTTCAGCATACTTTTTCTTAATGGCATTAAGTTCGGTTTTAACAACTTGCATTTGTTTTACTTTGCTTTGAACAATTGCGCTTAGTTCATCAATCTTCTTCTTAAGTTCAGCAAGTTCAGTTTCAAGTTTAACAACTTCAAGTTTAGTAAGTCTTGCAAGTCTTAAATCTAGAATTGCGTTTGCTTGAGTTTCTGAAAGGTCAAATCTTTTTCTCAACTTTGCCCTTGCATCAGCCGTGTTTTCTGCGCCCTTAATGATTTTTATAACCTCATCAATGTTCTTAACGGCAACGATAAGCCCTTCTAAAACATGCGCCCTCTCTTTTGCTCTTTCAAGTTCAAATTTAGAGCGTCTTAAAACTACCTCTCTTTGGTAATTCACATAATAACTTATAATATCAATTAGACCAAGTTGGCAAGGTTTGCCGTCTGCAATAGCCACCATATTGATATTATAACTTGTTTGCAAATCGGTATTTTTGAATAGGTATGCTAGTATTGCCTTTGCATCTGCATCTTTTTTAAGTTTGATAAGTGCACGCATACCGTTTCTGTCAGATTCATCAACCACATCGGCAATGCCACCCAAAAGGTCTTTTCTTTCTTCTCTCATATCGGCAATCTTTTTGAGTAAGGTTGCCTTGTTTACTTGGTAAGGAAGTTCAGAAATAACAAGGTTTTGTTTATCGCCTGTGTCCTTTTCAATATTAACTCTTGCTTTAATCTTAATTTTACCACGGCCGGTCTTATACGCTTCTTCTAAGTCCCCATCGGCTATTATATAACCACCTGTTGGAAAGTCAGGTGCTTTTATATAATTCATCATTTCTTTCAATGAAATTTTAGGGTTGTCAATATAAGCGACCGTTCCGTTAATAACTTCAACAAGGTTATGTGGTGGAATTTTTGTGGCAAGCCCAACGGCTATACCTTCTGCACCATTTACTAGTAAATTAGGGTATCTGCCTGGCAATGTGTCTGGTTCTTCTTGGGTATCGTCAAAGTTAAGGCTAAAGTTAACCGTGTTTTTGTCAATATCTTTTAAAAGTTCCAAAGCAAGTGGCTCTAGCCTTGCTTCTGTATATCTATAAGCAGCAGCAGAGTCGCCGTCCACAGTACCAAAGTTGCCTTGTCCATCAATAAGTGGCATGCGCATATTAAAGTCTTGCGCAAGGTGAACGATAGCGCCATACACCGAACTATCGCCGTGTGGGTGGTATTTACCCAAAACTTCACCAACGATTTTAGCACATTTTTTATGTGGCTTGTCGTTTGTTAAACCCATTTCATACATAGCATATAGAATACGCCTTTGAACAGGTTTTAGTCCATCTTCTACCCTTGGCAAAGCACGGTCTAAAATAACGCTTTCTGCATAAGGTATCATTGAATTTTTCAAAACTTCATCAAGTGATGAAAATATTATTCCCTTTTGATTTTCCATAAATTACCTTACCCCTTTAGTCACGCTTGATTTTTGCAAACTTATCTTCTTTGTTAAAGTTTGCATGTTCAAAAATATATTTCTTTCGCTCGCCAACTTCATCACCCATAAGCACTGTGATAAGCCTGTCTGCTTCGGCAGCGTCTTCAATGGTCACTTTCATAAGTGAACGAGTTTCTGGGTTCATTGTCGTTTCCCAAAGTTGTGCTGGGTTCATTTCACCAAGACCTTTATAGCGCTGAATACCATATCCCTTTCCAACCTTTGCTATTTTTTCAGCAAGTTCCTTGTCGTCATAAGCATATTCTTCGGTGCTACCCTTATGCACTTTGTATAGTGGTGGCATGCCGATATAAATATGCCCTGCTTGAACAAGTTCACGCATATATCTAAAGAAAAATGTGAGTAGTATTGCCCTAATATGTGCACCGTCTTGGTCGGCATCGGATAAAATGATAATCTTGTGGAACTTTAAGTCTTCTATATCAAAGTCAGCACCTATTCCTGTGCCAAGCGCACTGATTATCGTTCTTATTTCTTCGTTTTGTAAAATTTGGTCAAGTTTTTTCTTTTCAACGTTAAGTGGTTTGCCCCTAAGTGGCAAAATTGCTTGATAAGCACGCATTCTTGCTTGCTTTGCACTGCCACCAGCAGAATCGCCCTCAACGATAAATAGTTCGTTTAGTTCTGGTTTTCTTCCAGAACAAGATGCAAGTTTGCCAACCAAACTTTGCACTTCTATGCTTTTAGATGCCCTTGCAATTTCCTTTGCTTTTTTGGCAGCAAGCCTAACTTTTGCAGCGCCAAGTGCCTTATTTATAATGGTATCAAAAACCTTTAATAGTTTTTTGTTTTTCATTAAAAGGTCAAGTTCATTTACCGTCACGCTTTCAACGGCAGGTCTAGCCTCTGGGTTTCCAAGTTTGGTTTTGGTTTGACCTTCAAACTGAACGTTTTGCATTTTAACAGAAACGATAGCTGTTAACCCTTCTTTAAAGTCATCACCTAAAAGGTTATCGTCTTTTTCTTTTAAGAGATTTCTTTCCCTTGCATAATCGTTAAGCGTGCGCGTTAAGCCAGACCTAAAGCCCGTTTCGTGCATACCACCTTCGCCCGTTGGAATATTGTTTACGTAAGAATAAACGCTATCAGTATAAGCATCTGTGTGCTGAATTGCAATTTCAACGTATATATTATCTTTAGTGCCAGAAAAGAAAAGTGGCTCAGAGTAAAGTGAACTTTTGCCTTCGTTTAAATATTTAACAAAGTCAATAATACCACCATCATATTTGTAAGTGCGACTAAAATCAGTCTTTTCATCATAAAACTTTATTTCTAAACCTTTGTTTAAAAAGGCAAGTTCTTTTAATCTTTTAAGTATTGTTTCAACCGAAAACTCGGTTGTTTCAAACACACTTTTGTCTGGCAAAAATCTAACAAACGTGCCTTTCTT
Organism: Christensenellaceae bacterium; assembly: GCA_045651185.1. Taxonomy (GTDB): domain Bacteria; phylum Bacillota; class Clostridia; order Christensenellales; family Borkfalkiaceae; genus UBA1259. The sequence continues at coordinate 44,621 of JAZRRZ010000040.1, read as the reverse complement.
TTTGGTCTTTTCTTTAGTGTTTTTAAGTGGCGCTTTTGGAACGCCTGACTTAACCTTTCCACTCTCTTTGTCTAAATAACTGTGGAAATCCATTTTATAAATGGTGTCTTTATAAACTTCAACGGTTAGCCACTCTGAAAGAGCGTTAGTGACAGATGCCCCAACGCCGTGAAGCCCCCCAGAATAACTATAGTTATCAGCATCAAACTTACCACCTGCATGAAGTTGAGTAAATACAACTTCTACCCCAGATACCCCTGCTTTAGAGTGAATATCTGTTGGGATGCCTCTGCCGTTATCTTCAACAGATGCAGAGCCGTCACTATAAAGTTTAACTTCTATTTTATTAGCAAAGCCGTTTGCAGCTTCGTCAACGGCGTTATCAACAATTTCCCAAAGAATATGATGAAGTCCCTTTGAGCTAGTTGTTCCTATATACATACCAGGGCGAAGTCTAACCGCATCTAAACCTTCAAGTATTTTAATATCTTCTGCCTTATAACTATTTTTAGCCATCAGTTTTCTCCAAAATTAACCAAATAATATATCTATTATACTATATATTGTGTTTTTTTTCAAGTTCTAAACGCAATTTTTTGATTTAGAATTATTTTTGCCCAAAAAAATTATAATTTATTACAACAAAAAAAGACCAACAAATTTTGTTAGTCTTTTTCTATTTTATATTTTATTTGTTTTATTATTAGGCTTAAAGTTTCTTTCGTAAAAAATGCCGTCACTATAGCCTTGAATTTGCTTGTTTTGTTCAGCGTCTAAAAGTCTTTTTTCGCCCCAAGCACAATACAAAGGGTTTTGCTCAATATTAATAAACTTTCTATCAAGTTTTTTTGCCACAACCCCTGTTGTGCCACTACCAGCAAAGATATCCAAAACCAAATCGCCTTTATTAGAACTTGCAAGTATTAATTTTGCAATAAGTTTTTCTGGCTTTTGGGTTGGATGGGCTGTGTTTTCTGCCATTGACCAATAAGGAACTGCAATGTCATCCCAAAAATTTGATGGGCAAGTATAGCGATATTTTCCGTCTTTATCTTCAACCCAATCTTTAGGCGCGCCGTTTTCTTTATATGGCGCAAGAACCTTTTTCTTTTGCTTAACGGCATCAAGGTTAAAGGTATAATCATCACTAACAGTTGCAAAGAAAATATCTTCCATAGAGTTTTTCCAATTAGATTTAGCGCCCCTACCCTTTTCTCTTTGCCAAGTAATTCTGTTCCTTAAAATAAAGTTATTTTCTAATACTTGACCGATAGAAAGTGCACTTCTCCAATCGCAACACACGTAAATCGTGGCAGTTTTTTTGAGTTTAGGTTTTACTGCATCAATCCATTTTTGAGTATAATTTGCATAACTCTCGGTTGTGCCTTTTTTAAAGCCATTTCCGTGAAAATCTTTGTCAAGATTATATGGCGGGTCAACTATAAGAAGGTCTACACTTTCATCTTGCATTTTTTTTAATACAGAAAAAGTATCGCCACAAATTGTACAATTGTTTTCTTTGCCATTATAACTATATTCTTGAACAACTTTTTCTAGGTATTCTTGTCCGTTTTCTAAAGTAAAGTCTATTGTTTTATTTCTATCTGATTTCATAATTATTTTTGATAAAGTTTCATCCAAGCATCTGCCTTTTGTATAAGGTCAGCGTTATTTGAAGTCTTTTTAAGCATGTCTATTAAATTGTCGGTTGCATCGTTTCTTTCACCTAAAATACTTCTTAGTTTATAAACAGCATCAAGTTCTTTTTCACCAAGCAAAAGTTCTTCTCTTCTTGTTCCAGACTTATTTATATCTATTGCTGGGAACACCCTTTTTTCGCTAAGCTGTCTTGAAAGGTGAATTTCCATATTGCCTGTGCCTTTGAATTCTTCAAAGATAACGTCATCCATACGGCTTCCCGTTTCAACTAGCGCTGTTGAAAGTATGGTTAAACTTCCACCATTTTCTATATTTCTTGCAGCACCAAAAAAGCGTTTTGGACCTTGCATTGCAACAGGGTCAAGTCCACCAGACAAAATCTTGCCAGAACTTTCTATGGTGTTGTTATACGCTCTTGCAAGTCTTGTTATTGAGTCCATTAATACAACGACGTTTTGACCTACTTCAACAAGCCTTTTTGCACGACTTATAACAAGTTCTGCTGCCCTTATGTGATGCTCTGGGCCTTCATCAAAAGTAGAGAAAACCACTTCGCCTTTAACACTTCTTTTAATGTCGGTCACTTCTTCTGGGCGCTCATCAATTAAAAGCATAATAAGTTTAACGTCACTATAATTTTTTTCAATTGACTGTGCAATGTATTTTAAAAGCGTTGTTTTGCCTGTTTTTGGTGGCGCAACGATAAGCCCTCTTTGCCCCATGCCGAGTGGACAGAATAAGTCTATTAAGCGAATAGATAAATTATTATCCATACCTTCGGTTTCAAGTTTAATTCTATCGGTTGGATAATATGGCAAAAGTTCATCAAAGTTTGTTCTTGTCAAAAACAAGTTTGGCTCAAGGTCGTTTATTAAAAGCACTTCTTGTAAAGCAGCCGAATCGCCTTCTCTAACAATTTTTGCAGTTGCCTTAATCTTATCGCCACGGCGCAAGTTATATTTTCTTATGTTTTGAGATGATACGTAAATATCATCTTTAGAGTTTTCATAGTTATTAGTGCGCAAAAAGCCATAGCCAGAAATGTGTTGTTCTAAAACGCCTTCAACTGTAAATGCTTGGTTTTCTTTTTTGCTATCAGAAAGTTGCAAGCCCTTTTTATAAGGTTTTTCATCAGTATAATTTACACACATTTCATCTTTAACGTAATATTCTGATACGTCTATAGACATTTTTGGTGGTGCGCCCCTTTTGTTTGGTGGCACGGGCTCTATTTTATCGTTTTGAATACCTATAATTGCGTTTATTAAACCTAATTTGTTTTTACCAGCAGGCGCTTTAACGCCAATTTGCCTGCCTATTTCTCTTAAAACAGAAAGATGCAAGCCTTCTAATTGTGCCTTTTCAAATTTTATAAACTTATTCATTTACTCACCTATTTTTAAAGTTTGCTTGATATCTTTTGCCGAAGTTATTCCACTGATAAATGCAAATGTAAGATTATATCCACCACAGTCGCCATCAACGTCTAACACTTCGCCAGCAAGGTAAAGTTTTTCCACTAGTTTGCTTTCAAACACAGGTGAAATTTGGTTGGTTTTTATGCCACCCCTTGTCACTTGTGCATAATTAAAGCCAAGCGAACCGGTTATGTTTAACTTGAAGTTCTTTAAAGTATAAGCAATGTCTGTTGCCTTAAGTGACTTTGCATTTTTAATTATTGTTTGTCCTACTTTTTTGTTTATAACACCAACAAGCAAATCTTCACTCTTAACATATTCAAGGCTTAACCTTTTTTGTATTATGTTTTCGGTTTGCGAAAAGTTAAGGTCGGGTAAAAATTCTATTATTAAATAGGCATCTTTTTTATCGGCAACGCTTGCAGATAAACTAAATATTGTAGAGCCAGACACACCAAAATCAGTAAAAAGCAAATCGCCTTCCACACTCATAAGTGGTTTTGCCCCCACAAACGCTGTCACCCTTGCGTTTTCTTTAATGCCCTTAAGTCCTTTTATCTTGTCGGTTGGCGTTTTAAGTTGCACTAGTGAAGGATAAAGTTCGGTTTTCTTATGCCCAAACTTCTCCACTAAAGCATAACTGCTTCCGTCCGTTCCAAATTGCTTTCCTGCCGAACCACCCGTACATAATATTACACTTTTTGCAAAAAACTTTTCGTTAGATACTGAAACTTCAAAATTATCATCAACTTTTTCTATCTTGGTGACTTTTTTACCTGTCATAACGTTGCAGTTTTTGTGCATGAGATATGCTCTAATGCTATCAAGAACAGCACTTGCTTGTTTTGAAAGTGGATAAGCCTTGCCACTAGCACTGCTTGACATAAACACGCCCAAGTCTTCAAAATATTTTTTTAAGTCCACTTGTTTTGCGCTTGAAATAAACTGCTTTATAAAAGCCGAATCACCATAATAGTATTTTTCGCTAAAATTGTCATTAGTTAAGTTGCCTTGTCCATTTCCGGTTGCAATAAGTTTTTTGCCAACTCTATCATTGCGTTCTAAAAGAAGTATATCTTCACCCTTGAACGCATTATCGCCACTTACAAGTTCAACAGCAGCAAGCAGACCAGATGCCCCACCACCAACTATGATTGTATTATATAATTTTTGCAATTTTCTTCTCCTTGCAATTTTTTATTTAATTTTATTTATATATCGTGTAAACTTTTGCCAAATGGCAAAAAAAGGTAAAATTTTTTGAATTTGAAAATAATTATACCATTTAATATGAGTATAATAAAAGATTATTTTTGTGTAAAAATACTAATTTTGTATTAAATTTTTATTTTCTTTTGTGAAAAATTTTTGAAAAAAAGATAGGATATAGTAGCAGAATTTTCATCTAAAATTCCACTACTATATATTATTATGACTGAATTAAATCTAAAATGTCTGAAGGGGTATATGCAAAAGTATTAGCGCCAACTTTTTCAAGTTGCTCTTTATCCCTATATCCCCATAAAACTGCTATATGTTTGATATTTGCATTATATGCCGTTTCAATATCAGTTTGGCCATCGCCGATAAAATATGCGTTTTCTTCACTAACGCCTAATTCTTTTAAGATGTTTAAGGTTGCCGTTTTATCTGGCTTACATTTTACGTTGTTGCTTTGACCAACAACCATATCAAAACCAAATTGTTTAAGGTATTTTTCATATACCTTATCAGTTGTCATTTGTGGTTTGTTTGTTAAAATTGCAAGTTTATAGCCCATCTTTTTTAATACAACTATAACCTTGTCCATACCCTCAAAAACATGGGTTTTAGGGCTTCCACATGCAGTATATATTTTATTATAATACTCTAGTTTTTGGTCTAAATCTTGTTCAGTTAGATTTCCAAAACTGCACTTAACTAAATGCCTTGCACCATTGCCTATATATTGGCGAATTTGCCCCATAGTGCAAAGTGGATAGTTAAAATGCTTTAGGCTTAAATTCATTTGTTCGTATATATCAGGCAAAGAATCAATTAACGTGCCATCAAGGTCAAATATTACAAGTTTATTCATTACATTTCTTCCACTGTTTCAATGCCTAAAAGGGTTAGTGCATTTGTCAAAGTAATTTTAACTGCCTTGGTTATTGCCAAACGGAAATTTCTAGTGTTATCATCTTCTACTGCAATTTTACAGTCAATATAGAACTTGTTAAACGCAGTTGCAAGGTCAAGAGCATATCTTGTCACGTATGATGGCTCATACTTTTCGCCAGCATTTTTAACAACTTCCTTAAACTTGCCAAGAAGTGATATAACGCCATATTCTGATGCGTTCATATTGTCACAGTTATATTCGCCTTGCTCAGAGCACTTTGATATAACGCTGTTGCATCTTGCAACAGTATATTGAACGTAAGGACATGTTTCCCCTTCAAAACTTAAAACTCTGTCATAACTGAAGGTAATGTCTTTAATCTTGTTGTTGCAAAGCGCACCAAATATAACTGCGCCCGTGCCAACAGCACTTGCAACCTTATCTTTATCTTTTAGCAAAGGATTCTTTTCTTCAATAATAGTTTTTGCCTTTTCAATGGTCTTTGAAATTACGTCTTCAAGAAGTACAACGTTTCCAGAACGAGTGCTCATTGCCCCACTTTCTAAACTAACCATACCGTAAGCAACGTGCACCATATCTTTTGCCCAGTCTTTGCCCATAAGTTCTAAAACTTTGAAAAATTGTTTAAAATGTAAGTTTTGTTGGTATGCAACTACGTATAAGCACTTATCAAAGTCATAAGTGTTTTTTCTATAAACAGCAGCAGCGATATCTCTTGTTGCATAAAGCGTTGAGCCGTCTGACTTTAAGATAAGGCATGGTGGCATGTTATATTCTTCAAGGTCAACGATAGACGCTCCGTCTGAAATCTTGATAAGTCCTTTCTCTTTTAGTTCATCAACGATAGGCGCCATTTTGTCGTTATAAAAACTTTCACCTGCATAACTATCAAACTCAACGTTTAAGAGTTTATAAATTTTATCAACTTCTTCTAAAGTGATTTTCTTAAACAACTCAAAAAGTTCATTGCTTTCTTTATCGCCGTCTTCAATGAGTTTAAAATAGTGCCTTGCTTCATCATCCATTTCTGGGTAAAGTTTTGCTTCATCATGATATTTAACGTAAATTCTTGTAAGTTCACTAAGCCTGCCCTTTTCAACAGCCTCAAACGAACTCCACTTTTTAAACGCAACTATAAGTTTGCCAAATTGTGTGCCATAGTCACCTAGGTGGTTTATGCCCACAACTTTATACCCTAAAAACCTAAAAATCTTGCAAAGACTACTGCCGATAACCGTTGTGCTTAAATGCCCGATATGAAAAGGCTTTGCAATGTTTATTGATGAATAGTCAATACAAACAGTTTTGCCCCCACCAATAGTATCACTGCCATAATTATCGCCCAAAGCCTGAACTTCAGAAAGGATAGACTTAGCAAAGCCTTGTCTATTGATTTTGAAGTTAAGATAACCGTTAACAGCCTTGCACTCGCTAATAAAATCGTCGCAGGTAAAGGCTTGCTCTAAACTTTGTGCTATTAAGATAGGTGGACGGCGCATAACCTTGCTGAGTTTAAAGCAAGGCAAAGCATAGTCACCCATATCGTTATTTGGTGGAATTTCAATAAAAGAGTAAATTTCTTCAGTAGAAACACCCTCAATATTAAGTTTTTGTGCGATAATTAATTTATAATCCATATTGCTCTCCGTAAGTGTTATAATAATAACATATAATTTATAAAAAAGCAAGATAAAAACTTGAATTTTTATTTAATTTAGATTATAATTGAATGGTCAAGATTTATTAAATTGGAGAATAAAATATGAAACTAGGTGTTGTTGGACTTCCTAACGTAGGAAAATCAACTTTATTTAATGCAATTACTCACGCAGGTGCTGAGTGTGCTAACTATCCTTTCTGCACGATAGAGCCAAACGTTGGCATTGTTGCCGTGCCTGATGAAAGATTAAACGTTTTAGGCAAACTTTACAATACAAAAAAAATTACCCCTGCCGTTGTTGAATTCGTTGACATTGCAGGTTTAGTTAAGGGCGCAAGCAAGGGCGAAGGCTTGGGCAATAAATTCTTAGCAAATATCCGTGAAACAGATGCTATCGTTCACGTGGTTAGATGCTTTGAAGATTCTAATATCACTCACGTTGACGATAATATAGACCCTCTTAGGGATATTGAAACGATAAATTTAGAACTTATTTTTTCCGACCTAGAAAGCGTTAAAAAGCGTTATGATAAGGCGCTTAGCATGGTTAAAACGGGCGATAAAAAATACAGAATAGAGGCAGAGTTTTTAGAAAGACTTTATAAGCATTTAGAAGACTTAAAACCTGCAAGAACACTTGAAGTTAATGAAGATGAAAGAGAATACTTAAAATCTTTGTTTTTGATAACTGCAAAACCTGTTATCTACACTGCTAATATCAGCGAAAAAGATATGGGCAAAGATGAAAGTGAACTTCCACTCGTTCAAAAGGTTATTAAGTTTGCTAAAGAAGAAAATTCTGAACATATGGTCATATGTGCAAAAACCGAAGAAGAACTTTCTATGCTAGAAGAAGATGAACAAAAAATCTTTTTAGAAGAATTCGGTTTAACAGAAAGTGGTCTTGATAGACTTGTTAAAACTTCTTATAGACTTCTTGGCTTAATCAGTTATCTAACTGCTGGAGAAAAGGAAGTTAGGGCTTGGACAATAGAAAAAGGCACAAAAGCCCCACAAGCCGCAGGCAAAATTCACACCGACTTTGAAAAAGGCTTTATCCGTGCTGAAATTGTTGACTATGATATTTTAGTTGAACTTGGCAGTTTTAACGCAGCAAAAGAAAAAGGTAAAGTTCGCTCAGAAGGTAAAGAATACGTTATGCAAGATAGCGATGTTGTACTCTTTAGATTTAATGTTTAATGAGAACATAAGCCTACAACAAAATAGAAAAATTAAAAGCCACCGAAAACTCGGTGGCTTTTTTGTTTGTCATATTTTATACATTTATATTATACTCAGCAATGTATGGAAGGTTTCTGTATTTTTCATCACAGTCAAGGCCATAACCTATAACGAAATAGTCTGGAATATCAAAAAGACATATATCTGGCGTAAACTCTACAACCCTTCTTTCCTTTTTATCAAGAAGAGTGACAACAGTAAGTGAAAGTGGGTTTCTTTCTTTTAACATTTGATAAAGATATTTTAAGGTTCTGCCTGTATCAATAATATCTTCTGCAATAACAACGTGATAGTTAGAAACGTCTATATCTAAATCCATAACGATATTAACTTTTCCCGTTGATTCAGTGCCACTAAAATAACTTTTTGCGCACATAAATGCAACTTCGCAAGGCACGTTTATCGCACGGCATAGGTCTGCCATAAACACGAAAGAGCCTTTTAATATACCTACGAGAAGTATCGGCCTGCCATCGTAAAGTTTAGAAATTTTTTCGCCTGCTTTTTTAATTGCTTGTTGAATTTGCTCCTCAGAAATAAGTGTTTTGCCTATTCTCTTTTCATACTCTACTTGTGATGCGTGTTTTTCCATTGTTTTTTCCTTTGTATAATATAGTTTGTTAAAAAATCTTGCTTGCTAAGTTTTCTAAATAATCTCTTGAATCAAGCAATTCTTCAAGTGACTTATAATCAGAAGTATATGCTTCGATAAGCAGTGCACCATTAAAGCCAACGTCGTTAAGCATTAAAAACAGTTCCTTAAAGTCTATAGTTCCCTTGCCCGGCAAACACATTTTGTCATTTTGGTCAATATCCGATAAATGCACGGTGACGATATCATTTTTCATTTCATCAATAAAATCTTTATATGATATTCCACTCTGTCTAGCCTGCTTTATATCTAAGGTTGCCTTTAGTCCCTCTGTGCGTTTTTTAATTTCCTTAAAAAAGCCTATGTAGTTGTAATATCCCCAATGCACGTTTTCATACGCTAAGGTTATATTATATTTTTTGGCACAGTCAATAACCCTTTGGGTTATTGCCCCCACCCTGTCATAATCAATCTTAAACGGAGTTTTTTTAAACCTTGCACCACCGTGAAAGGTGTAGTATTTGGCATTAAACAGCTTTGCAGAACTCATTGCCATATCCAAAAGTTTAAAAGAGTCTTCTTGTGCCCTTTGGTTTATGCTATATAATTGTGGCTCAAACTGTGTTGTTAAAACGTGCACAGAGTGTATATCAACGCCACCTTTAGCCCTAGCCAAAATATGCCCAAACTCATTATTATATTCACAATAACTTTCCAAAAACACTTCAGCGCAAGGCACTTTGTTTTGTGCTAAAAATGCTAAAGCGTCTTCAGTTGGCTTTCTATTAAACAGCGAAGCCGTTGATATACCTACTTTCATAGCCATTTATACTTCAGGCTGAATTAACCCTAAATCTCCGTCATTTCTTTGGTATAAAATTTGAATAGCACCACTCTTTGCTTCTAAAAATACGTAAAAGTTATGACCTAGAAGTTCCATTTCTTCTATTGCTTCATCAAGCGTCATAGGAACAAGTTTAAATTTTTTGTCCTTAACAATGCTTTTTTCTGGCATTTCTCTATCTGCAGTTTCAAAAACTGCAACTTCGTGGTAAGCGCGAACTTTTTGGTGCTTGTCAAACCTAGTGCGATATTTTCTTATTTGACCTTCTATTTTAGGAAGGACAATATCTAAATTATCATAGAAATTATCGCTTGTTGCCGTTGCACGAACAAACTTGTTTGCATAGTCAAGCATTACTTCTGTTGTAAGTGCATTTGCCTCTTTTTTAAAACTAACTTTTACTTTTGCTTCAACTTCAAAATACTTGTCAAGTTTTGCTAGTTTTTGCTCAGTAATTTGTCTTAGTTTTTCGCTTAGTTCATAGTTTTTTGTTGTAATTTCAATTCTCATATTTTTCCCTCCTATATATTTATACCTTTTTACAGGTCTTTTTCCCTTTTTTTAAGCTTATTTTTTGATAAAAATAAACTCGCCATCATGGGCATCTATAACAATTTTGCTATTGCTAGCAAGTTCGCCTTTTAATATTTCTTCGCTAAGTTTATCTTCTATATAGCGTTGAATAACCCTTTTAAGTGGTCTTGCGCCATAATTATCGTCATAGCCTTTATCTGTAATTAAATCCATTGCAGAATCGGTAATTTCCATTTCCACTTCCATAACGGCAAGGCGTTTTCTAAGTGATGCAAGCATAATGCCAGCAATCTTTGCAGTATCACCTTTTTCAAGCTTGTGGAATACGATTATATCGTCAATTCTGTTTAAGAATTCTGGCCTAAACTTAGACTTTAATGCTTCCATATACTTATCGCACATATTTTCATATTCAGCAGTTTTGTTGCCTATAAAACCAAGAGTAGTCTTTTGTTGAATATCAGTTGCACCCACGTTTGAAGTCATTATTATAATGCAGTTCTTAAAACTAACAACTCTACCCTTGCTGTCGGTTAGCCTACCTTCATCAATGAGTTGAAGCATAATATCAAACACGTCTGGGTGCGCCTTTTCTATTTCATCAAAAAGCACTACAGAATATGGTCTTCTTCTAACCTTTTCTGTTAGTTGACCAGCTTCGTCAAAGCCAATATATCCCGGAGGAGCACCAACCATTTTTGCAACAGAGTGCTTTTCCATATATTCGCTCATATCAATTCTTATAATGTTATCTTCACTTCCAAAAACAGTTTCTGCAAGTGCTTTAGAAAGTTCGGTTTTACCAACGCCTGTAGGACCTACAAAAATAAACGAACCAACCGGTCTATTTGGGTCTTTTAAACCTGCCCTTGCCCTTCTTATTGCATCAGAAACAGCACGAACAGCATTGTCTTGGCCTATAACTCTTTGGTGAAGCGTACTTTCTAGGTCTAATAATTTTTGTGCTTCGGTCTGAGTAAGTTTTACAACAGGCACACCTGTCCAATTGCTTACAATTTTAGCAATATCATCAGGCGTAATCATAAGTTTTTCACGGTTTACTGCCGTCTTTGATGCGTTAGCACGAATATCGTCAAGTTCTTTATTTACCCTTTCAATATCCTTGTTTATTCTAATTGCTTTTTCTAAGTCATCAAGTTTTTTTGCTTGATTTTTTTGTGCGATTAAGGCATTTAGTTCGGCTTCTTTTTGTTTTGCTTCTATTGGTGAATTATAACTATCAAGCCTTACTCTTGACGCTGCCTCATCAATTAAGTCTATCGCCTTGTCAGGTAAAAATCTATCTGTTATATACCTATCCGAAAGCGTGACTGCTGATAAAATTGCTTGGTCTGGAATACTTACTCCGTGATGAGATTCGTATTTATCCCTAAGCCCCTTTAATATTTCAACCGTTTCTTCAGTAGTTGGTGCTTCAACCATAATTGTTTGGAAACGGCGCTCTAATGCAGCATCTTTTTCTATATATTTTCTATACTCGTCAATAGTAGTTGCACCTATTGTTTGAAGTTCACCACGAGATAGCATTGGCTTTAATATGTTTGCTGCATCCATATTGCCTTCGCCAGTGCTTCCTGCTCCTACGATATTATGAATTTCATCAATAAACAGCACGATATTGCCGTTTTGCTTAACGGTGTCTATTGCTTTTTTAAGTCTTTCTTCAAAATCGCCACGATATCTTGCACCTGCAAGCATGCCTGCAAGGTCTAAAGAAAACACAATTTTATCAGTTAAAAGCTCTGGAACGTTGCCCTTAACTATTGCTTGTGCCAAGCCTTCAACAACAGCGCTTTTACCTACGCCCGGTTCACCGATAAGAAGTGGGTTGTTTTTAGTTCTTCTTGATAATATTTGAATTACTCTATCAATTTCTTCTTTTCTGCCAATAACAGGGTCTAACCTACCTTCAAGCGCAAGTTTGTTTAAGTTAGTGCCAAATTTTGAAAGTTCACCCAAATCGTCATTTCTATTTACATTTGCCCCTGCATACATTTTTTCTCTATTATTAGCATTTGCTGATTTAATAGAATCACCATATTCAGGTTGGTCTTGCTCCTCAACTTCATCTGGAATATCTGCAAAAATTGAAGATGCAAGTTCGTTTGCCATTTTTTCAGCATCAACTCTTAAATATCTTAAAATGGTCACAGCCAAACTATCAGATTGCATAAGCAGTGCAAGTAAAAGATGTTCTGTTCCAACATAACCAGCGTGCGCTTTTAGTGAAATTTGCGTTGCGTTTTCAAAAAGACGCTTGGTTCTTGCAGTAAACATATTGCCAGGAATTACATAGTCTTTTACTATGCTCTTTTTATAATACATTAAATATCTATCAACGTCAACGCCAGCCTCTCTTAAAATAGCAGACGCCCTTCCATCAGTGACGCTTAATAGCCCAAATAAAATATGTTCACTGCCGATATACATACAACTTGTTTTTTTAGCAAGTGCCGTTGCCATATCAATTACTTCATTTACATTTCTTGAAAATGCTTCGTAATACATATTTACTCCTTAATTTTTAATAGTGCTTTTCCCACAATTTCTGCCCTAAACAAATCTCTATTTTGGTTTGAAAGCCTTTTTCCGTGCGTTTCGCACAAACTTGCTGGGCGAACTTTTACAATGAGTTCATCTATTTCGCTTATGTTTGATATTTCAATCATGCCTAGCATAGCACCAAGTTTAACCCTTGCTATATGCGACATAAATTCGCTATAACTAAGCACTATTGCATTGGTCAAAACTCCAAAAGACTTATGCGCTTTGTCCATCACCGAAAGTTCGTTTCTAACGTAAAGTCTTTGCATCTCGTCTCGCTCTGCCTTGCAAATTTGCAAAACAGTTTGCTCAACTTGAGTTAAAATTTCTTGTTCGCTTACACCCAAGGTAATTTCATTGCTGATTTGATACATAAACCCTTCAGCATCACTACCCTCGCCATAAAGCCCCCTTACTGTTAAGCCGAGTTTTGTGGCTTCATTTATTAATGCGCCAATCTTGCCACTTTCGGTAAGGGCTGGCAAAAACATTAATACTGATGCTCGCATACCCGTTCCTAAATTTGTTGGGCACGCCGTTAAATATCCATATTTATCATCAAATGCAATGTCTAGATTTTTTGCAATGTCATCATCAATCCTGCAAATAGTTTCGTACGCTTCGGTAAGTCTTAATCCACGCATAAAGCATTGCTCTCTTATGTGGTCTTCTTCATTTATCATTACCGATATGCTTTGGTCTTGATTTATCAAAACTGCACCAAACTCTCTGTTTTCAATAAGATTTTGGCTTATCAAGTGGCGCTCTTTCATACTCTCTAACTTTATGTCGGTTAAGTTTGAAACGTAAAACAAGTTAAACGTGTCTGCCCTAACAAGTGCACGATTAACTTTTTTAACAATTTCTCTCGCTTCGCTATAGTCATCAATATGAAAAGGATAACCAGAAATATTTCTTGCAAGTCTAATTCTGGTAGTCACTATATTTCCAACGTATAGGTCAAGATTCGTGGTAATCATACTACAAAATCCCCCTGTTTTTCAGTTCGTTAGAAATTTCTAAAATTTGCTGAGATAGTGCCCTTATGTCTGAAAATCTGCCTTCTAACGTAGCCCTTTCTTTTTCGCTAAGTAGCCACTTGTATTCGGCAAGCATTTGTCTATCAATAGCACCTAGATTATAAGGCGATTTGCCCGTGTGAAAAGTCTTGCCTTGTATCTTATACAAGGTTTGTTCTATTTGCTTTTCAAATGCCTTATAACAATGTGGACAGCCAAGCATACCTGTTGCATAAAACTCGCTTAAACTTTTTCCACAATTGTTGCAAACTTTATCTATCATAACTACCTAATTTCTACTTCACTTTAAGAATTCCTTAAAGTGTCTTTGCTAATTCTTTTATATATTCTTTAATATCTTGCCCTATTTCTTGGCTCTTTAATGCCATTTCAACGTTTGCTTTTATATAGCCACATTTATCGCCAACGTCATATCTATCATCTTCAATCGTGCTTGCCAAAAGTTTGCCCTCTTTTGCAAGACTGTCAAGAACGTCTGTCAAATATATTTCATTGCCGTGTGGTTTAAGGTTTTTAAGCATGCCCATAACTTCACCAGACAAAACGTATCTTCCTATAATTGCATTGTTAGAAAGCGCTTCGTTAAGTGTTGGTTTTTCTACAATTCCATTAACCTGCAATACGCCATCAACTTCACTTTCAATACCAATATTGCCATATTTACAAACGTCGTCGCCAAAAACTTCCATAGTTGCAATAACGCTTTTACCAGTGCTTTCATAAATGTCTGCAAGTGTTTTAATGCAAGGTTTTTTATCGCCATTTGCCACCAAGAGTTCATCGCCAAGTAAAAGTGCAAATGGTTCATCTTTAACAAAAGGTTGTGCGCATAAAATTGCGCCTGCAAGTCCGTTTGCCTCATGTTGAACAACAAACTTAACATTAAATCTATGCGTGTCTTTAGCAATTTGATAAAGTTTTTGTTTGCCGTCAGAAAGAAGTCTTTCTTCTAACGCTTCACATGTCCCAAAGTGCTTTTCTATAACGCCACTATCAGGACTTACAACAATTATAATTTCTTCAATACCCACGCTTAAAAGTTCTTCGGCTATGTATTGAATTGTTGGCTTATCCAACACCGAAAGCATTGGCTTTGGAACTGCCTTTGTTATTGGCAAAAACCTTGTGCCAAGTCCTGCTGCTGGTATTATTGCCTTTTTTAATTTTTGCATATTTTTTCCCCTATGTGTATATTACTTAAAGTTTTTTTGTTCTATACTTTTAATTTTTTCAACTCTACGGATATGGCGTGCATCATTAGAAAACTCAGTAAATAAAAACGCCTCTACAATTTCAATCATAAGTCCTGGTCCAATAACCCTTTCGCCAAAAGCGATAACGTTTGTGTCGTTATGCTCTCTTGTTGCTTTTGCAGAAAAAACGTCGTGACAATGCGCACAGCGAATACCTTTAATTTTATTTGCTACTATACTCATACCGATACCTGTTCCACAGATTAAAATGCCCTTATCAAACTGGCCATCTGCAACTGCTAAGCATACAGGTTCAGCATAGTCGTTATAGTCCACCGAATTTTTTTCAAAAGTACCAAAGTCTTTATATTCAATACCTTTTTTGTTTAAATAGTCAATTAATACTGGTTTTAAATTAATTCCACCGTGGTCACAACCAATTGCAACTTTCATTTTTTATTCTCCTTTTTGATTTAAGATTTGTTCTAAAATTATATTACACGCATCTTCTAATTGATGCGATGTTTTAATATACACGTTTATATTGCCACCATAAGGGTCATCTATGTTATTTAATCCCGTTATCTGGCTTACTGTATAAACATTTTTATAGCCAACAAGTGCATTTTTATGGCTGTCAGTCATACCTATTACAACATCGCTTTTTTCAAGCATTTGCCTTGTTAGTTTTCTTGACTTAAACCCATAGGGTTTATACCCCATAAGTTTTAATGCTTGAAAAGAATTTTCACTCATTTTTAAGCCATCTTCAGTGCAAAGCCCGGCACTTGCCACCTTAATGTTTTTTATGCCGATATTTTTAAGTTTGCTCTTTAATATTATTTCTGCCATAGGGCTTCTACAAGTGTTGCCTGTGCATACAAATAATATTTTTTTGTTTTTTACTCGCATGATTTTCTCATCCTATTCATTATGCCCAAATTGATGTCTTTTTCATCTGGCATTGCTATAGCGATAATTATATCTGCTATTTTTTCCCCTTCTAACAGTTTATCGTAAAGGTTAGATGCTATTTCTTGTTGAGTTTTTCCAAGTAGCAACAAATTTTTGCCCTTAAACTCATTTATCAGACTATCTGCACACATAATGTATGCCCTTTTTCCCTGTTGAATTTCTTGCTCATACCTTTCTTTTGCAAGGTCTAACTGATTTTGTTCATATAGCGCTGTTTGGCAGTTAGGGCGATAATGCTTATACTTCACACCCGGTGAACGAACTTTATCGCTTTCTTTGTGCTGAGCAATCTCACAACCACCAACTATGTTTTCTATCATTTCTTTTGTGATAAGTCCTGCACGCAATATTCTTGGAACTTTTTCTGTGCAGTCTAAAACCGTGCTTTCAATTCCACCACTACACTTGCCACCATCTAAAATCATTGATAGTTTGCCATTTAAATCGTTATAAACGTGCATAGCAGTGACAGGGCTTGTGTGCTTTGATAAGTTTGCACTAGGCGCAACAACAGGCTTATCAAGTGCTTTTAATAATTGTTGACAACCTTGATGTGAAGGAAACCTTATTGCCAAAGTTTTTCCACCACCAACAGCCTCCTTGCACACCACACCTTTACTTCTAAAAACCATGGTTAGTGGGCCGGGAGTAAAGGCTTTGATAAGTTCATATACGTAGTCTTGGTCAATATAAACAAGTTTTGTAATGTCATAGTCCTTATGCACGTGTGCTATAAGTGGATTGTCGCTAGGACGACCTTTTATTTCAAAAATTTTTTTAACGGCCACGCTATCTGTTCCCACAGCGCCTAATCCATACACTGTTTCGGTTGGAATTGCCACCACTTCAGATGCATTTAACAGGCTTACTGCCTTTTCAACAGTTTGGTCGTTTATAGGATAAATTGTTGTTTGCATATTAAAAAATCTCGTCGTCAACCGATTTAACTTGCACGCCATGAGTATATGACTCCTCTGCAGGTTCATCACTAGAAAATGGTGCATCATTTTCTTTTGCATCTTCTGGCAAAGGTTCATATCCACTTACGCTTACTTTTTTGCGTTCTTGATTTTGGTCATCATCAATTTCACCTGTTTCTTCATCAAGATTCAAGAACTTTGTGCATTCACCCTTAAAGTATAATTTAACCAAGCCTGTAGGCCCGTTTCTATGCTTAGAAACAAGAATTTCTGCAACGTTTTTTTGCACCTTGCCTTCTGCAACTTCCTTTTCGGTTGCATTGATATCAGGTCTATGTATAAACATAACGATATCGGCATCTTGTTCAATTGCACCAGATTCTCTTAAGTCTGAAAGTTGTGGGCGACCTTTTCTTGCTTCAACCAAACGTGAAAGTTGGGAAAGTGCTAAAACAGGCACGTCAACTTCTTTTGCTAAGAGTTTTAAGCCCCTTGAAATTTCAGAAATTTCTTGTTGACGGTTGTCGCTTTTTGAACTCTTTTCAGTTGACATAAGTTGAATATAGTCAATCATAACTAAGTCTAAACCATGTCTTGCTTTAATTCTTCTACACTTTGACAAAACTTGTTGTGGAGTGATAGCGGCAGTGTCATCAATAAATATTTTTGCTGAATTTAAAACTTCTTTTGCTTTTGCTATTCTAAGCCACTCAGCCTTGTCCATCTTTCCTTTTAAAGCGTGTTCCATTGACACACCTGCCACCGAACAGAGCATTCTTTGAACGAGTTGTTCTCTGCCCATTTCAAGCGAGAATACTGCGCACGTATGACCAGAAAGAGCAATATTTTCAACTATATTCATAGCAAAAGACGTTTTACCAACTGCAGGACGTGCTGCAAGAATCATAAGGTCACTATTATGCACGCCGTTAAGCAAGTTGTCAAGCCCTTTGAATTTTGTCTTTATACCCTTAAACTTAGACTTGTCTTTGCTAAGTTCATCAAGTTTAAACATAACGTCTGGTAAAACGTTAGAAATCTTTACCATTTCTCTCGTATCGGCTGTGTTAGATATATCATAAACAGTTTTTTCAGCAAAAGAAAGTGCAGAAACTTGGTCTTGACTTGTTTGGCTTTCGCTTATAATCTCAGATGCACCTTTTATTAGTTTTCTAAGCAAACTGTCTCTTGAAACTATTGATAAATACCTTTGATAGTTTGCTGATGATGGCACAACGTTTGTTAATTCTGCAATATACGTTATTCCTCCTGCATCTTCAAGTGAGCCTAACTTTTCTAACTTATCCGTAAGAGTCACTAAATCTACAGGCATATTATTCTTTATTATTTCAAGCATAGCAGTAAAAATTAGTTTATGAGATTCGGCATAAAAATCTTCTGCTTTTAAGTTTGCCGAAATTTCAACTTGAATTTTTGTATCAAGTAAAAGACAGCCAAGCAATGCTTGTTCTGCTTCTAAATTGTGTGGCATATCACCCATCACCTTTTTTTCAAGTGCTTTTAATTTGTTTTTCAAATCTTTTGTTTTTTCTGCCATAATTTTTCTCCTTGTGCCAAAGGTAAACTACAATAACTAAACCTTTACTAATTATGCTTTTTATTGTTATACTATTTTGTTCTTAAAAAAGTTTTATAGACTTATAAATACATTTAAAGTGTCGCTAAAAACATTAAATGCCTTTTCAAATGGTTTTTTACTTGTAAGGTCAACGCCTGCGATTTTAAGTAATTCAACAGGTCCGTCGCTTCCACCAGAAGACAAGAAATTAAAATAATCTTCTTTTGCACCCTTTTCACCATTTAAAATCCTATCGCAAATTGCAAGTGCGCTGATTATTCCCGTTGCGTATTTATAAACATAAAACGCTCTATAAAAATGCGGAATTCTTGCCCACTCATACTTAATGTTTCCCTTGCTTATAACCGAACGGCCATAATACTTTTTGTTTAAGTCCAAATAAACTTCACTTAAATTTTCTTTTGTAAGTGGTTGACCTTTTTCTACCATATCGTGTGCAATTTGTTCAAACTCTGCAAACTGAGTTTGTCTAAACAAGGTTGTTCTAATCATTTCAAGTAGATATGATAGCAAATATTTTCTTAACTTTTTATCTTTTTCTACACTGAGAAGATATCTAATAAGTAAAACTTCGTTTACCGTGCTTGCAACTTCTGCCACGAAAATCTTATAGTCAGCCTTTGCATAGGCTTGGTTTTTGTTAGAAAAATATGAGTGCAAACTATGCCCCATTTCGTGTGCAATAGTAAACACGTCGTGCGTAGTTTTTTGATAGTTAAGTAGCACGTAAGGGTGTGTGTCATAAACGCACACGCTATAGGCACCACTTCTTTTTCCATCATTTTCAAACACGTCTATCCAGCGCTCGTTTTTAGCCTTTCTTAAAAGGTCTTGATACTCTTTGCCTAGTGGGGCTAAGCCCTTTATAACCAACTCATAAGCATCTTCATAGTCAAGTTTTAACTCAGCACCTTCAACGACAGGGACATACATATCATACATATACATTTTGCTAAGTTTTAAAAGTTTTTTCTTTTCAGCAATGTATTTATGAAGTTTAGGAAGTGCTTTATTAGTTGAAGAAATTAAGTTATCGTACACTTTTTTATCAACATCTTCACTAAATAGTGCCCTTTCAAGTGCAGAGTTATATTTTCTTGCCTTTGCATAAAACACGTCTTTTTTTACACTTCCATAATAGGTTGCTGAAATAGTGTTAATTAGCGAAATATATGCGCCATAGTATTTATCAAAGGCTTTTTTTCTAAGTTTTCTATCTTCGCCGTGCATTATAACGCCGTAAGTGCCGTGACTAAGTGGATAACTTTGATTACCGTGAATAATTTTGCCAAGTGGAAGGTCTGCATTGTCAATTTTAGTGAATATATCTCTAAAACTTGCAAGCGCATCTCCACTTATTGCTAAAAGTTTTTCTTCATTTTCACTTAAAACGTGTGCTTTTTCTTTTAACACACCCTTTAGAAAATAATCATATTCTTTTAGGTCTTTATCTATAATGTAATCGGATAAAACCTTTTCATCTAATGCCGTAAGTTCAGGCATAATAAATGCAGTTTTTGAACCGAATTCTACACCGAGCGCCATAATTTTAGAAGACATAGAGTCATAAAGTGCATTTTTAGTGTTTTCATCATGTTTCATCATAGCATAAACGCTAAGTTTATCAAAAACCCTACTTAAACTCTCTTGCTCTTTCATGCACTCTAAAAATGCGTGTTTTTGCCCTAACTTGCCACGATATTTATCAAAATCTATCTTTAAACTTAAAGCATCAAACTCTTTTTGCCACGCCTCGTCACTCGCATAAATTTGTTCGGTTGCCCATCTATATTTATTATCCAAAACTATATACCTCAATTAATTTTTATTGCTATGTATAGGAGCAGGCATTCTTCCACCCCTATTTATCATATCTACGCAACCATAAGGGCTAACACCCATAATAGGTGCAGAACCCAAAAGGCCACCAAACTCAACGTAGTCTCCCACTTTCTTGTTTGGAACAGGTATAACCCTAACAGCAGTAGTTTTGTTGTTAATCATGCCGATAGCCGCTTCATCTGCAATAATTCCAGAAATTGTGCTTGCTGGAGTATCTCCTGGAAGTGCAACCATGTCAATACCAACACTGCAAACGCAAGTCATTGCTTCTAACTTATTAAGGTTGATAGCGCCACTCTTTGCAGCGTTAATCATACCGATATCTTCACTTACAGGTATAAATGCACCCGAAAGGCCACCAACGTTAGAACTTGCCATAACGCCACCCTTTTTAACAGCATCGTTAAGCATTGCAAGAGCCGCAGTTGTGCCGTGCGCACCCACTTGCTCTAAACCAATTTCTTCTAAAATATGCGCAACGCTATCGCCCATAACAGGTGTAGGTGCTAAAGATAAGTCAACAATACCAAACTCAGCATTTAAACGCTTAGACGCTTGTTTTGCAATGAGTTGACCTGCCCTTGTAATCTTAAACGCCGTCTTTTTAATAGTTTCGGCAATATCGTCAATAGATGCACCCTTCATGCTCTTAAGTGCGTGATTTACAACACCCGGACCAGAAACGCCAACGTTTATAACCGTTTCGCCTTCGCCTATACCGTGAAATGCACCTGCCATAAACGGATTATCTTCAACAGCATTGCAAAATACAACTAATTTTGCACAGCCAAAGCCATCTCTATCTTTTGTAATTTCAGCAGTTTGTTTAACAATTTCGCCCATAAGTTTAACGGCGTCCATATTAATACCTGCTTTAGAAGAGCCTACGTTTACTGACGAACAAAGTCTATCAGTTGTTGCAAGCGCTTCAGGAATACTTTCAATAAAAGACCTTTCATAACTTGTCATGCCCTTATGAACGAGAGCAGAGTATCCACCCAAAAAGTCAATGCCAACGTTTTTTGCAGCATCGTCAAGCGCTTTTGCAAGCACCGTTTCCTTTCCACAAAATGAAGAAGTTAAAAGGCTTGCTGGTGTGATTGAAACACGCTTGTTTATAATTGGAATACCATATTCAGCACCGAGTTCATTAGCAACCTTAACAATGTTTTCTGCTTTCTTGCAAATTCTATCATAACAAAGTTGAGCAGTTAATTTTGCATCATCTCTGATACAAGGCAAAAGCGATATGCCCATAGTGATAGTTCTAACGTCAAAGTGGTTTTTTTCAACCATGTCTATGGTTTCTAAAATTTCCTTTCTATTAAGCATATTTTGTCCACCTTAAATTTTATGCATTGCGTTAAATATATCTTCGTGTTGAACGTGGATAGAAACGCCGATTTGTGTGCCTAATTCAACTAACTGTGCTTGCAACTTTTCAAGTGGCAATTTTGATGCCGAAAGGTCACAAAGCATAAGCATTGTGAAATTATCTTGCATAAGTGTTTGGCTTATGTCTTCAATATTAACTTGATTTTCAGCAAGGGCTGTACTTACTTTAGCGATAATGCCTGGCTTGTCCTTACCAATAACTGTGACTATTGCTTTCATTTTTTAGTTCTCCTTTATAGTAGGTAATATTTCATAACTTACAAGGATATTGCCTTGTGTAATAAATTTTACGTTTTGATTTTCTTCTAATTCGGGAAATGTTTTTTCATAAGGAATCAACACCCTTCTTTCATAAAATTCATTTTTGTATTTATTCCACTCAATAAAGATAAGTGACTTGCAGTCAACACCATCTTTATCTCTAATATTTTCATCATACTCAAGAAAATTTGCAACGCTGGTTTCTTTTAAGCCGTGTATCATGTTGTACGTCATTTTATAATATCTATTAACACGCTTATAAGGCACGCCTAAATAGATGAACGAAAATATAACGAATATTGCCGTTAAACTATAGTGCAAAACCTTAACCTTAGTAATTTCTTTTGCCATGTACGGCAAAGTCCTAAACCATAAAAAACAGCCTAAACTTATCAATAAATAAACAAACAGCACTATTAAATAAATGCTTAAAACAATTTTTCTTTGTTTTTTTGCCTTGTAAAATTCTTCATTAAAAAAGTATTGCGTCATGTTTTTTGTTGCTTTGGGATTTTAATTTTTTCACCCAAAGCAGTTCTCCCTTTTATATATAATATATTTTAAAATAGTATAGACTACAAGTATATTTATATAATTGTATATTAAGCAAGCATTTTTGTCAATAAAAAAATTAAAATTTAGCAATAAAATTGTCCTTTTTTTACAACTGCTTTTAGTTTTTCTAGTCCTCGCTTTTCTATTCTTGATATGTACGAGCGTGAAATCTTTAAAAATTTTGCAACTTCTCGCTGTGTATATACCCGTTCGCCCTTAAGCCCATACCTTAAGCACAAAACTGTGTATTCGCGATGCGAAAGAAAACCTTTTATAAAGTTTAAAAACTTTTCCCTTTCAATACTTCTATCAACTTTTAAAAATACTGTGTCTTCTTTTTCGCACAGTAATTCCATAAGCGTTAGTTCGTTTCCATCTTTATCCGTACCCACCGGGTCAGAAAGCGACATGTCGTTTTTATACTTTTTATTTGAGCGTAAAAGCATTAAAATTTCATTTTCTATACATCTTGCCGTATACGTTGCAAGTTGAGTGCCCTTACCCCTTTCAAACGTGTTTATAGCCTTAATTAAGCCTATGCTACCCACCGAAATCAAATCGTCAGTTTCTGCCGAGCCAGAATACTTTTTTACAATGTGCGCAACTAGTCGCATATTGTGATTTATAAGTTTATCTTTAGCCTCTTTATCCCCATTTTTAATCTTTATAAGACACTCGTCTTCTTCCTCCCCAGAAAGTGGTTTGGGAAAGGAATTCCCACCGATAACACTACCTGCAAAAAAGGTTAACTTGCCCAGCACATAAAGTATTGCATTAAAAAACATAAAATCTCTCCTTTTATCATTTTACTTGTCAATCTTTGACTTTTTATATATAACTTTATGCTCTGCTTATGCACATTATAATAGACGGCAAGTCCTTAAAGTTTTTTTATTTTTGGCGTCATACACTCCTTTACTTTTCATGATTGTGTGATATTCTTCTTTTGGCGTTTGGGAAAACTTAAGGGGGCATTTTTGATGGCTTATAACTATTTAAGATTTAATAATTTTTATTTAAGACTTATAAGTATTCACGCAGTTAAGTAATCATTTTTTGCACCCTCAATTTAGGTGGAATATGAATTATTTATTTTTACAAGATTTTTTGGTTTCTTATAGCCTACCGACGCTGGCTATAGCATTTATTGTATGTATAGTCAGGCTAATACTAAACAAGTTTTTTAGCAAATTGCCACGGCTGATTAAAAGTTATATTCCCTTCATTTTAGCAATGATTCTTTACTATGCTTACGACATCTTTTTTATTATCAAGCAAGTAATTTTTACAAAGCAATCTTTTTATGGTGGTCTTTTAAGTGGTTCACTCTCTGCAATTTTTTATTCTACTTTAATTAAAATTGGCAAAGGCAAGCCTATCGGCACAAGTGCAACCATACTGCTTATTGAAGGGATACTAAACGGATATGTCGCTCAAGAACTTTTAACAAAAACTGCTATTCAAATTGAAAAAGCGCTATCTACTAAAGACAGCACTCTTTCAGAGCAACAAGTAGTGGACACACTTACTTACAATTGCTCTGGGCTTTCAAACTCAGATATTGTTCATTTGGCAAGGCTTATTCTCAGCACGGCAAAAACTATCAAAAAAACTTAAGACTAAAGGGGGAATATCCCCCTTTTTTCTTTTGCTTACATAAAAAGTTTGTTTTATCAAAAACTACTCTTATGGAAATATCAAAAAAACTTAAAATCAACACTAAAAAACTTAAGGAAGAATTAGTTAGTGACGACATAACTTTTCTTGAAATAAAACTTAATAAAACTGATGGAATTTTAGTTTTTATAAACGATTTAGTAAACAAAGACACACTTGGCGAACTGATTTTGCGCCCCATTTCATTTTGCAAGGAAAATCCTAACGAAAAATCACTTTTTGAAATGTTTTTAAGTCCTGAAAAAAAGCAGATTTACGAGATAGAAAAACTTATAGACGACCTTCTTCTTGGCAACGCAATTTTGCTTTGTGACGGCATAAATGTGGGGCTTTCTTTTGGGCTAAAACACTTTGAAAAAAGGGCTATAACAGAGCCTCCAACTTCAACGGTAATCAAAGGGCCAAGAGAGGGTTTTGTTGAAAGTTTATCGGTAAATATCAGTATGATGAGAAGAAAATTGAAGTCCACAAAACTAATTTTTGAAAACCTGACCATAGGCGAATATTCATCAACCCCAATATCCATTTGTTATATAAATGGTATAGCCAGAAAAAGCCTTGTAGAGCAGGTAAAAAAGCGTCTTAATAAGATTAAAATTGATGCTGTGCTTGACTCTTCTTATATTTCTAAATTCTTAAGCGAACATAGATTTTCACTTTTCAAACAGATAGGAAACACCGAAAAACCCGATATTTTGGCAGGTAAAATTTTAGAAGGAAGGGTGGCAATTTTTGTTGACGGCTCGCCTATAGCACTAACCGTACCCTATCTTTTAATTGAAGATTTTCAAAGCGCAAGCGATTATTACAACTCTTCATACAGCGCAACCGTTGCTAGATATATAAGGGTTATTTCGGTTGCTCTTGCCCTATTTTTGCCTGCACTTTTTGTTTCGGCTGAATTATTTCATCTTCAACTTATTCCCCTATCATTTTTGCTGACTATTGTAAACAGCATAAAAGGCATACCACTTTCGCCAAGTTATGAAATGTTTTTTACCCTTTTAATATTTGAAATTTTAAACGAAGCCAGCGTTAGAATGCCCAAATATGTGGGCATGGTAGTTTCTATCGTTGGTGGTTTAGTGCTTGGCGAAACGGCTGTTAATGCGGGTATTATTTCAGCACCAACACTTATGATTGTTGCACTTTCTGGAATTTGTCTATACACCGTGCCCGAATTAGAACAAACTTTTTCCGTGCTTAGAATTGTGTTTTTAATTGTTGCAGGTACGCTTGGAGCATATGGAATTTTAACTTTTGTTGCGCTTTTAACCATATATTTAATTTCGTTTGAAAGTTATTCAACCCCACTTTGTGCACCTTTTTCACCATTTATATTAAAGGATATGAAAGACGGTCTTTACAAAGGTTTTTTGCAAGAATTTGAATATAGGCCACAATCGCTAAGGAATAAAAATAAAAGAAGAATTAAAAAGGAAGATTAAATATGTATGAACTAAAAACAAGGCAAATTTGCTTTTTTATAATAGCCTTTTTGCCCATAACAAAATTTTTCAGTCTGCCAAGTCTAATCGCAAACTATGCAAACGAAGATTTATGGATTTCAACGCTAATATCTCTTGCGCTTGACTTTTTAACACTTATTCCAATAGTGTTTGTCTGCAAAAAAACTGACAAAACTTTTTTTGAAATTATAGAAGATGTTTTTGGCAAAAATGGTGCTAAAATCATTGCTTTTCTTTACTTTATTTATTTTATGTCAAAGGCAATTTTACCACTAAACGAACAAAAAGATTACGTTGAATTTACACTTTATACATTAACGCCTAACGTCTTTTATTATATGCCTCTTTTTTTACTTGCATTTTATATGTGTTTTAAGAGAATAAGAGTGCTTGGAAGATTATCTGACATTTTATGGATGATAACTTTAAACGGGTTTTTAACCTTGATTGCACTTTCTCTTTCTAACGCAGATTTTTCAGCAATTTTGCCAATAGGTGCAAATGGCTTAAAAAACATTGCTCGTGGCACTTTAACCTCCTTTAATTGGTTTGGAGATAGTGTGTTTATTATGCTGTTTATCGGTAAGTTTAAGTGGGAAAAAGGCTCTGCCTTAAAAATATTTTTATCATTCGCATTAGGGGCTTTTATGGTGCTTACTTTTATGATAATTTTTTATGCCATATTCACTTCTATAGCGTTTAGACAAAGATTTGCCCTAACCGAAATTTCTAAATATACAACGGTTATAAACAACCTTGGAAGATTTGATTATATAGGAATTTTTATGATTTTGTTTTCTAATATGTTTGCAATCTGTTTGCCTATTTATTTTTCAAGCAAACTCTTAGACTATATTTTTTCTATAAAAACAAAATGGCTTTCGCCTGCTATCGTTGTGGCAACCCACATTATAATTACACTTTGTTTTTACGAGTTTTTTGTGAGCATTGAATTTTTTATGACTAACTATTTTGCTTTTTATTTTATCTTGATAGGAAACATTGTTCCTATCATAATAATGCTAACAACTTTAAGGAGAAATAAATATGCAATTAAAAAAGGCTAAATTTTTACTTTTGAGTGTGTTTATTCTGCTCACCCTTTTCTTTTCTAATAACTTTGGGTTAATAGACGTAGAAAAAACATCAATAATAACGGCTATAGCCATTGATAAAGAACAAAACGAATATATCATAACTGCACAAGTTGCTGTTCCTGAAGCAACCGATACAAACACCGAAAACCAAAAAGCACAACTAAGTAGCAAGGGAAAAACTATTGGTCAGGCTTTAAAAGAAATGGGTGACGTTTCAGGTTGGTTTCCTAAACTTGCTTTTTGTAACTTGATTATTTTAGGCAATGGTCTTGCAAGCGAAAACGTTGTAAATCTTCTTGATTATTTTGCAAAAACGCTTAGACTACAAGACTCTGCACTAGTTGTTCTTTCTGAAAAAACGGCAAAGGAAATATTATCCCTATCTACACCCCTTGATAATATTTCTTCTTTTGCAATACAAAAAATACTCTTAAAAGCCCCACAATTTGATAACGACGTTGCCCCTACCGACATAAAGACTTTTGTTTCGGGATACTATTCTAAAAATCAGTCGGGATATATGCCATTAATTAAGGTTATAAGCGCCGATAATGGTAGCGGAAGTGAAGGGCAAAAAAGCGATAACAGTTCATCTAATAGTACGTCGCCTAGTGGTCAAGACCAAAAAAGTCAAGGCGCAAATACTCAGTCTAACAACCTTTTTGATGCTAGAACTACTGCATTATTTTTTGGTGGCAAACTCGTGGGAGAATTATCACCTGAAGAAACACTCGTTTTTAACGCTTTTAAGGAAAGTATTAATGGAACTAGTCTTGCTATAAATGACGTGACTTTAAATGGTAAACAAAGCAACTATTTTCTTACTATATTAAACGATAATCACTCATTAAAAGTAAACGCAACCGATAGTGGCATTGACTTAGATTTTTGTCTTTCTCTTTTTTGCAAAGTAAGTGATGTGTTTGCAACGGGCACAGAAGACTCGCTTTCATCAAACACGCCACTGCCAAAACCACTTATAGATAAAACCAAACAAATGCTTACTGAAAATATTTTAAGTCTTGTAAATAAATCGGTAAATTCTAAATGCGATTTGCTTAATATAAAAGAAAAACTGTATCGCTATAATAATAGCAAATACAGTCTTTACAAAGATAATTTCTTATCAAAATTAAATGTCAAAATAAATATTGACGTGCGTGGGCAAAGATAGTTTTTAACTATTTTTGCCTTTTTTATAAAAAATAATTATTCAAAAATTTTATCCACAATTTCTTTTGCGCTAGCGCCACTTATATAATCGCCAACACTAACAAATGCTTTTTCAAAATCATTTTTGCTAAATTTTATACCGTTTAATGACTTAGCAAACTCGTTTACAGGCTTTTTTTCAAAAAAGTCGCCAAATATTTCAGCATCACACACAACGCCGTTTTTGCTTGAAAAACTTAGTGTAAAAATTCCAAATTCAAACTTATCACTAAACACGTTTGTTCCCACAGGCGAACGACCTATATTCCACTCGTATTTAGAATATTTTTCATCTACAAGTTTATTTATTGCATTTAAATCTTGCTCTGTGAACTCATAAGGCGTGCAAGTTTTTAAAAATTGCTCTTTTAGTTGGTTTTTGAACTCATCTACACTCATTTTTTTATCAAGATGGTCAATCACGTTTGTCACCCTTGCCCTAACCGATTTTATGCCCTTACTTTGCATTTTTAGTTTAGAAGGGTTTAAGCATTTTGCAAGTTCACTGCTATCAGTATTAAACAAGATTGTGCCGTGATGCATAATTCTATCTTTATATATTGTTTGCGCGTTGCCAGAAATTTTTTTATCATCAATGGTTATATCGTTTCTGCCACTAAATTTTGCATTAACATTTAAACTATTTAAATACTCAATGATTGGGGCAGTAAACTTTTTGTAATGCTCTTCATTTTGGTTATAAGGCGCAATAACGGTATAACAAATATTGCCCTTATCGTGATAGACAGAGCCACCACCCGTAAGCCTTCTAACAACCTTCACACCTGCCTTTTCGGTATACGCAAGGTTTACTTCTTCTATTGCATTTTGGTTTGTTCCAACAATAACAGCCCTATCGTTTACCCAAAGGTAAATATAATAACCATCGGTTTGTTTTAATAAATATTCTTCTGATGCTAAATTAAAATAAGCATCAGTGTTGTCGTGTGTTATAAAATAAAATTTTGTCATAATTTTCCTATAGTTTATGGCTATGAAGCAGACAATGATAATTTATGTCAAAAATCAACCAGACGATGCGAGATAGCCTATATCACAAAAAAAGGGGGTGAACCCACCCCCCTTCCTTTGTTATTTTTTTAGATTAAACACCCTTCTTAGCTCTTCTGAGTGCTTCAGCATCAGATGTATTAGTTGTGCTAATATGTCCTTTTAGTGGTAAAATCTTGTCGTTAATGCAGTCGATAATCCATTCTGCTTGTGGGAAGAATTCAGCGTCGAATTCAAATGGAGGAGTAATCCAGTTCTTTGCGCCACAAACAACAGCAGGTGCATCAAGATAGTCGAAACAGAGTTCGCTGATATTTCTAGCAAAGTCGTTAAGAATACTACCTCTAGCACAAGCGTCAGAAGCAAGGATAATTCTGCCTGTCTTTTTAACAGATTCAACAACCTTTTCGTAGTTGAATGGAACGATTGACCTTGCGTCGATAACTTCTGCTTCAACGCCGTATTTTTCAGAAAGAATCTTAGCAGCATCCATTGCTCTATAAAGTGTAGCACCGATTGTTAAAATTGTCACGTCGCTACCAACTCTCTTGATGTCTGGTTCGCCAAGTGGAATTTCATAATATCCTTCTGGAACGCCTTCTTTTCTAAATTCTTCACCCTTGTCGTAAATTCTTTGGCTTTCAAAGAAGATAACAGGGTCTGTTCCGTTAAGAGCAGAGTTCATTAAACCCTTAGCATCATATGGAGTTACAGGGAAGCAAACTTTAAGTCCTGGAACGTGTGCAGGAAGAGCAACCCAGTCTTGTGAGTGTTGAGCACCATACTTAGCACCAACAGAAACACGTAAAACTACAGGCATCTTTAAGATACCACTACTCATTGCTTGCCATTTAGCAAGTTGGTTGAAGATTTCGTCGCCTGCTCTACCCATAAAGTCAGCGTACATAAGTTCGATAATTGCTCTACCACCGCAGAGACCATAACCAACAGCAGAAGAAACGATTGCAGCTTCTGAAATTGGAGAGTTGAAGAGTCTGTGGTATGGAAGTGCTTCTGTTAAGCCCTTATAAACGGCAAACGCACCACCCCAGTCACGAACGTCTTCACCATAAGCAGTAAGAGTTGGGTCTTTATAGTATTTATCAATGATAGCTTCGAATAAGCCGTCACGGATGTTATATCTCTTCATGTTAGAAACTTGGTTGCCCTTAGCATCAAACGCATAACGTTCTTTACCAGCAATTTGTTTAACTCTTGGGTTTTCTTCCATAGGAATCTTAACGTCTTTGCCGATTTCAACAGGTCTATCACCCATGCTTTCAACACTGCCGTTAGAGAACATTAAGTCTTCTACATAGTATGGGTCTTTCTTGAAATCAAGATATGGAGATTCAACAGGGTCAGCAGCAAGTTTGCAGAGTTTGAGCATTCTTTCTTTAATGCCAGCAATGATATCGTCGAACTTGCCATCGCTTTCAACCTTAGCGTCAACGAGTGCTTTTCTATATGTTACCATTGGGTCATATTGCTTCCAGTTTTCAAGTTCTTCAACTGTTCTATAGCTCATAGCATCTGATGGAGAGTGTCCAGCATAACGATATGTGACAACGTCAAGAAGAACAGGACCGTCGCCATCTACTAAAATCTTCTTCTTTCTCTTCATTGCATCGATAACTGCAAGTGGGTTAAATCCGTCAACTCTTTCAGCATAAAGTTGTGTTGGAGAAATACCAGCGCCAAGACGAGCAAGGAAATCATAAGCCATTGTTTCGCCTCTTGTTTGTCCACCCATACCATAACCGTTGTTAAAGAAGTTAAAGAGAATTGGAAGACCACCTTTCTTTTCCCAAAGTTGACGAAGTTGGTCCATAGCAGCAAAGTTCATAGATTCATAAACAACACCACAACCAACAGCGCCGTCACCTACGTTAGAAATAACGATACCTGGTTTGTCGTTAACCTTTTTATATAGAGCAGCACCAAGTGCAACTGGAGCAGCACCACCAACGAGTGCGTTGTTTGGATAGATACCAAATGGCAAGAAGAATACGTGCATTGAACCACCCATACCTCTGTGGAAACCTGTTCTACGAGCAAAGATTTCACTCATAAATCCATAGAGAAGGAAGTCAACTGCTAAGTCTTTTACATTACCTGTCTTGTTGAGTTTTTCAACAGGAGCAAGTGTTTCGCCACCCATAAAGTCTTTCATGATTTGATAGAGTTTATCTTCTGGCAATTTATTGATTGAAGCAAGACCACGTGCTAAAACTTCGCTGTGGCTTCTGTGTGAACCAAAAGTCATATCGTCCATATCAAGGATATATGCTTGACCAACGGCAGCTGCTTCTTGTCCCATTGACAAGTGTGCAGGACCTGGGTATGAGTGCTTAAAGCCTTGATATTCATTTTTGATTTTGATATCGTTAATCATGCTTTCAAATTCTCTAAGCATTGCGATATCGTTAAAGATACGAACAAAATCTTGCTTAGAAAAATTTTCTTTTTCGTCTTTAATAGACTTGTTGTAAACATTTACAGGAATATCTGTAAATTGAATTTTACCTTGTGCCCTTATAAAATTAGGGTCAATTATTAAATTCTTTGGCATTTTTATATCTCCTTATAATTTTTAACTAACTAAATTTGGAAAATCGCTTCTCTAACGATTTCACATACTGTTGGGTGTGGGAATACCAACTTCTTAATGTTTTCGATATCAACTTCTAAGTCAACCATTGCTGATACAGAAACGATAAATTCGCCTGCATAACTACCGATAATGTGTGCACCGATAAGTGTGTTTGTCTTTTTGTTGATAACTAATTTACAAATACCATTTAGGTCTGTATTTTCAGCAATATATCTACCAGAGAAAGTCATTGGGATTGAAACGCATTTAACGTCTAAGCCCTTTTGTTTTGCGCTTTCTTCTGTTTCACCAACAGAACCAACTTCTGGATTTGTATAGATAACTGATGGAATAACGTTATAACGGATACGGTCTTTCTTGCCGATAATGTTGTTTACTGCAACTTCTGCTTCTCTATATGCTGTATGTGCAAGCATAATCTTAGCGTTTACGTCGCCTACTGCATAAACGTTAGCAACGTTTGTTTTCATCATATCGTCTGTGATAATAGCGCCTCTATCCATAGCAACGCCGATATTTTCTAAGCCGATGCCTTGTGTGACAGCCCTTCTACCGATTGAGCAGAGAACTTTATCAGCCATAACCTTTTCAACTTTGCCGTCTTTTTCATAAACAACGCCGTCTTTTTCAACAGCTGTCACTTTAGCGCCGAGTTTGAATTCAACACCTTTCTTTTCTAGGCTCTTTTGTAAGATTGAAGAAATTTCAGCTTCTGTTGGGCCAGCAATCTTGTTAAGCATTTCAACAACAGTTACTTTAGAGCCAACTGATGAGAAATAACTTGCCATTTCAAGACCGATAACACCACCACCGATTACAACTAATTTTTCAGGTATAACTGTAAGGTCTAAAACTTCTCTGTTTGTCATAACAAGTCCTGCTTCAAGGTTTTCTCTGAGTCCTGGGATTGGTGGAACTACAGGCATAGAACCTGTTGCAATGATTAAACGTTTTGCAATGAACTTTTCTTCGCCAGCTTTGATGATATAACCTTCATCAGCTTTGCCTTCTATAAAGCCTTCCGTTTCTTTCATAACAACTTTGTTTCTCTTAAGTTGTGATTTTACGCCAGATACGAGCATTTTAACAACGCCGTTCTTTCTTTCAACAACAAACTTTTGGTCAACAGTTGCTTTTCCGTCAATATTAACGCCATAAGCACTTGCGTGGTTAGCATAGTCAAAAACTTTTGCTGAGTTAAGGAAAGTTTTACTTGGAACGCAACCTTCGTTTAAGCAAACGCCACCAAACGCTCTCTTTTCAATTACCATTGTTTTTAAACCAGCGTGACCAGCTCTTTCTGCTGCAAGGTATCCACCTGGACCACCACCGATTACAATTAAATCAAAAATTTCCATTAGTTTTTTCTCCTTTATTAGATTGAATCAGCCATTAGGTTAATGCTGAAGTTTTCAAGATAATCTTTTAAGTCTTTCAAGAATCTTGATGCAGGTGCACCGTCAAGTGCTCTGTGGTCATATGAAAGTGAAAGTGCCATTGCTGTATAAGGAATAATTTCACCGTCTTTGCCAAGTTTAATTCTTGTTTCTAATGTATTTACACCCAAAATACCAGTTTGTGGTGGGTTTACTACAGGTGTAAAGCTTTCAATGCCCATAGTTCCCACGTTGCTGATAGTAAAACTACCACCTGTTAAGAGTTCTGGAGCAAGTTTGCCTTCAATTGCATCTGTTGAAAGTTTTTTAGACTTGATAGCGATTTCAGATAATGTCATTGTGTCAGCACCGAAAAGTGTTGGAACTAAAAGTCCTCTTGGTGTGTCTGTTGCAATGCCCATGTTAACGTGGTCAAAATAACGCATTGTATCGCCGTTGATTAAGTGAGCGTTCAAATCTCTATGCTTTTTAAGTACTCTTGATGCAGCGTATACGATAATGTTATTAATTGTGATTGATGGGAGTTTAAGTGTTTCTGCATTATCTTTAAGCATCTTTCTAAATGCCATAATATTTGTGCAATCGAAAGAAATTGTATGTGTAAGTTGTGCCATTGTTGAAAGGCTCATTACCATGTTCTTAGCAATAACCTTTCTAATGTTAGACATCTTTTCATCTTTATAAGCCTTGAAGTCATCACTTGCTTTAACTGGAGCAGCAGCAACTTCTGGTGCTTTTGCTGGAGCAACTGCTGGAGCTTCAGCCACTGCTTTAGGATTAACGCTTGCTTCTCTAACGTCTCTTTCAATAATTCTGCCGTTAGGACCTGTTGCTGTAGCGCTATTTAGGTCAACGCCAAGTTTTTCTGCTAAGTTCTTTGCTCTTGGAGAAGCAAATACTTTGCCTTCTGCATTTACAGTAGCTACTGGTGCATCTGCTTTCACTTCAGCAACTGCTGGTGCGCTTGCTTTGATTTCTTCAACAACAGCTTCTTGTGCGCCGTCTGGTGATAAGCCTGAAGCATCTTCGCCGTGTGGGCCAACAGCACATACGTTAGAAAGAACAGGAACTTCGTCTCCTGCTTCACAGAAGATTGCTAAAACTTCGCCTTCAACTTCTGCTTGATAGTCAAAAGAAGATTTGTCTGTTTCATAAGAGAACATAATGTCGCCAACTTTAACGTTGTCGCCAACTTTAACTTTCCACTCTGTTAAAATACAACTTTCAACAGTAATACCTGCTTTTGGCATTGCCACAGGTTTAACGTTTGGATTTACTGCCTTTTTAGGTGCTGGTGCACTTGTGGCTGCCTTTGCAGGTTCTGCTTTAATTTCAGCCACTTCTACTGCTGGTGCGCCGTTTGGTGCAAGTGCTGAATAATCTTCACCCTTTGCGCCAACTACTGCAATGTTTGTAAGTACAGGAACTTCATCACCTGCTTCACAGAAAAGTGCCAAAACTTCACCTTCTACTTCTGCTGTTAAGTCAAAAGAAGATTTATCTGTTTCATAAGTAGCAAGTACGTCGCCAACCTTAACGGTATCACCTACTTTTACTTTCCATTCTGTTAAAATACAACTTTCAACAGTAATGCCTGCTTTTGGCATCATAATTGGATTTGCCATAATTTTACTCCTTTATATAAATTGTTTATTTTTTAACTTAGATCTTTTTAGCGTTTGCTAAAACGTATTTTTCTGCCTCATCAGACCAGATACCATTGTTCCTTTCACAAATTTCATCTAAATCTGCAAAGAACTTATCAGTTTTTCCTAATTCCTTAAAGTCAGCAATTGCTGTCATTGGCATTGAGATATGTGTATAAACAAGTTTCTTTGCGCCCTTGATGTTTGGAAGATTTAAAGTTGTTTCAATAGCACTGTCAAGACCACCAACGTGTGAAATCATAATTGATGGGTCAATTCTGCCTTCACCAGCAAGTTTTAATGCTTCTCTTAAGTCGTCTGTGTTGCCACCTGACGTACCTGTAATTCTATGGAAAGTATAGTGAACGTCATAGAAGTTAACTTTTGCTGAGAAATCTGTTTTTGTTGGACCAGCAAAGAAGTTTAAACAGCCCTTTTCACCGAGTAATGCGTCGCCTTGTTCAACGAGTGCTGTGACAGGTGCATAAACGAACACGTCATCAAAACCTTTGCCACCGTTTAATTCTTTCATATAAGCAACAGGGTCTTCAAGAGTAGCCGTGTTTACGTATACGAGTTTAACACCGTTTTTAGCAGCGTCTTCAACAGTTAAAAGTTTTGCTGCTCTATCAAGTCTTGCTTGGTCGATATCTGTGACAACCATAAGTGATGGCTTTCTGTCACAGTGAATACCATAATCTACTGCACCAAGACCCATAGGACCTACGCCTGCTAAAATTGCAACTGCGCCACCTTCTTTAATGCCCATATCGTGACTATGGTTTTCGTAGTTGTTGCGGAAGTTTTCGTGATAGCCTGCAATTATGCAAGACATTGGTTCAGCAAGTGATGCTTTAAAGTAGCTTTCGCCTTCGTAAGGAATAAGACAATCTTGTTCCATTACTTCGTTTGGAATAACGATATAAGTTGCATCACCACCGATATTTGAATACGAATATCCAGGTGCGATATATGGATTTTCTTTTAAACTAATTGCTGGTTGAATACCAAATTTCATACCTTCTTTGAAAAGATGTTGCCATTTAGCACCAACTTTGATAATATCACCACAGAATTCGTGTCCAATAATAATTGGGTTTGTTGCTACGTCGTTTGGAACTCTTTTATGACTTGCGCCTTGAATTGCTGCCTTATAACTTGACATACAAATACTGTCTGAAACAACTTTTGCTAAAATTTCATTGTCCTTAATTTCAGGCAATTCAAATTCTTCAAGTCTTAAATCGCTTTGACCATAAAGTCTAACTGCTTTTGTCTTCATGTTTAAATGTCTCCTTTTACATTTCGTTTTTATCTCACATTAATTATATCATATATAATTATTTTTGCAACCTCTTGTAAATAAGTTGCAAAAAGATAATTTTTATGATAAGATATAAACACAAATGAACACAAATGAACACCATTTTTATAAAAAATCGCCTTTTTTGGCGTTTTAAGGGGGAAAATTATGCTTGCTCTTGAAAGACAAGAAGAAATTTTGGACATTTTGAGCAGAAACAATTCTGCAACTGTAGAAGAACTTGCAAAAGAGTTATACGTTAGTGGTGCAACCATCAGGCGTGACCTTAGGCAAATGGAAAGGCAGGGCCTTATCAAGCGTTCGCACGGTGGCGCTATGCCATTTAAGTCAACCACAGAAGAATCAGCGTTTGCACTTAGAGAACAAGAAAATATCGTTGCAAAAAAGACAATTGCAACTCTTGCTGTAAAACTCGTTAAAAATGGCGATTCTATTTTTTTAGACTCAAGTTCAACAACGGGTGTCACCATTCCCCTACTTAATAACTTACAATATTTGTCCGTGACGACTATTGGACTTAGAAACGCACTACTACTTTCTCAGACTAATAACATTAAAATATATATAGCAGGTGGACAAGTGCACAACCATTCAAATTCAATAATAGGCTCTGACACTATAGACTATATTTCAAGAATACACGCAGACATCTCGCTTATTTCTTGCTCTGGTATAGACCTAAATAGTGGTTTTACCGAAGCCAGCATTGAGCAAGCAAAAATAAAACAACAAATGCGTAAAAACTCACATAAAGTTGCCGTTTTATGTGACAGCACAAAGTTTAATAAAGTATTCTTATGCAAGGACTTTTCATTTGATGAAGTGGACTATTTAATCACCGATAAAACACCACCTATTGAATACGTTGAAAAAATTGCAAGCACAAAATGTAAAATAATCACCCCACAAAACACAAACTTTTAATAGAGCTAAAAACAAAGGAAGGATAAAACTAGCTTTTATCCTTCCTTTTTATAATAATTAATTATGTCAACTTTTAATTTTATTCGTCTTTAATATTGCCCTTTTTAACGTTCTTTTCAATTAAACCTTGAATAAATTCCCAAATTTCTTCTGAGCCAAATCGTGCAGTTTTTTGTCTATTTATTACCTGCGACTTATTGATTTCGTGCGCTCTCCAATCAGCGCCGTTATTACAATCATTTAAAAGAAGAGGTTGCAAATTATCCATTGTTTTTGCAAATTTTGCTTCTGGAGTTTTCCCTTCTTCAAATTCTTCAAACATTGCCCTTAAATGCTCCATTTGGTCGTTTGGCAATAATCCAAAAATTCGGTCAGCGGCCTTTCTTTCTCTTTCCTTTTGAGTAGATAAACGCTCGGTATCGTAAGCATAAGTATCCCCTGCGTCTATTTCTACTATATCGTGAATCAATGCCATCATCATTGCCTTTGCCACGTCAAAATCTTTATTTGCATACTCTTTTAGCAAATAAATCATCATTGCCATATGCCAAGCGTGTTCGGCATCGTTTTCTTGCCTTGTATAACCACTTAAATGTGTTTGGCGCAAAATATTCTTTTCTTTGTCTGCTTCTAAAATAAAAGCAAGTTGCTTTTCAAAACGCTGTTTATCCATATTATTTCCTATCAATCGCCTAAAGCAATAAAATTCTTTTGCTTAAGCACTTCTGCAATTTTATCAAGAACTGCTTGCGAATCTGCACGAACGGTGTGATAATGATATCCACCGGTAATATTCATAAGTTCGGTTGATTTTCCCGTTCTAACCCCTTCCAAAAACTGCTTTACTTGTAATCTAGAAAAGATATTTAACGTTGCAGAAATTCTGCCATAAACCCTATGCCAAACAAACACGTCAACAACAGTACCACCCAAATCCACAATGCTGTTAAGTTCATCTTCCGTCTGCTCGGTTGTGTGTTTTAATTTAAATACCCTTTCTACGAGTGGGGATTTTTGCATTACGTATCCGTTGTGTGTTGAAAGAATTTCATATCCTAACCCTTTTAACACCGTGACGTCTTGCACGATAATTTGGCGAGATACGTTAAATTGTTCAGACAGTTCTCCACCTGAAATGGGCGTTTTGCTTGCCAATAACAAGTTTATAATTGCCTTTCGTCTTTCATTTACTCTCATTTATTTTCTCCCTTTATTTGCTTAAATTGCGTGCAAGTTTTTAAGCGACAAATCAAGAATAGGCGCAGAGTGCGTTAATGCACCACTTGAAATATAGTCAACGCCAATATCTACAAGGCGTGCAACGTTCTCTTTCGTCACGTTGCCACTACATTCGGTTTCGGCTTTGCCTTTGCAAAGTTTTACGGCTTCTCTCATATCTTCAACAGACATATTATCAAGCATAATAATATCAGCGCCTGCTTCTAATGCTTCTTTTAGCATATCAAGATTTTCTACTTCAATTTCAATTTTTCTAACAAACGGAGCATATTCCTTTGCCATCTTAATTGCTTGCTTTACTCCACCTGCCGCACCGATATGGTTATCTTTTAATAAAATACCGTCACTCAAATTGTATCTATGGTTATAGCCTCCACCAACTTTTACAGCATACTTTTCAAAAATACGCATATTTGGTGTAGTTTTTCTTGTATCTAAAAGTTTAGTTTTAGTGCCTTCAAACAATTTAGAAATATTGCGGGTATAAGTTGCAATACCACTCATTCTTTGCAAAAAGTTAAGCGCAGTTCTTTCACCAGATAAAAGCACTCTAATATCCCCACGAATAACGCCAAGTTTTTGTCCCTTTTTTACTTGGTCACCATCGTTGCACAAGAAAACGATTTTGGTATTTTCATCTAAAAGTTCAAACACTCTTTTAAAAACTTCTAACCCTGCCACAACGCCGTCTTGCTTGCAAATGAGTTCTACTTCTCCCTCTTGATATTCACGCATTACCGAATTTGTAGTAATATCTTCGCTTGTAATATCCTCTTTAAGTGCGCTCAAAATTAAATCGTCTGCGTTCATTTTCATTGTGACATTATTCATTTCAGATTTTCTCCTTTTCTGTTTTTCAATTGCCGAAAGCACGGCTTTTTTATACTCTTCTTTATAATGTTTATATTGATTTTCGTTAATTTTTATAGTTTGGTTAAAGTTAGCAGGTTGATAAGATTCGGCTATTTGCCTTGCTGCCCTTTGCGCAAACACAAGACTTTCAAGCAAAGAATTGCTTGCAAGCCTATTCTTTCCATGCACGCCGTTGCAAGCCGTTTCGCCAGATGCATATAACCTTTCCATAGACGTTTTACTGTTTATATCCACTGCTATGCCACCCATAAAGTAGTGTTGCGATGGAACAACAGGAATAGGCTCTTTGGTCACGTCATAACCCACTTCCAAACAATGCTGATATATGTGTGGAAAATGCGTTTTTATCTCTTGTTCAGAAATAGGTGCCATAGAAAGCCAAACGTGCTGGCTTTTTTCCTTTTTCATTTGTTTGAAAATTGCATCTGCAACAACGTCACGTGGTTGGAGTTCATCAACAAATCTCTCCCCTTTAGCGTTCAATAAGATTGCACCTTCTCCTCTAACCGATTCGGATATTAAAAATTCCCTTCCACCTGACTTATCAAAAAGCGTTGTTGGGTGAATTTGAATATAGTCTATGTTTTTCAACTCAATTCCGTGCTTTAATGAAATTGCAAGTGCATCTCCGGTTAGGTGTGGATAGTTTGTGGAATGTGCATATAACCCACCTATTCCACCCGTTGCAAATATTGTATAATCTGCTAGTATGCAAGAATATTTCCCATCTTGGTCGTGTCCAATTATACCATAGCATGTATTGTTTTTGCAAACAATATCTACCATTGTATATTTTTCAACTAAAGTGACGTTAGAAAGTTTTTTTACAGCGCCTAACAAATGCGACGTAATCTCTTTTCCCGTTTCGTCTTCGTGAAAAAGTATTCTTGGTCTTGAATGAGCGCCTTCCTTTGTATAGACAAAATCTTCTCCGTCTTTTTTGAATCTCACGCCGTATCCAACTAGTTCATTGATAACTAAGCGAGATGAACGAATCATAACATCTACTGAGTCTGGATTATTTTCATAATGTCCTGCTCGCATAGTATCTTCATAGAAAGAATCGTAATCTTTTTCGTCATGTAAAACACAAATTCCACCTTGTGCTAAAAACGAATCGCTCTTTTCAAGTTCACTTTTGCTTACTATTATTATGTTTTTATCTCTTGGCAGGTTAAGTGCTGCATACAGTCCTGCTGCACCACAACCCACTATAACGATATCGGTTTTTATCATGTTATTTCGCAAGCTCCAACATCTTGTCTAATGGCATGGTTGCCATTATACTCTTTTGTTTATCAATTTCTATTTTAGGTTCTTCATTTTCTAACGCTTTAAAAAGTTTTTCAAGCGTGTTTAATTTCATATCCACACAACAAGGGCTTGTCTTAGTAAAATAAAATTTCTTGTTTGGATTATCCGTTTCTAACTTAAACTTAACCCCATCTTCCGTACAAATAATAAATTCCATACAAGCAGATTTTTTTGCATAATCTATAATTTCAGCCGTACTGCCGATATAATTAGAAATATCAAGTATCTTTTGTTCACATTCAGGGTGAGATAGAACTAGTGCGTTAGGGTGCAACTTCTTTTCCTCTAAAACTTCTTCAACAGATATTTTAACGTGAACAGGACAATATCCATCGTTGATTATAATGTTCTTTTCAGGAACTTGCTCTGCAACGTATCTACCTAAATTTTTGTCTGGAATAAAGAAAATGTTTTTGTTTGGCAATGCTTTTACAATTTTAACGGCATTTGAAGAAGTCACACAAACATCACTTTGGCATTTGAGCTCTGCAGTAGAATTAATATAGCAAACCACTGCTAAATCATCATACTTTGCCCTCATTTCTTCTATCTTTCCAGCCTTTACCATATGCGCCATAGGGCAATCAGCATTTATGTCTGGCATTAACACTTTTTTGTCAGGGTTAAGAATTTTAGCGCTTTCGCCCATAAACGCCACACCACAAAACGCAATTATATCTGCATCGCTATTTTTTGCTATCTTTGCAAGATAATATGAGTCCCCTACGTAATCGGCAACTTCTTGTATTTCAGAAGGTGTATAATAATGCGCAAGTATTATTGCGTTTTTTTGTTCTTTTAACTCAAGGATTTTATTTGTCATGTCCTTTTTCATTTGAAAAACCTCGTGCATGTAATTTATTGTTTATTATTATAACAACTATATTTACATCTGTCAACTTTACTGTAAAGTTTTTAGAACTTTTTTAGACTAGCACTTTTAAAAAAATAAAACGGATGATAACTACCTTTTGGGTAAAAACATCCGTTTTTAATTGTTTTATTTAGTTTTCGCTAGTACAAAAAGCAGATAAAATCTTTGCACGAAGTGGAATTGAGTCGATATTTATATATTCTTTTGTTGTGTGGAAAAACTCTCCACTTCCACCCAAACCACAAATTGTTGGAATTCCTGCAAGTTGGGTAAATGCCGCATCTGAACCACCGCCAGATTCTATAGGTGTAAGCGTTCCTAAATCGTTTTCGTGGCAAACCTTTTTGAGTTTTTCAAAAAGTTCCATGGTTTTATCGTTTTTCTCCATAGGTGGTCTTTCGTTTAATAGTTTTACTGTGCAACTCGTTCCCTTAACAAACTCGGTGTTAGCAATTTCATAAACAAACTCTTTTGCTTTGTCTTTTTCTTCCATGGTGACAATTCTAACGTCAACCGACACACTGCATGAATCTGCAATTACGTTAGTCACCTTACCACCACTAATAACGTTGCAACTATAAGTTGTTCCACCAACCACACTTTTTTGGTGCAAGGCAACAATTTTATGTGCTGCTTCTAAAATGGCGTTTTTGCAAGCAAAATAATGTGCACCCGAATGTCCCCCAACGCCTTTTATATCTAATTGATAGGTTAAAATGCCCTTTCTTGAAATAACAACTTGGTCATTAACTGCTGTTTCGCAGTTGATTACACAAGGAAACCCTAGTGCGCTTTGCTCAAAAAACTCAATTTCTTCTGTGCCACCTAATTCAAGCGAAATTTCTTCATCAGACGTCAAAACAAGTCTAACGTGCTTGTCAAAATCGTTTTCATAAAGTGCTTTCATAGCAAGCGATGCAATGGCAATTCCTCCCTTGCAATCTATAACGCCAGGTCCATATATTTTGTCGCCTTCTAGTTTTACTGCAGGTGTGCCAAAAATCCCCTTTTCATGCACGGTGTCCATGTGCGCCATAAACATACAGGCCTTTTCTTTGCCTTCGTTTATGTCAATGATAAGAAAATCACCACATTTTTCCATTTTTTTGCGTTTAACACAAAAACCTTCGCCTTTAGCATATTCGGTTATATAATCTACCATTTGGTCAATAGTATCTTTATCATAAGCCCTTGCTTCAAAAGAACAAATTTTGCAAAGAAAATCTATATATTTATCCTTGTTCTTTTCTACTGTTTGAAATAATATGTCTTTAGAAATTTGCATATTTTCACCTCACCATCTAATTATAACACACCCAATTTAAAAAGTAAATATATAAAGTATAGCGATGCAAATTTTCTTTCAAATTTGTATCGAGCCCCAAAACATCAATCCAAGTTATTAAAAAATTAAAAAAGTATAGAAAAATATATCCTTTTTTGTTTTGGTACTCCATGATTAACCTTAATTGAACTTTTAAAATAAGCGACACCGACTTGTATCAAGACAAGCACACGCCATAGTGCCAAAATTAAATTTAGTTTATTTTTATGTTACAGTAATATCCAAAGCGATTGAAAAAAATGCTACAATTTGCTATAATATTGATAAGTTTTTTTAGGTAAGGGTATGTATTATGATTCCAAACTATGTAAATCAATGGTTAAAGATATTGGACGAGATGCACAACGACAACACATATAAATTGGCGTTTGGTCGTGCATTGATAGAAAATATCGCTTTTTCTCAATATGAAATAGTAGATAATAATGTCGTTATAGATTTTGACGATATTTCTAAATGTATGTTGAAATACTATTGGAATCAAATTTTTTATTTCAATTTAAAACAAGCCCCTTATGCAAATAAAGAGCCTGTTATTTGTAAAGATACAAAAGTTTTAATTGATTTATATAAAAATATAACTAATTCGGCAATTCCTAAATGGTATGACGAGGCAATTATAGAAATAAAAAGAACTGCCCCTGATACATATCAAAAAATAATTAAACATATTACAAAAACTTTACACGAGAACGTTTGTTGGCGTTTTAAGATTGCAAACGATTCCGAAATTAATATTTACGAATATACGCCTAAATTTTCAAAGATAATATTCACCAAAGAAAACGCACAAATACTTGCAGAATACTCTATAATTATTTCAAAGTTATTGAATTATAAATGGACTCAATTATTAGAAAAATTTAACTATTCCCCTAAAATTGCAAGTAAGGTAAATGGCATAAGCGAAACAAAATTGCGTAGGAACAGTTTGAAAAAATATAAATACGCTTTGCTTTTAGAATATTCGGGTAAGGCAATAGATTTTTATACAGGCGAAGAATTAGGTGATGACGATATTAGTATTGACCACGTTATTCCTTGGAGTTTTATGTATTCAGACGATATTTGGAATTTAGTTATAACTTCAAAGTCACTCAATTCTTCAAAAAGCAATTCTATCCCTGATGAGCAAACCATTGATAGATTAAAAGAAAGAAATCTAAAATTAGTTAATATTTTAAGTGGTAGTTTGAAATCCGATTTGGAAATCTCTATTAAAAACAACTATTTGGATAGGTTCTATTATGAGTGTAAATTGTAAAACAAAGCAATATTATTCAACTAATTATAAAGAATACATTTCTTCCACTCAAAATGTAGATATGACCGAGCATTACAGCCGATTCTTGCCATACATTGTTCAAGGTGCAAAAATATTAGATATTGGCTTTGGTAGTGGTCGTGATATTCTTTATTTTTCAAGTAAAGGCTATAACGTTTTGGGCATAGACAATGTAAGCGAGTTTGTGGATAATGGAAAAGCAAATGGCTTAAACGTAGAATTATGTGATTTTCATAATCTTCCTTATGCTGAAATGTTTGACGGCATTTGGGCTTGTGCATCTCTATTGCACTCGAACGATTTGCACCTTGCTTTTGAAAATATTTCTAAATCTGTTAAGAACGGTGGATATATTTTTATTTCAATGAAATTAGGAAATGGAACTACTATAGAAAATGGGCGTTTTTTTCAATACGTTGACGAAGAAACTATAAAAAATATATGTAATAAAACAGGTTTAAAAATTGTTGAAATATATAAATCACAAGACAATTTAAGACGTGAACATTGTTGGATAAATATAATTACAAAAAAATAAGTTTACTTAAAAATATTTAGTAATAGAAAATTATTAAAATTACAAAATTTATTATAGCAGGAATAAAAATGGGCAAGAAAATTACAAATGAAGAAATATTTAAAATCAATCCATTTAAAGAACGTATTTCTCAATTAAATTTACGTGCTTGTGTTGGAAACAATTCAGGTATAAGTGCTAATTCAAGAGATTGTACAATAATGAATGGATACACAGAAACCGTTGATTTATTATATAACAACATAATAAAACGAAAAAGTAATATAGACGTAGTGGTTTATCCGTTTATTTTTTGTTGTAGACATTCTATTGAACTTTCATTAAAAATTATACTTAAAAATTTAAAAATTGTTTATCTAAATAAA
>JAZRRZ010000039.1:0-127506 GCA_045651185.1 Christensenellaceae bacterium | reverse complement strand
TATTAGCAAATTCAGAAAGTGCCGTCTTTTTAATTAAACCTTTTGCAGTTGCCATAACGATATAACCTTCTGCATCAGCCTTTAACGGAATCATTGCACAAACTTTTTCATCACTAGATAATTGTAACAAGTTAACAATCGCTCTACCCCTAGCAATTCTTTGTGCTTCTGGAATATAATATCCTTTCAAGTCGTAAACCTTACCTTTGTCAGTAAAGAATAAAATATCATCGTGCGTAGATGCAACGAACATATTATCGATAAAGTCTTCTTCTTTTGGTTTATGTGCAGTAACGCCCTTACCACCCCTT
This sequence comes from Christensenellaceae bacterium, assembly GCA_045651185.1. Classification (GTDB taxonomy): domain Bacteria; phylum Bacillota; class Clostridia; order Christensenellales; family Borkfalkiaceae; genus UBA1259. The sequence goes on along the minus strand of JAZRRZ010000039.1, from coordinate 127,195 downwards.
CTTTGTGTTCTATATTCAGCAACAGGAACACGCTTAACATATCCAAAGTGAGTTAGGCTTACAACAACGTCTTCAACAGGAATCATATCGGCTATATCAATTTCACCATAATCATAAGAAAGTTCAGTCTTTCTTGGTGATGGATATTTTTCTTTGATATATTCCATATCAGTACGGATAATTGCCTTAACTCTTTCTGGCTTTGAAAGGATATCTTTTAAGTCAGCAATAATATTAGAAAGTTCAACAAGTTCTTCGTTTAATTTTTCAACTTCCATACTTGTAAGGCGTTGCAATCTCATTTCAAGTATAGCATTTGCTTGCTTGTCTGAAAGTTCAAATTCTTGAATCAAAGCCTCACATGCGCTGTTTTTATCGGCAGAATTACGAATTATTTCAATAACCCTATCAATATTTGCAAGAGCAATTACCAAACCCTTAACAATGTGTTCTCTTTCTTCAGTTTTTGCTAGGTCATACTTTGTGCGACGCACGATAACGTCTTCTTGATGCTTAATATAATGCTCTAAAATTTCTTTTAAGCCAAGAACTTTTGGCTCTCCATCAACAAGAGCAAGGAAAGTTATACCATCTTTAACTTGAAGATTTGTATGCTTATAAAGTGTGTTTAAAACCACTTGTGCATTGGCATCTTTTTTAAGGTCGATAACCATACGCATACCGTGTCTATCAGACTCGTCTTTTATGTCACTAACGCCCTCTATTCTCTTATCTTTAACCATGTCTGCAATACTCTTAATGAGCAACGCTTTATTTACTTGATAAGGAAGTTCTGTGACAACAATTCTTTCTCTTGTTCCATTATTAAATTCTTCAATTTCGCACTTAGCACGGAGAACAAAGCCTCCTTTACCCGTTCTATATGCTTGCTTAATACCAGCTCTACCCATCAATACGCCACCGGTTGGATAGTCTGGCGCTGGAATAAATTCCATAAGTTCTTCAATAGATATTTCAGGGTTGTCCATTATAGCAATACATGCATTTAAACACTCTGCTAGGTTATGTGGTGGAATATTTGTTGCCATACCAACAGCAATACCATCAGCACCATTAACTAAAATGTTAGGTATTCTTGATGGTAAAACTACAGGTTGCATCTCTGTATCGTCAAAGTTTGGATAAAAATCAACAGTGTTTTTATCAATTTCTTTGAGCATTTCGTTAGCGAGTTTGCTAAGTCTTGCTTCTGTATATCTATAAGCAGCAGCAGGGTCGCCATCGACAGAACCAAAGTTGCCGTGACCATCAACTAATGGAAAGTTGATTGAAAAGTTTTGCGCAAGTCTAACAAGTGCGTCATAAACAGAACTATCACCATGTGGATGATATTTACCTAAAACTTCACCGACAATTTTTGCACATTTCTTAAACGCTTTGTCACTAGTAAGCCCCATATCGTGCATAGCATATAGAATACGTCTATGAACTGGCTTTAATCCGTCTCTTACGTCAGGAATAGCACGCGAAACGTTTACTGCCATAGCATAGGCAATAAACGATTTCTTTACTTCATTATTAACTTCAATATTGATAAGTTTTGTTTTTTCTAGCGTCGCTTTAAATTCAGCAGATAATTCTGCACTAATATCTTTTTTAGCCATTTTTCACCCCACTAAATATCTAAATTTGTGACAAGTTTTGCATTTTGTTCAATAAACGCACGTCTTAACTCCGGATTATCACCCATAAGAGTTGTAAAAGTTTCATTTGCTTCTAATGCGTCTTCCATTGTCACTCTTAGCATTGTTCTAGTTTCAGGATTCATTGTTGTTTCCCAAAGTTGTTCTGGGTCCATTTCACCAAGACCTTTATATCTTTGAATATCACACTTACCAACTTCAGCAAGGTAGTCTTGCAATTCTTTATCGGTATAACAATATTTGTCAACTTTATTTTTAGTTGCTTTATATAGTGGTGGTTGAGCGATATATACATGCCCTTTTTCAACGAGTGGACGCATAAACCTAAACAAGAACGTTAGTAATAATATTCTAATGTGACTACCGTCAACGTCGGCGTCGGTCATACAAATAATTCTATTATATCTTAATTTGCTTTCATCAAAATCATCGTGAATACCACAACCGAAAGCAGTTATCATGCTCTTAATTTCTTCGTTTTCCAAAACTCTATTAAGTCTTGCTTTTTCAACGTTAATTATCTTACCCCTAAGTGGCAAAATTGCTTGGAAACGCCTGTCTCTGCCCTGTTTTGCACTGCCCCCAGCAGAATCACCTTCAACAATGAAAATTTCGCAGAATTCTGGGTTTTTGTCAGAGCAATCTGCAAGTTTGCCCGGAAGGGTTGTAGATTCAAGCGCACCTTTACGCCTTGTGTTTTCTCTAGCAAGTCTTGCTGCTTCTCTTGCACGTTGTGCTGTTATACATTTAAGAAGTACTTCTCTTGCTTTTGCTGGATTTTCTTCCATAAAAGCACCAAAGTATTCGTTCATCGCCTTTGTCACATAGTTTCTCATTTCACTGTTGCCAAGTTTAGTTTTTGTTTGACCTTCAAACTGTGGCTCTGTAAGTTTAACAGAAATAACTGCTACTATGCCTTCTCTACAGTCATCAGAAGAAACTTTTTCTTCACCCTTAAAGACGTTTAACTTCTTGCCATATTCATTTATTATTCTGCTTAAAGATGCCTTAAAGCCTTCAAGGTGCGTACCACCTTCTTCTGTGTTGATATTATTTGCAAACGCATATATAATTTCGTTATATGTTTCAGTGTATTGAAGGGCAACTTCAACTTCTGTGTCACCATAAAAAATATCAAAATAAACAGGTTTATCAAAAAGTGGGCCTTTGTTTTTACTCAAGTCTTCAACAAAGTGAGCAATACCACCTTCATAGAAGAAAGTATCTTCTCTTTCCTTATCGGCTCTCTTATCTATAATTTTAATGGTAAGACCTTTATTCAAGTATGCAAGTTCACGGAGACGAATTTTGATAGTTTCATAATTAAACTCTGTAGTTTCAAAAATTTCATCATCTGGCATAAAAGTCACCCACGTGCCGGTAAAATCAGCCGTGCCAACTACCTTTAATGGCGCTTGTGGGATTCCCCTATTATACGTTTGTTTGTGGTGCTTGCCATCTTGAAAAACTTCAACATCAAGCCACTCAGAAAGGGCATTAACAACCGACAAACCAACGCCGTGTAAACCACCTGAGATTTTGTAGCCTCCACCACCAAACTTACCACCAGCGTGCAACTTGGTTAAAACAACTTCTACTGCTGAAATACCTTCAGTATGGTGAATTGCCGTAGGAATACCCCTACCATTATCTTTAACAGTACAAGAGCCATCTTCATTAATTTGAACAATAATAGTATCACAATAGCCGTTGTTTGCTTCATCAACAGAGTTATCTACTATTTCTTGCACCAAGTGATGAAGTCCACGAACATCTGTTGAACCGATGTACATACCCGGTCTTTTTCTTACAGGGTCAAGACCTTCTAAAACTTGTATTTGACTTTCGCCATAGTTGTTTTGAACATTTTTTTTGTCTTCCATTTCACACCTAATAAATATAATTTTGCGATAATTATAAAAAAGCAAATTGTTAAATATTTTTAATTTTTTAGCCTTGCTTTTTTACACGACTTATTTTAGAAATATTATAACATATTCTAATTATTTTTACAACTAAATTTAGTCTATATTAAAACTATTTATAGTTTTAAAGGGGCTTTTTTTATTAAAGCATAAATCGTGAATATATTTTGTTATATTACACACAATATTTTTTAAAAAACAAGGGGGGAAAATATTATGCAAAAATGCAAAAAATGTGATGACAAAATCCCAGACGGAAGTCTGTTTGGTTGCAGAAATTGTGGCACTACATTTTGCGAAAAGTGCGCCGATAAAACTTTAAGAATTTGCCCTAACTGTTATTATGATTTGGAAATATTAGGTTAGTATAAATTCTTTATTTAATTATAATTCATAAACTACAAATTATGTAATTTAAACTGAAAAATGAGCAACATAAAAGTCGCTCATTTTTTGCCTTACAATAATTTATTTTGTATAAAATTTAACTGATTTTTTGTTTTAAATCATCTAAAAGTTTTCTTTCCATTATGCCTAAGCCTTTTATTTGGCACTTGTCGGCTTCTTTATACGCCTTCTTGAAAAAGATATCAGCCCCTTCAGTTTCTTGAATTACATTAAGCAAATAAGCCAATTTAACTCTAACATTAGTGGCATTGTTTACGGTGTTTATATACTTATCAATTTCATACATAATATCGTCGGCACGCTCTTCATCAAAATTAAAAGTACAAGCATTATATAAAGCATCTACCATAAAAACTGTATAAAATGATTTTGGCAAATATTCTTCAAGCGAAATCAATCTATCTGTTGTTTTTATAGCATTTTCATAATCATTTTTGTCCAAATAAAATGAATATCTAGCATTTAATAAAAGCGCAAAATTTAAGTCATCTTCTGGGAGTTGTGGAAGGTCAAAATACAAACTTTCATCTACTTGCGATGGCGTTTTGCCATTATATAGTTCTGCTTGAATTTTAAGCAAGTTAACCATAACTTTTGATGAATCTGTTTTCTTGTTTAAATGATACACAACAGCACCGTCATTTAGTGTGCGAGCCTCGCTCACAGGAAGAACTGTTCCAAAAAAGAAGTATGCACCAATGGTTAAAAACATTGACCAAATAGAAAACAACCAAATGGACAAATGAGCCGTTAAAAACAAGGAAGGAATACCTATTATCATTACTATAAACGAAGCGATTATGCCACCTATCGTCATTCTTTTAAAAGCCTTTTCTACGCCTTCTGCTTTTGTTGGAATCATCTCGGTAAAACCTGCCTGCTCACCAATCATTGCAAAATTGAATTGAACACTTTTCCCAACCTTTTCCCACTTAAAAAATAAAACTTGCATACACGAAAAGGCAAAACCGTTCATTTTTCCTACTAAAAAATGCCCAAATTCGTGAGCAAATGTACAAACAATTCCTGCAATAATTGCTCCAATTGCAAATTTTAGCACGGCATCAATCATTTCGCCACCATATATATCACTACAAAGCGACAAGGTATAAAATAGCAAGCCAATAGTTATCGCCATTGTAATACAGTAATTTATTATATTAGTTCTCTTTTTCATAACCCACCCCTTTAAATGTCAAATATCCTTCAAGGTTGTCGTTTTCACTGACAATAAGTTCGTTTGCACTTGCACAATTTAGTATTTCATAAATAATCGCTATTCCACCTGCAATAACCTCTGCCCTATCAGGCTGAAGTCCAACTATCTGTCTTTTTTGCTCCACCGTCATAGTTAAAAGTTCATCTCTAAGGTCTTTAATTTCTTTTAAATTAATTGTATAGCCTTGCACAAGTTTTGGGTTATAAACCGACATTTTTAAGCTTATTGATGCAAGACTTGTAGCCGTGCCACCTATCCCATAAAAGATAGCATTAGGAATTTCACCAAATTCTTTAACCGAATCTTTTACAAGTCTTAAAATTTTTTGTTTATCTTGTCCACACTCGTTAAAAACTTTTACTGCACCAATATTAATACTTTTTGAATATACGATTTTACTATTTTTTATAATTAAAACTTCTGAACTTGCCCCACCGACGTCAATTATGCCACCATCTGAGCCTTGTAAAGCACCTATTGCACCAAGTCTAGCCTCTAATAAGCCATCTATTACGTCAACTTGAATTCCTGTCAATAGTTTAATTTTATCAGTTATCTCTTGCCCGTTTTTTGCCTGCCTAACAGCAGCCGTTGCAAATATATATATTTTATCGGCTTTTTCATTTTTTGCCTTTTGAACAAAAAAAGAAACGGCAGACACCGTGCGCTCAATAGGTCCGAGCTGTAATATCTTATCCGTTCCCATATTTTCGGCAAGCCTTGTTGTTTTTACTTGTTTGTATTCAGTAACTTGCCCATCACTCATCATAAGCCTAACTGAGTTAGAGCCAATATCTATAACAGCATATCTCATAACTTTATTCGCCATCTAATGAATATCTTAGTCCTAACCTTCTTGCCTCTCTTTCTATCCATGCGCGCATTGAACGGGCTTTAACCGTATCTTTTGCTTCATCAGTTAGACTTTCGTATTTTTGTTTTTGTCCTTCTAAATATTCTATGCGATTTTTCTTGACCTGAATTGTAATCATTTGATAGACCATTATTGTCACTAGAATAAAAAGTAGCAATACTGCCCCCACCGTTGAAGCCACTATCAACTTTTTTGCTTTTGTTTCGGTCATTTTTCTTTTCCATACCTTTTCTAAACTTTTGTACAATTATATTATAAAACTTTTTTGCAAATTTTGCAAGTATTATATGAAAACTTTTTAAATACATAAATAGTCCAATCAACGCGCCTAATAGCATATAAACTCTTAAATTAGGAAAGTTGTTTTTATAAGAAAAAATAGAAAATGCTATGCTTAAAATTAACATACATAATATATCAATTATAACTTCAAAAACTCTACTTTTTATCAACATTTTAGTTGTTGAAAAAAACGAAAAAATCGTGCCACCGATAGCGCCAAACATTACGCACGCCAAAAATACATAAAATTGATTTAAAGTTGCAAACATTTACTTAAATATCCTTTTTACTATTGGCTCTTTTTTATGCGAATACTTAATTTCATAAAAGTCACCATCTGCATTTAAGTTGCCATTTGCTTTGTTAAATGCTGTTATTTTTATGTTTTCGCCAACAACAATAATCTTACTTCCATTTACAGTAAGTTTAAGTGTTTGCTCGTTAAACCCATCCACTGTTTGAACGCCACATAGTGACAAATGTTTTCTCGCTTCTAGCACTAGTTTTTCTTGACTAACCAAATTTTGTTCTTGCATAAATTATCTCCTTTTTTCTTATATTTTATGCTTAAACATTTTTATTTAACACAAAAAGAAAAAAGACGGACAAACCGTCTTTTTTTTTGTTTTTTACGTTTATATTTAATCAGGTAATTTCATATCACCGAATTTAATCCAATTTTTCTTTCTCATAAATTCGCTTATAACAATGTTAAGAAGTGCTGGAAGAACAAACATTAAAAGTATAATCCCAACAATTCCTAGCGTTCCTGACGTATAAGTAAATAAGTCAATAACACCAACTAGACCACTCGTTCCCATACCACCACCGTTAAAGCCACACTTTAAGACAAATAAACAGGTTGAAAGAGGTCCTAATATAGCACTACTTATAATCATAGGTAGCATTATTATTGGTTTAACCATAATATTTGGAATTTGAAGCATACTTGTACCTAAACCTTGCGCAATCAAACCACCAAATCCGTTTTCACGATAACTTGCAACTGCAAATCCTACCATATGGCAAGCACAACCAACGGTTGCAGCGCCACCAGCGATAAGCATGTAGTTTGCATTTGCACCACCTGCTTCAACAACAGATTTAGATACTGCAATCCAAATAGCCGCAGAAGACGTTGGCATTGTTAATAATACACCCATTATTACAGCAACAATAACCCCCATAAAGAAAGGTGCAATTCCGGTTGCTTTTGCAATTAAAAGTCCCAATTTATCAACGAACCAAATAAATGGACTTGCCAAGAAAATTCCCACAAAAGAAACTAGCATGGTTCCAAGTGGAACTAAAATAATGTCAAGTTTAGTTTTACCCGCATAAAGCCCAACAATTTCTATTGCAAGAATAGTCACAACATACGCACCGATTGGATTTCCTGGCGCGCCAAATACAAGCGAAGTAAATGGAGCACTAACTGTTGGGAACAATGCACCTGCAAAAGAACCATATAGTAATTTATCTGCAAATGCGCCTATCATACCCGCAACTGCTGCCGAAAAAGTTAATAATTTGTTTTTTCCAAGAGCATATGCAATACCAACACCAATACCTGCACCCATAAGCGATTTTGCAATGCTAGCGATATAATACAAGGTGTTGGAAAAAAAGTTTCCAAGTCCGATTAAATCTTTTGCAATAGTTGCTAAAATTGTGCCAGCAATGAGTGTGACAAATAAGCCTTGAGCCATACCAGAAAATGCTGTTATAAAATAGCGTTTAGGCATTTCTTTAAGGTATTTCTTTGCCTTTTGTCCAAAAGTTTTGGTTTGATTTTCTTGAATTTCTTTTGTCACAACTTTATCTCCGTTAATTTATTTTCTACCTGGTCACAAGAAGTTAAGTAATATTTAACCCCGTTTTTAATGACCAATTTATCTGCACGCACGTTTTTGCCGTGCAAATGCCCATAAATTACACTATCAACACCATATTCACTAAAAATTTCAGTAAAAGCACTGTCTTCTCTATAAACGTTAAATGGTGGAAAATGAATTAAAGCAACAAGCTTGTCCCCTTCTTGCTTTAATTTTAGGGCATCTTTAAGTGAAAGTTTAAGTCTTTCAATTTCTCTATTATAGATTTTTCTATCTTGCTCATTAAAATCTGGCGAACCTGGAACGCTCCAACACCTAGATCCACAAATTACAACCCCATCAAACCTTATACTGTCGTTTTGGAGCGCATAAAAGTTTTCAGGGAGCATATCTCTAACCTTACCTATCCCACTCCACCAATAGTCGTGATTGCCCTTGATTAAAACTTTTTTTCCTTTCAAAGAGGATAAAGATTCAATATCCTTTTTGGCGTCTTCAATGTTCATTGCCCAACTGATGTCACCACCAATTAACACCAAATCATCATCACTAACTTTTTTATCCCAATCTTCACGAATTTTATCCAAATAATTAATCCAATTTCCACCAAAAATATCCATAGGTTTATTAGTAGAAATGGAAATATGTAAATCGCTTATTGCAAATATTTTCATAAGTTAATAATATCATAATAAACTTGATATTGCAAGTATATTAAATGAGTATTCATTTAAAAATGCAAATAAGCGTGAGAGTCCCCACGCTTATTTGGCAATAAATTTAACTAATTATTCAGGATACATAGGAAGTTCAAAGAATCCTGCACAAACCTCTTGCGTATATTCTTGGCAAGGTGGTATTGCGGCATATCCATAAGACGGAACAAGTAATTCAACTTCCATTACAATTTTAATTATAATAGATACGCAAGCATCAATAATAAACTGATTAAAATCGGTGTACGTACCTTGTGTAGAGACTAATGAAACGACTGCTTCTACATTATATGGCATAATAGATGCTGATGGAATATTAAGAATAACATCCTTTGGTATAGTTATAGTTGCCGAAGCAACACCTTCAACGTTGTTTGCATCAGTATACGCCACCGAAACCGGAATTATAATGTCTGCCTTAACTCTAGCGCAGTTTGGTCTTTCAGCAAGTGGTTCGATAAGCAAGTTGCTAACTACCCCTTGTGACACCGTGCTTTTTGCGCTTATAAACGTTAATGGATATGTAGGATTTGCTGGTGTTAAATTTGTTATGTTTAATACTATATCTGTCAATTGGCTTTGTTGCATACATGCATCAAACACCTTTTTTACTTGCAAGCATACCTTTTCACATAAGCCGTTTAACGGATTGCCATTTATTTGCCCTGGACATCTGTCAGATTGAAAATTACAGAAAAACGACATATTCTCCTCCTTTTTGCTTTCTATTTTAATATATGCAAAACAAACAAACAAATGTCACTAATTGTTTTTTATATAAAAATGCCCTATACAATATGTATAGGGCATCAATGTTTAACTATATTATAATATCTTATTAATAATTATAGCCAATTTCTATAGCCTTAAGGTTCTTTTCTAAAAGTTCAGCCTTCTTTGCTGGAACCATTTGCGCCAAACAAGTTTTAATTTGTTCCAATGTTAAAACGCTAGTTTGCTTTAACGCTTTTCCCAAAATAATAATGTTTGCAAGACCTGTAAGACCATTATCGTTTGCAAGTTTTGTTGCTGGGATTCCTACAATTTCAACACCATCTCTAGCAACATCTTTACTAATTAGCGAACTATCGTAAACGATATGTCCACCAAGTTCTGTTTCATAAAGATATTTTTCTAATGAAGGAAGGTTCATTGCAATTAAAAGGTCTGGCTTGTCTACGATAGGAGAACCGATAGGTGCATCGCTAAGTGTGACACTACAGTTTGCAGTACCACCACGCATTTCTGGGCCGTATGATGGAAGCCAACTAACTTCCATACCTGCTTTTAAGCCTGTATATGCGAGCGCTTTACCCGAAAAGAGTATGCCTTGTCCACCAAAGCCTGCAATTAAAATCTTTGTTGTAGCCATTTATTTTTCCTCCTTGTATTTATCCTTAAACACGCCGAGAGGATAATTTGTTTGCATATTTTCTTCAAGCCACTTTAATGAGTCTTTTGGAGAAAGACCCCAGTTTGTTGGGCAAGTTGATAAAACTTCTATTAGTGAAAAACCTTTTCCTTCCATTTGGTTCTTAAATGCGTGTAAAATAGCCTTTTTAGCATTTTTAATGTTCTTAACGTTGTTTACGGCAACCCTTTCAAGATATGATGCGCCTTCAACTTGTGAAAGCATTTCGCAAACTTTAACAGGATATCCAACAACTGTGACATCTCTACCATAAGGTGAAGTTTGTGTGATTTGGTTTGGAAGTGTTGTAGGTGCCATTTGTCCACCTGTCATACCATAAATTGCATTGTTTACAAAAATAATTGTAATATTTTCATTTCTTGCAGCAGAATGAACTGTTTCAGCAGTACCGATAGCAGCAAGGTCACCATCGCCTTGATATGTAAACACTATATTATTTGGGTTTGCTCTTTTAGCGCCCGTTGCAACTGCTGGCGCTCTACCGTGCGCTGCTTGAATCATATCGCAATTAAAATAATTATATGAGAAAACAGAGCAACCTACTGATGCTATACCTACTGTTCTATTTGTAAGTCCAAGTTCTTCTAACGCTTCAGCAACCAAACGGTGAATAATACCGTGTGTACAACCTGGGCAATAATGAAGTTGGTTATCAGTTAAACCTTTGGTTTTTTCAAATACTACCATTGCTTTGCATCTCCTTTTTCAATTTCTTCAAGTTTATTTAAAACTTCGTCCGGCGTCATAATTACGCCACCTGTTCTGCCATAAAAATATACTGGCTTTTGACAATTGATTGCAAGTTTTACGTCGTCAACCATTTGTCCCATATTAAGTTCAACTGAGAGGAAAGATTTAACTTTTCCTGCAGCCTTTGAAAGTGCATCTTTTGGGAAAGGCCAGAGTGTTATTGGTCTAATCATACCAACCTTTATACCCTTTGCTCTTGCTGCTAAGATAGCGTTTTTAGAAACACGTGCAGCAATACCAAATGCAACAACGCAAATATCAGCATCGTCCATCATAAATTCTTCATACATAACTTCGTCACGTTCAACGATTTTGTATCTTTCATATCTTGAAATATTCCATTCTTCAAGTTGAGCAGGGCTAAGTGATAAAGAGTTTACAACGTTTCTGCCCTCATGGGTACCTGTTCCTGTTGTTGCCCAAGGCTTGTCATATTCTTTAACTTCGCCAAGTTCAAGGCTAACAGGTTCCATCATTTGACCCATAGTACCATCAGCCAAAATCATTGCTTGCATTCTGTATTTATCAGCAAGGTCAAAACCCTTAAATGTTAAATCAACCATTTCTTGAATTGATGCTGGTGCTAAAACGATAAGTTTATAATCACCGTGTCCACCACCCTTTAATGCTTGGAAATAGTCTGATTGTGATGGTTGAATACCACCAAGACCAGGTCCACCACGTTGAACATTTACGATAAGTGCTGGAAGGTCACAACCAGCAAGGTATGAAATACCTTCGCTCTTAAGTGAAATTCCTGGGCTTGAACTACTTGTCATAACTCTCTTACCACAAGCAGCAACGCCTATAACCATGTTGATTGCAGCGATTTCAGATTCTGCTTGTAAAAACGTGCCACCGATTTTTGGCATACGCTTACTCATGTATGCAGCAACTTCTGTTTGTGGTGTAATTGGATAACCAAAATAATATTTACAACCAGCCATTATCGCTGCTTCTGCTAATGCTTCATTACCTTTCATTAAAACTTTTTCTGCCATATTGCACCTACCTTACTTTTCAACCCTAATAACAGTATCAGGACACATTGTTGCACAAAATGCGCATGCAATACATTTGTCTTGGTCTGTAATTTGTGCTGGGTGATAACCTTTTGAGTTAATTTTTTCTTGTGCAAGAGCAATTATTTGCTTTGGACAAACTGTTTCGCATAGTCCACAGCCTTTGCAACGCTCTTCATCAAAACTTACTTTTGCCATAGTTTCTCCTTTATATCCAATCGCCGTATTTAATTGGGTCAATTGGTAAAATTTCTTTAATTTTCTTTATTTGTTCATCATTTGAAAGTTGTCTAAGCACTCCTGTAAACTTGAGTGGCAAATTCAATTTATTAGACAACTCTTTTGCAAATTCCACACCACTTAAAATGGTTTCTATTGTTGTTTCTTTGCCTAAATTAGAATTACTTACAATGCCTGTAAACTTAATTTTACTTGCATACTCAATTTCGTTCATTATTTCAATAGCACCCTCTATATCTCTTGTTTCTGGGCGATATTTATTTATAACAAAAAGCGAGTCGTAATTATCTTCTTGTTTAATTCGTTCGTAAAATCTACCTAAAGCAAGCGCCCCTCTATCGTCGCCACCTATATCGGCAACAGCATAACGAGTTTTATCATCAAGCATTTGATATGCTTTTGCGTTCATTGCTGGCAAATCTACATTAGTTTGAGCGTAAGGCGAAACAACAAGTTCAACATTTTCCTTTTCAAGTGTTTTTTTTGCGTCTATTGTTCTAAAATATGGGTTTACAATATCTAAGTCATAAATACTGACCTTCTTGCCCATTTTGGCAAGGGCAATAGCATAATTTACCGAAATAAACGTTTTGCCACTACCATAATGCCCCATAAATAGCGTTATTCGTTTGTCAAACATTAGTTCTCAACCTTAACGCACCAACCACGCTTGTCTTCAACTCTACCCCATTGAATTCCTGTAAGTTCGTTGTAAAGTCTTTGAGCAAGTTCGCCAATCTTGTTGTCAGCAACAACATGGTCAACATCTTGATATACAAGGTGTCCGATTGGTGAAATAACAGCAGCTGTACCTGTTCCCCACGCTTCTTCTAAAGTGCCGTCTGTAGCAGCACTGATAAGTTCATCAACAGAAATTAATCTTTCTGTCACTTTGTATCCCCATTCTCTTAAAATTTCGATACAAGATTTTCTGGTAATACCAGGAAGGACTGAACCTGTAAGCATTGGCGTAATAATTTCGCCGTTAATCTTAAACATAACGTTCATTGCACCAACTTCTTCAATATACTTTCTTTCTACGCCGTCAAGCCAAAGAACTTGAGAAAAGCCTTTAGCAGCAGCCCTTTTACCTGCTCTCATACTTGCAGCATAGTTGCCACCACATTTTGCATATCCTGTACCACCACGAACGGCTCTAACATCTTCACTTTCAATGCTGATTTTTACTGGGTTAAGTCCTTCAGCATAGTAGTTGCCTACTGGTGAAAGAATAACAACAAAAGTTGCTCTATGAACTGCGTGAACACCTAAAGATTCATCATTACCGAACATAAATGGACGGATATATAATGATGTTCCTTCTTTTTCTGGAATCCAAGAATAATCTAAACTGATAAGTTCTTTTAAAGCCTTTAGTGTAAATTCTTCTGGAAGTGCAGGAAGACACAATCTTTCAGCAGAATCGTTCATTCTTCTGATATTTTCAAGTGGTCTAAACATTTGGAAACCATCTTTTGTCTTATACGCCTTCATACCTTCAAAAATTTCTGCACCATAATGCAATACTGTAGATGCTGGATGAATAGGAATATAATCAAAAGGAACTATTCTTGCATTTTCCCAACCCTTGCCTTCTGTGTATTCCATCATAAACATGTGGTCGGTAAAATACTTACCAAAACCGAGATTTGCTGAATCTGGTTTTTCTTTTAATGTGTTTGCTTTTACGATTTTTATTTCTTGCATAATGTCACCTCTTTGCATTATTTATTGATTTTTAATTTTTCTATTGCGTCTTCACGCATTTTATACTTTAATATTTTGCCTGCTGCGTTCATTGGGAATTCATCAACAAATATAAAGTATCTTGGAACTTTATGTTTTGCCATGTTTGAGTTCCCATATTCACGCATATCTTCTTCGGTTGCCGATTGACCTTTTTTAAGGATAATATAAGCGCACGCTTCTTCGCCGTATCTTTGGTCTGGAACGCCAACCACTTGAACGTCTTTAACTTTATCGTTAGTTAAATAAAATTCTTCAATCTCTCTTGGATAAAGGTTTTCACCACCACGAATAATCATATCTTTAAGTCTGCCCGTGACTTTATAATATCCGTCAGAAGTTCTGCAACAAATATCCCCACTATGTAGCCAGCCTTCAGCATCAATCGTTTGCTCGGTTGCCTTTGGCATTTTATAGTAGCCTTTCATAATGTTATAACCACGAGCAACAAATTCGCCGTTTTCACCATCAGGCAATTCTTCACCCGTTTCAGGATTAATAATTTTACACTCAACTCCTGGGAAGGCACTTCCAACAGTTTCTACCCTATGTTCTAAGTCTTCGTTTACTTCACCCATCGTACAACCCGGAGATGCTTCGGTTTGACCATATACACTTATAATTTCGGTCATGTTCATTTCTTTTGCAGCCCTTCTCATGAGTTCTGGTGGGCAGTTTGCACCTGCCATGATACCAGTTCTGATATATGAAAAGTCAGTCGTAGCAAAATCAGAGTGGTTAAACATTGCTATAAACATTGTTGGAACGCCATTAAAACAAGTTATTTTTTCATCATTTATACAAGCAAGTGATGATTTAGGTGAAAAATATGGCATTGGACAAAGCGTACCACCATGAGTCATCATGCTTGTCATTGAAAGCACCATACCAAAGCAATGGAACATAGGAACTTGTATCATCATTCTTTCGGCTGTTGATAAATCCATTCTATCGCCGATGATTTTACCATTGTTTACAATGTTCCTATGAGTAAGCATAACACCTTTAGGGAAACCCGTTGTGCCAGATGTATATTGCATATTGCAAACATCATCAGGTTTAACGTTAGATGCCCTTCTTCTAACTTCTTCATTAGGCACGAATTTAGAGCGTTTAATGAATTCATCCCACTCTAAACATCCATCCATTCCAAAGCCTACTGAAATAACATTGCGCAAGAATGGAAGTTTTTTAGAATATAATGGTTGCCCTTTTTGCGTATCTTTAAGTTCTGGGCAAAGTTCTTCCATAATGTTTTTATAGTTAGAATCTTTGCAACTTTCAATCATAACAAGAGTGTGTGTATCAGATTGCCTTAAAAGATATTCAGCCTCGTGTATTTTATAAGCAGTATTAACCGTGACCAAAACGGCACCGATTTTTACTGTTGCCCAAAATGTTAAAAACCACTCAGGAACGTTTGTTGCCCAAATTGCAACGTGGTGCCCTGCTTTTACACCTAAAGATATAAGCGCAGCAGCAACCTTGTCAACGTCTTCTCTAAACTGAGAATACGTTCTTATATAGTCAAGCGTTGTATACTTGAAGGCCAATTGGTCTGGATACATGCTTGCCATTGTGTCAAGCACCTCTGAAAAAGTTAAGTCTAAAACATCATACTTTTTCCATGGATATGTGCCTGTTTTTGAGCGATTATAGTAAACATCTTTGCAAGGCAACTCAGTTTTTGAAGACATATAACTCTTAAAATGTGTTAAGAGTATATCTGCCGAGCAAATTTCATCGCTATCCATAACGCTGATATAACCATCATAGTTAAGCGACTTTAATGCATTCATAAAATCTTTAACAGGTAGTTCTCCTTCCCCTATTAATACATTTTTTTCTTGCTTTTTATCGCCAATTCTTACGTAGCCAATGTAAGCGCCTAAAGTTTGAATAGTTTTGTCGGCTTGTTCATTAGCCACAAAATACGTTTGCCTTATATTCCAACACACTTTTACGTTTGCAAAGCCTAAAGCACTGATAATGTCAAGAACTTTTTGTGTGCTAGCAAGTTCGCCACTTGTTTCAATTAAAATACTTACACCACTTGCCTCTGCAAGCTCTATTGCTGGCAAAAGAATTTGTTTAATTAAACAAGTTTTAAGCAATTTTTCAAAAGTTATAACAACATTTGGAACTGAGGCTAAAATTGCATATTCAACGCACTTAACAATTTGACAACTATCAGTATTTTCATTTATTTGCTTTGGATAGCAAATAACAGGAATTGTAATGTGTCTATTAACTAATTTTCGTTTTGCATCAGCAGTCACTGAAGAACGAAAAATACTATCTATATGCAAATCTTTTTCAATCTCTGCGTCACTTATTTCAACACCCTCAAAGCCATAACTACGGGCAATGTTGCAAAGGTCAATAAAACTATTGCTATTTACAATTTTGTCAGAAAAGGAAAATTTCATATTAGTTTTCCTCGTAAACAATCTTATTTAATGCGTTTATGTAAGCACGGATACATGCACCAACAATATCGGTTGACACACCGTTTCCTGGATACAACTTTCCGTCAGCACGGAGACGAATTATTGAAGAACCAACAGCACCCCTGCCTTTTGTGACAGCATGAACTTGGAAATCATCAAGTTCATAGTGGTGACCTATAATTTGCTCTATTGCGTGGAAAGCAGCGTCAATAGGGCCATCGCCTGTTGAAACACCAGTAAACTTTTGTCCGTCTTTTTCTAAAGTGATGTTTGCTGTTGCAGGAATAATATTTCCACTGTTAACAACATAGTTTACAAGATGATAAGTAGATGGAACTTGCATTGCTGTGCTTGCAACTATTGCCTCTAACTCTTTTGTATCTATCACTTCTTTTTTGGCAGTAAGCTTTTTAAATTCTTCATAAACACTGCCTACATCACTATCCGAAATTTCATAACCAAGTTGTTTGATAAGTGCAGAAATTTCTGAAATAGATGCATTGCTGTTTATATATCCTGCTTGTATGTTGCTTTCAAGAACAACTTGTTTGTTCAAAATAATGTCATTTATTGAATTAATTGTTGATTTTGCATTGCAAATATCAATACCGCATTCGCAATCTAAATCAAACTTCTTTTCACGCATAATTTCAGCAAAGAGTGAAGTAGAAAGATAATTTCCAAATGCAGAAGTTTTAACGCCATCAGCACCAGCCTTAATTGCCACTACTGCTGATGCGCCTGCCATAGACAATTTGTTTGATGGTTCAACATAAAGTTGTGCCGTGCAAATTGGTCTAACTTTTTTAATTAAGTTTTCATAGTCACTTGGTAAAGCATTTCCTTCACTATCGCATAAAGTTATGATGTTTGCGCCGTTTTCTTGAGCAACGGCAATACTTTCTTTAATAAAGTCTTCTTGCGCACGGAAAACGTCTAATGCAACAAATTCAACGTTTTTACACACACCACTTGCTTTTTTAACAAGTTCAGCAATCTTTTGAAGCATTGCTGGGGCTTTTAAATGATAAAAATATTCCATTTGTGCTGTAGAAATTGGCATAACTACTTGAAGACAAGCATTTTTTGCGTTTTTAATACAGTTTAGCGCAATATTAAACTCAGCATCAGAACTGCCTACTGGAACTTTAACAAGCGTGTTTTTTAATGATTCAGCAATCGTTCTATATATTATCTCACACTCTTTATCGCTACTTAAAGTTGGAAGTTCAATAGCATCAAGTTTAAGTAAATCAAGTTTTTCAGCAACGCTTAATTTTTCTCTAAAAGTTAAAGAGAAATCTTGCTCGCTAATAGCCTTAAGTGTGATGTCTGAAACATAATTTTTTTTCATAATAAATCTCCAAAAATTTAATTACTAAAATAAAAATCCCCGACTAAAACAGTCAGGGACGATTTTCACCGTGGTACCACCCGAATTGTTGCTTTGATTTTTTAGCAACCACTCTTTTGCTTTAACGAGGCTGACCGTAAACAACTAATGAACAACTTAATCGTTTTTTGAAAATGTTTTTGATAAAAAGCACTACTCAAACAAATTGAGAAATATCGTACATATTATCTGTTCCCATGACTAAAATTTTAGTAATTATATATATTATATATAAAATTAAAAATTCAGTCAAGCAATTGGCATCTTTGACAAAACTTTTTTGCTTATTTTTATCAAAACAAACAAAAATCCCTAACTAAATAGTTAGGGACGATTTTTTACCGTGGTGCCACCCAAATTGTTGCTTAATTTTCTTAGCAACCTCTCTTTTGCTTTAACGGGACTTCCGTAAACGATTACTTTTTGTATTTTCGCCGTTTCCACTCGGGAATGAGTAGTGATAAATCGCTCAATTGACTTGCACCAACCGTCAACTCTCTGCACCACAATTTAACACCTGTTTCCGTCATTGTGTTTATTATTTTTTGGTTATTATACTCTAGGTAATAAGTTTTGTCAAGCGTTTTTATTACCTATTTTATGTTAAGCAAACATTTAATATTTTTGGCATAAATATTTTCTTTTTGCCTTTGAGTTAAATCTAGTTTTTCAAATCTTTCTATTTCACCAACAGCATCCCACATAGGAAAGTCTGTTCCAAAGAAAAATCTTTCATCTCCAAGCATATCAATAATCGCTTTTGCCTTGTTTTTATCCATAAACATTAGTGATGAGCAGGTGTCAAAATACACGTTATCAAGCCCCTTGTATAAGCATGCATCATCCCAGCATCTATAACCACCAAAGTGCGCACCAATAAAATTAA
Organism: Christensenellaceae bacterium; assembly: GCA_045651185.1. Taxonomy (GTDB): domain Bacteria; phylum Bacillota; class Clostridia; order Christensenellales; family Borkfalkiaceae; genus UBA1259. The sequence continues at coordinate 108,353 of JAZRRZ010000039.1, read as the reverse complement.
CATTTTTATACTCTTTTGCCATTTTTACTAGCCTATATGGTTTTGAAAATTCGTATCTGTCGTCCCCTGTATGAAAAAGAATAGGCAGTCTATTTCCAACAACTCTATAAAACTTTTGGGCATTTTCATCATCAATGTAAAATTTTTGAAAGTCGGGGTGAAGTTTAATACCCTTAAAATTGTTTTCTATACACCATTTAACTTCATCACTAATCTCTTCTTCTGTCATGTCTTGATGAAGTGTCATAAAAGCAATAAAATTATCGTGTTTATCAATTTCTTGCTTTACAAACTCATTTATTGCATGAACTTGTTTTGCCTTTGTTGCGCAAGAATGTACAACAAATTTTGATATGCCAGCCTTTTCACCATCTTCTAAAAGTTGCTCGGTTGTACCTGCTGGCATTTGCATTTTTATATCATAAAAATCCCCAATCGCACTAGTTGCCTTTTGTGCTATTTTTGCTGGATAAATATGTGCGTGTGCGTCTATAATTTCCATTTTAACTGCCTCTAAATTTTTACAGATAAGATTTTATCACATAGGCAAAATTTATGCAAGGCTTTTAAATGCAAAAAAGGACAATTATTGCCCTTTTCTTTATTTTATGTATCTTTTTAGATATGAAATATCTAGCGACCAGTCACTTACTAAGTTTAACCTTTGGTGCTTAATATTTGCTTCACCCATAGCCTTACGCATATCGGCATATGAACAATTGTTTACTGCCATAAAGTGGTCTTCAGCACGTTCGACATCACCTTTTAATTGAGTTCTACCAATATGAATAACGCTGTGACAATCTTTGCAGATTGCAATTATATCTATTAATTTTTGAACTCCTTTAAGTTCGTCATATTCCCAAACTTCGTGAGCTTCTAAAGCATTAGTTTGCTTACCGCAAATAGAGCATTTACCACGGGCTCTTTGCCTTGCATCTAGTTTTAAAAAGCCCCACTCTTTTTTTGATAAAATATTTCTTAAATTACTTTTCCAGCACCCATCAGGCACAAGTTCAAAATTAAGTTTATACTTCATCACTACCCCTACTTGAGTGACATATAAAGTAAATTATTTGATATTCTTCACTCAACTCTTTAATCAAATTAACAGCATTTTTAATTTTTATTTCATCAAGATTATAAAATGGGTCATCTAAAATTATAAAAGGTTTTTCGCCCTTGAAAAGAACGTCAGTAAGAGCAAATCTTTTGCAAATTTCTATCAAATTTTGATAACCTTTGCTATAAAATTCGGTGTCTTTCCCACCACTTTTTTCCATAACAACAACATTTAAATCAATATCTATTTGCGCATCAATATTACTGTTTGAAATTTTTGATATATACTTATTTAAACTTTGCTCTAATGGGGCTCTATACTTAACTTTTAAATTATCATTTGCTTTTTTCAAAAGGTCAAGAGTAGCCGTAAAAACTTCATATTCTTCTTTGTAAGTTTTTAGTTTTTGTTCAAGTTCACTCTTTCTGCTTTCAAGTTCAACAATATTGCTTGCAAGGTTTTCATGATATACCAAACTTGCTTTTTTATTTGCTAAACGAGTTGAAAGTTCATTATACTCAGCCTGCAAACTATTTAAAGTATTTTTTAAATCGGTTAGATTTTCGATATCATCATCTAAACTATTAAACTTTAATTTTTCTCCATCATAATCTTTAATATATTGCTCAACATCAACAAGCAAATTTTTAAGTTTTTTGTGCTCATTACTCAAACCTAAAATAGTATTTAACGCACTAAACCTATCTTGATATTGCCCAATATTATATTTAGCGATAAAATTATCTATAGTAGCCGAAATCTCTTTTTCTAAAGTTATAAACTTATTTAATTCGTTTTGCTTTCTAGATATAATGTCTTGATAATTTGCAGTATCTTTGCTCGCTTTTTTGCCATTTTGAGCATAACTTATCACACCCAAGGCAATTCCAATAACAATAAAGGTAAGCGCTACAATAAAGTTAACAAAAAACATACCTAGCCCTAAAATTGTACTTATAATTGCAACATACAGTAGCATATTTGTTGTTTTTTTAGTCTTAGACACAGCGCTAAATTGCTTTAAGTTTTCAATATCTTTACTTAGAATATCAATGTTGGTTTTTGCTGTAAGCAAGTCGTTATTGCAAGTAAAATAATTATTCACCTCTTCTTGCGTTGTAATTTTTCCTGCAAGAAGTTTTTCTACGCTACTAACTTGCTTAATTAATTCTTGCCTTTGATTGCATAACTTATTATAGTTGTCTTTTTTTAATTTTAGCGCCTCTAACTCGCCTACTTGAGAAACTTTTTTTGTTGTTTCAACTATTTGTTTTTTTAGTTTTTCAACATTGCTTTCAATATCAACTAGTTCTTTTTTAATTTTATTAAAAGTTTCAGCCGATTTAATAGTGCTTTGAATTTCGTTTTCAACTTGAACAATCTCACGCTTTGTATCGGCAATAAGCCCTTTATCGCCACGAATTTTATACTTTTTTATTTTGGTATCAAGTTTTAGCGTGGCATCATCATAATCTTTAGAATCTTCAAGTTCGCAGAGCGAATTATATTTAGTAGTGATACTTGAATTACTTTTGATTTGAAAATCTTTTTGAGAAAAATACGTAGTAGACAAAAAACCTTCTTCATCAATTTCAAAAATTCGCTTGCCTAAATTTTCAGTATTATTGAACTCTTTCCCTGTGTTAACATCAAACAAACGAACGGTATCTTCTGATTCTTTTGCACCAAAAAATCTTTCAATTTTATATGCGTTATTTCCCCACTCAAATTCAATATATCCACCAAACTTTTCAGTGCTATTCCAAGGACGATATTTTTTTCTTTCATTTTCTGCAATGCTGTGCTTAGAACTATTCAAACCATAAAACATTGCCTTAATAAAAGTTGCAAGAGTGCTTTTGCCCCAACCGTTATCTTGGTTTATAGTGTTTAAGCCTTGAGAAAAATTGTAGGTAAAGTCGTTTAACTTGCCAAAAGAAGAAACATAACATTTTATAAGTTTCATATTAAAGTTCCTCCCCTTTTAATGCCGAAAGTCCACATTTAATAACTTTATTCTTTTGGTCAATAGGCATGTCACTTTCCCAAACTGTACGCACAAACTCGCCCTTAATAGACTTGTCATATTGATAATCTTCTAGGCTAATTTTTAGTTCAGTTTTATCATAAACTTTAGCAAAAAAGAACATTTCATTTAGCCTTGATGTTAGTGCAAATGTATCAATTAAAAAGTCTATTGAGTGCTCTCCTTTTAAAACAACTTTAACCAAACTTTTACTATCAATTTCTACCTGTAATTTTGAAATAATATCTTGAGATAATTGATAAAACGAGTCATACTCACCAACGTCAAAACTGCGTTCAAATAAAGTTCTTGAACCAAACTCAATAAAATTGCTTTGCACTTTATTTTGCTCACACTCCAAAAGAACAAATCCTTTGCTTCCAAGTTCATCAAAGCCACGTCCGTCTAAACACCCAGAATAAACATAAACACCACGCTCATCAATCTGCCCTTTTGCATAACTGTGAATATGCCCAAGTGCCAAGTAATCAATATGTTTTCCCTTTAATCGTGGAATACTTATAATCTCAGCATCTTCATTACTTTTATAACCAGCCACTTGTCCGTGCATTACAACTATGTTTACGTCACTTTCATTAAGAGATAAAGTATCGTATACCGTGTTTTTATTTGTAGAATTTAATATAATGCCTGATATTACCACATTATGGTATTTAACGCTTTTTAGATTATCATTAAACTCTATAAAATTGTTTGGCAAATCAGTTATGTTTGATAAAATGCTTGTCTGGTCGTGATTGCCGGATACATATAAAAAATCAATGTTAGAGTTAGTTCTTATACACTCAAAAACACGCTCTTTAGTCCTTAAAGAAATTTTTTGCGTGTCAAACATGTCGCCAGCAATAATAACAACTTTAACGTTGTTTTCTTGAGCAAATCCAACAAGCCTTTCAAAACTTCTTATAATTTCTTCTCGCCTAATTTTTGATTTTTCTATTGGAATACCATCTATTTTAGAATCAAGATGTAAATCTGCAATATGAATAATCTTCATAACTCCCCCAAAAATGTTTGTGTAAAGTTTCTATTCAATGTATTTATTATATTATAGTATATTATTTTAAATAAGTAAAGCCAAATGCGTAATGCCTTATTAAAATGCAAGTAAAATTTATCAATAAAAAAATAATCCTTGTGACAAGGATTATTTTTTGTTTTGTTATTTTTTATTATATTTAATACTTTATCTGTCAAATTTAGAAACAAAGAAAAACGCAATAGTTCCTGGTCCAGAGTGACTTCCTATAATTGGGCCAAGGTTTGTTATCTCGCTATCAACTCCTTTAAGCCCCTTTATTTTTTCTTTGATATACACTGCGTCTTCTAAGCAATCAGCGTGCGAAATTATACAAAACTTATAATTATCGTCGCACGTTTCATTATATATATTCAAAAGTTCTTTTAACGCCTTCTTTCTTGACATAACTTTTTGCAAAACAACAAGTTTGCCTTGCTCATCTGCTCTCATTACAGGTTTTATATGCAAAACATTCCCAACAATTGCCGAACTTTTTTTGATTCTTCCACCGTTTGCAAGATACCTTAAATTATCAACTGAAAACAAGTGTGAAATTTTCATTTTTATATCTTCTAAAATTTTAACTGCAGTTTTAATATCTTGACCATCATCAATAATTTTTTTTGCAACAAGCGCAAATAATCCTTGTCCAGCGCAAGCACATAAACTATCTATAACGTACACTTTATTTTTAGAATTCTTGTTTACATTTTCTGAAGCGTTTATTGCAGATTGACACGTTTGACTAAGCCCACTTGAAAATGCAAGATGCAAAACGTCTTTGCCTTCTTTTAATAGTTCACTAAAAAATTCTTCATATGCAATTTGATTGACCTGACTTGTTGATGTTTTTGCACCCTCTTTCATTTTGCCGTACAAGTTGGTTGAAACAACGTCGTCACTTGCTGTGCAAAATTCTTTACCATCAATTAAAAAATTCATGTCTATAATTCTAAAGTCATTTTCTTTAATTATCTTGTCGCCTAAATCACAAGTTGCTTCCATTGAAATTATAATATTATTGTTTGTTCTTATGTTGTCCATTTTTATTAACTCCAAAGTTTTTATTGTGCTTTTTAACACAAACATATTTTACATAAACAAACCTATTTTTACAACACAAAACGCTCTCTAGTTGTTTGATTAGACATATAACTTTAAGATACCTAATTTCTCTATTTGGTTTACCAAAAACACAACTCTACTTATGGTAGATTTTAACAAAATAAGGTCAAAAATAATGCATAAAACACTACTTTTAACCTTATTTATATTTTTTTACCATATAATACAACAACTTGTTATATTGATTTTAATTTACTTAATTTTCCGCGCAATTAATCCATATGCGCCCATACCTAACTTTTCAAACATCATTTCATATTCAGTTTTTATATTGTCAACCTTGCCCATTGCAATTTTTTCGGTTATATCTTCAACTACAAAACCGTGCTCTATGAATTTAGAATATGAATATTCAAAGAACTCTTTATCATCAGTCTTTTGATAGATTTTACCACCTTCTTTTAGAAATGATTTATAAGACAAAACAAATCTATTACTTGTAAGCCTATGACTTTCGCTACCTATTTTTGGAAACGGTGGAGAAAAATTTAGGTATATATTGCTTATAGAATCTTCTTTGATATAGCGTGGCAAATATTCTGCTCCGGTGTTTAAAAATCTAATATTTTTTAATCCCTTTTCTTTAGCAAGTTCACATGCCATTACAATAATGTTTTCTAACATTTCAACAGCAATAAAGTTAGTTTCTTTTTCTATACTTGCCTTTTGGGTTATAAAGCCACCCTTGCCACAACCTATTTCTAAATCAATTGGGTTATCGTTTCCAAACAGTTGATTAAAGTCATAGTATTTTTTGTTTTGAACTGCTATATTTACGTTTACTATATCTCGTTCTGGAACAATTAAAATATCACTTGCATTTTTAAGTCTTTCATCAAGATGTTTTTTTCTTCTAATTCGCATAAATCATTTCCTATATTTAAAGTAAAATTTGTTTTAGCCTATAAAAAAGATGGATATGAATCCATCTTTTTTAATATATAACGTATAATTTTATGTATTATCTCTTAAAGAGTTTTCTCATAAATGCAGGCAATTCTCTTTCCTTTTTAGTTTCCACAATAGGCTCAGGTTTTTCTTGCTCTACTTGTGGAGTTGGGATAGAAAGTTGCTCAACCACTTCAGGCTTTTGCTCTTCTTGTATTATTACCGGTTCTTCTTTTTCAACTTCTCTAAGTAGTGGTGGAACATCTTCTTGAGCAGTTATAATATTTTCGTTAAACTTTATTGCTGGTTTAACACTTACTTCTTCCTTTTCGGTATTATTTGGTGCAAATCCCGTTGCAATAATAGTAATCTTAACTTCATCAATCATACTCTCGTCAATAGTAGCACCAAAAATAATGTTAGCAGATTCATCAATTATGCCTTGTACGAGCATTGATGCTTCGTTAATTTCAGTAAGCATAATATCTTTTCCACCCGTCACGTTTAATATAACTGATTTTGCACCTTCAATTGTTGTTTCAAGAAGTGGGCTTGAAACGGCTTGTCTAACCGACTCAATTATGCGATTTTCGCCTTTTGCCCTACCAATACCCATGTGTGCCAAGCCTTGATTACGCATAACTGTATTAACGTCTGCAAAGTCAAGGTTGATAAGTGATGGTGTTGCAATAAGGTCAACGATACCTACAACGCCTTGTCTAAGCATATCGTCTGCAACCTTAAACGCATCAAGCATTCCTGTTTGTGGTGGTAAAAATTGCAATAATTTATCGTTAGGAATAACAACTAACGTGTCTACATATTTCTTAAGGTTTGCAATACCTTTATTAGCATTGCCATTTCTAACCTTTCCTTCAAAAGAAAATGGTTTTGTCACAACGGCAACAGTTAAAACCCCAAGCTCACGAGCAATACGAGCAATAACAGATGCTGCACCTGTACCTGTGCCTCCACCCATGCCTGCTGCAATAAATAAAAGGTCTGTTCCTTGAAGAAGTTGTGTAATTTCTTCTTTAGACTCTTCTGCTGCTGCCTCACCAATATTTGGGTCGCTTCCTGCACCCAAGCCTTTAGTGAGTTTTTCGCCTATTTGAAGACATCTATCTGCCCTTGAAAGCATAAGTGCTTGATTATCTGTATTAACAGCAATAAATTCTGCACTTGATACGTTTGCTGCAATCATGCTGTTTACGGCATTACAGCCACCCCCACCGATACCTAATACTTTTATAACTGCTGAATTTGGTTTTACAGTTTCTTGTCCGTACATATAAAAATCTCCTTATTATATCTTTAATCACATATTATTTGTGCAACTAGTTCTTAATTGTTTTGTTCAAGTGCTAAATCTAAAAGTGAAAGCACTGTAGATTCACTAGGCTTGTCCATAAGTGGAACTTTTGGTGCAAGCACTTCTACTGACATTCCAAGTCTATTTGAAACGTGTTCTTTTGCCCCTCTTAAATAAGTTATTCCACCACCGGTAATATATAGTGGAACATAATCTGGAATAACATATCCTGATTCTTCAAAGGCAACTGAAAGGTTTTCACAAAGCATATCAAGACTTGCTTTTACACTGTCTTTAACATCGTTTATTGGATAATATTCACCGTTTTCACCATCTATTACGTCAAAAGTACTGCCAGAGCAAATACAACTTAAATTAACCTTTCTCTTAAGTTTTTCAGCGACTTCAAAATCAACAGAAAAACTTTCAACAAGCCCAGCCGTTATATATCCACCACCAAAACTAAAGGATTTTTGATACAAAATACCGTCGCCTTGAATAATGCTAAAAGTTGATGTAATATATCCAACATCAGCAATAACTGCTATTCTATCTCTTGTTTCAGCCTCCACTAAATATAAGGCTTGTGCAAGCGCACTAGACACGCACTCTACTGCTAAAAAACCAGCGCTAAGCAATGTTTGTTTAACAACATCTATAAAATAATTACTACAAACTATAAAAGAAAGTTTTCCACTTAATATTTCACTGTTTGCCCCAACAGGATTTGCAAGCCTTCTAAAGTCATCAAGTTCATAAACGATTGCAGAACGATTTATAAGCGTATGTTTTGTTGAAGACATAACAAAAGCAGAATCAAAAAGTGCATCAACATCTTCATCAGTAATCTTTTTCTTTTTAGAAAAAGAAAGTTGTCCATCTCTTATAAACACCTTAGTAAAGTCCCCTGGAACGCCAACATAAACGGTGTCAATCTTCCCATAAGTGCCTTTAAGCATGTGGTCTGCAAGTGAGAATAGCACTTTTTTTAGTTTTAATTCATCAAAAAACACACCACCATCAAAACCATCATAATCATAAGAAAACTTGCCTTTGATAATGAAGGTTTTATTTATGCCCCTTTGACCGATAACGGCTGTTATTTTAGACGAACCTATGTCTATAATTGCAACATGTTTCTTTTGCATTTTTCACCCTTTTAGTTTTATATTATTTCTTCGTATAACGTAAAATCATTTCTGTTATTTGCATCAATATCATCATGAGTATGGGCAACAACAAGTTTTTTAACGCCGTTAGTTTCAACATACCTTGTTTCTAAAAGCCCAAATCTTTTTTGATAATCGTTTGCTAAATTGTTGTAAGCGTCAAGCCCAACTTGTCCCTTTCTTTGAGCATCAACCAAAACGTCTTCAATATATATCTTAACCCCTGTGTGAGTTTCAAAACTTACGTCGTATTGTCCCTCAGTACAATCCTCTATTGTCACGCTTTTAATACAGTCAAACAAACCGAATTGTTTTGCTATTTCAAGCGCTTCAAAAACAGTTTGGTCATTTGAAGTTTTTATTTTTTGACCTAATACTATATCTGTAATTTTTATCTTTCTGAGAGGAAAATCAGGGCTGTTTCTAAAAGTAATAAAACTCAAATCAATAACTTCTCCACCTTGACTGATTTCACCAGTATTGTTTAAAGCAACCCCGTTTTCATCTAAAATGTATGTCTTTTCATTGTAGTTAATTTTATAAGTCTCTCTGCGTTCTTGTATTTTAATGCTTAAAACGTTTGGATATTTTTTTTGAACGCTTTCAACTTCTAAATAAGGTTTACTCTTTAAGGCATCTATTACATCTTGTTCATCTAAAAACAAAAGATTTTTGCCCTTATATCCGTTTAGAATAGACTGAACACTTTGTACGTTTGAATTGCAAACAGCATAACTAACGTCAACCTTTTCAACCGAAAAAATTCCAGCGCATGACAAAAGCACCACAAGAGCAAAAGTTATGGCTATTATTCTTGCTAAAATTTTTCTTGTTCTCATAATGCTTTAATCCTTTTAAGTGTTTATCTTTTTTATATCAGCGCCTAGTGCTTTTAACTTATTATCAAGTTCAAAATATCCACGCTCTATCTGGGAAATGTTGCTAACTATTGTTTGCCCCTCTGCATTAAGCCCTGCAAGGACAAGTGCTGCACCACCCCTTAAATCGTTTGCACAAACGTTTGCACCCTTAAGTCTAGAAACGCCATTTATAAATGCACGCTTGCCTTTCACTTTTATATCTGCCCCCATATCAATAAGCGACAAAACATGGCTAAAACGTTTTTCAAATATATTTTCTATCACAACCGACTTTCCATTGCAAACAGTCAATAAAGACATTGTCTGGGCTTGCAAATCTGTTGGAAATAATGGATATGGTCCTGTGGAAAAAGAAAAAGATTTACACCTTTCCCCACTTTTTATATATATTATATCATTATTTATAGTAATTTTACAAGTATTATCGCAAAGTTTATGTATTAAAACCGAAATATTTTTCGCTCTGCAGTTATATAGTTCAATTTCTCCACCGGTAATTGCAGATGCAAGCAAGAAAGTTCCACACTCTATCCTGTCAGGAATAGGCGTATATTCAGTGCCGTGAAGTTTATCAACGCCTTCTATTAAAATAGTAGAAGTTCCTGCACCATAAATTTTTGCGCCCATAGAGTTTAGAAAATTCATAAGGTCTACGATTTCCGGCTCCCTTGCCGAATTAAATATTTGAGTTTTTCCTTTTGCTAGAACTGATGCAAGAATTATATTTTCGGTTGCCCCCACAGATGGAAAGTCTAAGTAGATATCATTGCCAATAAGACTATTTGCCGAGCAGAATATTTTATCTTCTAACCTACTTGCCTTTACGCCCAATTTTCGTAGCGACGAAAGATGTAAATCTATAGGTCTAAGTCCGATATCACACCCACCAGGAAGGTATATATGTGCCTTTTTAAAACGACAAATAAGCGCTCCCAACATAAAGATAGAAGAACGCAACTCGTTTGCAAGGTCCTTTGGCACTGAATATTTGTCAGCACTGCTTGAATTTATTATTAAATTATCGCCATCAAATTGCCACAAACACCCTATGTGCGATAAAATGCTTAGCATAGCCATTACATCTTTAATTTTGGGGCAATTTTTTATCACAACCTGTTCATCAGTTAGTATTGCCCCAGCCATAATTGGCAAAACCGAATTTTTTGCACTTTGAATTTTTACTTTTCCACTAAGTTTTTTTCCACCGTTAATTAAGTATTTTTCCATAAAAAGCTCCCAAAAGTAATGATATTTTATTTTATGGAAAAATCGTTTAAAAAGTTAAAGAGCCTTGTTTTGAAATATTAAATAATATACCCATTTCAGCCATAAAAATTATAATTGATGTGTTTCCACTTGAAACTAGTGGAAGTGGCAAGCCCGTTGGTGGAATACTGCCAGTGACAACTAGTGCATTTACTAGTGTTTGAATACCAAATATCATAGTAATTCCTACAGCCAAAATATATCCGAATATGTTTTTAGATTTAAACGCTATTCTAAGCCCACGATATATAATAAAAAATAAAAGTGCGAAAAAGAAAAATAGCCCAACAAAGCCTATTTCTTCTCCGATTACAGACAATATAAAATCTGATTCAGCAAATGGTAAAAAAGAATATTTTTGTCTAGAATTAAAAAGCCCCACGCCAAACCAACCACCTGAGCCAAGTGCATAAAGTGATTGCAACAACTGATATCCTTCGCCTTTAGGATTTGACCAAGGATTTATAAACGCCATAAGCCTGTTTAGTCTATAAGGCTCTGCTAGAATTAATAGCACGCCACCTAAAACTGCAGGTATAATTAGGTAAAAAAAGTGCCTAATTTTCATACCTGCACAAAATAGCATTGTTATCATTAAAAGTGCAACGCAAACTGTTATAGACATATTAGGCTCTAGTATGATTAAAAAGCAAGTTGCACCACCCATAATCAGCACAGGCACAATACCTAAAAAAGTCTTGATTTTATCTGGGTTTTTACTAACATATGTTGCACAAAAAAGTATTAGCGAAAACTTTGCAATTTCAGAAGGTTGCAAGGTTATTCCACCAATGCCAATCCACCTTTTTGCGCCATAATTTTCCACCCCAATTTTTGGCACAAATACTAAAATTAACAGCACGAAAGAAGTTATGCATAAATACGGCATAAACTTTTTAATTTTGTTGTAATCGTATATTGACGTTAAAATCATTACAGCAGTTCCAAGCAAAATACCTATAACCTGTTTTTTTACAAAATAAAGTTTGTCGTTATAAGTTTTTTGTGCCGAATAATTGCTTGCTGAATATATAAAAATTGTACCTATAATTGAAAGTAAAACAACGGCAATTAATAATAAATAATCACCCTTACTTTCTTTAGCCTTAACTATTTTTTCCACTTAAACCTCTTCTACTATTGCTCTAAATTTATCCCCTCTTTCTTCAAAATTAGAAAAAGAGTCAAAACTTGCACAGGCAGGGCTTAATAATACACAATCACCTTCAGTAGCAAGCAATTTTGCAATTTTTACAGCAGTGGTAAAATCATATGTTAAAGTTATGTTGTTGTACCCTACGTTTATTGCACTTTCAAACATCTTAAGCCTTGTTGCACCCATTAAAACAACATGCCTTACTGGGCTTGACTTTATTTTCTTAAATAACTCTAAATATGTCTCGCCTTTATCACTTCCACCTAAAATTAAAATGGTTGGTTTGGTTATATTTTCAATAGCAGAAATTGTAGATGCAGTATTAGTTGCTTTTGAATCGTTAAAGTATTCAACCCCATGGATATTAGCAATAAGTTCCATGCGATGCTTAACGCCTTTAAAACTAGTAAGCGCTTTAACAATAGATGCGTTATCAACGCCCAAAAGTTTACATGAACAAATGGCAAAAAGCGAATTATACACGTTATGTTCGCCCTTTAATGAAAGATTTTCTTGGCTAATTATAAATTCGTCATTATAAAAAAGTTTGTCTTCTATTCGATAAGCGCCGTCAACCTTTTCTTTTAGTGAAACGTATTTTATTTTTGCCCTTACTTCATTACTAAAACTTTTAACTAATTCGTCATCATAATTTAACACACAAAATTCGCTTTCTTTTTGGTTTTTAAAAATACGTTTTTTAAGAAATACGTAGTTTTCCATAGTATAATGCCTTTCCAAATGGTCGGGAGCAATATTTAAAACACACGATACATGTGGACAAAATGAACTTACAGTTTCTAATTGAAAACTTGACACTTCTGCCACGCAAACGCTATCTTTTTGGGCATCACAAACCTTGCTTGTTAACGGAACGCCAACATTTCCTACAAGCAGAGATTTAACACCATATTCGCTAAGAATTGCATCTATTAAAGTGGCAGTTGTTGTCTTTCCGTTTGTTCCAGTTATCGCAACCATTGTTGGCAAAAACTGCATATATCCAAACTCTAATTCACCTATAATTCGCTTACCTAAGCCTTTAGATTTTACTGCTACTTCATGATTAATTGGCACACCCGGACTGATTACTACAACATCAATATAGATTAACAGTTTGTCTATATTGTCCTTATCTACCCTTACTGCCCCTAAACTTACCAACTGTGAAATTGCATTTTCTATTTTTGAACTTGCAAGTTCTTCATAGAGAAAACATTTTCCACCGTTCATTAAGATGTAATTTGCAACGGCAAAACCACTTTTTGACACACCAACAACTAAAAAGTTTTGATTTTTTATGTACATTTAACCCCTCATAAATATGGCAAAACGGCAAGCATACCAAATACTGCTGTAATTAAGGCATAAGTATAACCTATTTGCGTTTCCGTATAGCCTTTTAACTGAAAATGATGATGTATTGGTGCCATTAGGAATACTCTTTTTTTAGTTTTTTTAAAATATAGCACCTGTATAATTACCGATATGCTTGATACAACAAACATTATTCCCAATATAGGAATAAAAAATGTGTTTAATGAAAAAATGCTGATAGCGCCGATAAAACCACCCAGCGAAAGCGAGCCTGTATCACCCATAAACACTTTTGCTTTGCTCATGTTGAAAAGCAAAAAGCCCATAATTCCCCCAACTAAACTTGCCGATAATAACGATAAGCCATGATATTGTTCTGCATTTATATAAATTACCTTTGAATTGTGATATTGAACGCTCATAAGTGCCACCAAAGACACGAAATATACTAAACTAACTTGTCCTGCTAAGCCATCTAAACCATCTGTTAGGTTTACGCTATTTGTTATTGCCAAAAATATAATAGTGATTATAGGAATTGAAAATATTCCCACATTAACTTCTGCCATTATAAAAGGCACGTAAAAGGTTGCAAAACCGTTATCATACCCATAAACGCCTGCCATAATTGCAATGGCAACTTGGAATATTATTTTTTGATATGCTTTAAGTCCCTCGTTTCGTTTAAGTTTAATTTTTATATAATCGTCTAATAACCCCACCACTAAATAGGCAAGTCCGATACTTAAACACACTATAGACAAACTGCTTTTCAGCCCACCAAAAATTATAAAGACAACTGCTGATGGCAGTATAAAAAACAGCCCTCCCATTGTTGGAGTTCCACTTTTTTGTTTGTGCGCTTTTACATAGTGTAAAATAGGCTGACCTACCTTTAATTTTCTAAGTATAGGCAAAATAAATACACCACTTATTATGGTTAAAAATAATGAGCAAATTCCTGCTAAAATCAAACTTTTCAAAGCCCTATGCTCCGCAAATATTCATTAACTGTATCTTTATCATTGAATAGCCTTTTTATACCGAGAACTTCTTGATATTTTTCACTGCCCTTGCCAGCAATTAAAATTATATCACCCTTAACGCCAATACTTAAAGCGTGTTTTATAGCATCTTCTCTATCTTCTATCATAAGATAGTGCTTGCTCTTTTTTCTAAGACCTTCTTCAATTTGGCTTATTATTTCCATAGGCTCTTCGTAGCGTGGATTATCTGAGGTTAAAATTGTAAAATCTGCCAAAGAGCCACTTATTTCGCCCATAATTTTTCGTTTTGTTTGGTCTCTATTTCCACCACACCCAAACACGCATATTAGCCTGTTGCTAACAAATGGTCTTATAGCAAGTAGGGTTTTGTTTAGCCCATCTGGTGTATGGGCATAGTCTATCACAACGTCAAACTCACCACTATAAACCTTTTCAAGCCTACCTGATACCCCTTCAAACTGTTTTAATCCTTTTATAATGTTTTCACTTTTAACGCCAAGTAGATAACTCACACACGCACTTGCAAGCGCATTATACACGTTAAAAAAGCCAAGCATGTTTAATCTAACTTGCTCTACATAATCAAATAAATTTATATAAAATGAAGTTGCTTTTCCCTTGCATGAAATATTTATTGCAAAAACGTCTGCAGGATTATCCATGCCGTATGTTTTTGCATCTGGTTTTAAGGATAAAATTTCTCTACCCACTTCATCATCGCTATTAGTGACAACGTGTTCAATTTGATTCTGCTTAAAGAAGTTTAGTTTTGCTTGTTTATAAGCCTGCATGTTTTCAAAAAAATCTAAATGGTCTTGGCTAAAATTTGTAAAGACAGCACAAAAAAATTTTATAGCACATACCTTATTTAAATATATTGCGTGTGCAGAAACTTCCATAACTGCAGTTTTTACGTCATTTTCGTACATTTCATATAAAATTTTATATAATTCTATTGGGTCTGGCGTTGTTAAAGTAGGTTCAATATATTTGTCCAAATAATATGTGCCAAGCGTTCCAATTAGCCCACATTTCACCCCTGAACTTTGCAAAATATTATAAATTAAATGAGACGTGGTTGTTTTTCCGTTCGTACCAACAACGGCTATTAACTTCATTTTTTTATCTATATTGAAATAAAAATTAGAGGCAATTTGACTCATTGCAATTCTTACATTTTCAACAACTATTTGTGTAAGTGTCGTATCCAACTGCCTTTCACACACAATTGCAACTGCGCCATACATTTGTGCTTGTCTAACATAAGCGTGTCCGTCAAAATCTTTGCCGTTTATACAAAAAAATAAACTTCCTGCAACAACCTTGTTGCTATCGCAAGTAAGGTCACTTATATTTAACTCTTTTTCTCCTATAATACTATTTACTTTTACGCCTTTAACCAAGTCTGATAATTTCATATTTCACCTCTATTAATTTATCTACGCATAATAATTTATATTCATACTAAACTCTAAATATTTAAGCCCTATAAAGAATTTTTCCTTAATTTTCTATTTAGATTATTAAAAGAATAAAAACCTATAGCGCTATTATATAATAGGCTATAGGATTAGACCTTTTATATTAAGTTTTGTCGAATACAATAAAATTATGCCTTATTGCTTTTCAACAAGCACTAAAAATTTGCAACAAAAAACAAGGCAATGCTTTTAATCGTTTGCCTTGTTTTTTCATATTTTTAATTTATTTCCATTTATCTATGAGCGCACGGATTTGTGATGTTAATTTTGCATTGTCACTGTTTGCAAAACCCTTTTTGCTATCTGCAAGTTTCATCAATTCATTTACTGCACTTATCAAATCATCATGAACAGCACGTGCCCTTGCCCCACCTTTAAGCAGTTTTGCTCTATCTATGCGCTTACTGTCAGCATAGATTGTCATTTTATTTTCAATTAAATCGTATTCAGTTCCACTGTAAGGTGCCTCGGCATCATA
Organism: Christensenellaceae bacterium; assembly: GCA_045651185.1. Classification (GTDB taxonomy): domain Bacteria; phylum Bacillota; class Clostridia; order Christensenellales; family Borkfalkiaceae; genus UBA1259. Next base: position 92,142 of record JAZRRZ010000039.1, on the reverse strand, counting down.
CCCCTTTGAAACTAATAAGTCACAAAAGGCCGAACAACTTAAATCATCACCGTGGTTAACAAATACTTTTGTGGGCTTATTCTTAAAGCCTTCTAACCATCTTATAAGCCCATTTTGGTCTGCGTGGCCAGATGTACCATGAAGCGTTGCTATCTCAGCCCTTACCATAACAGAATCTCCAAAAAGTTTTACTTCTTTAGCACCTTGTTGCAAAATTCTGCCAAGAGAATTCTCTGCTTGATAACCGACAAATAAAATTGTGTTTTCTTTTTTCCATAAATTATGCTTTAAGTGATGTCTAATTCTGCCTGCCTCACACATACCACTTGCTGCAATTATGATTTTCGGCATTTTATCAGCCGTAATGGCAATTGATTCTTGCGTTGAAACGGATAGGTTAAGTCCATTAAACCAAATTGGGTTAATGCCCTGCTTAACCAAAGACAAAGTTTCCTCATCTAAACAAGAAGTGCCACATTGCAAGAATATGCTTGTCGCCTCTACTGCTAATGGACTATCCACGTAAACAGGAAAGTTTTTATATCCTTTTATTCTGCCCTCATCTTTAATTTTTCTAATTGCATATAAAAGTTCTTGCGTTCTTCCAACAGCAAATGATGGTATAATTACGTTTCCACCCCTATTAAATGTTCTTTGAATACATTTTGCAAGTTCTGAAATAACATCTCCCGGCGTTTGATGGTTGCGATTTCCATAAGTTGATTCTATTACCAAATAATCTGTTTGGTCAACCGTTTGTGGGTCTTTAATTATTGGTTGGTTTGTGTTGCCAACATCACCAGAAAATACAATCTTCCTTTTCTCATCGCCTTCAGTAAGCCAAATTTCAATACATGCAGAGCCGAGTAAATGCCCTACATCTGCAAATCTAAGTTCAACGCCCCAAGCCACTTGAACAATTTCACCATATTCCACAGGCCTAAACAGAGAAATTGCGCCGAGGGCATCTTTTAATGTGTATATAGGTTCTTTTGTTGTTTTGCCTGCCCTATCAGATTTTCTTTTTTGCCAACTTACTTCTAGTTCTTGAATATGTGCCGAATCTCTTAGCATAATATTACACAAATTGCAAGTTTCTCTAGTAGCATAAATTTTGCCACGAAAACCATCTTTATATAATTTTGGTAGCATTCCTGAATGGTCAATATGTGCGTGAGTTAAAAACACAGCATCAATTTTAGATGCTTCTACAGGAATAGGTACATTTTCAAAAACATCTATTCCTTGTTCCATACCACAATCCACTAAATACTTGGTATTTGCCACTTCTAAAAGCGTACAAGAACCTGTCACTTCGTGTACTGCACCTAAAAATTGTATTCTCATTTTCCCTCCTTTAAGTTTGATATTTCTCTATATTTATATGATATATCTCTTGCCCCTAATTTTATTATATCACTTTCAAAAATATTTTCAATACCTAATTAAAATTTTGCTTTAATATGCTATTTTGATTTTTTAAAAACAAAATCCTATAACGCTATTATTTAATAGGATATAGGATTAAAGTTTTTATATTATGTCTTGTCAAATACAATAAGATTATGCCTTAATGCTTATAATATTAATGTGCCCAAGTATCAACATCAATAGCAACTAGATTTGAATTAGGTAAATATTGAACCACTGCCGTTCCAACGTGTGTTTCTTTACCAACCCAAATATCATTGGCTTTAAGATAGGTTGTCACATATACTTGAATTCGCGTCATTCCAATAGCGGCGTTATAAACGTCGTAAGTTTTATACATATAAATTAAAAACTCATTATCTGACACGTATTCTACCAAAAAGTCAAGGTCTTTGCTTTCTTGAGTTGTAAATAGGTGTTTCAAGTTTCCACCCTGAATATTTTGGTCACAATGCAATAAACCATCACTATCATTAAGCACTGCCTTTTCTAGCGTGCCTTTTGATGAATTAAGCCCAGCCTTGTCATTATCCAAAATTGAAGCATGTAAGTCTAAATAGTTTTGACCCGGGGTCACACCTGGCAAAATTTCTTCAGGCTCCCAATAAAATTCTGATAGCGTTATATTTTGCGATGATAATACTGTTTCTGCAGGGCCTTCTGCAAAAAGCCAAGTGGCAAAAACGCCACTTATGGAGGAAATAAAAACTATAAAAAATAATACTGCAGAAAGTGCTATAGTGCTTTTTTTCATTTATTTACCTCCTTTTATGGTTTTATCAGTTATTTTATAATTTGTGAAATAAGTTCTTTAACCCATTTAACTTGTCTGTTTGAACTTACTTTAACACGCATTGGGTAATTTGTATACTTTTTAACGTTAGATACGTCTGTATAGATATATTTGCTATTTTCATATTTGCTTGGCTCTAAATTTAGATATGCGTTTAGCGTTTTACCTTTAATCAAGAATTTAACAACCGAAAGATTTTTTATCTTATACGTCACTCCATACTTGCTTTCAATCGCTCTAATGTTTTTAAGTTTTTCTAAGTCTAATTTTATTTCAGAAAATCTTTCTTTAGCCACCTTATAAAGTTTAAGTTTTTGCTTAAAACTTTTGCTTGTTTTTATGTTTTTTAAGCGTTCAAAGGCAGCCGTTGTGTCAATTACTCTTTCTTCTTGTAATAAAGTTAGTCCCTCTTTATTTATTTTTTGTATTAACAACTCTTTAACCCAGCGTTGCTGTCTATCCGAGGTGACCTTTACACGCATTGGATAGTTAAGGTGACTTCTGGTCATGCTCTCGTTAGTGAAAATATACTTTGTGCTTTCATATTCGTCAGGATTTAGTGCGATATAGGTGTTTAAAGTTTTTCCTTTAACCATAAACTTAGCAAGCGCACGGCTTCCACACTTATATGTTCTTGCCTTTTTGCTTTCAATAACTCTAACGTTGTCAACTCTGTTTAGAAGTGAACTTATGTCTAAAAATCGTTGGTTTGCAACAGGGTTGATTTCCAATTTCTCCACAAAAGATTTGCTAATTAATTTGTTTTTTAGGTTATCAAAAGAAAAATTCTCATTTATTGTTTCAACAGGCTTTTCCATTATTTTAAGCCCAAGTTTTTGCGCAAGTTCCATAATCAAATCGCACGTCCAGCGTGTTTGGCGTTTGCTTGTTAGTTTCAAGCGCATTGGATAATTTTTATGTTTTGATGATTGAGATATATCCGTAAAAATATATTTAGTGTTTTCGTATTCTTTAGGGTTTAAGCCCAAACATACGTTAAGCGTTTTTCCCCTAAACAAAAGCCTTGCAATAGGATTAGCTTTGTTTTTATATGAACGTTGCTCTTTGCTTTCAATTAAACGAATTCCTTCAATTCTCAAAAGAAGATTAACAACTTCATTATACCTTTCTTGCATTTCTTGGCTTGCAAGTAAAAGCCTTTCTTCAAACGTTTTGTCCGTTTTTCGTATAATAATAGGACTTGCAGGAAGTTCTTGAACGTCTGTTTGGCTTGTAGCAAGTTCTTGCTCTTTTGCCAAAAGTAAATATCTTGCTTTTCTTGTTTTTAAAAGTTTGTTTTCTAAAATAGGCGTTAGAATTAATGCAACAAACACCAAGAAAATGCATATCCAACCTGCAGGAGATTGCATAAATAAAACAAACGTGCCAACAAACGGAATTTTTTCGCCCCTATAAATGCCTTTCATTTGTGAATATAACACAGGGAATCGGTCTGGCGAACTAATAGCATCGCCTTGCAAAAGAAATTGTCTTTCGTTGGGGTGGTTTTGGTTTGGCTCTTCTATTCCAACAATCCTATGTACAACAAGCATGCCGTCAACTTCATAAACAACAATATCATAAAGTTTTAAGTCTTCTTCTTTTGGAATTTTATACGTTGCTATCAAGTCAAAAGCACCAATTTGATTGTTTATGTTGTTATCAAATAAATATTGGTTCTTTTCATTTTTCTCTTCCATAGAAGATGTTAAAACAACCCTATACGTTGGAAGGTTTTCAAAATAAACGTTTTGCGTGCAATTTATATATAGAGAAGACGAAAATAATACACCAAAAAATACGCAAAGGAAAACATTCAAAACCACGTTAAATGCTTTTGAAAACTTACCTTGTCTTTTTCCATTTTCATTATTAAATTCTTTTAAAATTTCTTCATCATCTAGACCTGCTTTTATATGCTTAAGCCCTTGCTTAATCATTATTGTTAGCATATAAGAAAATACACCAACTAGCATAACTAGAACAACTAAAGAAAATATTAAAGCGTAAATTTCTAAATTTGTCATTTTCAGCCTTTAGTATATAAAATGCCCAAAAGCCAGCCGAAAAAAGCACGACTGGCTTGTGATTGATTACTTTTTATTATTATACAGTTGTTTCTCCACCGTTTTCTGGCGTTTGATTTTCTCCACTGCCTTGTCCTGCTGCAACACCATCGCTAACAGTTATGGTGATTTGACCATTTCCTAAAGCAGTATTAAAAGCATCATATTTTAATTTTGTATCTAAAACGAACTCTGTTAACGTAATATGATTTTCAAGCTCTTCTGCAGTAATAACAAACTCAAATACACCCTCATTTGTGCTACTCCACTTAATATCTTCTTTGTCAGTATGCCTTAAAGTAATGATAGGTTTTTCATCACCAGTACTTGTTGTGTCATCATCAAAAGTCCAATGGTTATTTGTCAAGCTGAACTGGAACGTAGAAGGAACGGCATTATTTTTAACGTTTTCTGGTGCAACAGAGTTTGGTGTAAAAGTAATAACAATTTTACCTTCAATATAAAGTGCAGTTGTGTGCTGTGTGTTTTCTTTAGGGTCTACCTTTAACTTTAAGGTTGACGTATCAACTTTATATGTACCATAAGAGCCACTGTAAGCAACGTCTGTAAGGTTAACCGTCGTGTGGATTGCTTCGTCTGCCACGTCTGTATTTTGTGTGTATGTCCAAGTAGCATATACGCCACCAATTGTCACACAAAGAATCATTGCAATAAGTAAACTTAATTTTTTCATATTCTTTCTCCAATAAAAAAATTTTATTAATAAAAATATACACCACAAACACTATTTTGTCAATATTTTTTTTAAAAAATGAAAAAAATATATTATTTTATAAATAATATAGGCTTTTTAGCAACCTTTTTTGCTTATTATCTAAGTCTTTATTTCCAACAACTTTTTATTTGTATAATTTAATAAACTTAAAAAAACAGCCAAAATTTTGGCTGTTTTTTAAACTATCTCTTTTCTAAAATTTCAATAACTTTTTTAAGCAAATCTTCAGTTGTAGGGTTAGCAAGACGCTCTGCTTTTGCTTTTTCTTCAGCCAAAAGTTTTTCAGCTTCTACCTTCTTTTCAGCCTCTACTTTCTTTTGTTCTATATATTCTGCAACCGCTTTCTTATCAGAACGCTTAATTCCATTTGCCTTTAATTCTTTTTTGAGTTGTTTTGACAACTTTTTCTTCTTTAGTTTTTCTTTTAATTCTTGGTTGTTTTCTCTAATCTCGTTCATAATTTTAACGATAGTGAAAAGAACAAGAGCAATTAAAAGGAAGTTGATTATTGCAGATATAAATGCACCCCAATCAATGTAGATAGAAGTTGCAAGGTCTAACTTGCCATCAACGTAGCCTGGTGAAAGCATAGTAATCGCACCACTTAGTCCTTCCCCACCTAAAATCAATGCAAGTATCCAGTTGATAATTGGTTTTAATATAAAGTTTGAAACTCCATTTACAATTGCTGTAAACGCACCGCCAACGATAACGCCGACAGCCATATCAAGCACATTGCCACGGGTTATAAAGGTCTTAAATTCGCTAAAAAACTTTTTCATAAGTTTTTCTCCTTATATTTAATTTTTATTTATTATACCATAATTTCAATCAAAATACAATAAAGAATATAAAAGAATATATAATAAAATTAAAAACTATTCCAGCATATAAAAATTGAAGGCTATTCATGTTGCCAACAAAAGTTTAATATTATATAATTGATATTTTTGGTGCCCCCTACAGAATGCATCTCCGTTCCACTGCGATATCAAAGCCGAACGATGGGTTCGCTGTGGCGTAAAAATAACAAATAAAAAAGACAGGTATTAACCTGTCTTTTTCCTTGGTGAAGCTTCCTGTGTGAAGCGTGAACTCTCTATTTCCTCAAAAGTTACGGTTTTTGATTTATTTTTATAATTAAACGCTATTACAAATTTATCATCATACAAATAAATTGCATTTACAAAACTGTCAATTAAAAGTTGTTTTCCTTCTTTTGTTTCAGCATTGATTTTACGGAAGTTGTATAGTGCATATAATATTTGCTCTTTGGTTAAGAACGGATTGTTTGATTGTTCTACAAAAATTTGTTTTTCTAACTCTTCCTTTTGATTTTCAAGTTCATCAAGGCGTTGTTTTGTAGTATTTGAAAATATTCCGTTCTCAAGTGCTTGAACAATATTGTTGAGTTTCTTTTCAACGTTATCTAATTGGGATTTTAACGATAAAAGCGTATAACTTTGTTCATATTGCATTTTATAAATGCGACTAGATAAATCTTCTAAAACTAATTCGTCTTTTAATAGGTTTAGAATACAATCTATAACTGCGTCTTCAATAAGTTTTTTACGAACACTCGTTTTATCACATTCCTTTTTACGAGCACGATTGCACTTGTAATAATGATATCGTGTTTGTGTATGGCTAGTCCCGCTCTGTCCAGTCATTAAAGCCCCACAGTGACCACAAAACAGTTTGGTCGTGAGCATATACTCTTCGTCCATTCTTCGCATTGAAGGAGCCTTTTTATTGACTGCAAAAACGCTTTTGAACTTTCTCAAAAGTTTCTTTATCAATTATAGCAGGCATTCCGTCTTCTAAAACTACGTCGCCGAATTTGTATTCGCCTATGTATTTACGGTTGGTGAGTATTCTATAAACTGAATTATAATTGAGTGGATAATTTCTATTTTGAACTCCACGTTCTGCCATAATCTTAACTATATCGTTTACTCTCTTTCCATCAACGTATAACGAATAAATTTCCTTTACGATAGGTTCTGTTTCAGTATCAATTTGGTATTGGTCGTTTTCATCAACGTAATACCCAAAAGGAGCGCGCACGCCGTTAGACTTTGCTTTTAAGGCGTTGTCCGTCATACCACGCCTAACTTTTTCTGCAAGTTCTACTGAATAAAATTCAGCATAACCTTCGAGTATCGATTCAAACAAAATACCACTTGCATCGTCAGAAATTTTTTCAGTTGCTGAAATAACTTTAACACCGTTTTGTCTTAAAATTGCCTTATATTTAGCAGAGTCAAAACGGTCACGAGAAAACCTATCTAATTTCCAAACCAGTATTACGTCAAACAAGTCTTTATAGCTATCACGAATCATTCGCTGAAAATCAGGACGGTTATCTGATTTAGCAGTCATAGCACGGTCAATATACTCGCCAACAATTTCTATATCGTTATATTTAGCATAATTTTTGCAATCACGAAGTTGTCCATCAATGCTTTCTTCACGCTGATTATCCGAACTGTATCGTGCATATATAACTGCTCTCATTTTCATCATCTCCTATGTTTATGCGTTTATGATATAAATTGTTGCTTTTAAAAGCGTTTTTGTTATAAAAATCTTCATGGAAATAACTTTTTTCCTCACCATACTTGAATAGATATTTAAAAGACATATTATCTGATAATTTTTGAGTAAAATGATATAAATTGTAAAGATAATCGATGACTTGAACATTAGTCAATATTCTATCCAACGAATATTCAAATGTTTCAAACTCTTTTTGGGACAGAATATTTTGCTCTCTTAAATAACAAATATATGAAAAGTAAGAAAGCGTTTTATCTACTTTTCTTTCAATTTCGCTTCCACCATGAAATTTATCATCATACCACGATTTATTATAATCAATGATATAAACCACAGAACTAATATCAACATCGGAACGTATTTTTTCCGTTAAAGCCATTACGTAGTCTGCTCGTTTGAGAACTAAATTTTTTCTATATTGATGCAACGAAAATAATCCACCTATAATTACAGCAATAAACCCCAAAAGGGCGATAATATCACCTACGTTGAAAGTATTATCAAAAATCATAATTTTCTCCTTTGTATCTCTTTATCTTTAATTCTCCAAACTGTTTTCTTCTAACAAGAAATCAAACAAATTCAATATCAAAACGCCATCTTCGTTGTAGTGCGATTTTATCGCATCCTTTACAATGATAATTTTCTTAAACGAGTCGTTTATACGAGTAAGCGAGTTTTGTTCTTGTAGCATTTTCTCTCTATCAGGGATAGAAAACGCCGACTGAATATAATAACGCTTGTCCGCTTTGTTGCACACAAAGTCAACTTCTGCTTGAACTCTAACCGATTTGCCGTCAACTGCCTTGCTATATTCTACAACACCCACGTCAAGATTAAAGCCCATAATTTTAAGCTCGTTATAGATAACGTTCTCCATAATATGCGTTTCTTCATATTGACGGAAGTTAAGCCTTGCGTTGCGAAGTCCCATATCCGTAAAATAATATTTAGACGGAGTATTGATATACTTTTTGCCCTTAATATCGTAGCGTTTAGACTGAGAAATTAAATAAGAATCAACTAAATGTTCTAAATAATTGTTAATCGTATCGGGGTGGAGCGAAACTTGCTTTACGCTCTTAAACGTATCCGACAACTTTTTAGGATTAGTGAGCGAGCCAATGGACGAGGAAAGAATATCTAAAAGTTCAGCAAGTTCAGCATCATTGCGAATCTTATGACGTTCTTTAATATCCGTTAAATAGGTCTCTTCAAAAATATTTTTAAGATAAGCGACCTTATCTTCATCGGTTTTATATTCTAAAACTTTGGGAAGTCCACCGTAAAGGCAATATTGTTTCCAAGCGTCTTCGTTTGAGCCGTCATAAACCGAATAAAATTCCTTAAATGAAAGCGGAGAAACGTGAATTTCATCCCCACGCCCACGAAACTCGGTAATAATATCCTTTGACAAGAATTTTGCGTTGCTCCCCGTTACGTAAGTATCTGCATTTTTGATATGCATAAAGCTATTAAGCACGTCTTCAAACTCGTCCACAAATTGAACTTCGTCAAGAAGAATATAATACGGCTTATCGTCGATAATTTGCTCGTGAACGTAATCACACAACTCATCGGGATTACGATATTTCTTATTCTTTCTATCATCTAAAGCAAGTTTGATTATATGACTTTCGTCAACGCCTTGTTCTTTCAAATACTTGTAAAATAGCTCAAATAAAAGGTAGGACTTACCGCAACGGCGAATACCAGTTATTACTTTTACTAAGCCGTTGTGCTGTCTATCAATCAATTTTTTTAAATAAACATCTCTTTTAATTTCCATAATACACCTTATTAGATTATTTTGCTTTTGTATGCAAAAATTTTCAATATAATTATATCTCACTGTTTTTCGAATGTCAATATTATATGACAGCAATATTAGAAAAAGATTGTCGAAACTGCAAAAATTTTCAGTTAAAGACTTGTTTAGGCGAGTCAACTCTTTTATATGTCAATACGATATGGGTATATTTATAAAAAATAGACATTAAAAACGGAAAACAAATAACCGTTGGAGATAAAATATATATGATGATATAGAAAAAGGGTTGGTGAAAATTTTCGCCAACCCTTTTTTGTTAGTCTATTCTGCAATTATCTTATTGTCTTTGCTAGAATCATCGTCCTATTCTTCATCTTCATCGTCATCTTCATTTTGTGGAGTATAACTAATTTCTATATTGACATTAAAATTATCTTCGTTATTTTTAGGTTCATCTACACTTATACCGGCAAGCCCTCCCACAAATTCAACAACTTTATCAAAAATTTCATTACGCTCAGCAGCTTTTTCGTATTCCTTTTTTTCCTCTATCGGTGGAAGTGGTTCTGGCTTAAAATCATTAATCATATACTGTTTCTCCTTTGTGTGATGTGGGTTGGGCGAAAGTTTTGCTTTCGCCCAACTTATATAATTTTTTAGTTTTTATTTTTTGAACCAATAACATGATGAGTAGTAACCGCTTTTGAGGTAAGTTGCGTTTGTTGAGGCGTTTGTAACACTCATTTGCGTTCCGCCTGTTTTGTTTTGCCAACAACTTAAACTGTTCGTTATATACCAAGTAGAAGTATCTTCAAAAGTTACACTTGCAAGTTTAGCGCAACCATAGAACTCCCAAGAACCTATACTTTCTACACTATTTGGTATTACGATACTTGTTAACGAACTGCAACCACTGAACGCATACTCTCCTATGCTTGTTAACTGACTATTTTCTTCAAATATTACACTTGATAGCTTAGAGCAATCTTTGAATGCAGAATAACCTATACTTATTACACTCTTTGATATTTCTATACTTGTCAAACTATTGCATTTATAAAATGCTTCAATACCTATAAATCTGCAATTGTTATTTATAGTTCCAGTTGTTATTGAAGTAGAAGTTGTATCTACCAACCATAAATATGGATTATCTTCATTACCTAAATATTTTAAGTTGCCTTCTACATTATATTGTAAATTCCGACAGTTATAGAACGCACCATAATCTATACTTGTTACACTATTTGGGATTACTATGCTTGTTAACGAACTGCAATCAGCGAAAGTAATAGAATCTATACTTGTTACGCTATCCCCAATTACTATGCTTGTTAATGAAGAGCATTTCCAGAAGGCGCCATCACCTATACTACTTACGCTGTCGGGGATTGTTACACTTGTTAATGAACGGCAATATTCGAACGCATAATTACCTATACTTGTTACGCTGTTTGGTATTGTTATATTTGTTAACGAACTGCAACCTTCGAACGCTTCCTCACCTATACTTTGGACGTTATCTCTGATTACTACGCTTGTTAATGAAGAGCAATTCCTGAAAGCACCTTCACCTATACTTTGGACATTATCTCCGATTACTACACTTGTTAATGAATCGTACATATAGAAAGCATAGCTATTTATTTTTGTTGCAGTGGTTATATTTGCCTCTGTTACTAAATCATCGTTTATATATAAATTATTAGCATAATTCAATGGGTTTGAATTATAACCATTTGGATTTGAATAATAACCATCAAACTCTATTTGCACCCAATCGTCTATTGAGCCAGTATAATCTACCCTTGTTAAACTATAGCAATTATAGAATGCCTCAACACCTACATTTGTTACGCTGTTTGATATTGTAATACCTTTTAAGTTTTCGCAATTGTAAAAAGCTCTCCATGAGATATATTTTACATTTTCAGAAAGTTCTATTGTAAGTAGGTTAGAATTTTGAAAAGCCATTCCACAGATTCCGATTAAGGAATCTGGAATACATATTTTACCATTGTCAAAATAAACTCCCGCAAAGGCTTTCGTCCCTATAAATTTACAATTTTCATCTATCGTGCCAATAACTTTATTTCGCGTTGTTCCAGCTAAATACAAATAAGGAAATTCTTCATTTCCTAAATATTTTATTGTTTCATTCTCTTTAATATTGTATATTAAATTTTCCGTTTTGTGAAAAGCAGAATCACTGATATATGTGACTGATTTCCCTATATAAATATTTTTTAGATTTTCACAATATTCAAACGCATTGTTTTCTATTGTGATAACGCTATCTGGTATTTCAATTTTATTTAGGTTGTTACAATTTGTTATTGCGTGTGGCCCAATAATTTTACAATTTGCATCAATATTTACAGTCGTTACATTATCATTCACAGTATCAAAAAGCAATAGATAAGGGTTTTCGGCACTTCCCAGATATTTAAGATTATCCCCCTCTTTAATATTGAATTTTTCAACATTGCTTTGCAAAAGAGCTCCTTCCGACACTCTAGTTATTGTATTCGGTAATACTATACTAGTAATTTTATCTTCAGCTTCAACCAAATCATCTATCATTGTAATAGGTTTTCCGTAATAGTTGTTAGGAATAATTATATTAGAATCTTTACAAGTTCCTTTTCCCACTATCATATATTCTTTACCTGCGTTAAACTCTTTGTATTCCAAACCTATACTTGCATTTTTATCACAAACTCTACAAATACCCTCCATATAAACACATGAGTGTTCTTGTTTATCATTATTGGAAAACCTACTTTCGCAAGCCGAAAATCCGAATATAAACATAAGTATAGAAATAATAATGAGTATAAATGTTAAAAATTTTTTCTTCATTGATAAAACCTCCAAGTATATAATGTATTTTTGGTTGTGCTTTTTACCATAGATTATTCTAATCCGTGAACATAATCCTAAAAAAGTTCATGATATTTTAATTAAAAGTAGTTTTTATTATAAATTTTCATATGCAAATATAAATATGATTGACTTTTTTATATAAAATATTTAAAATAGTTACATAGATTAGAATATTCTATGTAGAAAAGTGGCGAGTACAAAACCCACCACTTTTACCATTTTTAGAGCAATAATTTACCAAGCCTATTCATCATTTCCGTTTTGTGCTCAAGCATAGAGTGAGCGTAGCGATTAAGCGTTATAGTAGGGTTTTTATGCCCTAAAATTTCAGATAGTGTCTTAATATCCATTCCGCACTCTAAAGCACGCGTTGCAAACGTATGACGAAGAGAGTGAAAACCTTTATGCGGAAGATTTAGCCGTTTCAATAATAGTTCAAAACTCTTTTGATAAGAGCGTACCTGCGCACCATTTTCGCCACTACCAAGAACATAGTTGTTGTTTATTAGTTTTTTATATTCTTTTAATCTGATAAGTAGTTGCTTTGGTATGGGAATAATACGCTCGGATGAGTCCGTTTTCGGAGTATCTATAACCTTAACGTATTCTCCGTTTTCCCAACCATCGTGACAAGATTTAGAAACGGTTATAATTCCTTTTTGTAAATCAACGTCGTCCCAAGTAAGAGATAGGAGTTCTCCAATACGCAATCCCGTGTAAAGGCAAAGTACCACGCCGAACAATTTATTTTTCTTCTTTTCAAAGATATATTGCTCGATTTTTCGTTGTTCTTCTTTAGAAAAGCAATCAACTTGTTTTTCCCGCCCCTTAGGACGCACGATTGCCATCGTAAACTCTTTATCCGTTACGCCAAGTAATACTGCTCGCCTAAGGGAAGATTTTAGCACGGATATAATGCCGTTTACAGTGTTTGCAGATAAACCTTTTTCAGATAAATCCACGGTAAAGCGTTGCAAAACGGTTGCCGTTAAATCTTGTAGTTCAATCTCTCCAAGCGCGGGGAGTATATGTAGTTCTATTTGTCTTTGATACTTTTTGTACGTTCTTGTTTTCGTAGTAGGCTTGACGTACAAAGCAAGCCACTCGTTTAACCAATTTTTATATTTCAATTTTACCCTCCTGTAAAATCATTGCCGTTTTGAAGCAGGGTAACGGCAAACCTGACCACCAATTACTTAGCAGGTGGCTTTTTATTTAATTGTTCTTTTTTCCAGTTTTCAAAATCCTTTTTTCCATCCTCCGTTTCAAAATATTTTCGTACTGTGGGCAAAATAGTTCTTGCAAGAGAATCAAGAACCACTTTCGTCACACCCAGTTTGTTCTTGATTCTCGTTCTCGTCACCTTCTTCTTTTGTTAAACCAAGAACATGTTCAACGCTCTCAAAATCAACAATTAAGGTTCGAATCTTTTTTGAAAATATTTTTTTAACGAAGTCTTCTTGATGTTTGTAGCACACTATTACATAAGGGAAAGGAGTCTCTTTTACTTTTTTCCTAATATATAGCAATCCTGCTATATCAAAATCTAAAAAACTGTAATAATAAGCTTTCTCTGTATTGTGCCAATACTCATTTCCCCAATCGTGGTCTTCAGGATACAATGCTTTTAATATTTTCGCCTCCCAATCTTTCACTGTAAACACCCTAAGATATCTATCACCCTCCCTTGAAAGCGGTAAAAAATAAACCTTGTTGTAAAACTGCGAACCAGTATAATCTTTATGTTTATTGGTGCGTTTATTGTAAAGATAACGTAGTGTTTTTACTGCATTCACAATATCTGTCCCAAAGAAAATTGTTCTATACGCAGCAGATTTTCCGCCATTTACTATATTTAACGTTTCAATTACGTCTTTCATCTTTACTTCTGCGTTTTCCCATAGATTAACAATCTCATTTCCAAGATTATAAAATGGTATACAAGATTTCTCTACGAATAACGCTCCCGTTAATCTAGTAAAAACAACTTTTTTCATCTCATAATTTTTATCGCCTTTCAAGTCTCTAACATGATAAAACGCAGGAATAATGGGTAAGTTATCTTTATATTGATAAGAATAAGATATGGACCGTTCTTTGTAGACTAAACTTGGCAAGCGGGATGGATTATACTCAATCCCTGCTAATCTACACATTGCTAATGTTTCAGCTATCTTAAAATTTCTATCTTTGTGTGCTTTGCCACCGGGAAAGTTGCTCTGACAATAGGCATTGTGATAATACTCATATAACCCTGTCCATTCAAGCAATTTTTTTGCACTAGATAACAGCCTTACGCTTCTACCATATCCTTTACCTACAATACTGACTACTCTTATTTCGTCCGTTCTTTCTTTGGTATAGTCATTTATGTATACTTGCTTTTTACTCATTGCGTCAATCGTTGCCCTATACATACGCTTATTACCTAAAAGTTCTATGCTTCTTAAAGGATATTCACCGACAACTGCTAAAACTGATAACAATTGGAATGCGTGACAGTCTTTATTTAGATGTATCATTAAATACCTCCTTCTGTTTGCACCACTTTACAAAATCAGTGTCAGGAACAACGTAAACGTTAGTTCTGTTTTGTTCACCAGCTTTACTGTAATAAAAATGTGAACAAATATAAGCACTATCATCTCTTAATAAGAATAACGCTATCATATCGCTTACCGTGTTTACTTCAATATTATCGTGGTCTCTCCATTGTCTTTTGGGAATTTTATAATCGTAAACGTGCTCAAAAATCAAGACGCATTTATCAAACTTATTAACATCGTTTTGTCTACAATACTTGTATAATGCATCTCTAACAATCTCCCTAATATACTGCGAATTACCTTTTTCTTTTTTAGGCAATAACGCAGGTATTGACACTAAAAGCCAACCTTCTTTTGTATAGTTGATATCAACAGGAGCATATTTGTTTATTGCACACATTACTGCTTGTGCATAACTATTTCCGTTATATAACACAACATCCCTTGATTGTGCAACAAGCTTTTCTACCGTGCGCTCATAATCTAATGATAAGTCACAAGCTTTTTGCTCATCATCGTTTGCCACGGCTTGTTGGAGTTTGGCAAATAAGCTATTTGCCTTATCCAAAGTTTTATTAGTTCTATTAAGTAATTTTTCATATTCAAAATTTAACATATCTATCTCCGTAAAAATTAATTTTTTTCAACAATTAACCCTTTGTTGAGCAGGGTAGAGTTTTAACTAAAATCGGAACAACTCTAAAACCGATATTTTGCTTTTTTTAAGCCATGATAATACTTGTAACTTTACATAACAATAAAGCTAAAAAATAATAATTTGTAAACTAATTCGTTTTTCTTTCATAGTTTTTATAATATAAATTTTTAAATAAAAGACGACTCTTCAAATAAAATGAAAAGTCGTAATTTTGAGCATAATATGCCCCTATCCTAAATTATATTATGATGCTCTAATAACACCCTTAAAAAAACTTGTAGCGAAAACGTCTTAAATAAATTTTCAACTATATCCAGTTGATTAAAAAAATGTTAATACTCTATTATCTACAATCATTAAACATAATAGTTTATGATATTCATTTGCAACAATTTGCTGCCATATAAATAAAAAAGCCAATTATCCCCTTATGGTAATAACTGACACTTTCAATTACAAATGGGCTTAATAACCCTTGCAATTCTAAATCTGATACTTTTGTAACTCTGATACTATTTCTTCCCTTTAGGAAAATCTGATACTCTAAAACTTTGAAACTGGAAACTGTATTCTTCTCAATGGAAGAATGTGAAACCGTAATACAAGACTAACATCTTGTGTATATATGATAGCAAAAAGAAAAATCAATGTCAATAAAAATCAATAAACTTTCTTATATTTTTTGAAAGGAAAATTTTTAATGACTGCGGTGCATTGCCCAGATTTTTCTCAAAATCAATATCAGTTATGCGCTTTTTTTCTAGTGCTGCTTGTACTATAATACCGATTTTAAAAAATTCTGCCGCCCTCACTTTGTTCGGGCGGCTTCATATTAAAACAATATAGTTTAGTAATAATTAATACTCTCTCCGTCTAAAAGCTTTTATATGTTTAGTCAAGGCTAAGCATTAAAATCACTAGAAAATTACTCTTTTTTCAGTTTGTTATTATAACATGTTTTGATACGCAAAATTTTTTAGGCTCTTTTTTACAATTTTTACATATGTTTTTCTTCTCTTTGTGGAACACTAACACGTTAAACAATTTAACATTTGATATTAGAATAACTACATTAAAACCACGACGCCTCCACTTTTACACGTTCCCAATACTTATGTAATCAACCTTATTTTCTTAACTCCTAACAAATAATATTTACATTCTTTTCTATTATAAAATTCAAAGCACAAATTCCCATCAACAAAATTGTATTATATTTTTTCTTCACATAAATTAGTGTCGTTCCAGAGCGATTCAAAATATTCCGAATAAAGTTGAAAGCCTCTTCCACCCTTTATATACTTGTATGTAATAGTTTGTTGACTTTCCATATTATACATATACGGTCCTATATACATTTCGTCATCCATTCTCCAGTAAAAATCAAGCGTCATTGTATTATAATATTTTATCTTTATTTTTCCTTTAGTTGATTGCTCATTTAACTCTTTTGCCCATTTTACCAAACTTTCAATCGAATCGGAAATACTACCTTTAGAAGAATTTTCTTCTTTCTCTCGCTGTGTTATAAAGGCTCCTTTAGGATTCATTATCAAAAGTCTAACATTCATACCACAGTGCATACTCGCCAACATATCATTTCGTCTACTGCTTCTAAAAGATTTTAAACCAAAACATATTCCATCAAGTTGTCTAATATTATGTTTTTCAAGTTTGGGATCTGACTCTTTATTTTTATCAGCCCTTGCCTTAAAAATTTTTTCTAATTTCCACTCATTCCATATTGAATATTCTTTACGATAATCTATAAAAATTGTCGTAAAGAATAAAACAATTCCAGATGCAATTAAGGAACAACCAATACTTTTCGATATACTATGTGGAAGAATAACCAAAATTACACCGACTAAAATCAATGCTAAAGCAACTATTATAGAATATGGGTTAATTGTTTTTTTCATAACGCTTACTCCTTAATAAAAATATATCAAATAATAAAATATAACTAATTCTAGTTGAGTTGTTATCTTTTTTTATTATACCACTTTTTAGAAACATTAGCAATAATATAAAACAATTATCCCACGCTATAATCTTATCCAAATAATTTCAAGATTTTCCATACCTGATTATTGTAATTCCTAAAAGGGTAAAAAAGATTATTCCGAATGACAAAAATAACGAAAACTTAATATTAAAAAATTAATAATGAATCAACCCGCATATAACTATTGGGTTTCTGCCGTGAAACTTATGGCAGACGGTTACCTTTAAGCTATAAAAAAGGAAAAGAGCGATATATTCTTTCTATCGCTCTTTTTATATTTATTATTAGATTAAATATAATTTTAGATCTGTTGTAAAAAATTTTTATTGAATTATTAGTCCCAACTATTTCTATTTGACTTTTTCTTATAATTATTTTAATAATATTAAACATTTGTATCAGTTTGAGAGATATTTTCTAATTGCCTCTTTAATTACCTGTGTTTTTACATCAGATGTTTCAAGATTATTGTCTTTATAATATAAATAAAAATATTTTTCCTTTATATCATTGTTCGCAATATAATTATTCGCTATAAGAGGTATTTGACTAATTGGTAAAATCTCATCACCCATATCTAAGTATACTTTATTTGCGTTTAATTTTTTCTGCTTAAATTCGGTGACTACATATATCACTTGCGTTAAATTAATTTCTGGAATTTGCTTATCTATAGTTTTAGAAATCTCTTTAATTTTATCGTTAATTTTTTCAATTGCATCACTTTTTAAAAACCCAGCCACATAATTCTTTTCTTTCTTTTCCCCCAAAAAAGGTTTTTTTGAATCTGTTTGTATCTGCAATTTTCTCAAAGCATTCAACTTCTGTTCTGGTGTAAAAGAATCATATACAAGCTCAAATTCAGCAAGCGATTTATATAAACTATTATTATATCCTCTTGAAAAAAGTTGTTCAATTAAATCTTCATACTCATTTTTTAGCTTTATAGATTTCCTTTCGCTATGCGCATATTTAATTGCCGTCCAAATATAATAGTCATCTAATTTGTTTAAATTTTCATAATTCAATTTCCATGAAGGAAATCCACTTTGACTCTTACCACAAAGCTGAGTAATCTCTTTTGCTATTACAGGAATGAGGAAATTAGCGTAATAAATCACTTTATGATGGGCATAAACCCACAAGTATAAGTAATTTCGTGCTTCTAAAACATTGGCAATTACATTAATTGCTTGTTTTTTAAATCCTATAGAATAAGTATTATATCCTTGTTCAGAAGGAGTTTTATTCAAAGTAAATTCTTTTTCAAAAGTATTTCCCAAAATTTCAACCTCAGAAATAGCCCCTTGTAATTTTTGACATGAAAAAAGTTTTAATGAATCAATGGATTCGAAATGCCCCTTTATCTGTAAACAACATGGTCCAAAAATATAAACTTCTAAATCACTTTTAACTTTTATCTTTAAATCTTTTTTTATCTCTGCATTTTCTATATATACTCCAAACTGCTTATTATTAGGTTCCCCAGTAAGAAGCTTTACTGTCTCGACAAAGCCAGACATTTCTTGGGCATTTACCCATTCGTTATTTTGCCTTAACATGGTTGTATTAGAAAAAACAGCTTGATCATTAGTTATATATGAAACTTGGGCAATGTCATTCTCGATTCCTTTCAATCTTTCCACAAAACTTCCCGATTTAATTTTAATTTCCGAACCCTTTAAAATTTTTATATTGCCCTTAAAATTTCCTTCTATTTCAAAAAAAGTATCACCACGATTAGCAATATTTGAAATAGTCAAGTTTTCAATGCTTGTTTTAGTCATGTTCATTTTATTCAAATATCTTGTTTTAGTTACAACACACAAAGAACTCAAAAGACGCTCAACGTCTACAGAAACATTGTTAATTCCCGACATTTGAGTATCTCGTACAATATAGTCCAATTTATCCACATCAAAATTATCCCCATTTAATAATTCTATAAAGCAATTTCGAGTTTGCCTTTTTGGCGTAAATTCCTTGTATTTAATTCCCATAATCATTCTAACGATAAAGCATAGGTCGTCAAAAAAGACTGTATCACCTTCCCATATGTTAAGCTCAGTCTCTAACTCCTTTATCTTTAAATTGAATTTGTCAAAAATTAAATATGCTCCCAATTTTTCATGTGGTGCAGACCTTATTTTGTCAATCCTTTTTTGATTAATACAATTTTCTGTACAATACGATTCTTCTTTCTTGTTTAAAATTTCTATTAATGCCTCATCTATAGTTTTCTTTATATCATTTTTGGAAGGCCTTCCTTTTTGATAATTTATTAAAATGCTATTTTCTAAAACTTGATTTTCTAATGAATGAGAAAATGGCGTATGCCCTATATCATGCAACAAACAAGCAATTAAAAACAGTTTTTCATACCTGTCAAATTCCTCTACTGTAAATATATTACTACTAACAACCTTTCTTAATGCATCAACTGCTTTCTGACCAAGATAAAACACCCCTAAAGAGTGACTAAATCTATCATGTTTTGCGGCAGGGTAAAGCACACGCATACCCGTCTGCTCGATATTTCGTAATCGTTGAAAATATTCATTATCAATTAAAAACTTTATATATGTTGTTGGCACATTAATATAGCCATGGACAGAATCCTTAAATATCTTTATTTTTGCATTTCCCATAAATATCACCTCGGAAACTATTTTTTAAGAGATTATAATGTATTATTACTCTTTATTTGTATTATAACATGTTCCGAGCTAAAAGAAAAGTAAAAAATAAAACAACTTGCTATTGAATATAAAAACGGCTTTGGGTTTGTTGTTAAGTTATAAAATCGTTTGCTTTAATATAATATTTTTTAACCTTAAATTTATCGCTTTCAACTCTTTCCCACGATATTGTTTTTTTAAAAAATTTTTCATTATCTTCTAAAACTAAAAAGACGTTACTTTTGGTAATGTCTTTTAATGTTTCTAATGAACTATTCAAGTCTTTTTTGTCGTCGTAAATAACTTTATTAAAGTATTTATATAAATCGAGTTCTTTTAATATATAATCGGCTCGGTTTTTATCTGCACTTGTCCACAAATAACAGTTTTTTGGCTCTTGATTTTTCAATATCTTTAATATTTCTTCGTTAACTACAACTCTATATTTTAGCCATTTTTGAGTGAAATAATTTTGCTTATCAGCTATTAGTTTTTTGCTAGGCGTTTCACCCAAGTTTTCTCGTGTTAGACGATTATTAGTTTTAATCCGACTTTGACCGTTTTGTTCTAAAGCGAAATTGTAGGCATCGTTATTTAGGTTTTTCGTTAAAACCAAAGTATCATCTAAATCTACAACGTAAACCAATTATAATTCCTCAATTTCTTTTTGCGATACGATTTTTTCACCTTGCATAACGTGGTCTTTATTTAACCCAAACGTTGAATCGTTAGAATCGCTTTCTCT
Organism: Christensenellaceae bacterium; assembly: GCA_045651185.1. Classification (GTDB taxonomy): domain Bacteria; phylum Bacillota; class Clostridia; order Christensenellales; family Borkfalkiaceae; genus UBA1259. Next base: position 71,265 of record JAZRRZ010000039.1, on the reverse strand, counting down.
ATACATAACAAGCCTTTTTTTGCCGTATTCTTTTGCTTTTTCAAAAGCGTGACGAGAACCACTATCGCCTTCGCCCTTACAATAACTTGCAATTAAAACAACTGCTTTAGAGAAAAGCGCTTGCAACCTATCTCTTTCAATAAATCTTTTTATGCTTTCATGTCTATTTTTAGGTTCGCTTACGTATTCGCTCACAACAAGTCCATCAGTTTCAACGATTTTGTTTGCTAATTCTATATTTTCTTTAGGATAAGTATTTTCTATTGTTGACGGAAGAAAGGCAATCGTTTTAGCGTTGTTTTTAACACTTTCACTATGAGCAACTCTATCACAACCTTTTGCAAGACCACTAACGATATTGTAGCCTTTTTCAGTTAAACTTTTAACAACCTTTTGTTCTCTTTCTACTATTTCATTAGTAGGCGTTAAAACGCCTATAACGGCAACGTTTTTATCCAAATTATTAAGTAGCGTTATATCACCTTTATATGCAAAGAAAAAAGGTTTTTCGCTAGTTTTAAGTTTAACGTCCATGTTAGGAAAATTATTATCAAAAACGCTAATAACGTTAATTTCTTTTTCTTCAAGTTCTAATCTTATGGCTTCTAGGTCACAAGAAAAAGTATTTATCACGTTCTCATTATAAAACGATTTCCAAAAGTGAGCGTTGGATTTTATAACACCCGTTTTTATTAAATTGTAAAGTTTTAATGAAATGTTTGAGTTCATAACTTTTACCTTGTTTTTGCAGTTACGTATAGTATAACACTTTTTGCTCCTAAATCAAATAGATATTGAATACAATCTTCAATTACGTTAACGCCTTCAGTATAAATATCATCAACTAAAACAATATTTTTGCCTTTTATTTTGCTTAAATCAACTCTACAAGTGTCTTTTGTGATACCATTATATGGGTTGTCGCCCGTGTTGTTTTCTAGTCTCCAATTATGTGTGGTTTTAGTGTCTTTAACCCTTATAATTGCATCCGTACCGTTAATAAAACCTAATTTATTAGCGCAGCTTGAAATTGCCTTTTTAAACATTAATTGACTTTGTTTATACTTGCTTTCCCTTTTAGAACGAGGCATTACGCAAATAGTAAAATTTTTAAAATCACTTTTATCAAAAATGCTTTCTATATCTTTAACAAACCTTTCGGACACTTGAATAAAATCTTCAACTAAGTCTAACTCATTATATGAATTTGTCATATTTTTAAGGTGATTGATAAAGTCGGGGTTGCCTTGTTTTTGATAGCCAACATAATCGCAGTTATAAAAAGCCAAAACCTTTTGCTCTAAATACTTGTTTTCGCCAATATAAAATTTTTTCATATTGATTCTCCTTGAATATGGTTTTACTTTGGTTATATCATGCAAAAATCTCATAATCAAGGTTTACTGACAAGTGAACAGTTTTAAAAATAGTAAAACAGCAAAGATTTTCCTTACTGTTTTAGTGTTTAAAATTTATTTTTTCAGTCTAAAAACAAAGGCGAACCCGTCTCCTAAAGGAAACGGGTTCGTCTTTACTTTGTTTGGTGACCCCTACGGGAATCGAACCCATGTTACCACCGTGAAAGGGTGGTGTCTTAACCGCTTGACCAAGGGGCCTTGTCTGTGGCAGATTTCTGCCTATATGTGAACCGACGCTATCTCGCCGTTTGTTTGCTGGTAGCGGCGGTCAGATTCGAACCAACGACCTGCCGGGTATGAACCGGCCGCTCTAACCAACTAAGCTACGCCGCCATAACTCAGTTGCCAATGTATTTATCGACAAATGCTCATGTATTATACCTAAAAAATACTTTGTTGTCAAATACTTTTTACCTATTTTTTAAAAAAATTTTAAAATTTTATTTTTTTATTTTTTTTGAGCAAAAAAGTTGTTTTTAACCAGCCACAATATTACCCTTTTTTTACACAGGTTTAATGTTGTTTAAATCTATAATTCCTTCAAAAACTTGTTTTGCATATGGCGCGGCAACTGTTGAGCCATAATATTGCCCAACAGGCTCATCAATAACCACAAGCGCCAAATACTGAGGATTTGTTGATGGAAAATATCCTACAAAACTTGAAACGTATTTACCTTGCGCAATTATTCCGTTTTGATATTTTTGTGCCGTGCCTGTTTTTCCTGCAACTGAATATCCTTCTATATACGCTTGCTTTCCTGAGCCTTCTGAAACTACCTTTTCTAACATTTCATTTAGAACGCTTGATGCTTTACTGCTTATCACCTTATTTTTTAGTTGTGGCTCTATTCTTTGTGCTATTATACCATTATCAGCATATATTTCGCTAACTAAATAAGGTGTATAATAATTACCACCATTTATTGCTGCACAGGTTGCGCTTGCAAGTTGAAGTGCGCTGACTGCTATAGTTTGCCCAAAAGCAATTCTGGCTAAATCTACATTTTGAACAGCAGAAATAGGCAAAACCATTCCTTGCGTTTCGCCACCAAAATCTATACCTGTAGTTGTGCCATAATTAAACAGTTCAATATATTTATACATTGTTTGTTTGCCAAGAGACATAGCAATATCCACAAAAATAGGGTTGCAACTGTTATTTAGTCCTCCCTGCAAAGTAAGTCCTGCATGTTTGCCGTTTTTATGGTCGCTCCAACATTTTACCTTTTGCCCATCAATATATCTATACCGTGATGAATTATACATATGGTTTATAGAAAAAGCATTTTTGTTGCCTTGCAAATACTCCTCTATATTTGCGGCTGCTGTAAGCACCTTAAAAGTTGAACCTGGTTCATAAATATCGCAAACAATACCATTTCTGCCAAGTTTGTTGAGCATTTCTAAGTCATCTCTTGGAATTTCGTTTAAGTTAAAAGATGGTTTACTAGCCATTGCCCTAATTGCGCCCGTATTAGGGTCCATTACTATAATTTGTGCTGACTTTGCGCTATGAACTTCCATCGCCTCTTCCATTGCAGTTTCACAAAGTTGTTGAACGTTATAGTCTATTGTAAGTTTTAAGTTCAAACCGTTTGTTGCAGGGCGATAACTTGCTTTTCCGTTATTAATTTCTACCCCAACAATGTCCGTTTCGTATAAAACCTCACCATTAATTCCAGAAAGATATTTATCATAATATAATTCTAAACCCGATTGTCCCTTTCCGTCGGTTGAAGTAAAACCTAAAACCGGAGTTAAAAATTCGTTATATGGATATACTCTATAATTATCACGAGAATAGTATACCCCTGACAAATTCAAATCGAGAAGTTTTGCAATTTTTTCTTTGCTTACCTGCTTTTTTATTGTAATTTCACTAGAAATGGTTTTGGTTAATCGTGAATAAATAAATTCGTAGTCCACCCCCAAACACTTGGAAAGCGCATTTGCTAAAAAGTTTAGGTCTTTGACTGCGTTCTTTCTAACAAACACAGTATATGTATCATCATTATTGGCAAGAACAACGCCATTAGTATCAACAATTTTTCCACGAGACGCAATTATAGGGATTTCTCTTGTCCATTGGTCTATTGCCTTTTGTTGCAAATCTTCTCCCCAAATTACCTGAACGTATAATAATCTTCCTAAAACAAACAAAAATAAAAAGGTTATTGCAAGTATAATTGCCAATAACCTCTTTCGTAAAATCGTGATTGAAAAATCTTGTTTAATTGTTTTATCCCCCTAATATTTGTTAATATTAGTTTATTCGGGAAAAGTAAATTTAATTACCGCTTACCATGCCATATTCGTTTTGTGCAATATCCATGATATAATCAGGAGATGAAATGCTTTCAACATTTGCCATAACTTGATTATATTCCATAACCTTTGCTTCAAGGCTTGCGCTAATAGCATTTTCTTTTGCTGAAAATGTTGCTAAAAGTCCTGTATTAAGAACTATAAGCGCCAAAATAACCGTCACTACAAGTGAATAAAGAATTACAGCAATCTTACCCTTAGTGTTTAAGTGATAAGAACCTTCTTCCATGACTTCACTCTTCTTCATTTCTTCACGAATTTGCTCAATATCATCACCAAATTGCATTGTTGTTGAAGTTGGTCTAATGTCTTCATCAGAAAAAACGACAGTTTCTTGTGAAACCTCAACCTCTTTTACTTGCATGTTTTCTTCGGTAAATCTATCATAATTTAGAAGATTATACAAATTTCTTTGCATTCTTTCTGTTTGGTCAACACAGTTTTTTTCAGTTTCAGTTTGTTCCACTTGTTCCATAGCACGTGGTCTTTCAAGTAAATCAACGCCACCTCTTGTAGAAGTGCTGTCATAAGAGCTATTTACCATTTCTGCTGAACGCCTTGTTATAACCATACTTTTTCTCCTTATTATTAAAGCATAATCGCTTAATTTTAGATTTTTTCTGCAATTCTTAATTTTGCACTCTTTGCCCTACTGTTATAATTTAATTCGCTATCACTTGCCGTTATAGGGTGCTTTGTTAAAATTTCTATCTCCTTCCGTTTGCCACATACACACACTGGCAAACTTTTATCGCATATACAGTCACACTCTAATTCTTTGAATGCTCTTTTTACTATTCTGTCTTCTAGTGAGTGGAAAGTTATTATCGCTATTCTTCCACCAACTTTAAGCGCCCTTGCCATATCTAATATCGTTTGATATAACCCTTCAAGCTCGCCATTTACTTCAATTCTTATTGCTTGAAATGTTCGCTTTGCTGGATGACCGTCTTGCTGAAACTTCTTCGGTATGCTTGTTTCTATAATTTCAATCAAATCACCTGTAGTTTCAATGCATTTTTGTTTGCGAGTTCTTACTATGTTTGATGCAATTAAACCTGCAAATCTTTCTTCGCCATACTCTACAAGTATTCTTTTAAGTTCTCTTTCGTCATATTCATTGACTACTTCAAAAGCAGAAAGGCTACTAGACTTGTCCATTCTCATGTCTAGGCGAACATCTGTTGCCATGTATGAGAATCCCCTTTCTCTATCGTCAAGTTGGAAACTTGAAACGCCAAGGTCAAGTAAAATTCCGTCAAAGCCGTCTATACCAAGTCTTTCTTTTATTTGACTAAACGATTTAAAATTATCTTTTACTAACGTGAACCTATTTTCAAACTCTTTTAGTCTTTGGCTGGCACGCTCTAAAGCATAATCATCTAGGTCGGTTGCCACAAGTTTGCCGTTTGGCATACTTCTACTTAAAATTTGGTAAGAATGTCCACCACCACCTAACGTTCCATCAAAATATATCCCGTCAGGTTTTATATTTAGCCCCGTCATGCACTCTTCAAGCATGACAGATATGTGTTTAAATTCACTCATTTCCATTTAGCATGTCCAAAGCATCAGCAAGGTCTTCAAAGTTAACATCGTTAAAATACTCGTTCCAAACTTCTTCACTCCAAATCTCTATGCACTCAGGTCCTTTAAAAACTATTATGTTCTTTTGAATTTTTGCATATTTAATTAGATTGTCTGGCAAATGAATTCTTCCTTGGTTATCTTCTTCTGCCTGCCATGTATTATAAAGAATAAAACGAGCCGCTTTTAAATGCTTTTCTCTATAAGGATTAATGTTAGCAAGAGAGGCTTTTACTTTTTTCATTTGTTCTTCTGTATACACATAAAGACAATTGCCTGTGCCAACTGTTATCGAATAATTCGAACCTAGTTCTTCACGCAATTTAGCCGGAATACGCATTCTGTTTTTAGCATCTAGTTGATGCGAATAATTTTTGCCCGACATAAAAAAGCCTACTCTCCTTGTTTTGATATTGACATTTTAACACATATTTTGACCACTGTCAACCATTTTTTTAATTTTTTTGTAGTTTTGACCACTTTTTTTTGCGCAATTTATAGCACTCTAACCACTTTTTATATAAAAATTTTTATTTATTTTTGCATTATCGCCAATAAATAATGTTTTATTTTTATAGGCTTTTACTAATGTTTTTGGTTTTTTGATTATTTTTTGCATTTGTAATATTAAATTTGTTGTGCCATCATAAAAATTTTGGGGTTGAAAGTGGTTAAAAATTTGACTTTTTATAAAATTAAAGTGCGTGCAACCTAAAATCACATTTTCAAACTGCCCTTTTTTTATGCTTTTTAAGTCTAATTTGCTGTTTGTTTTGCAGTTTAAGAAATTGACATTTTCTAAAGAAAACAAGTTCTTTTCTATACTGCTTGCTAAATCAAAAAAACCTATACTTTCAAAATCATTATCGCTGTTATAGTTTTCGGCAGTTCTAACTGTTGAAAGTAATATGGTTTTCTTCTTGCTAAGTTTACAACTTTCAACTGGTGGAAAAACACCAAAAACAGGTAGGCTAGAATATTCTTTAATTTGGTTTATGATGTTTACACTTAACGTATTGCAGGCAAGAACTAATATTTTTATTGGATAAGTTTTTAATATATCTATATTATGTATAGTTAAGGACAATAAATTTTGCTTGCTCCTGTTTCCATAAGGCGAATTTAAGTTATCGCCAAAATACAAAAACTGCTCTGATGGAAAGGCTTTTTCAAGTTGCTTTAACACAGAAATACCACCTATTCCACTATCTAGAACTGCTATATATCTTCTATCCATAGTAAATTGTATGAAATTATTTGTAAAAATAGTGAAAATTTACACGAAAAGAAAAATTAAGTGGTTAAATGTAGTTGCATTTAGTTTAATTTTGTGCTAAAATATTTTAGACATTAAAAGTAAACTAAGGAGTGCATTGGATATGCCAAATATTAAATCTGCAAAAAAGAGAGTTTTAGTAAACGCAAAGAAATCAGAACAAAACAAGTCAATTCGTTCAGCTGTTAAAACTGAAATGAAGAAAATTGACTTATTGATTAAGGAAAATAAGTTAGAAGAAGCAAAAGCAAGTCTTGCAGTTGCTTTCAAAGTAATTGACAGCGCTTGTAGCAAAAACATTTACCACGCAAACAACGCATCAAACAAAAAGTCAAAACTTGCTAAGAAAGTTGATGCTGCTATTTGTGTTGCTAAATGCAATGAAGAAGTTGTTGCTACTGTAGAAGAAACAGTTGTTGAAGCACCTGTAGAAGTTGCTGTTGAAGAAGCACCTGTTAAGAAAACAACAAGAAAGCCAAGAGCTAAAAAAGCTGAAACAGAAAAGGCTGAATAATTTATTTAAACCAACAACAAATGCCTATTGAATAACAATAGGCATTTTCTCTTTTTAAATTTTTAATCAATATAATGTCGTAATATGTTTTTAGAGAACAAATAGTAGAATTTAAAAATTTCACTCTACAAAGAGTAGAAAATATTAGTTTTTAGACAAAATTTACTTGTTTACGACTTATAATTGTGTTATACTTATTTTATGGATATAAAAGAAAATCTTGCTAAAAACTTAATGCTATATAGAAAAGCAAAGGGCTTAACGCAGGTAGAATTAGCAGAAAAACTTAATTATTCTGATAAGGCAGTATCTAAGTGGGAAAGGGGCGAGTCCGTTCCTGATTTAACTGTTTTAAAGCAACTCGCTGATTTTTACGGTGTGAAAATTGACACGCTTATTGCCCTACCTAAAAAGGCTTTATTAAACTCTAATAAAAATTCTGCAAAGCGTATTGCTATTTATCTATGTTCAACTTGTCTTGTTTGGCTTGTTGCCGTGCTTTGTTATGCTATGATAAATATGATTTTTCCATCTATCACCCATACTTGGCTTTCTTTCTTTTACGCTTTTCCTATCACGTTTATTATTTTGCTAGTTTTTACTGCTGTATGGAAAAAGCCTTGGGTAAACACTATTGCAATTTCGCTTGTTATATGGTCGGTGCTTCTTGCAACCTTTTTAACGTTATTAGTTGCTCTGCCAAGCCCACAAAAAAATTTGTGGATGCTTTTCCTTATCGGTGTGCCTGCACAAGCGCTAACAATTTTTTTCCTTATGTATAGAAAAACAAGATAATATATATTATGTTTAATAAAAATAAAAAGTATGTTCTCTGCTTAGAACATACTTTTTTTGTTTAATTTTTATTAGTTTAATGCTATGTCTTTAATCTTTTGGTATCTTTTAAGTGCAATTTCTCTAACGACTTGTATATTTTTACCACTGTCAAAAAACTCGTCACTTAACTTTTTAGCAAGAAAAATACTTTCCGTTGTGTAATTTAAATGGCCTAAGTCGTGCATGAACTTTCCACTTTGTTTATCGCCCATAAAGTCGCCAGCACCACGCATTTTATAATCATATTCTGAAATCTTAAATCCGTCACTGTTGTCTTTTATTACTTTTAGTCTTTCTAACCCTTTGCTATCATTAGTTTTTGTCATCAAAAAGCAATAACTTTTTATATTTGACCTTCCTACCCTGCCTCTAAGTTGATGCAGTTGTGAAAGCCCAAACCTTTCGGCATCGTGAATAACAATAACTGAAGCATCTGGCACGTCTACACCAACTTCAACTACTGTTGTGCATACCAAAATGTCAATGTTCTTGTTTTTGAACTCTTCCATAACAGCATTTTTTTCTTTATCTTTCATTTTGCCATGCAAAATGCCAATCCTCACGTCAGGAAGTTTTGTTTTTATGTCTTCAAAGAGTTCTGTTGCGCTCATTATAGCGCCTTCTTCATCACCCTCTATCTTAGGACAAACAAAATATGCTTGTTTTCCTTCTTTAACTTGGTTTTTAATAAAGCCTAGCATATCTAAATATTTGTGCTGTGGCACAATATTCGTTTGAATTTCTACACGCATTTTTGGTTTATCCATGATTGTTGTAATATCAAGGTCACCATAAAATATTAATGATAACGTTCTTGGGATAGGCGTTGCACTCATAACAAGAACGTCAGGTGTGATACCCTTGCTAAGCAAACTGCTCCTTTGTGCCACACCAAAACGCTGTTGCTCATCACATATACATAATGAAAGTTTTTTGAATTCAACGTCTTCAGTTAAAAGCGCATGGGTGCCAACTATAACGTTTATAAAACCATTTTGTAGCATCTCTTTTGTCTGCTTTTTCTCTTTTGCCGTCATTGAGCCGGTAATAAGTGCAACGTTATAATCAGGAAAAACCTTTTTAATTGACTCATAATTTTGCCTTGCAAGAACTTCGGTTGGAGCAAGCATTGCAACTTGATAACCACTGTTTACAGCAATAAAAATCGCACATTGACTAACTGCAGTTTTCCCACTACCAACGTCACCTTGCATAAGTCTGTTCATAACGCTTTCGCCTTTCATATCTGCAAAAATATCGTTTACAGCCTTTTTTTGCCCTTCTGTTAGTTCAAATGGAAAACGCATAACTATAAACTCTAAAAGTTCTTCTGCAGTAGTAGTGTATCTATTTAATCTAACTTGAGTTTTATCGCCTTTTACAAACTTAAATGCTGAAATAATTGAAAAATATTCTTCTATTGCAATTCGGTTTGATGCCTTTTTCATCATTTCAAAACTTGATGGAGCATGAACTTCTCTATATGCTTCATACAAGTTCATAAGACCGTATTTCGCCTGTAATTCTATAGGGATTATGCTCTTTGGCTTTTCCACGTCTACAGCGACTTTTACGGCATCTCTAAACAATTTTTGATTTAAATAGTTTTTTATAGCATATTGTGGAACAATGCCTTTAAGCCTGAAAACTTTTTCGCAAGGCTCAAATGATGGATTTACTAAACTAACTTCAAAGCCATCTATTCTAACCCTGCCATAAAACAAATATTCTTCACCAACTTTTAGTTTGTCCGAAACATAAGGCTGATTAAACCAAACCACAGGAAACATAAAGCCTTCTTGTTCACACGTTATTTTAACTAGCCCACCCCTTTTGTAATATCTTGACATAGGTACACTTAGCACCTTACCTGCCGTCAACACAATGTCGTTGTGGTAAGCATATTTTAGCAGTTGGCTTTCTCTTAAGTCTAAATAAGAACGTGGAAAAAACTGCATTAACCCTGCAGTATCAAAAATACCAAGTTTATTAAACTCTTGTTCTCGCTTTTGATTTACATAGCGAATTTTTGTAAGTTCCATTTTCTTATTAGCCTTTATCCTTTTTAAGTTATAAAAAAGGGAAAGATTGCTCTTTCCCTAATTTATTATTCTAATGCGATGTAATAATAGTAAATTGGTTGACCACCATAATGGATATCAACATCACAGTCTGGATATTTTTCCATTATCTTTTCGCTAAGGGCAACAGCATCTTCTTCTTTAACTTCTTGTCCATAGTAAAGTGTTATTATTTCTTCGCCGTGTTTTAACTTGTCAATCAAATCTAATGTGACTTCGCTGACGTCTTTACCATTTGATAAAATCTTTTTGTTATCAAGACCTATTATGTCACCAACCTTAAGTTCAAAGCCATAAAGTTTAGTGTTTCTAACCGAATAGGTCACTTGACCAACTGTCACACTGTCTAGCGCGTGAATCATATTTGCCTTGTTTTCATCAACAGAAAGTTCTGGGTTAAATGCTAACGCTGCTGCAAAACCTTGTGGTATATTCATTGTTGGTATAACGTGAATTCGCTTGTTTTGCACTAACGATTTTGCTTGTTCTGCTGCAAGGATTATGTTCTTATTGTTTGGGAAAACAAACACGTTATCTGCATTTATACGTTGAACAGCATTTGCTATATCATCTGCTGATGGGTTCATTGATTGTCCACCTTCAATAACTCCGTCAACCATTAAATCCTTAAAGATTGCAGTTAGACCATCGCCAGCAGAAATTGCAAGCATGCCCATATCTTTTTTCTCTGCTTCATATTTTTTCATTAAAGCACGGTTTTGCTCTAACATGTTTTCAATTTTTAGTCTATCTAATTCGCCAAGTTCAAGTGCCTTTGTAAGCGCAACGCCTGGTTGATTTGTATGAACGTGAACTTTTACAAACTCTAAGTCACCGATAACAATTACACTATCACCAATGCTCATTAAATATTCACGCAATCTTTCAATATCTGCAATCGTTGTCTTTTTCTTTATGTTGATGATAAAGAATTCTGTGCAATATGCAAATTCAATATTGCCAAGATTCATAATATCAGCGTGTTCCATTAAAGTATCTGTTGCGCTTTCAGTTGGAGTAAGCATTTCTTCACTTACGCTTTCGCCGATAAGTGCTTTATACATACCTTCGTATAAGCACATCAAACCTTTACCACCAGCATCAACAACACCTGCTTTTTTAAGAACAGGCAAAAGTGATGGTGTAAGTTCAACTGCATCATTACCAGCAGAAATAAGTTCTGGCAAGAAGGTTTCAAAATCTTTGCACTTAGAACGAACTGATTGTGCGTGTTCAGCAACCATACGTGCAACTGTAAGCATTGTGCCTTCTTTAGGTTTACTTACTGCTCCGTATGCAACTTCTGCACCAGACATCAATGCTTGTGCAAAAAGTTTTGTATCTATTTCTTCGGCTTTTCTAAGTGTTGAACAAAAACCTCTTAATACTTGTGAAAGAATAACGCCTGAGTTTCCACGAGCACCACGAAGTGCGCCTTTTGAAACAGCGTCTGCAATATCTTCAATTTTATTGCTTTGGCAGTTAACTAACTCCTTAACTGCTGATTGAAAAGTCAATGACATATTTGTTCCAGTGTCACCATCAGGAACAGGGAAAACATTAAGTGCATCAATAGATGCTTTATTTACTTCGAGTAATTTTGCTGATATTAAAATCATTGATTTTAACATTGAGCCATTTATCGTTTTTTGCATATTCAACCTCAATTTATGAGAACAATTCTAATTTTTATGTATTTAAGATTAGTTCATAACACCTGTCACACTGACATCGATAGTATCAACAATCATACCTGTAAAACGCTCAACCTTATATTTGACTGATTCCTTAAGCGCTTCTACAACGGCCTTTATAGATACGCCATATTTTACTATTACGGCTATTTCTATAAATATCCTGTCTTCTTCAGAGCGAACCTTAACACTCTTAAAACTAGAGCCGGTTTTTAGAAAACTAACTATAGACGAAAAGGCATTGCTACGTGGATATGCGACAATGCCATAACAGTCTGTTGCTATATGAGAAACAAACTTTTCTATCGTTCTATTAGAAATAATAATCTTTCCGTATATATTGTTAGTTTTAACAGACATACTAACCTCTCTATTAATACACATCTATTTTACAATATTTCAAATGATTTTGCAACATTTTGTTAGGTAAAAATAAAAATTTTTCTATTAAGTCAAATTTTAATTATAAATTTTTTAATAAAATGCCGTTTTTTTCTTGCTTTTTATCTAATAATATGGTAAAGTATTCGTTGTCAATAAATAATCAATTCCAAATTGGAGGATATAATAATGAGTAGAATTTGTAGCGTATGTGGAAAAGGTAAACTTTCAGGCAATTTAGTTAGCCACTCTAATAGAAAAACACCTAAACTTTATGAAGCTAACCTTCAAAAAGTAAGCGTTAAAAACGAAAACGGAACAGTTTCTAAACAATATGTTTGCGCTCGTTGTTTAAAGAGTGGAAAAGTTGAAAGAGCATAAGTAAATATTTTCATTTAAAAAAGATTTTTTAAGGGTATATTCACGTGAATATACCCTTAACTATTTTATTCTAAGTTTTTCTTTTTATTAACCTATTCATTAAATAACTTTGTTGATAGATATCTTTCGCCTGTATCTGGCAAAATTACAACTATAGTCTTTTCTGAGTTCTCTTTTTGCTTTGCTTTTTTAACTGCTACTGTTAGTGCTGCACCAGAAGAAATTCCCACCAAAACGCCTTGATATTTTGCCAAAAGTTTTGCATAAAAATATGCATCTTCATCACTTACACTTTCTATATCATCAACATACTCTTTTAAGAAATTTTTTGGCACGAAATTTGCGCCTATGCCTTGAATATTATGCACGCCACTTTTTCCTAAACTTAGCATTTGAGAACTTTTTGGCTCTACAGCAATTACTTGTATATTTTCATTCTGTTCTTTTAAGAACTTAGCCGTGCCAGAAAGTGTTCCACCCGTGCCAACACCTGCAATGAACATATCAACTTCGCCGTCAGTATCCTGCCAAATTTCACGCCCTGTAGTATGGTAATGCGCATCAATATTAGCACAATTATCAAACTGAGATGGAATATAACTTCCTTCAATTTGCTTGTTTAATTCATTGGCTTTTTCTATTGCTCCTTTCATGCCTAACTTGCCATCAGTTAAAACTACTTCAGCTCCATAACCTTTTATAAGTTTAATCCTCTCCATGCTCATAGTATCTGGCATAGTTAATATTAGTTTATATCCCCTTGAAGCGCATATTGATGCTAGACCTATACCCGTGTTTCCACTTGTAGGCTCAATTATAGTTGCTCCTTCTTTTATAAGCCCGTCTTTTTCAGCCTTATCTAACATAAAAAGTGCTGTTCTATCTTTAACACTTCCTGTAGGATTAAAATATTCTAATTTTACAAGAATTTTTGCAGAAAGTCCTAAATGCCTATTCAAATTTTTAATTTCTAAAAGTGGCGTTTTGCCTATTAAATCTTCTACTCTATCAAAAATTTTCATGCTTTATTTATCCATTTCAAGCTGTTTCTTTAATTTTTCAAGCGCCCTATAACGATGACTAATTGTGTTTTTTTCTTCTGCACTTGCAATTCCCAAACATTTTTTTAGGTCATAACTAAAAAACAAAGGGTCATATCCAAAACCATTTTCACCATAGCATTTATCCATAATTTCGCCACAAGTTTCACCAAGTGCTGAAATTATAGTTTTATCTGGTTTATAGTAAACTAATTGACAAACGAACTTTGCTTTTCTATTAGTTTGCCCTTCCATATTTTTAAGCAATAACTCATTATTATGTTCATCAACACCGTCGCCAGCATACCTTGCGCTATAAATACCTGGTGCATCATTTAATGCTTCAACGCATATACCACTATCATCAGCAAGCGCTGGAATATTAAAGGTTTCGCACACGGTTTTTGCCTTAATCAATGCGTTCTCATAAAAAGTTGTGCCGTTTTCTTCAATTTCAAAATCATCGCCTAATTGTTTATAACCTATAATCTCATAATTAGGTAGCATTTGTTGAATTTCTTTAATTTTGTGCAAGTTTCCACTTGCTAAAACTATCTTTTGCTTTTCCATTTTTAACCTTTATAAATAACATCACTTAAATTAACAAAGTCTTGTGCGCTTAAATTTTCGCCACGAACTGTTAATGATAAGCCTGCTTTAGTTAACACTTCTTCTGCCTTTGTTCTTGAAAATTTATAAGTATTCATCAAGTTGTTTACAAGCATTTTCCTTCTGCTTGAAAATGCGCATCTTACAACGTTTCTTACGTTTATCAGGTCAGCGCCCTTAAACTTGTCCTTTTCAATATCAATTTTAACTATTGCTGAATCAACGTTAGGAACTGGTGTAAACTTTTCTCTTCCAACTTTTAGCACCACTTCTGCTTTGCCCCTTAGATTAATGCCAACCGTTATTGCGCCATAGTCTGAAGTGCCACTATTTGATGCCAAACGATAGGCAACTTCTTCTTGCACCATAATAACCATACCCTTGATATTTTGCGCATTTTCAATAAAGCGCATAATGATTGGCGTGGTTATATAATATGGTAAATTGGCAACCAAAACGTACTGTCCACCAAGTTTTTTTTCAATCTCATCTAAACTGACTTTCATAATGTCATTAAATACAATTTCAACATTATTATAGTCACATAACATTTCATTAAGTATAGGTTTTAGTCTTGTGTCTATCTCATATCCCACAACTTTTTTGGCTTTTTTTGCAAGCGCACTTGTAAGCGCACCTGCACCACAGCCTATTTCTAAAACAACATCATCACTAGTCACGCCGGCTTTTTCTACAATTTGGTCAAGCAAAGCCGTGTCGGTTAAAAAGTTTTGACCGAACGCTTTTTTAAGCGATAAATTGTGTTTTAATAATATCGTTTTTAATCTTTCCATAATTTACCTAACAAAAAGTCTAAATTAAAGTATAAATGTATTTATCCTACACATACTTAATATTGTAAAGACAAACTCTTTACTATCAATCATTTTATACAAATGAACTAAAGAAAATAAATATAGTGGGCACTTTGCCTACTATATTTATTTTATTTTATAAAATAATCGTCTGCCATTTTGCATAATTTGCTGCGCTAAAACTTGCTCGCTAACATTTTTTAATTCAGCGAGTTTTTTAACGATTAAAGGAATATTTTTTGGAGTGTTTAACTTGCCCCTTAATGGATGTGGCGACAAATATGGACTATCCGTTTCGGTAAGGCACATATCATTTGGCACGTATTTTGCAACATCTAAAATTGCGTTGGCATTTTTAAATGTTAACGGGCCTGCAAACGAAACATAAAGCCCTAAATTTAATAATTCTTTTGCCGTTTCCACGCTTCCACTATAGCAGTGCATAACACCACCATACGCTAGTTTTGACTTGTTTTCTTTTAGAATTTTTAGCATATCGCCCGTTGCATCTCTGCTGTGAATAGAGATAGGAAGTTTTACTTCTTTTGCAAACTCCATTTGCTTTATAAACGCATCAATTTGCTTTGATTTATCATAACCTTCGTGATAATAATCAAGCCCTATTTCACCAACGGCAACACACTTTTCGTGAGAGGTTAGTTGTTTTATATTATCAAACTCTTTTTCATTAAAACCATTTACGTCACAAGGGTGACAGCCTGTGCCAAAATATATAGAATCATATTTCTCGGCAAGAGCCTTTCCTTTATTTGCAGTAAGTGCACAGCAAGCCATATTGATTACCACGCTAACGCCATTATCTAAATATCCATTTACAACAGCATCTGTGTCGCTTAATTTATCATCGTGAAGATGGCAATGAGTGTCAATATACATTAGAAAATTTGGCTCCCATCTTCAATATCGTTTTCTGGCGTTAAAAATGCAAGTTTACCCTCACTATTTTCAGCGCAGAGTATCATACCTTCACTCATAATTCCACATAATTTTGCAGGCTTAAGATTTGTTATCATTGTAAGTTTTTTTCCAATTAATTGTTCTGGTGTATAATTTAGCGCAATTCCACTTACAACAGTTCTTGTTTCTTCGCCAAGTTTTACAGTGAGTTTTAAAAGTTTTTTGCTCTTTTCTACCTTTTCACATGCAATAACTTTGGCAATTTTAAGTTCTATTTTAGCAAAATCGTTAATATCAATTAATTCTTTTTTAGGCTCTTCTTTTACTTCTTCCACTTTTTCTTTTCTTTGCTCTATCATAGCGTTTACTTCTTCCATAACCTTTACAGAATCTAAACGAGCAAATAAAATTTCAGGATTTTCACATGCTTTTACACTTTCTGCCATATCAAAAGTATCGGCATTAGCATAACTTCTTAAATCAAGATTTAACATTTTTGCAACCTTATCGCAAGTGTCTGGTAAAAATGCTGAAAGAAGTGACGTTCCTATCATTATGCTTTGGGTTAAGTTATATAAAACTGTTGAAAGTCTATCTTTCTTGCCTTCATCTTTTGCAAGAACCCAAGGCATTGTTTCATCAATGTATTTGTTTGCCCTTCTAAAGATTGCAAAAATTTCAAATAGTGCATCAGACACTTTAAACTCATCAATCTTATCACTTACCTTTTGTTTTGCCGAAACAACAACCTTTTTAAGTTCAGTGTCTACAGGCTCGCATGCGCCACAATCTTTTACTAAGCCACCAAAATATTTGTTTGACATTGCAATTGTTCTGCTAACTAAGTTGCCGTAAACGTTTGCTAAATCGCTGTTTATAGTTTCTATAACTGATTCCCAAGAAATCAAGCCGTCGTTATCTTGTGGCATTGCAGTTAAAACATAATACCTAACTGCATCTTTGCCAAAAAATCTAACTAAATCGTCAGCATACATAACGTTGCCCTTAGACTTACTCATCTTGCCACCGTCTTGTAAAAGCCAACCGTGTCCATATACTTTTTTAGGTAGTGGAACACCAAGCGCCATTAAGAAAATTGGCCAATAAATTGTGTGGAATCTTATAATATCTTTGCCGATTACGTGAACATCTGCCGGCCAAAAATCATTATACTTTTGGTCGTGAGCACCATCTACATCATAACCTAAGCCTGTGATGTAGTTTGAAAGTGCATCAAGCCACACGTAAACAACGTGTTTATTGTCAAAATCGACAGGAATACCCCACTTAAAAGTGCTTCTTGACACGCATAAGTCTTGAAGACCTGGCTTTAAGAAGTTGTTTACCATTTCGTTTTTGCGAGATACCGGTGTTATGAATTCTGGATGGTCTTCATAATATTTCATAAGTCTATCAGCATATTTGCTCATCTTAAAGAAATATGCTTCTTCTTGAGACTTGTTAACAGGTCTTCCACAGTCTGGGCATTTGCCATCTACAAGTTGACTTTCCGTCCAGAAAGATTCACATGGTGTGCAATACCAACCTTCATAAGAACCTTTATATATATCGCCTTGTTCATAGAGTTTTTTAAATATTTTTTGAACTTGTTTTTCGTGGTATTCGTCAGTTGTTCTAATAAACTTATCGTAAGAAACACCAACTAAATCCCAAATTTGTTTTATTTCATCAGCAACGCCGTCAACAAATGCTTTTGGTGACATGCCTGCATTTTTTGCTTTTTCTTCTATCTTTTGACCGTGTTCGTCCGTGCCTGTTTGAAAAAGCACTTCATAGCCTTGATAACGCTTAAAACGCGCTAAGCAGTCTGTTAAAATTGCTTCATAAGTATTGCCTATATGAGGCTTGCCTGAAGTGTATGCAATGGCTGTTGTTATATAGTATTTTTGATTCATGTTTTTACTCCCTTAACCCAAATGATTGGTTATTTAGTATTTTATACTACTCATATTATTTTAACACATTTTTCTTTCATATTCAACCATTATTTAGCATAAAGTTTACTATGAACGTAATTTTTGGTACACTTTTAATCTTATCTACCACAATTTTATTATTTTCTAACCCTGAATCGCTACTTGGCGCAATGTTAAGTGGTGGTGAAAAAGCACTATCGCTAACTTCTAAAATGGTTGTGATATATGCTGTATGGCTAGGGGTTTTTAATCTTTTACAGCAAAGTGGGCTTGCTAATAAATTTGCAAAAATGCTTAAGCCCTTAAACAATAAACTGTTTGGAAAACTTCCTGACACGGCAAATAATTTCATGTCGCTAAACATTTCTGCAAACATACTTGGCATGAGTGGCGCAACAACGCCTATGGGCATTAAGTCTATTCAAGAACTTGAAAAACACAAAGGCACTGACTACGCTATCGCTATGTTTTTCGTCATAAATGCAACTAGCGTGCAACTTATACCTTCTTCAGTTTTAGCGCTTAGAACTTCGCTTGGTTCTACCTCACCTTCAAACATAATTATTCCAACCATTTTAGCCACACTTTTATCTACCGTTATTGGCATTGTTTTAGTTAAAATTTTTATAAAAAAAGGTTCTAAATGATATATTTTATTCCCGTTTTATTTTTAATAATTTTTGTTATTGCTATCATAAAAAAGGTCAAGCCTTATGATTCTTTTACGCAAGGTGCAAAATCAGCAATACCTTTTGCCATTAGCATTTTTCCTTATTTAGTTAGCATTTTTGTTTTAACTGAACTATTTGAAATAAGTGGCATTTCAAACGCCGTGACTAACATTGTTTCTCCTCTTTTTAGTGCTTTAGGCATACCAAAAGAACTAAGCAAGTTAGTTCTAATCAAGCCGTTTTCTGGCAACGGCGCACTTGCAATTTTAACCGAAATTTATCAAACTTATGGCGTGGATAGTTATCTTTCTAGATGCGCTTCTGTTATTTACGGTAGCAGTGAAACTGTCTTTTACGTGGCTGCAGTTTACTTTGCCGGAGCAAAAACTAAAAACCTTGCAAAGCCTATTTTTATATCGCTTTTTGCATCGTTTTGCTCATGTGTTTTTGCTTGTTTTATATGTTTAGTTTTATAAAAATCGCACAAAAAAATCGCCAGCAAATAACTGACGATTTTATTAAATATTAAATTTTCTTCGTGTCGTTTTCTTCTACAAGGCTTGCTATTACTTCTTCTAAGTTCTTAGCACCTAAATCGCCAGCCTTTCTTGACCTAACTGAAACAAGACCTTCTTCTTTTTCTTTATCACCAACGATAAACATGTAAGGCACTTTTTCAAGTTGTGCTTCTCTGATTTTATATCCGATTTTTTCGCTTCTTGTATCAACTTCTGCCCTAATGCCACGGCTTAAAAGTTTTGCCACGATTTCTTTTGCATAGTCAGCCGTTCTATCAGTTAAACTCATAACCTTTACTTGAACAGGACAAATCCAGAATGGGAAAGCACCAGCATACTTTTCAATGAGCATTGCAAGTGTTCTTTCATAGCAACCAATTGAACTTCTGTGAATAACAAATGGATATTGTTTTGTGCCGTTTTCATCAATGTAGGTCATATCAAAACTGTGTGCTGCAGCAAAGTCAAGTTGAATTGTGATAATAGTGTCTTCTTTGCCGTAAACGTTTCTTGCTTGAACGTCAAGTTTTGGTCCGTAGAAAGCCGCTTCATCATCTGCTTCAACATAGTCAATACCGATATTGTCTAAAATCTTTTTCATCAGACTTTCCGTTTCGTTCCAAGCCTTGTCGTTATCAATATACTTGCTCTTATTTGAAGTGCCACGCTTACTGAAACGGAAGGTCACGTCTTCTCTCATTCCTAAGCAGTCTAAGAAATAATAACTGAGTTCTAAACAACGCTTAAATTCTTCTTCAACTTGTTCTGGCGTGCAAAGAATATGTCCATCAGAAAGTGTGAATTGACGCACCCTAATAAGTCCGTGCATTTCGCCACTTGCTTCTTTTCTAAATAGTGTTGCCGTTTCGCTATATCTACATGGAAGGTCTCTATAACTCTTTAAGCCGTTTTTATAAATTTGATATTGGAAAGGACAAGTCATTGGTCTAAGCGCCATTGCTTCTGCTGAGTTTTCATCACCGATAACAAACATCTTGTCTCTATAGTGGTCCCAGTGACCAGAAATTTTATAAAGGTCACTCTTTGCCGTATAAGGAGTTTTTGTTATCATAAAGCCACGCTTTTCTTCTTCATCTTCAACAAAACGTTCTAGAATTTGAAGAATTTTTGCCCCTTTTGGTGCTAAAATAGGAAGGCCTTGACCGATTACGTCTTCTGTAAGAAAAATTCCAAGCTCTCTGCCAAGTTTGTTGTGGTCACGCTTTTTTGCTTCTTCTAAAGCAGTTAAATATTCTTCAAGTTCACTCTTTTTAGCAAAGGCTGTGCCGTATATTCTTGTAAGCATTTTGTTCTTTTCATCACCACGCCAGTACGCACCCGTGACAGACGTTAATTTAAATGCTTTTACCTTACCTGTAGATGGAAGGTGTGGCCCACGACAAAGGTCCATAAAATCGCCTTGCTTATAGCAAGAAATTGTGCTTCCTGCAGGAAGGTCGTTAATAAGTTCAACTTTATAAGGTTCTGAAAAATCTTTAAATATCTTAAGAGCCTCTCTCTTTGTATAAACTAACCTTTCAATAGGGAAATCGCCTTTTATTATTTCTTGCATTTCCTTTTCAATCTTTTGAAGGTCTTGTTGAGATATTGGTGTTTTAAACTCTATATCATAATAAAAACCGTTTTCAATTGTTGGGCCTATTGCAAGTTTTGACGTTGGGAAAATGTTTTTAACTGCTTGTGCTAAAATATGCGCTGTTGTATGGCGATATACTTGTAAGCCTTCTGCATCTTTTAACGTGACAATTTCTAAATTACAGTCACCATCTAACTTTGTAGATAAGTCAACTAATTCGCCGTTAACTTTTCCACAAACGGCATTTCTAAAAAGTCCTTCTGAAATAGCCTGTGCCACTTCCCCTACGCTAGCACCTGCTTGCATTTCCATTACTGAGCCATCTTTAAGGGTTATTTTCATTTGAATTCCTCCTAAAAAAATAAAATATCCTTAGACTTTGTCTAAGGACGAAAAAAATTCCGTGGTTCCACCTTAATTGCTGTAAAAACTTTACAGCCACTTAAATCCGCTTTTAAAGTGCGTTAACTTTTGCCATTGCAGTGGTTTCATTTTCAAGCAATGTTTATAGGCTTTTCACCCCCGCCTACTCTCTAAAAAACACCATCTTGCACTACTTGTCTGCAAATTATTAGCAATATTTACGCATACATATTACAACATAAAAAGTTTTTTGTCAACACTTTAATGGTCATATCCGTTAGAAAAAAATATTTTATCATTATAAAATTCCTTTAGGTAAAACTCGTCGTCTTTAGGAATTTTGCCAGAAAGTTCCACTTCACCACAATTACTAAGCAATATTTCCCTTATAATTTTAACGCCGTCACCATCTAAAAGACTACTTCGTTTTAGCCTTCTGTAATGACTGTCATACACCATGCCATCATCAACGTACACTCGCTTTTTCTTGTTTTCAAGCAAAAAATACACAAAGTCTTTAAGTTGGCTATTTAAAAAGCAATCGGGAATACAATTGGCAATGTCTTGCCACTTTTTCTTTAGTGGCATTAACATAAAATTATATATTCCGTCAATGGCTATATCACTATATTTTTTAACCTTTTCAAATGCGTATTTTTTGTCGTCATCAAGGTCTGCTGCAATTAAACTTGTAAAAAGTATTTCCTTTTCGGTGCTGGAAAGCCCATTGATATAAATATTTTTCTTAAAATACTCGTATTTGTATTTTATGCTTATTATTTCAGCCACCTTGTCACAGAGCTCTGTTCTTATTATATCGGCATAATATTCAGGGCAATTTACTCTTAAAACTGCCCTTTTGTCTATAACTTTATTAACCAGCGAGCAATCTGCGTGCGATAGTATTTCGCCTATGCTCGTTTGTATATACATTAAATTTTCTTGGTTATAATCTTTTTCAGAAATTACTATTGATGTCATATATTCTAGTTTACGCTCCACAACGATTTTTATTTATCATTTTTAGTTAAACTTTAATTTTTTTGTCTTTTAATAGTCTATATGCAAATTTATACACTTCCGAAACTATTATAATTGAAAAACTTATTACGATTATTTTTATCCACGAAAGCGCCGATAGTGGATGCACGTTAAACATGGATGAAAACACTTGAACTATTAGATAATGCAACAATAATACAGAACTAAACGTTATTACCATTATTTTGTTTTTGCCTATGCTACTGAAAATACTATTTCTCCCTAATTCCCTAGAATTAAAGGCATTAAATAATTGAAACAAAATAAATAGAGAAAATATTCCACCTGTAAGTTCTAGGTAGTTGAGTCGTAAAAAATTGTATTTATACTGTAAAAACATTATGGTTGCCATATACACGCCGTTGAATAATATTCTTAGTAGCATATTTTTTCCTACTATGTTATCAGTGCGTTTTACAGGTGGATTGTTCATAAGTCTTTTGCTTGCATTTTCTAGTCCTAAAGTAATCGCCGGTGGTCCGTCCATTATCACGTTTATCCATAAAAGTTGCAACGTGTTAAACGGCGATGGCAAATTAAGTATTGCACACACGGTTATAAAAAGAAGAGCTGAAATGTTTACTGATAGTTGAAACAGTATAAACCGTTGTAAATTTTTATACACGTTTCTTCCAAACGCAATAGATTTTACTATGGTTGCAAAACTATCATCAAGCAAAACTATATCTGCCGTTTCTTTAGTGATATCACTTCCACTTTTGCCCATTGCAATGCCAACGTCTGCGTGCTTTATTGCCGGAGCATCGTTTATTCCATCACCTGTCACGGCAACAACTTCGCCATTTTGCTTTAACATTTTTACCACTCTTGATTTGGTTATAGGCGTACTCCGTGCAATGACAGTGATTTTATCTAACACTTTTTTTAGCGACTCGTCATCTAATTTGTCTATATCAGACGCTTCTATCACTTGATTTATATCGTTTGCAATTTTTAGTTCTTTTGCAATAGCAAAGGCTGTGAGTTTATTATCCCCCGTTAAAATCTTTATTTTTATACCTGCTCTTTTACAGTCTTGCACGGCCTTATAAACATCTTTCCTGATTGGGTCGGCAATTGCCACAAACCCATCATAACTTAATTTCTCAGCGCCATTTTCGCCGTCTAAATGCGCAAGACAAATAATTCTGCGAGCCTGTTGCTGATGAGATGACATTTGCTCTAAAATTTTGGTTTTTTGCATTATTGACAAACTACACATGCCAAGCACAACTTCTGGCGCACCTTTTACTAGCCTTCTAGTTTTACCATCGGAAAGTCTAATGGTTGTTGACATATACTTTGTGTCACTTGAAAAAGGCTGTCTATCAATCACCATATGATTGTTTCTATATGTTTGATAGTTAACAGTACTCATTTTAGAAAATGCCCTTAAAAGCGCACACTCGGTGCTACTGCCTCTTGTTATTTCTTTATTTGACGCAATAATAATATCTGCTGTTGAATTTAATGCAAAGTTTTGCTTTATAATTTCATTTTTAACCTTTTCAGCCACTAAACAAGACTGATTATAACAAATGCTTACAACCTGCATTTTGTTTTGAGTAAGCGTGCCCGTTTTATCCGAGCAAATCACACTGACAGCACCAGCCGTTTCAGTTGCCGTCATTTTTTTAATCAGCGCATTGCTTTTTGCAAGTTTTATCATATTTAACGCTAACGAAACGGCAACTATGGTTGGCAGACCTTCTGGCACCGCCGCCACAATTAAAACTATACAAGAAATGAAAAGCCCTTGAATATTGTCAAAGTTAATTGCATTGTTTAGATATAGTCTAATTACCGATATAATAAACACTAAAACAGCACTTATCGCACCTATAATAGTTATTGTTTTTCCAAGTTTGGCAAGTTTTGCTTGAAGTGGTGCATCTTTATTCGTGTTTGATAAAAGTTCGCCAGCAATTCCACCCATTTCGGTGCTGTCGCCAATGGCTGTTATAAGAAGTTTTCCACTGCCACTTACGATAAAAGTGCCTGAAAATAAACAGTTAACTCTTTCTGCTAGAGGACAATTAGATGATAAAACCGTGTTCGCGTTCTTTTTTACTTGCAAACTTTCGCCAGTTAAAGCCGATTCATCAACCGAAAGTTCATCACTTTCTATAAGCCTGCCGTCTGCAACCACTTTATCGCCACTTTCTAAAAGCATAATATCCCCAACAAGAAGGTCTTGTTGGCTTATAGTAATAACTTTTCCTAAGCGAATTACTCTAACGGCTATATTTTCATAAATTTTATTTAATGAGTCAAAGGCTTTTTCCGAAGTGCCTTCCATAATAACAGTTATAGATACTGATACTATTACGGCAAAAAGTATTCCAAAACACTCGGCAAACTCATCAACCCCCGTTTTTAGAAATTTGCCCATACTGCTTCCAAACGCAATTACAAAACCAAACAATAAAATAACCATCATAGGTTCTTTTAACGCAGAGAAAAACCTAGATAGAATACTTTGCTTTTTGCGTTTTGTTAAAAGGTTTCTTCCATACTTTTCAGCATTTATTTTTTGCCATTTTTGGTCAAGCCCTAATTTTTTATGAGAGCCTAAAGTTTTTATGGCATCATCTATGCTTTTATCATAAAAATTCATCAAGTCCTCCTTACTACTACAATAAAATTATGCTTATATTTTTAAATTTATGAATAAGCGATAGACAAACCTAAAAAAAAGTGCTAAACTGTATTTGGTTATTAAAAATTATATAATTTAACAAAAGGAAGTCATTATGGAAAAGTTTTTTAAGGTTAACATTAAAGGCTATGATACAAATCTACCACTCATTGCACTTTCAGACAAAATTACTATTGCATTTTTTAATTTACACGGCGATTCAAAACTCACCGAACACTGTGGCAAAGAACTTGCAAAACTAGTTGGAGATAGTGATGTTTTGATTACTGCTGAGTCAAAAGGCTTGCAACTAACTCACGTTGTTGCAAGAGAAAGTAATTTGCCTGATTATGCAGTTGCAAGAAAGTCTAAAAAATTGTATATGAACGACGGCATTTCTGTTCAATACGGCAGTTCTATTACAACAGGTAAACCACAAGAATTTTTCCTATCAGCAAAAGACGTTAACTTAATTAAAGGCAAAAAGGTTTGTATTGTTGATGACGTTTTGTCAACGGGCACAAGTTTATTAGGCTTAGAAAGTCTTGTTGAAAAGGCTGGTGGCATTGTAAACAAAAAACTATTTGTTTTGGCTGAAGGCGATGCTGCAAATAGAGATGACGTTGAGTTTTTAGCAACAATTCCACTTTTTTAAGTAATAATTTTATAGTTTAATTAAAATAAAAAATCACCGACTTTTCGGTGATTTTTTTGTTTTCTTTTTTTAATTGTTTTTGTCAAACTTTTTAAAGACTTTTTTTATTTTCTCTATAGGCAATCCTATTATATTATTCATACTTCCTTTATGCTTTTTAACAAAGTTAAACTTCCCGTCTTGTATGCCATACGCACCTGCTTTACCTACGTATAAATTACTATCTAAATAACTTTCTATTTGTGCGTCGGTAAGTTTGTTAAAAATAACAATGCTTTTATCATAACCAACTATAGTTTTGTTTTTTGAAATTATTGAATAGCCCGTTATAACCTTGTGCTTGTTGCCAGAAAGTTTTGTTAAGATGCGCTTTGCATCTTGCCTATCTGTTGGCTTGCCTAAAATTTCTCCGTTAAAATATACAACGGTATCTGCTCCAAGAACTATTGCATTTTTATCTTCAAGTTTGTTAAAAACGTCTTTGGCTTTTTCAAAAGCAAAGGTTTTTGCCGTTTTATATGGATTTGATGTAAAACTTTTTTCATCATAATCACTTGATATGACTTCAAAATTATAGCCTTCATTTTTTAAGATTTCTTTTCTTCTTGGCGAAGCACTTGCAAGTATTAATTTCATGTTAACTCCTAAAAGTTAAGCCACGCAAAAAAGCGTGGCTTTTATTTGTGTTTTATGCGTTTTCTTCGCTACTTTCTTTTTCTTGTTCTTTTGGCAAAACAAATGGCATTTTTTTATAGCGATAGATAAGCATTAGCGCAATGCCACCTGCTATGAATAGAATAGACATCCATTGAGATGGATAAAGCGTTGGATTAAAACCACGATAGTCTGTTCTAAAAAATTCAATTATAAAACGCCATACGCCATAGCCGATTAGATATACGCTCATTGTTATGTTAGAGCGTTTTAAGAATAGCCATATTAAAAGCCCTGCAAGAAGGAATAAGAATAAGGCTTCGTATAGTTGTGTTGGCACGTAATATCCCCAACCATCAGTAGTTCCATCCATGTATAAACCACCAAACACAAATTCTCTGCCAAGATATGCCCCGTGGCAACAACCACTCATTAAGCATCCAATTCTGCCAAGAGCGTGCGCAATGCAAATGCATGCTGGCGCTATTCTAAATAAGGTGTTAAAGTGCTTTTTATGAAGTCCTTGGTCTTTGCCCCTAAAATAGAACT
This sequence comes from Christensenellaceae bacterium, assembly GCA_045651185.1. Classification (GTDB taxonomy): domain Bacteria; phylum Bacillota; class Clostridia; order Christensenellales; family Borkfalkiaceae; genus UBA1259. Next base: position 44,764 of record JAZRRZ010000039.1, on the reverse strand, counting down.
TGCCGATTAGGAAATATAAAAGCAAGAAACAACCTGCGCCACCGATTAGCCCACCCATAACCGTTATTCCTGAACCGAACAACTTAAATGGTTTACCATCTAACCAGTTATAAAAGGCTTGGAACAACATTGCAAAAAAGAAACCTGCAACAAGCGCGCCTATTAAAATTAAAAATACGTAATCTTGAACTTTTTCTGGCATGCCAAATTTTTTTGAAAATACGTAAAATGCTATTAAACAACAAATTATGCCTACAGCAATGCAAACGCCATATAACATAACTTCCCTTCCAAAAATTGTAAGTATTGGATATGGATACATAGTTTTTCTCCTTTTATTTAACAAAAATATTATATCTTTTTCGCGAAAAAATGTCAACTAAAAAAAATTTTTTCTTTTCATATTTGTTTGCTATTGTTTGTCAATTTGTGTATAATATTAAAGACCTTTTGGAAAGGTATCGAAGTGGTCATAACGAGAACGACTCGGGCGTTAGCCCTGCGTAGATTTATCGGAGCAGTAATCGGTTGTTGAGCATTTCGAGAATTAATAGTTCATTGTTAATTTAATAGTTATTTTTGGAAAGGTATCGAAGTGGTCATAACGAGCCGCACTCGAAATGCGGTTGCCGAATTTTCGGCACATGGGTTCGAATCCCATCCTTTCCGCCAACAAAAAAAGACTATCTCAGGATAGTCTTTTTTTGTTGCGTGATAAGTGGTGGCTCAATTCGAACCCATCGTTCGCCCGTCATATGACGGACTTTCTTTGATGGACGAGGACTCGGTAGCATTAGCGTACGAGTATCCCATCCGTTATTAAATAAAAAAGACCATTTTAGCAATGGTCTTTTAATACATATCTTTTATGCCTAAAAAATAATCTGCTGAAATATTAAATGCGATTGACATACTTTTTAATATATCGTATCCGGGTTTTGCTTTTCCTTTTAGCCACTCGCTCACCTGACTTTGTTTAACACCTATTTTTTTAGAAAAAGCCACTTGTGTTAAATTATTTTCTTCTAGAAAGTCTTTTAAAATTTCACTAAAATTATTTTCCATATAATTATTATATAGAAATTTCTATATTTATACTTGACATATAGAATTTTCTATATTATAATTTGTTTAATAATTTTTACTTAGGAGATATATTATGGTTAAAAAAATTTATCAAGCATCTTTATTAATTGTGTTATCATTAATAATTTTTTTAATTAGTGCTTGTGGTGCAGTTGAATCTGATAAATATTCTAACGATTATATCAGATTAACAAATATTAATGAACAGGTAGAAAACTATAATTTTTATTTTACTGTTGAAAACATTTCTAATGAAGATATCACTGTTCTTACACGTGTTTTTTTAAAAACAGGCGGAGCAGTAGATTCCACTGCTAAGAAAATATCCAAAGGTGGAAATTATACTTTTTATTGCACTTCTGAAGCGGGAAAATTTTTTGAAAATCCAAAAGGTATTGTAATAATTTACAATAGTCAAGGAAACTCAGTTGACACTTTATCGTTTGAATTTGATGACTAAGTAATTTGCATATTCTGCTTTTAATTATCACTAAACAAAAAGGCCAGTTTTTAACTGACCTTTTTTATTTTACATAATTATTATATAAATATTCTATTGCGTGCTCTTCGTTTGAACAAATTATTTCTTTGCAATATGCTTTTATTTTATCGGTTGCATTTGAAACGGCAACGGGTATTCCAACGGATTCCATCATCGGCAAATCGTTTCCACTGTCACCCAAGCCCAAAGCATCCTTTTTTTCAATATTAAGCATTTTTAATAGATTTTTAACAGCATTGCCTTTGCCGGAATTTTTACTTATAATTTCTATATTATAATCTGATACAAAAGTAAGTGAAAGACTTTCTATTTTTTCTAAAAGTTTTTTACACTTTTCTTTTTCCTTTTTATCGTGGAAAAATATTGCAAAAGCCTCTATATTATCTATGCTATGTTTCCACTCATCAAAATCATCATGTTTCTTTGCAAAATTTCTGATAATATCTTCGTGCCCAAAAAATATATTATAATAATCAATTGACTTTTTGTCCGTTGTGCCTGATTTAACATGACAAAATCCGTTATGGCGAATTGCAACATGAACATCAAACATACTTAAAACCTTAAATATTTCTTGCGCAACATCTTTTGAAATACAGTTTAACACCTTTTGGTTTGTGTAAGTGTCTAAAACAACAGAGCCTGTTGAGTGAATAATATAACGAATACTTTTATTATTTTTTAGACTTTCAGGAATTTCGGCCAAGGCTCTGCCTGTGCAAAGCACAACAAATATACCCTTTTTTGAAAAACTGTCAATTGCTGATAAATTGTTTTTGCTAACATTACATTGGTCATCAAGCAATGTGCCATCTAAATCAACAGTTATCAACTTGAAGTTATACATCCCAAAACTCCTTTTTTATTGATTATATCATTTAACTATTCTAAAAGTCAAGTTTCTTTTATCTCTTCAAAAAAACAAAAATGTCAGCAAAACACTGACATTTTTTATTTACTTTGACATTTTGTAGTCTTTCTTTTTTACGTTGTTAAATGGTATTACCTTGTGTGGTGGCAAGGTTTTTGCCAAAATGGTTATTTGTTCCATTAAATACTTACAAATACGCTTTCTTTCTGTTTCTATAGGCGAATTAGCATCAATCTTGATAGGCTTGCCAAACAAGGTCTTTTTTAATTCCTTTGAGTAATACATAGGCACAAAAGATAGTTCTTTGCCAGTGTGTTTATAATAAAACCTTGCAACGTCTACAAAATACTGATTAAACTCGTTTGTAATCTCGTTATATTCATCAGGGCATTCTGGAAGTATAACAATGTTTACACCTTGCTCTAAGGCGTCTGTAGTTGCTTTATACGTTTTCATAATGCGCATATCCCTATAAACGGCAAGGGCATCGGCGTGCCTAAAAACATTTGTGATTATAGGCGAAATTAAATGTGCAAGCATCTTTTGAAAAACATTAGGTTTTCCACCAAAAAAGTTGTTATAGGCGTATTTTGGGAATTCTTTTCTATCCATCATTGGACCATCGCACCAAATAAGTTTTTTTGTTGGAAAGTATAGTTCGGCATTGATTGGACCATTTAATTGCGCGTGGTTTCCTGCAATAACGCATGGCTCTTTTGGCAAGTTTTCTATGCCTATATATTCAGTTTTTTTATATGAAAGTTTAATAAAAAAGGCACATATTTTGTATATTATGCCTTTTTTTCTATATTTATTATCAATTTTCTTGCTCATTTTCTGTTTGCACTCTATCAGATTTTTTGCTTACTGCTGTATCACAAGAATTGCGATATACAACAAATCTGCAATACAAGAATTCTAACACAAAGTTAGAAATCATTACCATTGCTTCAACTAAATATTCGTTTATTCCAGCATTGTTTGCAAAGTCTGTGAACAAACTTGAAATTGGAATAAAGCATGCATAAAATAGCGCAACTAGTAACATTGCCACACCTACGTTATTTGCAGATTTAAATGTCATTTTTCTATTTATTGTAAAGTTCCAAACAACAGAAAGCGTCATTGACAAAGCATTTGCAAGCCATTCTATAAGCCCAAACACTTCTATAAATAATGTAAAAGAAAGTATTTGAATAACGCCAGCACTGATTGAGAACATTAAAAACTTTAACGTTCTATACCACTCTTTTTTTGATATTGTTGCCATAAATTAAATCTCCTTTGTCCAAGCACGGCGACGACGGTGCTGACGAACGTCTAAGCCCTTCCATAGACCTTGAACAGACTCGTTAAGTTCAAGTTCTGGACCTGTTTCGCAAATTTTAACACCATTTTCAATACATACTTTCATTAAGTGATTCATCATAATTGCAGGTAAGCCCTTGCTTTGATATTCTGGTAGCACTGCAACGAAAAACATTTCTAAAGTATCGTTCTTGCCCTTTAACGCTTTAAGAAGCCTAAATATACCAAATGGGAAAAGTCTGCCGTTTGACTTTTTAAGCGCTTTTGCAATTGATGGGCACATAACGGCAAATGCCACGATTTTGCCTTCTTTATCTTTAACCGAGCAAACGTATTTTAAGTTTATAATAGGAATATAATCAGCAAGTGCTTTGCTTATAATAGCATCAGTAAGTGGCACTGTTCCGTGCAATACTGAAAAGGCAACGTCTATAACCTTAAACGCCTCAAATGCATCTTTTGCTAGAATTTTTCTGTCCGTATAAGTAGCAAGTTCAAAACCACTCTTTTTAATTAAGTAGTTAGAAATCTTTTCATACTTTTCATCAATTTTTTCAGGAACGGTAAGTTGATATTCAACCCAATCAACTTCCTTTCTTAAACCTAGTTTTACACAGTGGTCTATGTAATATGGATGGTTATAAAATGTTATTGACATATTTAATTCGTTAAAACCATCAATAAGCATACCTTCATGGTCCATATCGGTAAATCCTATAGGCCCTGAAATTGTTTCATAGCCACGCATTTTACCCCACTCTACTACCTTGTTGAATAATGCTGATGAAACTTCATAGTCATCAATAAAATCAAAACGAGTAAAACGGATTGAACTTGTTTTCCATTTCTTGTTGGCTGCGTGATTTATAAGACCACCTATTCTTCCAACAATCTTTCTTCCCTTGTATGCTAAATAAAGTTTTGTTTCACAAAATTCGTATGCTGGGTTTTTTGCCCTTGTAAACGTATCCATTTCATCTGTAAATAAAAATGGACAATACGCTTTGTTCTTTTTATATAATTTGTTTGGGAAATCTATAAACTTTTTTAAATCTTTTTTATTTAAAACTTCTTTAATTACAACGCCCATATTTCTACCTTTGTATTATAAAAACTCTTTAACAGATTTTCCATTAATCTTCTTTGAAACGATAAGACCTATTGTACCTGGTCCACAGTGTGCGCAAACGTTTATTGGTAAAATACCCTGTATGAGTTTACCTTCACCAATAATATTTGAAATTTCTTTTGCAATATAGTCAACAACTTCTACCTTGCCGTCAAAATTGATAAGCGTATAGTCGTATTCTTCTGGAGAATATGTTGAACTAAACGATTCTGCTGATTCTATTAAATGTTTTCTTACTTGTTTTGTTGTGCCTTCTTTTTGAAGTGCGCCGTCAGTTAAAGAAATTACAGGCTTAATACCTAAAACGTTGCCGATTAAAGCAATTGCAGGCGAAATTCTTCCACCATTTTTAAGCGCCGTTAGATTTTCTGGAATAAACACAACTCTGTTTACAAGTTTTCTTTCTTCAATATCAGATAAAATTTGTTCTACAGGTGTGCCCTTTTTAATTTCAACACTTGCATAAAGAACTCCAGATAGCATTGCCGTTGAAACAGCATATGAGTCAACGATAAAAAGTTTGCCAGCAAAATATTCTTTTGCTACGTTTTTAAACAAATCGTTCATTGATGATAATTTACTTGAAATTGTAAAGTGAATTATTTGGTCATAGCCTTCAGCAAACAACTTTTCAAAATATTCTATAACCTCGCCAAGTGGTGGTGTTGAAGTTTTAATGCTTTTGCCAAAACGCATTGCTTTGCACAACGTGTCTTGGTCAATAGTCACCCCGTCTAAATATTCCGTTCCATCAACTATTACGTTAAGTGGAAATACACTAAGCCCGTTTTTCTTAAAAACATCATATGTTAAAACTGCTGACGTATCTGTAGATATTAATACTTTCATATTCTTTCTCCATTATTTTTCTTTTGTGTTATTTTTCAGTCATTGAAAAATTTTCTAGGTTGGTGTTTAATATACTTAAGCCACGATAGACGTTATCTTTTTCTTCTTCACCTAAGTTGTGTGTTGCTTTTAACACTGCTATATCTATCTTGCTTACTATATCCTTGCCAATAATCTTGCCCTTTTCTGTTAGGCTTAGTTTATTTTTGTACTTTTTGTTGATAAAGTTTGTATCAACAAGCCCATCTTCAGATAAACTTTTAACAGAACGAGAAATTGCACCCTTGTCTTCTCTGCAAAGTTCACATAATTCTTTTAACGTTAACTTTTCATATACGTACAAGTAATACAACGTTGATACGTGAGGACATTTTAGTTTGTGCTCTGCCATTATCTCGGTTTTAATTCTTCTAATGTTTCTGTTTATCGAAGCGATTAGCACGGTAAACAACTTAAACTGTTCTTGCATTGACGCGCTCCTATAACTAAATATATAACTTTATTAGTTTTTATTACGTTTATTATAACATAGAATTGTTGAAGTGTCAACAAATTATAAAAATTTTATCATATTATAAATCATATTTTTATTTTATCATAAAAGTACATAAAAAAGGACGAAATCTCGTCCTTTTTTACTAATACGCATATTAATTATTTACATAGTTAGCAAGTGAACTTGCATCAAGGCTATCAAACTGCTTAATGAATTCATAAAGTTTAGCAGCAATTTTCTTTACGCCACCTTTACTATTACTTTCAATATTGAGTGGTAAAAGTGGGTCGTGAAGTGATAATCTAAGCAAGAACCAGCCGTTGCCGTTGCATCTGTTTAGGTTTACTCTTACACCTTCATAGTTATCTTTTTCAAGTGACCAAGCCTTTTGTGTTTTTGCATATTCGTTAAGTCTATCTAAAACGTTTTGACCATAAGTCTTAAAGTCGTCTTGCAAAATATTCATTCTAAATTCTATGCTTTCTTTTGGTTCTTCCAAAGTATCAATAAGTGATTGTAAAGTATAACCATTTTTCTTGCCACGTGCAAGTTCAATTAAAAGTTTTGTCACAAGATATGCTCCGTCATCTAAGAAATAGTTTTCTTTTAATGCGCCGTGACCTGAAGTTTCAATTGCAAGTTGGCTGTCTTGACCAAGGTTATTTAAACGAATTGATTCGTTGATAACGTTTCTATAACCTCTCTTAAAGCGATGGTGAATACCACCCTTTTCCTTAATAAACTTAGCAAGACCTGTTGATGTAATTGAGTCTGTGACTATTGTTGTGTTTGGATATTCTCTAAGCAAGATTGCAGAAAGCATTGCGATAATGCGATTACGGTTAAGTTCACTACCATCAGAAAGAACTGCACCTGCTCTATCAACGTCTGTATCAAAGATAATGCCAAGGTCTGCACCTACTTCTTTAACTGCATCTGTAATACTTTCCATTGCCTCTGCATTTTCTGGGTTTGGAATATGGTTAGGGAAACTTCCGTCTGGGTCTAAGAATCTGCTACCCGTTGTGTCTGCGCCCAAAGGTTTAAGAACCTTATCTACATAGAATCCACCTGCGCCATTACCTGCATCTACAACAATCTTAAAGCCTTTAAGTGGCTCATTTTCGCCCGTTGCACTTCTAATTTTATCTGCAAGGATTTTTGAATATGTATCCATAAAGTCTGCATCTTGGATACTGCCTTTTGAAAGCCCCGTTGTTTCATCACTTTCTGCAAAAGCCAAAATTTCTTTGATGTTTGCTGATTCTAAACCACCTTGAGCAGTAAAGAATTTAAAGCCATTACGGTTAAATGGTAAGTGGCTTGCCGTTATCATAATAGAGCCGTCAAACATATAACCTTCTGTCACTGTTGACATAAACATTGCTGGTGTGCTTGCCATGCCAAAGTTTGTTATGTCTAAGCCTTGTTCTACCATTTCTGAGCATATCCAGTCGCAAAGTTTAGCACCAGATAGTCTTGAATCTCTGCCAACTGCCACTCTTAAAGAAGTTTTGCCTGTCTTTTTAATGAGCCAAAGAGCAAAGCCCCTGCCTATATCCCTGCAAACTTTTTCTGTTAAGTTTACGTTTTGACCTTCAATGCCTTCTAAGGCAACGCCACGGATATCGCTTCCGTTTTGCAACTTTTTGTATTCCATTTTAATCTCCTAAATAATTATTTTATTTTCGTCATTTATTTTATCACATTTTTGTTAATAAATCAATACAAATTTCACATTTTTTATCAATAACAACTTTCAAAAATGTCCTTACACTCTTTATATCCAAGTGGCATTTGACTATCTAATACGCGAGTTTTTCCGTTTGTGCAAAGGTCTGCAAGGCGACTTGACTTTTCCTTGTCTATACCAAACTCACTTAACTTTGACGGCATGCCTAAACTTATAAAATATTCGCTCATTTTTGCTATGCCCTTTTCACACGCCAACAAGTCATTTTGTTCTATTACTCCCCACACGTTTCTAAAAAATCTTGCAAATCTTGCCACATTAGCCTTATAAACGTATTTCGCCCAAGCAGGATATAGAACTGCAAGCCCTGCGCCGTGTGCAACACTATCAAACTCGCCACTAACTGCGTGTTCTAATTGATGCACGATAAGAGAGCCACCCCTTCCACAATCGGTTAGGTTGTTATGCGACAGACTTGATGCCCACATAAGAGTTGCCCTTGCTTCATAGTCGGTTGGGTTTTCTATTGCTATTTTCCCTGCCCAAATAATTGTTCTAAGCAGGCTTTCTGCTAAACTGTCTGTAATTTCAACAGGTGGGGCTGGCGTAAAATATCTTTCCATTGTGTGCGTCATCATATCCACAATGCCACACGCCGTTTGATATTTGCTAACCGTGTAAGTAAGTTCTGGGTTAAGTATGGCAAACTTGCACCTATTAAACTGACTGCCACAGCCTTTCTTTTTACTTATTGATAGGTCAGACAATACTGCCGAATTACTCATTTCACTGCCTGCTGCAGAGTGGGTTAATATACAACCTACAGGGAGCGCATCTTTTGGCACAGCCTTTCCACAGGTGAAATCCCAAACGTTGCCGTCATATTTAACGCCGAGCGCTGTGAACTTTGATGAATCTATTACACTTCCACCACCCACTGCCAAAATTAATTGCACCTTTTCTTCTCTTGCAACCTTGATTGCATTGTTTACAAACTGTAGTTTTGGATTTGGTTCAACGCCACCCATCTCTACCACTTCTATATTGTAATCTTTAAGTGATGCTATAACTTGGTCATATAGCCCACTTTTCTTTATGCTAGATTTGCCATATTGCATCATTATTTTATTGTAGCCGAGTTCACTTATTATTTTGCCAACTTGCAAATGCGTGTCCTTGCCAAAATAAACGGCTGTTGGTGTGTGAAAATTAAAATTTAACATTTATTTTCTCCTTTATCAAATTGTCTATAACATTATATCATACATTACTTGCAATGTATATATTTTTTTGAAATTTAACATACAACATTTTTCAATAATTAAAAACAGCAAGAAAACCATCAATTTTCTTGCTGTTTTTGGTCGTTTTTTATTTAATTGTTTTTAAATAAACGCTTTATAAATTGCGCTTATGCACTTTTCATAATCGTTGTTGCTTACGCCGATAATGATATTAAGTTCGCTAGAGCCTTGGTCAATCATTCTTATGTTAATATTTTCTTTAGCGAGTGCATTGAAAAGTGTTGCCGCCGTGCCAGAACGCATTGCCATGCCGTGACCAACAGTTGCTATTAAAGAAATGTTTTCTATTACGTGAACGTAGTCTGGGTTAACGTTTTCTCTAATTTCATTTACCATTTCGTTAAGCACGCCGTTCTTTAATTGTTCGCTTTCTAAAACTACTGAAAGTGTATCAATACCTGATGGCAAGTGTTCTACACACACGCCATAGTGCTCAACAACTGATAGCACGCGACGGATAAAGCCAACTTCTGCGTTCATCATTGATTTTTCAATAAGAAGAACTGTAAAGTTCTTTTTGCCTGCAATACCTGTGATGACGCTTTGGTTTTCTTCAGATTTATATTGGTCGTTAGGTACAATCATTGTGCCTTTATCTTCTGGCTTAAAGGTGTTTTTAATATTAATTGGAATACGTCTTTTCATAACAGGTGTAATTGCTTCTGCATGAAGAACTGATGCGCCCATGTATGAAAGTTCTCTAACTTCTTTATATGTAATTTGCTTAATTGCTCTTGCTTCTGGAACAATTCTTGGGTCACATACTAAAAAGCCACTAACGTCTGTCCAGTTTTCGTATAGGTCTGCCTTTACGCCACGAGCAATAATTGAACCTGTAATGTCACTTCCACCACGGCTAAAGGTTTTGATTTCGCCTTGGAAGTTTTTGCCATAAAAACCTGGGATAACTGCTCTTTCAACGTTTGCAAGTCTGCTTGCAACCTTATCATCAGTATAATCGTCGTTTAATCTGCCGTGTCTATCAAATCTAACCATTTCAGCACAGTCAACAAATTCAACACCTAAAAATGCAGCAAAAATTCTTGCACTTAAGTATTCGCCCCTAGATGCAGCAAAGTCTGCACTCTTGTTTTGTTCAATCGCTTGCTCTGTTTCGCTTAAAATTTCTTCAATTTCAAGGTCTATGCCTAAATCTTTAACAATTTCTATAAATCTTGCGCGAATTAAACTAAAACTTTTTTCACAACTACCACACTCTAAAACTTCTTTGTTGCATTTATAAAGCATATCTGTGATTTTAATATCATCTTTAAATCTTTTTCCTGGTGCTGAAACAACCACGTAGCGTCTTGATGCATCACTTTCAATAATTTTCTTTGCTTGTGCCATCGCCTTGGCGTCTGCCATAGACGTACCACCAAATTTACATACTTTTATCATTTTGTTATCCTTCTACCTTCTAAGTAATATCTTTTTTCTATTCCTTCGCCCATTGAGAAAGTTTTGCGTGGGAACGCACCGTTCTTTGAAACGTATCTAAACAAGTCACCCTTGTCAAGTTTTTCAAAGAAAATACCCACAGCGTCGTTTCTTGCACTGACGAGTTTTGTTAAGTTTTCATCTCCGTGAACGTAATCTACGTATCCACCGTTTTGTTCTATAAAATCTTTGATATATTTATCAACCGAACGAATACCTGTTGGCAAATCGTTAACGCCCACTTTTGAACTAGTGTTTTCGCCATCAAAAACACGCATTTTACCGCCGTCAACTTTTTCTAGTCCACTTAAAAACTTTTGTCTATCAACACCATAAACGTATCTATGAATAGGTTCAAAATAAATGCCTTCATCATAAACGTTAACAAGTTCAACGAGAGCATACCTTGCTGGGTGGCTTGTCCACTCACTTTCATCTAACGTCTTTTTAACGTTATTCCAATGTGTTTTTGCCGTTGCTAAAGAGTGGTTTCCATCACCTACTGCAAACAAGAACTTATCGTCTCTTGAATATTTTTTGACAAGTCTATCACTGTCTAAAAGTTTATAAAATTTATCAATAACCGCTTGATAATCGTCAATGAAATAGCCTTCTATCTCGCCACCTTTCATATTTAGTGCAAAATCATAAACTTTTTTGTAATTGTTTCTATTTTTATAAAGTTCTTCGGTTATTTCTCTATTTTCATCATCAAAAAGCACCATTACGTGTGGGAATTCTACGTCTGCATTTTTTCTAATTTTAAGGCGCGGTGGAATTCTTTCTTCTATAGTGCCTTCAGTTGCACGAATAAGCGCATCACTTTTTTGCGAGTATTCGTACTCTTCTAAGTCAATCGCCGTCATAAGCCCTATTCTTCTTTGAACAAAAGGAGTTTTTCTAATAGTTAAAATAAAACCTTTTTCAAGTTTATTAAAAGTTCCGTCTTTAAGATAGTCTTTTATGTTTTGATTGATTTTTTCAATGCGAGCATCAGCATTATCTTCAAGATAAATTTCTGGCAACGTTAAGTTAAGCGTGCTTTTTTTGCCGTTAACTTCATCAGAAAGGGTTTGCCAGTATTCTGGTTCACTTGTAAACTGGTCGCAAGCAATACATGCCCACGCCGTCATATCGCTTGTGTTTGGAAGTAAAATATTGTCTGCTAATATAACTTTTTTGTCCATACGTTTTTCCTTGTGTTATGTTATCTATTTAAGTTTAATACGAAAACTGTTATTACTGCAACAAAAAGTGCAAGTGCAACAAAGCCCACGTTTTTCCAAAAAACTTTTGCTTTGCTCTTTGTTTCGTTTGTTTCGTTTTTTCCTGTAATTCTATTTTGCATAACTCCCCCTATCTACGAGCGCTTTCAAGTTCTTGCCAATAATATTTTGCAAGCACTTTCTTTAATGCTTCCGTATCGGCATATCTTGTAATCTTGCCTGCCCTTGCTATTGATATAATACCCGTTTCTTCTGAAACGATAAATGATATTACGTCTATAGTTTCGGTCACACCGATACCAGCTCTATGCCTTGTTCCAAGGTCTTTTGGTATGTTTTCAATGTTTTGCGAAAGGGGTAAAAAACAACCTGCTGATATGATTTTTGTGCCACTTATTATCATTGCCCCGTCGTGCAAAGGCGTTTTTGGAAAGAACACACTTTCAATAAGTTCACTGCTAATATCGCTATCTAGCCTTACGCCACTATCTAAAATTTGGGTTGGAAAACTGCCAGAAGTTAAAACAATGATTGCACCCACGTCTGTCTTTGACATGTTTTGTAGTGCTTTGATAATTTCGGCAATACAGTTTTGGATTTTATCTTCATCATACGAAATGCCTTCGCCGTGCTTTGCATCAAGAAGTTTTGTGTTTCTTCTTGCCCACAACAAACGTTTGATTTCAACTGAATATAGCGTTATTATTGCTATTATGAATATTGCTGGAATAACCAAATATATAGCACTATTTATATTTTCAATAAAGGTTAAAAGCGCGCCTGCTATTACCATTACTATAACGAATAGCATTGCTAGTGCACCAGAATCATTATCGAACAAGAATTTTATCATGTAGTAGTAAAGCACTGTAAATACTAGCACGCTTACTGATGCTGCAACTATGCCATTTGTTGTGCCCAAAAGGGAATCTACAACCATTTTTAATTTTTCTGCTAAATTCATATCCCACCTATTTATCCGTCATAATTTTAAAAATCGTTAAATATGCAAAATCGCCGGCATCACACTTTCCACTCTTAATTTTATAATCAGCGTCACTAAGCATATCCACAGCGCTCTTTAACGCACGCTTTTTAAACATTGCCGATTGAGTTTTCATCTTTGTTATGGCATATTCTTTTACGCCAAACACTTTTGCCATTTCTTGTTCGCTCATACTACTAATTGATATGTGCAAAAGCCTTCTGAAGTAGTTGTATATATACGAAAGCAACCTACTTGCCATTTCACCTTTAACTAACATATCTTTTATAATCAAAAGCGCTTTATCAAAATTCTTTTTGCCTATTTGTTCGGTAAGTTCGTATATTTTATACTCTATGTCTTTGGAAACAAGATTTTCTACGTCTTGTTTTTTTATCTCTTTATCATTTCCTACATAATCTATGAGTTTTTGAGTTTCGGTTTTTATTCTTGTCATATCGCATTGACAATATTCGCTGAGTAGTTTTGCCGTTTCGCCGTCAATACTTACGTTTGATGACGTGCACTCTGCTTTTATCCACTTTATAAGCAAACTTACGTCTGCCTTTGAGCAGTCCACCACGCAAACACTGCCAAACTTTTTTAACTGCTCGCAAGGTTTTTGGTTTATGATTACAAGTATGCTAGAAGAAAAAGGATTTTCTAAATAATCTGCTAAGCCTTTTTTAAGTTGCTCTTGCTTAGGATAAAACTCTCTCAAAACAGTCATGCGTTTTAGGCTCATAAACGGATAGCCTTCAAGCGAAGATATTATCTCGCCAACCTCACTATCTGCACCTAAATTGACAAGGTTGAGTTCGGGGTTTGAAACAAATTTACTTTTCAAAAGAGAAAGGCCTCTTTCTCTGAAAAAAGCATCTTCCCCTTCAAACAAATAAACTGCATATTCTTGACCGGCATCTATGCCGTTTTTAAACTCCAAATATTTCAAAACAAACTCCCTCTTATATATATTATCACTTTTTAAATATTTTTGCAAACATATTCCTTTTACTTTTTACACTTTTAATTAACTTTAAGGCATATATTTCCATAACTAACTGCATTTTGATAAATATTGCTATATTTATAACTTATCGCTTTTTGAGGAGCGTAGCGTGATAAAATTGCCTCTGCTCTATCAAGACAGACCATAATATCATAACTGTTATCTATACATGAAAAGTCTAAATATTCTTCGCCAAGTTTTGAAAATATTGCACTTTTTTGACTGCCTATTTGACCGAGCAAAACTTTGCCGTTCATATCAAAAGAGAGCTTGATTTCTGGCGTATATATAACACTGCCGTCTCTAAAATTTTTTAAGACTATTTTTGGAAATGAGATTTTACAAATTTCTTCCATTTCTTCTTGCTTATAGCCATAATAATAAACCTTTTCAATTTGATAAACATAAGTCATTTTCGTTATAAATTCTTGTAAATTTACCCTATATCCACCCATGATTATAAGAGTGTCAAGTTTATTAGTTCCCGTTTTATCTATTACCTTTTTCAGCCTTGAGGTTGAATAAATGTATTCCACGTCGCTTACAATCAAAATATTTTGTTCGTTTGTAGAAATGTGGGTTGCGCTTAAAGTATCACTACTACTAACATACATTTTTATTTGGTTTTGGGTTGAACTGTTTACAACAACGGTTGTCACTACACAGGCAATGGTTAACCCTATAGAGACTAGTGTTTTTGTTATCTTGTTTAGGTTGAACATATCGCCCAAAACAAACCACAAAAAATAATAGGCTATTATACCACTGCCAATAACTATTCCACCAACCATAAAAATTTTATAGTCAAATGCACCTATCAATATATTCACAAGTTTGAATATGTAATTAGACGGAAAGAGCAAAACGTTTGAAATAGAAAATATTCCACCTAAAATCGTGCAAATTAGAGTGAGCGTAAAAATAAACGAAATTATAGGTATAAAAATCAAGTTTATTAAAACCGAAATGGTTGAAACTTTGCCAAACGCATATAAACAAATTGGCAACGAAAAGATTTGTGCTGATATTACCGTGCCCGTTGCTAACGCAATTTTTGTTGGCAAAAACTTTAATGGTTTTGCAAGTGGTTTTGCTAAAACAATTATGCCTAGTGCAACCATAAAAGAAAGTTGAAAACCCACACAAAGTAGTTGCACAGGCGAAAAAATTAAAATCAAAATTCCAGCCAAAGAAAGTGCCGTTAAACTGTCATATCTTAAGCCTTTAAGGTTTGCAAACAGCATAACCGAAGTCATAACAAAAGCCCTAAGTGAAGATGCCGAAAAACCACATATCCCACTATAAAATAGCAAGGCACAAACAATTATTATCGTCTTTAGAATACTGTTTATTTTGGTCTTTTTAAAAATGAAAATTAGCATGGTTGCTAAAAAGCCGATATGAAGACCAGAAACGGCAAAAATGTGTGCAACGCCTGCATTTCTATAACTAGTTTCTAGTTGGTTATCCATAAAGTTGGAATTACCTGTTAAAAGTGCGTAGCCCACCGAAAATTCTCTGCTGTCCAAACCACTATTTAAGGAGTTTCTTATAAATAAATTTATTCGCTCAAATATTGTTATGTCTGTTGATAATTTAGTAATTTTTTGAGAGTTTGCAGTTGCAAAATATTTTATGCTACGCTCAATGTCGTTGGCGTTAAATCTGTCTTCATAAACGATAGGATTATCATATAAATTTGCATTAAAAGATATTACGTCGCCTATATCAAAGTTGCTATCACCATAAACTGATAATGAAATTTTATACCTTATTGCACCTTTTCTATTACCGTGAATTTGAGCATTGTCTAAAATAAATTTATGCCCTGTTTGCGTTTGATAGCACTGAACAATTTTTGCTTTTACATCATAATTGTGCCCACTTAAATTTGCACTCTTATAATCATCTAAGTTAAAGTAAATATTAAGCCCACCAACTATGAAAAATAACGAGAATATTACTGAAAATATTAAGTTCTTTTTAAGTTTGCCTTGTTTAGAGTAAAAACATAAAAATAAAATAAGTGGAATAACAAAAACTGCACTAAAAAATATGCCCCATACTAGTTTATTAAAGATGAAGAAATATGTTGCGGTTATACCACAACATAGACTTAACATTATAAATAGTATAGGGCGAAAATTTATAAACTTTTTCATTTGTGCTTTTTCCAATATTTTTCACTAAAATTTTATAACAAACTCTAAAAAATGTCAATCTAATTGTTGTGTTAACCAAAATTTTTTGGTATAATATATTTAGCCTTCTGGGTTCGATAGGAAAAGCAAAAAAAATCCACAATTTATATAAAGAAAGCCATTGTCTATATTGTGAAGTGGTGCTCTTGGCTGATGTTTTTTCCAGCCATTTATAAAGAGATGCAGAAGCAGTAAGCGTGGCATTCACCTGTTGACAAAACGGGTTATTATTTTCTTTTCCACCGGCCTAAGCAGGTCTTTTTTATTTTTTATTATAAATTTTGTTGCAAATAATTTGTTTATGTGCTAAAATAACTGTCGTTGAATTGATTTATTATCAATAAGTTTTTAATATTCAATGCACGCCCTCATGGTCAAGCGGTTAAGACGCCGCCCTCTCACGGCGGAATCAGGAGTTCGATTCTCCTTGGGGGTGCCATAAAACATCCAAACCATTTTCGGTTTGGATGTTTTTTTGTTATCCCCTTGAGAACGAACTCTAGTTCGGACGCCTTTGACGGTCTTTCTTTGATGGGCATAGTCCTGCGTAGTGATAACGGAGCAGTTTCTCCTTGGGGTTTTATTATACTCTCAATCGACAATCGAACTCAAGTTCGGCTCTGCAATCGGAGCGTTAGCGTAGATGCTTCTCCTTGGGGGTGCGAAAAAAAGAAGAACCGTTTTAATCTAAAGCATTTGAAACTAGTGTAATAATTAAGACACTCTATCAAATGTTGATAGAATTTGTCCTTTTTTTGCCGAAAATATGATAAAATAAAGTTGTCTTCTTTAATCAACACATTGTATTTTTAATGTTGTTCAAATTTTGAAAGGCTATTGATATAATAATGGTATCAAAATTAAAAGGAGATAAAAAATGAACACAGACAAAATTTATGCAGAACAGATTGCAAACGAGTATGCACCAAAAAGAACATCAAAGGTTGTTGCCCTAAAAAAATTAGACCAAAAAGCAAAAAAACCAGCCGAAATATTTACCTACACCTTTGGTATTATATTTGCTCTTGTTTTTGGAACTGGTATGAGTTTATGTATGGGAGCAATTGGTGGTGGAACAACATTGTCAATGATAATTGGTGTAATTGTTGGACTTGTTGGGCTTCTTGGTTGTGGCATAAACTATCCTATTTACACAAGAATGCTTAAAAAAGGCAAACACAAATATGGTTCTGACATTATTCGTTTAGCAAAAGAAATCGCTGAGGAGGAATAAAAAATGGAAAGCAACAAATTAAAAAAAACTGAAAGTAAATATTATAAAACTGCTTGTTTAATGGACGAAGCATTAATTTTGTTGCTCGAAAAAAAAGAATATTCCTTTATAACTGTAAAAGAAGTTTGCGAAAAAGCAGGAGTAAATCGTTCAACCTTCTATTTGCATTATGAAACATTAGATGACTTATTATCCGAATGTATTGAATATATAGGAAATAAAATTCAAAAAAAGTTTGATAACAAAGTTATAGATAAAGGCATTATAAGAACTTCTCAATTAAAAGATTTAGTGCTTATTACCCCAAACTATTTATTTCCTTATTTAGAGTTTTTAAAAGATAACAAAGCTGTTTATAAAATTGCGTATTCTCAGCCTAATGTGTTAAAAGAAAAAATCGTGATAAATCATCTATATAAAAATATTTTTGAGCCTATTTTAAATAGATTTTTAGTTCCAAAAAATGAACAAAATTATATGCTTAGTTTCTATTTGTCAGGTATAAGTGCTGTAATAATTGATTGGATTAAAAATGATTGCAAAGAAGAAATTCAAACAATTGTAAACATATTAACAAAATGTCTAAATTTAGGAGATATGTCGTGCTTAAAAGGAATAATTTCTTAAAAATAATTTGTTATCCACATATAGCGATAGTCGTAGTTCTTACGACTATTTCTATTTTTGGACTAATATATAGTTTTGCTTTTAATAATGCTATCCCATTTTTACAATATTTATCTTATATAACTTCGGCATATACTTTAACTCTTATTTCTATTAGAATGCCAAATATTGTAAGGAAAATAAAAACATTTTCCAAAAACAACAAATTAATTTCAAGATATAAAAAAGATATAAATTATAGAAATAAAATTTCATTATACACAAATACTTCTACAAACATTTTATGTCTGCTATTTTACCTAATTATGGGTGTATTAAATCAATCCTTGTGGTTTTACTCTCTGGCAATTTATTATATTTTACTATCAATAATTAGATTTTTCTTATTGAAAGACCTTCACAAAGAATATATATTTAATAAAAAACAACAATGGCATAGATACAGGTTTTGTGGAATTATTTTAGTAATTATAAATATTTCTCTTGCGATAATTACATTTTTTGTAATTCGTTATAATCAAGGATTTTCATACCACTTTATTGAAACAATAGCAATTGCACTATTTACTTTTATAAATACATCATTAGCAATTATAAATAGTCTTAGATATAGGAATTTTCATCAACCGATTATAAGTGCAATAAAATTTGTCAGTTTATCATCGGCATTAGTATCAATGTTTTCATTGGAAATTGCAATGTTAACGGTTTTCGGCTCGCCATCAGATTTTTCATTAAGAAGAATAATGACTACATTAACGGGGTCAATATTTGGGTTGATAATTTTATCAATAGGAATTTTTATGATAGTGAAAAGCACAATGGAAATCAAAAAAAATTAAAATAACATTTAGGTGTGTTTACCAAAGATACAAGTCTACTCGCTCGTGAGTGTTTTTATTTAGATTAATTTTTTTTGATCATTTTTTAATTTAAAAAAAATTATTTTTTTTGCAACTGTGAGTTGACTTTTTATATAGTTATACAATATAATTGTATATGATTAAATTATAACAACTAATAAATATACGGAGATTATTATGGCAGTTAAAATTGTTGAAACTTCTCTTCGTGACGGACATCAATCATTATTTGCAACTCGTATGACCACTGATGAAATTGTTTCAATGGCTAAAATCCTTGATGATGCAGGATATTATGCCCTTGAAGTTTGGGGTGGTGCAACGTTTGATTCTTGTATGAGATTCCTTAATGAAGACCCTTGGGAACGCTTGAGAAAAATTAAAGCAGTTTGTAAAAAAACTAAACTACAAATGCTTTTCCGTGGACAAAACATTCTTGGCTATCGTCACTATTCAGACGACGTGGTTGATATGTTCTGCAAAAAGTCTATAGAAAACGGAATTGACGTTATTCGTGTTTTTGATGCACTTAACGATATTAGAAACTTGCGCCAAGCAGTTAAGTCTACTAAAAAATATGGTGGCGAGTGTCAAATTGCACTAAGTTATACCACTTCACCTGTGCACACTATTGACTATTACGTAAACTTTGCTAAAGAAGTTGAAAGTTTGGGTGCAGATTCGCTTTGCATAAAAGATATGGCCGGCGTTCTTCTCCCTGAAGATGCAACAAAACTTTTTACAGCATTAAAAAAGAATACTAATCTTGCATTAGAACTTCACGGACACTGTACGGGTGGCATCTGTGAAATGACTTATATGGCTGCAATTAAGGCTGGTTGCGATAGAATTGATACTTCACTTTCACCACTTTCTGGTGGAACAGGTCAACCTTCTACTCAAGCATTTAACTCTGCACTTAAAGGTACAGAATACGCACCTAACCTAAACGAAGACGTTTTGCATGAATGCGAACCTATTATGGATAAGGTTGTTTCTAAATATCTTGCAAACGGAACTTTGAACCCAAAAGCATTAACTGCAAACCCAAATATTTTAACTTATCAAGTTCCTGGTGGCATGCTTTCTAACCTTATGAGTCAATTAAAAGGTCAAAACGCTATGGACAGATACGACGAAGTATTAAAAGAAGTTCCAAGAGTTAGAAAAGAAATGGGCTACCCTCCTCTAGTCACTCCACTTTCTCAAATGGTGGGCACTCAAGCAGTTCTTAACGTGCTTATGGGTAGATATAAAATTGTTGCTAAGGAAATTAAAGATTACCTTCACGGAAAATACGGCAAAGCACCTGCTGAAATTGACCAAACTATTGCTAAGCCAATAGTTGGCGATGATGAAATTATCACTTGCCGTCCTGCAGACTTGTTAGAGCCTGAGTTTGAATCGCTTAAAGAAAAATATTCTGGTATTGCTAAAAGCGATGAAGACGTTCTTTCTCTTGCCCTTTTTGAAAACGTTGCAACAGATTTCTTGAAAAAGAAATATGCTCCAGCAGAAGAAAATCAAGTTGAAGAATTTAACGTTATTTTTTAGAGGTTAATTTATGATGACATTATTATTAAGTTTAATTGATGGTTCGGGAAAAGACTTTGGTCAAGGTGGTCTTGTTTCTATAATTGCTATTCTTTTGGTTTTTGCCATCTTGACAGTTATTATCGCCATCACTTTTGGCGCTGGTAAGTTAATTGACAAATACGCTAAAAAAGATGATGCTACAAAACAAACGAAACCACAAACTACAAACAGCGCAACTACCCAAAGCAAAATTGACGTGGATATGAACGACGAAGACGCTATCGTTGCAACCTTAGTCGTTTCAATAGATTATAGAAATCAAACTAAAAAAGATATCAAAGTTATTAGCATAAAGGAGATTAAGTAATATGAAAACATATAAGGTTAAAGTAAACGGAAAACTTTACGAAGTACAATTAGAAGAAGTTATAGAATCTACAGGAACTATCAGTGCACCTGTTAGCACACCTGCCCCAGCAAAGGCAGTTGCATCTAACGGCTCAAACGCTGTTGAAGCACCTATTGCTGGCAAAGTTTTAAGCATTAAGGTTAACGTTGGTGACACTGTTAAAAAAGGTCAAGTTGTTGCTGTTGTTGAAGCAATGAAGTTGGAAAATGAAATACCTTCAGCAATTGAAGGCACTGTAAAAGAAATTTGCGTTAAAGTTGGCGACATGGTTAACAACAAAGACGCTATCGTTATTTTAGGATAATTACTTGGTGAAATAAAATGAGTATTACTGATTTATTTAGTTCTATTTTAGACGGAACTGTTATCACGCAGTTCTTTAATGGCGATGGTTGGATGCGCCTTGTTATGATTTTAATCGGCGTGCTATTTTTATACCTTGCAATTAAAAAAGGTTTTGAACCATATCTTCTTATCCCTATAGCTTTTGGTATTATCTTGGTAAATATCTTACCAGAAATTTATATTACTACTGATGCAAATGGTAATATTGTTGAGCGTGGTCTTTTAGGTGTTTTACACCTTGGCGTTGAGTATGAACTTTACCCTTGCTTAATTTTCTTGGGCATTGGCGCAACAACTGACTTTGGACCACTTATCGCAAATAAGAAAACAATGCTACTTGGCGCTGCTGCTCAAATAGGTATTTTTGTTGCTTTCTTTGGTTCTCTACTTCTTGGCTTTAACTTCTTTGAAGCAGCATCAATTGGTATAATCGGTGGTGCAGACGGCCCTACTGCAATTTTGGTTTCTAATAGTATGATACCTAATAATGGTGGTATGCTTGCGGCTATTGCTCTTGCAGCATATTCTTATATGGCGCTTGTTCCTATCATCTTCCCACCTATTATTAGACTTATGACAACCAAAAAAGAAAGGCTTATCAAAATGGAACAACTTCGCCCTGTTTCTAAAACTGAAAAGATTTTGTTCCCTATCATCGTCACATTAGTTGTGTGTTTGATAATTCCTTCTTCTACACCACTTATCGGTTGTTTAATGCTTGGAAACCTTATTAAAGAATGTGGTGTTGTCCCTAACCTACTAAACACTTGTGCTAACGCTCTTTTATATATCTGCACAATTTTATTAGGTCTTTCTGTTGGTGCAACTGCTAACGGCGAAACTTTCTTGCAACTTGCAACGCTTAAGATATTCGCCCTCGGTATCGCTGCATTTATCACTGCTGCTATATTCGGCTTATTGTTCGGTAAACTTATGTGCAAACTTTCTAAGGGTAAGATTAACCCTATGATTGGTGCTGCCGGAGTTTCTGCAGTTCCTATGGCTGCGCGTGTTGTTCAAAAAGAAGGTCAAAAAGAAGACCCTTCTAACTTCCTTTTAATGCACGCTATGGGTCCAAACGTTGCTGGTGTTATCGGCAGTGCTATTGCTGCTGGCATTTTGTTAACAATATTCTTGTAATATGAAAAGCCTTAAAAGAAATTTTCATTTTAATGAAATAGACTCTACGTCTGCATTTTTGAAATGCAGACGTTTCTTCTTAAGAAATTTTACCTTTGTTTCAGCAGATTTTCAAACGGCTGGCCACGGAAGAATGGGCAGGACTTGGGTTAGTAAGAAAAAAGAAAACTTGCTTTTTTCTTTACTTATTAAAGATAAAACTTTAATAAGCAATTATTCTGCAGTTTCTGTTTGCGTTGCAGTATCCATTTTTAAGACTTTAGAAGAATTTGGCTTTAACGACATTAGCATTAAATGGCCAAACGACGTTTATGCAAGTGGCAAAAAGATTTGTGGTGTGTTGCTTGAAAGCACAAGCGATAACTGTGAAATTTCTAGTCTAATTATCGGCGTGGGATTAAACGTTAACGCAAAAGAGTTTAAGGGCGATTTTATTACCCCACCTACATCTATGTTTTTGCAGACGGGTGAAGAATTTCCACTTGATGTCGTAAAGAAAAAGGTTTATAAAAACCTTAAAAAAGAATTGATTTTGCTAAAAAAAGGCAAAAGCGATTATCTTGAAATTGCAAAGCAAAATAACTTTCTTAAAAACAAAAAGGTGTTTGCTGAGATTAATGGAAAAATAACCGAAATTTTAGTTAAAGATATTGCAGACAATAATAGTTTGGTTTATATTGAAGATGGAAAAGAAAAAAACATTTTTTCAGGCGAAATAACCTTTCATATTTAATTAAAATACTTGACTATTTTTATTAAAATCGTATATAATAATAACAGAATTCGGTTCAGCCCTTAAACAAGGCAGCATAATGTGGTGACACAGCACGGAACTGAATTTTTTTATTTCTTAAATTTTTTATTATACTTCCTAATTTTCTTTTTGCTTTAGGAAAATCACTTTTTGAAAAGTATCAAAAGAAATTAAAAAATATAATTGACTATTTATTTAAAATAGTATATAACAATATTGCAATCAATTGATTGTTTTAAACAAGTGTGCGTTCATTGTAAGTTTACTTACGCCTGCCACTTGTTTTTTTCTTTGCCTTTTTTTTATAATTTCTTATTTTATTTTTGGAAAATCAAAAAAAGTTCGCATCAAACCTTGTGGTTTAATTCGAACTTCTTTGGTGCGAAGGATGGGACTTTCGCCTGTGCGACCTACCCGATAAACAGTGGGTGTCCACTGTTTAGTCCTACGGACAAATTTGCAACGCAAATTTTCTCCATATTCAAGTCCCATCAATTTTTAAACATAAAAAAAGTTCGCATCAAACTTTGTGGTTCAGTGCGAACTTCTTTGGTGCGAAGGATGGGACTTGAACCCACACGGATAACCATACGCCGCTCAAACGTACGCGTCTGCCAATTCCGCCACCCTCGCATATCAGCCTATATATATTACTCAAATTTTTAGTTTTTGTCAAGAATTTTATTATATAATTTTTTATATTTTTCAAAGTTTTTATGAATTTTGTTAAGATACTCTCTACTTTCCTCAAAAGGTATGTTATTTAAAGTTTTTCCATCCTTGCTTAACTTATTATCCATAAGCCACAAGGTCACGTTGCCCTCGCCTGCATTATACGCAACTAAAGCCGTGTCCATATTTTTGAATCTTATATATAAATATTTAATGTAATAACAGCCAAAGTTTATATTGTCATTATCGTTTTTTAAATCGTATTTTTCCACGCCAAGTTTTTGTGCGATATACTTGCCTGTTTTATTTGTTATTTGCATAAGCCCAACTGCACCTGCCCTACTTACTGCATTAGGGTCAAACGAACTTTCAGTTTTAATCATAGCAAAAACAAGCGCTCTTTCTAACCCATAATAATCGGCATATTCAAACACTAATTCTTTATATTTCAGTGGATAAACGTATTTTTTGTTATACGTATAAAACAAGCCAAAAAAAGCCATACATATCCAACAAATAACTAGGTATATCGTTAGCAACCTAAATAAAACTTTTACAACTTTGCCTTTAATATCTTTTATCATAACGACTAATATTATTATACGCAACTTACTGCTTAATATTTTGTTTTTTTATATTAGATAAATTTGACAAGATTTTGTGTTTTACGCTATTTTTTCTTTTTTTAGTTATAAGTTCTTGTAGTATAATCAACTTCACTACGAACAAAACTATGAAAAAATTTTACATATTACTAGCAATGACAGTAAGCCTTATTATGTTTTTACCAACTTACAATAAGCCTGCATATGCTACCGTGCAAACTGAATATCTTAGGGTAATTGATAACACAACGCCATTTTATAAAAACATTAATGACAAAGAACCTGTTTTCTATTTGCCATTTTCTTATTATGTGAAAATAATTGGTCATTCGGGCGATTATTATCACATAGAAATTCATGGTGACAACGGACAAGTTGCTATTGATGGATATGTTTCATCTGATAGGCTTATTGATGATAATCTTCCCGTTCAATCACCTTATCTAAAACTTAGCATAACTACCGTTAGCACGGCTGTGCTTTATAACGACCAAAATTTAATAGAGCCTCTTCAATATATCTTTCCTGAAAGAACTCTTTATTATTATGGCGAAATGATAACCGAACAAGGCAAATTGTTTTACGTAGGATATAACAACCGTTTAGGATATGTAAAAGAAACTGATATTTATCCTTTTATAATTCAAAACCACCCGAATGACCTTCCTTCTAGCTCGGTTGATTCGCCTTCTGAAAAGCCCCAACCAACTATTGAACAAACTGGAGTTTTTGGGCTGAGAACAATTATTATTGTTTGCTTAATTTTTGCAGGGGTTATCGCTATTTTTATTTCACTAAAAAGTAGCCATAACAAGCAAAAAAGTTCAAACTATTATGAAGAAAACGATTATGAATAATATTTAAGCAATTAAAGTTATGTTTGCTTTTTCTTGCACTTTTTTTACCTTCTTTTTGTTCTTATTACACTGACTTTCATAACTTTCAACTCTCCTTAAAAGTTCTTTAAAAAAGTTTGTGGTTAAACAGTTTTTCTCAAACCATTTATCAGTTAATCCCACGCCATCAAAATACTCACTTATTTTTTTGACAAGGCTTACTTGTTTTCTAAAATACGCCCTACTTTCATAATCAAAACCTATAAAATATTCTTTAGGTTTTCTCTTAAAATATTTATATTCTAAGCAATCCATTTCGTATGGCGAAAGTTTTTTAAGCGCCTTTTCTGTAAATTCTTTCAGTTCTATTAGCGCCACCTTTTGTGCCGTGTATTCAAGCATCTTTTCGCACTGCTCTACGCAAGGCGAAAAATCTCTCATTGATGATAGTGCCTTTCTTTCTACAAAGTCATCAATCTGCTCCTTTACAGCATCTATATTTGCATAAGCATATAGAATTGTTCTTGTGTAATTATGTTTCATATGTTTCTCCTTTTAGCTTTAACTTTTGCATCGATGCCCCATTATTGTATTACCATAATTTTCCAAAGTCAATGTTATATGTCTGCTTTTGCGAACATTTGTTCGTGTTTTTTATTATATAATATCGTCGAATTATGACAGTTATTGTCATATTTGAAAAATGGGTTATTTGAGTAATAAAAAAAGTCTTTTTTAAGGGTGTTTTTTGCTTAAAATTTATTGATTTTTGCCAAATTTTTAAAAAAATATTTATATAAGTATTATATAAATAAATTTTTTCAAATTAAATTCATAAATGTAATGACAAAATCAAGAATTTGTGTTAAAATAAATATTATGAATATGCAAACACGAAAAAATTTTATTAATTATGTAATATTGTTTTTATTTTTGGTGCTCACGGTGTGTTGTACTGGCTTTTATCAATCAATGCGCAGTTCAAGTGCTGATAGCAAGCAAACAACAAGCACCACTTTTTTACCACAAACAAGTTTAGAAAATTTTGATTTAACTTCTCCTATAGACGTTTATCACGACCAAAGCGTGACTGCCATTGCTGATGACACGCAAAAACTTTTTATTAACTATAATGGAACCTGGTATGATGGTTTAACAGATTTTACGGCAATTAAGCAAGTTAAAAAACTAAACGAAACAAACTTGCTTGTTTCTAATCAAGGAATTATTTATAACATTGATTTAAGTAAACTAGACAATTCTCCATTGACTGTTAAGACTAGTTTAAACGACCAAAGTTCAAATCCTATCGGTGGTAATTTTTTTGATATTAACGATAAATATTTAGTGACTGCTTTTGGAACAACGTGTTTGATTTATGAAAAAACCGAAAATGGTTTTAATCTTTCTTCTAGTTTTCCTGTTAAAGAAGATTCGCCAATTGCAATAAACGATAACAACCAAATTTTCTTTGTTGATAGTCAAAACAAAATTATTGTGCGCGATGTTTCAGATTCTATAAACAAAAAAATATTATGCGAAGGCGTTGCTCCTAGCAAAATAATTGCAGACAATAATTTCGTATATTATATTAAAGACAATAATATTTTTAGAATTTCAACTTTTGGTGGAGAACCTACTCTTTTAAACGATAGTGGTGTTGATATCAAGTTTGAACTTGGAAATATAAACGCCCCTATTGCAATTTCTTTTAAGGATGAAAATCTTCTTATAACAGAGCAAAACACTATTCAAGAGTTTGAAATAAAAGATAACGAACTTGTTTTTACAGGATTTGCTATTGCAAAAGGTAAAACTGCTTATAACCGTGTTAGCAAAAACTCAACCGCAATTGATAAAACAAATAAAAACATTGCTGTTTTAGATGACTTTAAATTTACAGTATTTACAAATGATAACAGCCAAAATAGATATGCTAGAGAAAACTATAAAAACTATTTTTTAAGCCAACTAAAAATCAATAATATCTCGCCATCAACGTTTGCTCTTGGAAAGCAAAATGCACTGCTTCTTTACAACGCCAAATCATCAGATAGTTTTGTTGCTCTTTTAGACTTTACAAAAGATGAAAATTTTTTATCTGAGCAATCACCTATAAACGACAACCGTGTTATTCGTGACCTTTGTTATCAAAGTGGATATTATTACTTATTATGCGATAATGGAAGCGCTCCACAACATATTTATAGAGCAGAAGCAAACGCCCAAAATTTTGAGTTTGTTAAAATTGACTCTAACACTTCAAATACTGAGTTTACAATGTTTGCCGTTGATACTTATTCTAATATTTATCTTGCAAATAGCACCACTATTAAAAAACTTTCTAGTGATGATGAATACAAAAACTTAGTTGATGTTAAAAGTGGGTTTACAAATATAACAAAAATTAGAACTGACCTTTTGGGCAGACTTTACGTTCTTGATGAAAATGCCATTAAAAGCGCTGAAAACAATGAAGAATTATTAACAAACGTTAAGTCTTTTGCTTTTGACTTTGTTAATGATGACGCTTTCTTGTTATATAATGATAGTGAGTTTATTTCTATAACGACAGAATTTGATAATATATCTATTGCAGATCTTGTTGTTCCAAACGACTTTAACCTATCATTTAACCCACAAGACCCTAATACTGCAAGCAACAACTTAAAGTTCTTTAAGGCAAAAGAAGGCGCAAACGCATACGTGGTTAAACCAAACAGTCAATCTTTCTCTGCTGGCGATAAGTTTATGTTTGATAAACTTAACGATTATACAGGTGAATACGTGTTGATATGCACTGTTATGTGTAATAACACACCTCAGTTTTATGCTTTAGCAAATCAAGACAGCATTGCTTTAATAGACATAAATCAAGCAGAGCCTATAGATAATCAACCTATTTTAGTTGATAAAACTGTATACGTTGCAACTGATACAAACTGTTATTACTTACCTATCATAACTTCTAAAGCCGAGTTTGCACTTACAAGTGATTCATCTAAGATTCGCCTTGAAAAAGCAACAACAATAAACGCAAAGAAACAAATTTCCTTTTTAGGTTGTGATTATTACTACGCTGAGTTTTCAATAAATAACACCAACTATGCTGGCTATATCCCTTGCGACTTTACTGTTGACGTTTTGACCGACGATTTTGCTTGGGATGAATTCTCTTTAGAAAAGGTCAATAAAACTTCAGTTTATAGTAAATCTGACATGCAAGAAAAGGTATTTGAGTTAGCAAAAAACGATACTGTTAGAATTCTTGAAAAAGGCGACAAGATATGCAAAATTGCATATAAAAATGGTGACGTTTGGAAAGTTGGATACATTTATACAAGTCAAATTATCAACCAACCAAAAATAGCAATTAGAAATATTTTAATTATCCTTGCCGTTGCCGGTTGCGTGTGTGGAACTTGCACTTACTTCTTGCTTAGAAGCAAAAAGAAATCAGGCGAATAATTAATAAATAGTAATTAGTTTTTAGAACAAAAAAATCCTCTGCCCTAGCAGAGGATTTTATTTTTTACCTTTATTATTACTCTAAATATGCATTTTCATCCTGACTGTGAACAAGCCCTAATAAATTAAATTCTTCATCTAAATCAAAGTTTTCTGCATTTTCATATGCCGCAAGTTTGCTGATTGAAACTTCATAAGCCGTCATAGTTTTAATATCATCATCAGTCACTTTCTTTTGATATTCACGGCTTTGAATTCTGCCACTTATTGCAATCCTTTCGCCTACAGCAAGGTTTTTTGCAAAGCGAGCGTTTCTTCCCCATGCTATACATGGTATATAGTCTGACTTATTATAAGAACGATTAACTGCAATTAAAATATCGGCTATCTCTCTATTAAATGGGGTAGTTCTATAAATAGGGGGCTTGCATATATACCCGGTTAAGACAATGCTATTTGGGTTTTTCATAGGCGCTTCTTCTAAAAGTTCTCTAACAAACACTGTAAGCATTAATTTGCTCTTTCCTTCAACAAGTTTATTATAACTTCTAAACTGGCCGAGTGCATTTATCGTCACGCCGACTTTTAAATCTTTATCACTTATAAGTCTTTCAGATATTGTCACAGGCAAAATATCGCCCTGTCCCGAAAGCCTTTTTACAAGCACGTTCATTTCGTAAAAGCCTTCGCCATAAACTTCGTGTGAAAATTCTGCATCTGTTAAAATTTCACCACTAATAAATACTTTGTTATTTTTTTCTGCTAAAAAGTTCATATATATAATTTCCTCCAAAGAATTTCCTATGAATATTGTATTTGAGTGCCATCTGCACCCATTTTATAGTTGTCTTTATAAATAAGATTTCCAATACTTACAAACTCATAACCTCTTGCTTTTAATTCGGTTATTATTGTAGGCAGTGCTTTTGCTGTGTTTTGTCCTTGGTTGTGAAATAAAACTATTGAACCGTTTTTTACACGCTCTAATACCCTTTTGCAAATACTTTGTGCCGATAGGTCTTTCCAGTCTAAACTATCAACGTCCCACTGAATTGTATATAAATTAAGAGACCTTGCCGTTTCAATTAGCGTGTTGTTATAGTCTCCATAAGGTGGTCTAAATAGTTCAACTTTTTTGCCCGTTATTTCTTCTATCGCCTTGCTTGATGATGATAATTCTTTTACAATGTTTTCTTTTGAAAGTTTGCTCATATATGGATGAGTTGATGAGTGCGTGCCTATTTCATGTCCGTTATCACTAATTTTCTTTATGTACTCAGGATATTTTTTTGTCCAAAACTCCACTGCAAAAAACGTGCATTTTACGTTGTGATTTTGCATAATTTCAAGAAGGCTATCGGTATAATCAGTTCCCCACGCACAGTCAAAAGATATTGCTATCTTTTTTTCTTGGGTATCTACCCTATATATAGGCAGTTCTCTTACGGCATAACCATAAAAAACCTGATATGCACCAGTGCCACTTAATATGACCATGCAAATAATAGCAACTATTATTAAACTCAAATACTTGAAAATCGTTTTTTTATGTAAAACGCTAAAATACATTATAAGGTTTTCCTTTTGTCGAATTATTAGAGTTATTGTTTAAATAAAAAAGTTATTGTCTATTGCAATATGCCCTACAATAACTAATATGAACGCAATAATTTAATTATGTATTTTTATGCAAATTATCTTTAGACAAATAAAAAATAGCCCTTGAATTAAGGGCTATTTTTTGCCTAAAATTTGCTATTTAGTTAACGCTTCCGTGCAACATATCTGATATTATTGCTATAATTTTATCGTGGCAACCACCACAACCTGTTGAACAGCCAGTCACCTTTTGAACTTCTTCAAACTCTCTTTCAACATCTTCAAATCTTTGATGATTTTTTACAGCATCTTCAATATCAAACAAACTAACTTGCTTGCAATTGCAGATAATTTTATTTTCTTTGTATTCCATAACGTGCTACCTTAAAAATTATTTAAAATATCTCTTGAGCAATCCTTCAAATGCCTTGCCGTGACGAGCTTCATCTCTTGCCATTTCGTGAACTGTATCGTGAATAGCATCAAGGTTGAGTTCTTTTGCTCTCTTTGCAAGTTCAAATTTGCCTGCTGTTGCGCCGTTTTCTGCTTCCACTCTCATTTCTAAGTTTTTCTTTGTTGAATCTGTCACAACTTCGCCTAAAAGTTCAGCAAACTTTGCAGCGTGTTCTGCTTCTTCGTATGCTGCCTTTTCCCAATAAAGACCAATTTCTGGATAGCCTTCTCTATGAGCAACTCTTGCCATTGCAAGATACATACCAACTTCTGTGCATTCGCCTTGGAAATTCATTCTTAATCCTTCAATGATTTCTGGGTCAACGCCTTTAGCAACACCTACAACGTGTTCAGCAGCCCATGTCATACCTTCGCTTTGAGCGTTAAACTTTGTGTCTGGTGCACCACATGTTGGGCATTTTGCTGGTGCTGAGTCTCCTTCATGTACATAACCACAGATTGTGCAAACAAATTTTTTCATATTTTTTTCTCCTTATATTGCGATTTTTTCGCTTAAAATTTTTTCTTTTTTAATTACACTCTAAACAAGAACCATAATAAATGCACTTTTCACCACTAACCTTTACGCCAAGTTCATTTAATTCTTGTGGAATAGGTGCTGGCTTAAATAGGTCTATAATTTTTCCACATCTAGAGCACACAAAGTGGCTGTGCCTTGATATGTCACCATCATAGTGCAATCTCTTGTCTTCAGTTTCTAAGGTCA
Organism: Christensenellaceae bacterium; assembly: GCA_045651185.1. Classification (GTDB taxonomy): domain Bacteria; phylum Bacillota; class Clostridia; order Christensenellales; family Borkfalkiaceae; genus UBA1259. The sequence goes on along the minus strand of JAZRRZ010000039.1, from coordinate 13,397 downwards.
CTATTATACCTTCTTCTGTAAGCAATTTAAGATTGCGATATACAGTTCCTAAACTGATATTAGGATTTTTTTCCCTTGCCGAAAGATATATCATCTCGGCTGTAGGATGGTCACATCTACCCTTTATCAATTCCTTTATCAGTTCTCTCTGCTTAGAATTGCGCATCAATTAACTCCTTATCAGTAATGATTACTATTATTATATAGCAAGATTTTTACTTTGTCAAGAGTTTTTTAAAATTTTTTTATAATTTTTTTCTCTAATATATAATGTATTAAATTTGTTCTAGTTCATTAAGCCAAAGGGTACTTACAGCATCAGATGGCATTTTAAATTCTCCACGAGGCGAAAGCGAAACACTGCCAACTTTTACGCCGTCTGGAAGACAAGAACGCTTAAATTGTTGCATAAAGAATCTTCTTATAAATGTTTTTAACCATTTTAAAATTGTAGCATTATTAAACTGACCTTTAAATGTTTCTGTTGCAACATAGTAAAGTTTTTTAGGTGAATAGCCTCTTCTTAACATATTATATAAAAAGAAGTCGTGCAAAATGTAAGGTCCAACGATATCTTCTGTTTTTTGTGCAATATCATTGCCGTCTGCAGGCAACAACTCTGGACTAACCGGCGTATCTAATATATCTAAAAGCACGGCTTTTAACTTGCCTTTGCTAGATTTAGCATAAGTATTAACAATGTGGCGAACAAGTGTTTTTGGAATTGAGCAGTTAACTGCATACATTGACATATGGTCGCCGTTATAAGTTGCCCAACCGAGTGCAAGTTCTGATAAATCGCCCGTTCCAATAACTAAACCGTTATTCATATTTGCAACGTCCATTAAAACTTGCGTGCGTTCTCTTGCTTGAGCATTTTCAAAAGTGGTGTCAAAGTTATCATCAGCGTGTTTAATATCTTTTAGATGTCTTTGAACTGATTTTGTTATATCTATCTTTTTAAGCGTCACACCGAGCGCCTGTGCAAGTTTAATAGTGTTTTGATAGGTTCTTGAGGTCGTTCCAAAACAAGGCATTGTTATTGCAATAATATCCTTTAACGAACGATTTAAGATGCGCATTGCCCTTTCTGCCACCAAGATTGCTAGGGTTGAGTCTAACCCCCCAGAAAGCCCCAAAACAGCCGTAGATGAGCGTGTATGCTCTAACCTTTTCTTTAAGGCTTGTGCTTGCATTAAAAGAATACTTTCTGCCCTGTCGTCTAAAGATGAATTATCGCTTGGGACAAATGGCATAGCCTTAAACTTTCTATCAAGTTTTGTAGATATGCTTTGAGCAGAAAATTCAATGGTATCATAATCTTCATCTTGGCTAATTTCTTTAAATAGAGTTGCCTTTTCGTTTGAAATAAAGTCAATATCAATATCGCTGATTATCATATCTTTATCAAATATGTTTGAACTTAAAAGTATGCTTGACTTTTCAGCAATAATCTTTTGCCCACCATAAACGCAGTCGGTTGTAGATTCTCCATAAGAAGCATTGCACATTACGTATGCAGAAGCAAGTTTTTGTGCTTGCGCTTTAACTGCGCAAAGCCTAAGTTCTTCTGCCCCAACACTTTCATAAAATGCACTTAAGTTTACTATGATGTTTGCACCTGCAATTGCATGAGAAGTTGATGGACTGAGCGGACTAAGTAGGTCTGAGCCTATTTCAGCGCTTACAGTAAACTTAGCATTTTCTTTGTTTTTAAATATTATTTTATTGCCAAATGGCACATTTTGACCGAGCAGTGTTATTTGAGAGTTTTTATCTTGCCATTTTGAAAAAGTAAAACTCTCACTTTCAAACATTTGTGGCACTACTGCTAAAATCTTTCCATCACAAACACCAACTGCTGTGTTGTATATTTTATTATTATGTTTAATTGGCGCACCCACAAAAATCAAAGCACTTATTCCTTTAGAATGCTTTAAGAGTTTGTCAATTGCGCAAATTACCCCGTTAAGCAACACTTCGCTATTAAAAAGGCTTTGACAAGTGCTTGCCGTTAAATTTAATGCTGGGAACACTATTAGTTCTGCCCCCTCTTTATACGCATCTTCTATAGCATTAATTGTAGAGTTTAAGTTAAACTCTACGTCGGCAACTTTTATTTGTGGTGAACATAGTGCTGTTTTAACAAATCCATATTGCATAATTCTATCCTACCTAATATTTTTATCAATTTAAATTATTAAATTTTGCCATTTTTATCAATTTTGACAAAATTTAAGTTTTCTGCAATCTTATTTTACTCCATTTTTTAACATTTTGCAATAATTTTTAAAATAAAAAATGGCAAAAATCACATTTTTTGCCATTTTTGATGTTTTTTATCGCTTAAAAATTAAGCATCATATCCGTTTGGATTTTTTGTTTGCCAATTCATAGCATCACGACACATATCGTCAAGAGTTTTTTCTGCCTTAAAGCCTAAAACTTCATATGCTTTTGATGGGTCAGCATAACACTCGTCAATATCGCCTGGGCGACGTGGCATAATTTTATATGGAATTGGTTTTCCACAAACCTTTTCAAACGCTTTAACCATATCAAGCACGCTATATCCTGTGCCTGTGCCTAAGTTAACGATAATTAAGCCTGGATTTTCTGCAAGTTTATTAACTGCTAAAACGTGTCCCCTTGCAAGGTCAACAACGTGGATAAAGTCTCTAACACCCGTGCCATCGTGTGTGTTATAGTCATTGCCGAATACACCGAGATATTCTCTCTTACCAACAGCAACTTGAGTGATGTATGGGCAAAGGTTGTTTGGAATACCTTTAGGGTCTTCACCGATAAGCCCTGATTCGTGTGCGCCAACAGGGTTAAAATACCTAAGGATAGCAATGTTAAATGAATTATCAGATGCATATAAATCTTTTAACATATATTCAATAAACAGTTTTGTGCTACCATAAGGGTTAGACGTTGAAAGTGGGAAGTCTTCTCTAATAGGAACACTTTCTGGCTTGCCATAAACTGTTGCTGATGATGAGAAAACCAAGTTTTTAACGCCATGGTCACGCATAGCAAAGGCTAAAATCAAAAGACCTTCAATGTTGTTTTCATAATATTCAAGAGGTTTTGCAACCGATTCGCCAACTGCTTTTAGGCCAGCAAAGTTAATAACTGAGTCAATTTTATTTTCTGTAAAGATTTTATCTAAAATTTTTCTATCACGGATATCCCCTTCATAAAACTTTACTTTTTTGCCTGTGATTTTTTCTACTCTTACAATTGATTCGTATTTGCTGTTCATAAAGTTATCAATACAAACCACGCTGTGTCCTGCATTTAAGAGTTCTACCGTTGTGTGAGAGCCGATATAACCAGCACCACCTGTCACTAATACGTTCATTTATTTTACCACCTTTTTATTTTTTACTAATAATATCTTCATAGGCATCAAAATATCTTTTACCCAAAACTTCAAGCGAAACTTTGCAAAAATGATATGGGTCACGCCTACCTATTTTGTCGTTTGCCATAAGGTCATCTGTTTCAACAAACCTTGTTAATTTTTCCGTTTGCATCTTTTCCTTTAGCACATCTAAAACGGCTCTTGATGGCATTTTATAAAGTTCAACAAACGATGGTGTAAATCCACCACATATAAATGGCTTGTCGCTACCATACCTTGTTCTTATAGAGTTAAACAACTCATTAATGTTCTTAGAATAATAATCTCTTATTTGTCCATAGGTTAAGTCTCTATTTTCATAGGCGTCGTGCTCGCCTTGATGCCAAAGCACGCAAACAACCCTGTTGTTTTTGTTCATAGCGAGAGATAGGTCAACCATTTCAATCATGCGATTATAGATGTAATCTTTTTGCCCCCAATGTCCACCCTTAAAGCCTGTGCCACCGATAGGAGTGTTTACGATAAGAACCTTTCTGCCTTTTTGCAAATATTTGTCGGCATAAAGTTTTGCAAAGGTTAAATAAAAAGTTCCTATGGTTTCTTTTTCTCCACGCTCTTTGGCAATTTCGGTATAGCAGTCTTCGTGACCTTTTATGTCTATATAAACTTCATTTTCAGATGGGCGACGATAACCTTTGTCATAGTCGTTATTTAGCATATATATGTCATCACGCTCTTGCCAAGGGTTATCACTTTCACCTAAACCATTGCCAACAGCATTTGATTGACCTGCAAGTACTATTATATCATAATCTTGGTTATCTTGATTTCTGAGCTTCATAACTTTTCTTTATTATATATTCACTTACTTTATTTGGCAAGAATTTAAGAATTTAATAAATGCGCTTTCGCCTTTATCATCATTTTTAAATACTGCTGTGTTAAAGAGTATGTTTTTGCAAACGTTATTTACATAATCCACAACTCTTTTTTCAGCGCTTTCAAAAGTGTCGTGATAACCTTCTTCTACAAGAGATTTTATCATATCTTTATGTGCGAACAAGTAATTTTCTTTATCACAAAGTTCGCTATAATCATATTTTTCTTTTCTACACAAAATATCTGCTATCATTGCAAGTTGTTTTTTTAGTCTTCCTGGAAGGATAAATAAGCCCATTGCTTCAATAAGACCGATACCTTCTTTTTTGATGTTATGATATTCTGGGTGTGCGTGGAATATTCCGTCTGGATATTCATCACTTGTGCGATTGTTTCTTAATATCATATCAATAATATATTCATCGCCTTGTTTTCTACACACAGGAGCAAGCGAGTTGTGTCTAACGCCGTCTGTATAAGCAATAACGTCAACACTTTCATCAGTGTATTTTTCCCAAGCACTGATTACGTCTTTTGCAAAGTCAGAAATTTCACTTCTATTCTTTGATGAAAGCCTTATAACGCTGTTATACCAGTCAACAATACCTACGTTTACGTTAGGATATTTAGCACATTTCATAACTTTTTTAATTGGGGCTTTGTGCATTGGCATAAGATGTTCGCCACCTTGGAAATGCTCGTGATTAAGAATAGAGCCACCGATAATAGGTAATGCTGCGTTTGAGCCTATCATATAGTTAGGGAAAAAGTCAACAAAGTCTAAAACCTTTTCAACCGTGTCATCAGCGATATGCATTGGCTGATGGTCGTTTGAAATTGCTATCATATGCTCGTTATAATAAGCATATGGCGAATATTGAACAAACCAGTCTTTGCCACCAAGACTAAGAGAAATCGTTCTAATATTTTCTCTTGCTGGGTGAGAAAGCGTGCCTTGGAAACCTTCGTTTTCCTTACACAAAAAGCAGGCTGGATATTTTGCTTTTTGGGCTTTATTAACAGATAAAAGTTTTGCAATTTCCTTATTGTCCTTTTCAGGCTTACTAAGGTTAATTGTAATTTCTAAATATCTATTGCCGTCTTCATAAACCCAAAGCATATTTCTAGAAATTGCTGTTTTTTGAATATAGTTATTCTTTATAGAAAGGTTATAAAAATATTCACAAGCCTTTTCTATACCCTCTTTATTTTTAATTTCCATAAAAGTTTGGTTTACTTTTGATGGAAGTGGAGAAAGTATTCCAAAAATGTATGTTGAATATAAGTTCCTTTCTAAATCCGTTGTCAAGCCATTTTCAATAGCATACTCTTCAACTTCATTTACTAGTTCATCTGGAACGTCAAACTTTTCGATGTAAGATAAGTCCACGCTTTCATCAAGTGGTTCTAAAAGTTTGAATTCTCTTAGCAAGAGATTCCTCATATAAATTTCGTCTCTTTCTTCAAGATGTAAAAATTTCTTTGAATACTTTAATAATTTTTCAACTAATAACTTTCCGTCTATCATAAGTTGTCCCCTTTGTTTTTATAATAAAAATAATATCTACACTCTTTGTTAGAGTTATATAATTTTCTGTCCCTATCAGCCTTTTTCTTAAACTCTTTTTCAAATTTACTAGCACTTGTTATTATAAATGCCGACCAATTATCTAATCTTCTATAAAGATTTCCTAGTTCTTTGTTGCAAATGCTTGCCTCGTCTTTATCATAAACCCTTTCGCCATAAGGTGGATTTGTGATAATTGTTCCACCACTTAAATTATTTTGAACGTTTTTAACGTCTGAAACTTCAAACCTGATTTTATCTAAAACCCCAGCCTTTTCTGCGTGACGCTTTGCAAGTTTTATTGCCTTTGGGTCTATATCTGAAGCAAAAAAGTCTAATTTTAAATTTCTATTTTCTTTATCTAAGGCTTCTTCTCTTGCAAGTTCAAAATACTTTTGGTCAAAGTTATTCCAATCGTTAAAGGCAAATCTTCTGTTTATACCACTTGCAATGTTCATTGCAATTCTTGCACTTTCTATAGCGATTGTTCCCGAACCACAAAATGGGTCTAAAAATGGATTTTTATAATAAAAATCGCTAAGAAGAATAAGGGCTGATGCCAACGTTTCTTTTATAGGCGCAATACCCACCAAATCACGATAGCCCCTTTTATGTAGCCCTGCACCACTTGTGTTTAGGTATATGCTTACTTGGTCTTTAAATATTGAAAACTCTATAGAGTAGCAAGCGCCGTTTTCGGTTAGCGACCTTTTATAAATATTTGATAGCCTTTCGCATATTGCTTTTTTAATAATGCTTTGACATGCCGAGATAGCATACAAAGTGCTTTTTACACATTTGCCATTTACAATAATTTTTGCAGTTGGTGGAATAAAATCTTCAAACCTAACCATCTTTATGCCATCAAAAAGGTCATCGAAGGTTGTGGCTGGAAACTCTGCAAGTTTTATATACACCCTGTCTGCCGAACGTAAGAACATATTACACCTTGCAACTGCAAGCATATCTCCACTAAAAGTGAGCGTTCCGTTAAACGCTGGAGCATCTTCATAGCCTAATCTTTTTAGTTCGCTTTTAACAACCTTTTCAACGCCAGAGGCACAGGTTACGGTTATATCAAATTTGTCACAAAATTCCACTTTAGTTTTCATTGATTTTATTTTAAACAATAATACAAAATATTGCAAGTGTTTTTTCAAATAATTATATAAAATATAATTTTTTATTCTTATTTTTTACAAAAAAATAAAATTTGCTGCAACTTAAAAAAATATCTAATTTATACTTGAATTAAAAAAATTAAAGGCATTTGATTTTTTATCAAATGCCTTTATTGGTTATACTACTTTTTATCCCGTTTTATCAAATTTATTTAGATAAATTATTATACAATTACTTGTGGCGCTAAATTCCAAAGCGCATACATGAGCAGTGCCTTTCCATCGTAAACAAATTTATAATCAGCACTATTTTGATAGTCTTTGATTAAATATTTTTCACCCGTTGTTGCATTTACCCAACCAAGGAACTCATCTTCTTCTATTTCTGGCACTAATATTGGAAGCTGAACAGTATCGCCACTTTGTGCTGTTATAGAGCCACCTGCTGGCAAACCACTTATATTAATGCTTGCGCCGTCTAAATAGTATAATATTTGTCCGTCAACTACTTCATCTAATAAAAATTTAGCATATAAGATGATATCTTTGCGAATTTTTGTAGTTGCAAAGTCAAATGCCCCATCATCTAAATCAGAATACCAATATATAAAAGAGCGTCCTTCTTGGGTTGGATTTGTTGGTTTTGTTGCATAAGTATTTATATCAACTTCTTGCTCGCAATAAACCTCGTCGCCAACTTTATAGGTGATAGTGTATGTTCCTGTATATTCTTTCCAATAAGCTTTTAGCGTTATATTACTGTTAACCTTATAATTTACAAAATCGAACTCAACTGCTGGGTCATATAAATACCAATGCATAAACACGTATCCTTCTTTAGTTGGGTCTATCGGTTGTGCAACAGTCTTATTCTTTTCAATCTGTTGACTTAACACTTCCGTGCCCCCCATAGAGTCAAAATTAACAGTATATTTGGTTGGCTTTTTTTCTTCTCTACACGCTGTAAACATCATGCACGTGAAAATAGTTATAACTGCCAAAATTATTGAAAATAATTTTTTTCTCATATTTATCTCCTTGCTCTTTAGCATAAACTCCTTACGTATATTTTACAATAAAATTCACTTTTACGCAATACATTTTATTAAGTTTTATCTATATTGCGCTTACTAATCAATGTTTTTTCCAAAAGGGTCGCCTTTTATATCGGTTGAAGCAAATTTTTTGTCTTGCAATATTCTTGCCCTTTGCATTGATGTGTTCCCATATTTTTTTCTAATATTATCAACTGCTTGGTCAAGCCTTTCTATTTTATCGTGCTTGTTATTATATAAATCTATATATATTTGTTCTTGGTTGTGTGTAAAATCGCATATAGACACACCTGCTGCCCTAACAGGATTGTTCCACTTATAAACTTTTTCAAATAAATTATAAGAAGCATTAGCAATATCAATTGCACTATTAGTTGGGTGAAGAAGTTTTACTTGCTTGCCATATGTCTGCAAGGTGTTATCTGTAATAGACACCCTTACAGTCATTGCTTTTCCAAGCCCACTTTCTCTAAGTCTTGACGCAACGCTTTCGCTAAGCAAAAGTAGCAGCGTTTTAACCTCATCAAAAGAATACAAATCTTTATAAGCCGTTAAACTGTTACTTATGCTCTTTACCTCACTTGCATTTTTTTCAACCGGCGAATTATCTAAACCGTTGGCATAACAATATAGCGTGTTTCCCCAAACTCCTAAAAGGTTATTTAAAACTGATTGGTCTAACTTAGCAATATCGCCTATAGTATGAACTCCGATTGAATTTAGTTTAGTATAAGTAGATTTACCAACAAACAAAAGGTCTTTTGCATCTAGTTTCCAAACCTTTTCTTTAAAGTTGTTTACATCTATAACGGTCACGGCATCTGGTTTTTTCATATCCGAGCCAAGTTTTGCAAAAACCTTATTAAAACTAACACCAATGCTAACTGTAAGTCCTAATTCTTGCTTTACTGCTTCTTTTATTTTATATGCAATTTGCTCGCCAGTGCCAAAAATTTTAGTACTATCCGTCACGTCAAGCCAGCACTCGTCTATACCAAAAGGCTCAATATTATCGGTAAACCTTTCATAAATTTTTCTTACTTTTTTTGACATTTGTTCATATGAACTATGGTCAGCAAGCACGCACACTAAGTCTTTACATTTTTGTTTTGCTTGCCAAAGCACGTCACCCGTTTTAACGTCAAACTGCTTTGCTAGTTGATTTTTTGCAAGCACTATGCCGTGCCTATCTTCAACACTTCCACACACAACGAGTGGCATATCTTTATACTCAGGGTGTTTAAGCGCTTCAACTGAAGCATAAAAATTATTCAAATCGCTATGCAAAATTATACGCATATTTTCCCCTTTCTTTTTAATAAAGTTTAAACTTTTTAAATATAAATTTTTATAACGCATAATAGCATTTTTGCCACTTTTATGCGTTAATATTCTTATATAGCAAATGCCCCTTTAATTAGGGGCATTGGTCTATTTTTATAGTTTGTTTCTTTGGATTTTACCGCTAACCGTTTTTGGAAGTTGGTCTTTAAATACAACTATCCTTGGATATTTATATGGTGCTGTCTTAGATTTAACGTAGTTTTGAATTTCTTTCTTTAATTCTTCGGTTTCTGGTGTGCCTTTAACTAAAACAATGCTTGCCTTGACAATTTGTCCCCTTACTTCATCAGGCACGGCTGAAACGCCACACTCTAAAACGTATGGAAGTTCCATAATAACGCTTTCAATTTCAAATGGCCCGATACGATAACCAGATGACTTAATAACGTCATCAACCCTGCCAACATACCAATAGAATCCGTCTTCATCACGCCAAGCAGTATCGCCTGTGTGATAATAACCATCGTGATAAACTTCATCAGTTTTTTGCTTATCATTATAATAACCACAGAACAATCCACAAGGCGCACCATCTTTAAGGTTTACAACAATTTCACCCGTTTCACCATCAGCAACAGGGTTGCCATTTTCATCATGAAGTTCAACGTTATAAATTGGTGCTGGTTTGCCCATTGAACCAATTTTGTGTGGCTTGCCAACAAGGTTGCCGATAAGCATTGTGGTTTCTGATTGACCAAACCCTTCTTTAATTTGAAGGCCTGTTAGTTTTTCAAATTGATAATAAACTTCTGGGTTTAAGGCTTCACCTGCAGTTGTCATGTGCTTAACTGATGAAAAATCGTACTTAGAAATATCTTCTTTAATAAGCATTCTAAGCATTGTTGGTGGCGCACAGAATGTTGTAATTTTATACTTAGCAAACATAGGCAATATGTCGCCTGCATCAAATCTATCAAAGTCGTAAACAAAAGTTGCCGCTTCGCTTAGCCATTGCCCGTAGAGCTTACCCCACATTGACTTTGCCCAGCCTGTATCTGAAATTGTAAAGTGCAAACCTTCTGTATCAACTGTATGCCAATATTTTGCTGTATGGAAATGTCCTAATGGATATTTGTGGTTGTGCGTTGCAATCTTTGGATATCCACTTGTTCCTGAAGTAAAGAACATAAGAAGTGGGTCATCTCCACAAGGCGAATCTTCGGTGCGATTAAAGTGCGTGCTAAAGAGTGAATATTCTTCATCAAAATTGCGCCAACCTTCTCTAGTTCCATTAACCATGATTTTATGGATAAGGCTTGGGCACTTTTCACTTGCAATATCAACTTGATGCGCAGTGTCACCATCAGCCGTACAAATTATTGCACTTACGCCTGCTGAATTAAATCTATACTCAAAGTCGTGTTCTTGAAGTTGGTTTGTTGCAGGAATTGCAATAGCGCCAAGTTTATTAAGACCTATCATTGCAAACCAGAATTGATAATGCCTTTTCAAAACGAGCATAACTCTATCGCCCTTTTTAATGCCTAACGACTTAAAGTAGTTTGCACACCTTGCAGATTCTTTTTTGATATCTGTAAAGGTAAACCTGCGCTCTGTTTTATCCTTTGAAATGTGAAGCATCGCAAGTTTATCTGGCTCTCTTTGAGCAAGCGCATCAACTAAGTCAAACGCAAAGTTGAACTTATCTGCATTTTTGAACTTAATAGAAGTTGGCGTGCCGTCACTATCCGTTTCAACATCAATAAACTTGTGATATTCACGAACTTTATCATCCTTAATACTTAAATTTTTTGGATAATTTATAACCTTTTTATCTAAAGAAAGTTCAGGAATAGGCTCGCCTGTTGGGTTTAATACGATTGCATAGAAAATGCAGTCTCTACCATTTACAGCAACCATGCCGTGTGGCGTATCACTATCATAATAAATGCTATCGCCCGGACCTAAAACTTCTTTATGGTCACCAATTTGAACCATAAGATAACCATCAACAACGATATCGCATTCTTGACCTGCGTGAGTTGTAAGTTCAATTTCCTTGTTTTCGTTTTCTTCGCTATATACACTTCTAACATAAAGTGGTTCAGCAATTCTATTTTGGAAGGCATAAGCAAGGTTAAAATATGTCATGCCGTGTGCTTGCGAAATCTTTTGACCAGCCCCGTGGCGTGTTAAAGTATAGCCTTTAAGTTTCGGACTATAACCTTCAATAATTTCTGTAACGTTAACGTTAAGTGCGTTTGCACAACGATAAATAAAGGTAAAGTTAAGGTCACTATCACCTTTTTCACAAGCAAGATACTCGCTTTCAGAAACGCCTGTTTTTTCAGCCATATCTTTTATAGAAAGACCTTCGATTTCTCTAAGTTCTTTAATTCTGCCTGCCATTTCTTTAATTTTTTGGTCTAGTTCTTTAATTTTTTCCATTTCTCTCTTCCTTTTTAGATAAAAAAATCGCCCCAAAGCCTGTGCTTTGAGACGAGCAAAATTACCCGCGGTACCACTCAAATTGCAACTATATTAGTCGCCACTCTTGGAATCTATCAATCCCTATGTCCTTAACGCAGCAATCACGGAAAAGTTCTACTCTCTTAAAAAAGATTTCTTCTTTTCAGCTCGGAAACTACAAACGTTTTAACCACCCCTATTGACTTGCACCAACCGTCATTTCTCTTTTGGGTAAATATAAAACGCCCTTTTCGTCAACGCTTTTACTTTTTGATAATTTTAACATAATTATATATTATTGTCAACTTTTTTTAAGCAATTTTATTACTTGGCTTTTATTTGACTAAATTTTATATACAAAATTATGGTTTTTTATCTTTTTGTTTGTATAAAACTAAAAAAGCACTTGCAAATAAGCAAGTGCTTTTAGTTTAGTTTTTAGTTATTAATTAATAACCAACTTTTTCCCAACAATCAAATGGAGCAGCAAGTTCATCACTAACAAGAACTTGTGTCTTCATTAATTGAAGCATTGATGATGGAATAAGTGGTGTGACTGGTCCGTGAAGAACAAGTCTTGATGTCATTCTTTGCCATGAAGAGAACGTACCGTTTGTAAGTAAAGCGTGAACTTCGATTCTTTCTCTTGCGTTCTTAACGTCGATAGGACCGATTGTTGCAGCCTTAGGTGGAACGTCAGCAATATAACCAGATTGACCAAATACACCGTGGAGTGAGTTTTGAGCAACTGTAAGTGGGTGTAAGTCAACGATTCTAGCCTTCATGTTGAGCCATGCATCGATTTGTTCTTTTGTTGGTTCAACTGCTGGGTCAAATCCTTCTGGGAAGAAGTCTTTAACTGGGTCGATAAATGCCATGTGACCTGTCCATCCTGGTGAAGAAGAACAAATGTCTGCGCCACCTTCGCCACAGTCTGTAATCATATCTGAATAGCTGTTAATGTTCTTGTTTGTTGGATAGTGAACGTTTTCAAGTGGCATACGCAATTTTTCATCAATTTGGTAAACCAAATATTTGAGCATTGAGTGTGCAAAACCTGCTTGATATGTTTCAGGAGCAATGTTGCCATCTTGGTCTGCCCATTCGTCCATTGCGAATAGGTGAACGTTTTTACAATCTACTTTGAAGTAGTTGATAAGTTGTGCAAGTGGAATATATGTGTCTGGTTCTGGGTTGCCCAAAATCAAAGTGATTTTCTTGCCCTTTTCTGATGCTTCTTTAATTCTTGAGAAAAGTGTTGCAATCAAAACTGGGTGTGGGTTCATCATAACTTTGATGTTGAACTCTGGGTGTTGGTCTGCTTTTGTGTGCTTTTCCAAATCTGTTCCGCTTATTTTGCGAAGTTTTTCACAAATTTCTCTGTCCTTAAATGGAACGAAACTTGCTGGGGTAAAATTGAATGTTGTTGCTGGTTCAAACAATTTGTTCATATTTTTTCTCCTTTAAATATTACTTTTTTAACGTTAAATTTGTCGTCAACTATTATTAAGTTGGCGATATTTCCTTCATCAATATAACCCATACCTGCAAGGTTAAGCGCCATTGCTGGGTTATAAGAACCGAACTTAAATGCATCGCAAACGGAACAGCCCGTATGAACGATGAAGTTTAAGTCGGATCGTAGCCATGTC
>JAZRRZ010000038.1:0-1037 GCA_045651185.1 Christensenellaceae bacterium | reverse complement strand
CATTTGCAGGAAAAGGATTAAAGTTATGATTCAAAATGAAACAGTTATGACAGTTGCAGACAACAGTGGTGCACGTAAAGCAATGTGTATCAAGGTTTTGGGTGGTTCTCATCGCCGTTATGCAACAGTTGGCGACAAAATTGTTGTTGCTATTAAAGAAGCCATTCCACGTGGTAAAGTTCAAAAAGGTACAGTACAACGTGCAATTATCGTTCGTACAAAGTTTCCTGTAAAACGTCCAGACGGTTCAATTATCCGTTTTGACGATAATGCGGTTGTTTTGATTAACAAAAACAACTTTGAACCAATTGGAACACGTATCTTTGGACCAATTGCCCGTGAAGTTCGTCGTAAATACGATGTGCAGAAAATCGTGTCTTTGGCACCGGAAGTAATTTAATAACAGATGGAAGGTCATAAAATGAAAATTAAAAAAGGCGACGAAGTCGTAGTTATTTCGGGAAAATTTAAAGGCGTCAAAGGCAAAGTTCTGGAAGCACGCCCATCCGAATCACGTGTTGTAGTAGAAGGTGTTAATCGTCATAAATGGCACATCAAACCAACACAAGAACAACCAGGTCATATCATTGACCGCGAAGCACCTGTTCATGTATCTAATGTTGCGTTGGTTGATCCAAAAACAAAAAAAGCAACACGTGTTGGATATAAAATGAACGACGGTAAAAAAGTTCGCGTTGCAAAAAAATCTGGTGCGGAAATATAATAAAAAAGTAAAATTGTTGCCCGCTGTTACGGGAACACAACATAAGGAAAAAAGAAATGCAAAGCAGATTGCGTGAAATTTATGAAAAAGAAATTGTGCCTGAATTGGTAAAAGAATTCGGTTACACAAATGCATTGGCAGTTCCAAAACTGACCAAGATTGTTTTGAACATGGGTGTTGGTGAAGCTGTATCTGATAAAAAGAAATTAGATGCTGCTGTTGCTGACTTGACAGCGATTGCTGCCCAGAAATCAGTTGTTACACGTGCAAAGAAATCAATTGCAACATATCGTTTGCGCGAAGGTCAACCTAT
>JAZRRZ010000037.1:0-1398 GCA_045651185.1 Christensenellaceae bacterium | reverse complement strand
CCCTGCGGGAATCGAACCCACAACTAGCCCTTAGGAGGGGCTTGTTATATCCATTTAACTAAGGAAGCCTACGTTTTTGTTGGATTTATTATATATTATTGACTGCTTTTTTGCAAGAACTTTGTTTTCTTAAAGAAAAATTTTTTGAATTTATACTTTTTCTATACTTTTTTTGCCCTAAAAGTGATTTAATTTTTTATTAAAATCAGGTCAATTTGGGGCTATTTTTAGGGATGTTTTTCACCCGAAAAAAAGTATAGTTTTTGCCATTTTTGAGTATAGTTGACGTTTGAGATTATTCAAAATCGAACACGAATTTGGTTCGTTTCGTTCAAGCGTTCCCAATTATTTTTTTTGTTTTTTGATAGATATATTATATCAAATCTAAACACTTATTACAATGTGTTTTGAGGGTGTTAGAGAAACTTTTTTATAAATGATAAACTATAAACATTTTTAAGCACAATCAAGAACTCTACAAATTGGAATTTGTCAATACCTATTACCATAAAAAGCTTTTGCTTTTTCCGTATATTTCTTTACGAACTCGGTCTTTGCGTTTGTATAAGCATCTCGATTATGCTCGTATTCTTTCCATAACGAGAGCTTTAATTTTTCATATTCTTTTGCAATATCGGGAAACTCGATAAGATAATCTCTAAAATACAATTCATCGTTATCCCCTGCATATCTCAAATGCAAATGAAATACTTTCTCGGAAAATCCATTTTCGGTATATCCTTTATTAAAAGAAATTCCATCTTCGCTTTGCGACATACAAATATACCCGTTGTTTGCAATCGAATCTTTATAATCAAGCAAGTTGCTTTTCTTGGGAACTTCTACAAGAATGTCAATGATTGGTTTTGCCCATATAGCAGGGATTGCCGTACTTCCTATATGGCTTATTTTTTTAACCTGCGGAAGAATATTTTTCAATAGGTTTTCTTCTTCAAAATACCATTCCTTCCAATGGTCTTGATGTTTCGTTAAAATGATAGGAAACAACTGCCACAGTTCTTCCAAACTCATTTCTGATAATTTCTTTCCCATAATACACTCCGTCAAATTGGAATTTGTCGTTATAAATCAATCTTGATTTCGTATTGGTCATCAATAAGAATATAGTTTGAATTATGTCTTTTCGCAAGTGCCAAGACTTCTGCATTATCTGCCAATACACTCTCCATTGTACACCATTCATCATCCAGACGATTTTCAATGGCATTTGCATAATTCTTTATGTCAGCAAAGTGATTTTTGATATATTTCTCACTCATTACCAGACAGTAATATTTGATGCTTTCAAGATAGTTGGCGTCAAAGTCTTTCTGCCAATCGAATGGAATATAGCAACCTTCGACAATTAAGTTTTGCTTGTTTTCGATAGCAGTTTTA
>JAZRRZ010000036.1:0-1032 GCA_045651185.1 Christensenellaceae bacterium | reverse complement strand
CATGTGACTATACATTATTTTATGAAGTTGCAAAATATAGTTTTTAGAAATTGGAATCGCATCAAAGTTCTCATGGATTATATTAAGAGCATCTCTATATCCCGCAATTTCTTGTTCATCACGATTTCGGGGAGCTGTCTTCTCTTCTACAAGCTGTTTAATACGGGTATTTGTTGTAACGATACCTTCGATTGCATTGGAAGACTCCGTACTTTGAACCTTTGCGATTTCCACAAGTTTTTCAAGTTCTTCTGGGCGTCTTTTAAGATAAAGGTCTTGCTTTCCGGCTTCTTTATATATCGCAGCAACGAGACCAAGAAGTTCAGAGTCCCATTTCTGCTCTTTTATAATTGAATAATTAAATACTCTCATGCCCTTAATCTCCCTTCTTTCCCTTAAATATTATCACATATTAAGGGAATTGTCAACACATTAAGTTAATTTACCCTTATTTATTATTTCTTTTTAAGGTAAAGTTATTCTGTCAAACTCTTTTATCTTTCTATATACCTTTTCTAACATTTTTCTAGCAGAAATGGTTAGAAAAGTGAGTAAAAGTGGCAATACTAGAAATTCGAGCGCTATAAAGGCTTTGAAGGATTCAAACCCTTCAAAGCCTTGATTTTACGCTGTTTTTATCGTTTTTTAACTTCTCTTAACTTCCGCTTATTTGCTCTAACCTACACGACTCGAAGCTGAAAATCGTACGATTTTCCCATTTTATTAACTCAATCATATCACAAAAACTACTTTAAGTCCATAAAGGAATTTATATTTCCTATTCTTTCTCCACTAATTCCAATAAGTCCTCTATCTGGCAATTCAGCACCCTGGAAAGTCTGACAAGGTACTCTGTTTGTGCCTTGTTAATATTCTTTTGTCTTTGTTCATAGTGCTGAATCATACGAACAGGAATATCCGCAAATTCTGCAAGTTGTTTTTGACTAAGTTCTGCTCTTTTTCTATAAATTTTAAGATTAGTTTCCGGCTTTGCCTTATTATACATCTCATTCATTTTATCTGTGAAATGCC
>JAZRRZ010000035.1:0-1004 GCA_045651185.1 Christensenellaceae bacterium | reverse complement strand
TTCTTGTTGCAAAGCGCGACGTTCGTCATCGAGTTGCAACACTTCATCTAATAATTCAAAGCGAGTAAAATTCTTAATACTCAAGCGTTTGATAACTTCTTCTTTATGTTCTCTTATGTAAGATACTACTAACATGGTAATTTATATTTTGCTTACAAAGATAATCTTTTTTTTAAATCTTAAAAACTCAAAACTTCAAAATCTCAGAAGTTTTTTAAGGTTCTGAAATTTTGAGTTTCTGAGTTTCTGAGTTTCTGAGTTTTTGAGTTTCTGAGTTTCAAATAAAAAAAATCCCGAATCTTAATTGACTCGGGATTTTTTTCTGTTCGTTTTATCTTTAACGATTATTCTGCGATTTCAGCATCAACTGGGATAACTGAAACGTATGAACGATCGTCTCTTCTTCTACGGAATTCAACGATACCGTCTGTAAGAGCGTAGAGAGTATGATCTTTACCGCAACCTACGTTTTCACCTGGATTGTGTTTTGTACCACGTTGACGGACGATAATGTTACCAGCGATAACAGCTTGACCACCGAAAACCTTTACGCCCAAACGTTTACTTTGGGATTCACGACCGTTTGATGAACTACCAACACCTTTTTTATGTGCCATAATTTAAATTTTTTCGGGTTTGTTATTCAGTAATATTTTCAATGCTGATCTTTGTCAATTCTTGACGATGACCATTTAATGTTTGGTAACCTTTTCTTCTTTTCTTTTTGAAAACGAGAACTTTGTCACCTCTGAGATGCTCAACAATCTTAGCATCAACTTTAGCACCTTGGAGGACGGGGGTGCCTACCCTTGTGTTGCCTTCATTTTCGATCAACAACACCTTGTCGAAAGTGATTGTGCCTTCGACTTCACCATTCAAACGATTGCAATAGATTTGATCACCTTTGCTTACTTTGAATTGTTGCCCTGCGATTTCTACAATTGCGTACATTCTTTAAATTTAAGTTGAAATTAATTTCTATTTTTTCGGACTGCAAAAGTACA
>JAZRRZ010000034.1:0-1069 GCA_045651185.1 Christensenellaceae bacterium | reverse complement strand
TTTTAGTGAAGTTGCTCACGCTCGGCATAATTCAAGTAAACTTGATTCTGCACTCACTTACTCGCAACATTGTCTCTGTCGGACGTGCTGTTGAGGGCTTGCCCGAAAAATGACATTGCTGGGTCAACATCTATATTATTGTTATTTTTTGCAAAAGTTATAAATTTATATCCTTTTTATTTGTGGTTATAAAATTATATCCTATCTTTATGGTGTAATCAAAACCAAAAGAACTTAAGCTTGCCGAGTACATACTTGAAGAGAATATTGAGCATATTCGTAATGAATGGAAAAGAATTCACGGGGAGTAATCCTCGTGAATTTAAAATAAGAAAGGAGGACTTATGAAAGTTGTTAAATTGTGGTTTGAAGACACACGCATTTATGTTACTACCGATAGCGGAGAAACTCTCTATCAGTCGCTGTATTTCTACCCCAAGTTATTGATGGCCACTCCTGAAGAAAGAGAGAAATATGAGTTGTGGGCGTATGGCATCAGTTGGAGTGACTTGGATGAGGATATGAGTTATGAGAGTTTCTATTATGAAGATGCCAAAGAGCCGGCAAACGGCATACAGGCTGCGTTCCTGAAGAACCCCTACCTTAATATTTCAGCAGTGGCACGCAAAATCGGCATCCAGCAGAGTCTGCTTGCAAGTTATATAAAGGGAACAAAGAAACCTTCTGATGCAAGGAAAACCGAGATATTGGCTGCAATCCACGAGATAGGACACTCATTGTTGGAAGTTTCCTTCTAACAATTCTCAATCATAACACCGCCCCTCAGCATTTGCAGTGCGGGGTATTATATTTTTCTTTATAACACCATGCCGCACAAATTCCGGAGCGACGTAAAGGCAAAAAGGCCTAAAAGGGCCGAAAGGACAAAAAGGATTTTTAAAAAACTTCCTCCCGGCTAAAGCCGTACTCCCTCTATTATTATGGTTTTTGCAAGAGAATTATGAAAAAATAGGTTTATAAAAATCATTTCTTTTAATGACCGCAAACATCCTTGCCACAATTTTGGCTCTTAATGCATTTATGACTGTCATCTTGTTTTTACCTTCTT
>JAZRRZ010000033.1:0-1062 GCA_045651185.1 Christensenellaceae bacterium | reverse complement strand
AGTACAGTTAGGACCGATGAGGCTACCGCCTACTTTATTTATTGTTTCAACGATTTGTCTTTCAAATTCAGCGCCTTGTTCGTTTTCTTCGCTGAAGCCACCTGAAACGATGATGAAACCTTTTGTGCCTTTTTCAAATGCCAAAGTGTTTACTGTTGCTGGGCAGAATTTAGCTGCAATAGCGATGATTGCGCAATCTACTTGAGGAAGGTCTTCAACTTTTTGGTAGCATTTTACGCCTTGAACTTCTGTTTCTTTAGGGTTTACAGTGTAAACTTCGCCTTTGAAGTTGCTGTTGAGGAGGTTTCTTAAAATGCTGCCGCCTGGTTTTTGAGTGTCGCCAGAAGCACCGATAACTGCAATGCTTTTAGGGTTTAGTAATTCTTTTGCTATCATATTTTATGATTTTAAATAATAATCGAAAATAAACGACACGAAAATATCGTTTTGCGCAAATTTATGAAAAAAAAGAATATGGAAGAAGTGAAAAATGAACAAATTAAATCCTTCTAGCAGATGTTATAAAAGAACAGTCAAACTCGGGCAGTTCCTTCTGTTCATAATGACGCAACGTCTTTACAGTAACCTGCATAAACGTGAGAACTCTCCGATTTTTAACTTGATTTTATAACTCATAATCGTACGATGTTTTGCTAGCGATTGCAAAGATAAGTTGTGACCTTAGGGACGAGTCAAGAGGAAAATGAAATTTTTTTAAGCGATATCATTCAAATCATAATATAGTAATCTCGTTACAAAATTAATGATTATATTAATGGAAAAATTAAAATGACAGTTATTACAATAGTTTTTTCAATTCTTCAATATCGGGCAATGCTTTCTGTAATTTCTCTGGCATTTCCGATAATGTGTCAAATGTTGCAACTCCCATTGGTTTGTCATAATCTTGAATGACATATTTTACAAAATCCTTGTTGGCATTTCTGCAAAGTACAATTCCAATTGAAGGATTCTCGTGATACTTACGCACTTTGTCATCTAAAATTATAAGATATGTCATCAATTGTATTATTATTGCCATTAAATTCGTCCGTTGCAACG
>JAZRRZ010000032.1:0-138080 GCA_045651185.1 Christensenellaceae bacterium | reverse complement strand
ACCTTTCGTTTAATATTTAGTCTTTTTAATTTTTGCTTTTTTGCCTTAATGTACTATTAAAAATTAAGTCTTCTCGATTTGATTTGTTCTTTACAAACTTATCTCTCTTAAATCTTCTATGCAGTTGTCAATCTACGGTTCTTTGACATCGGTCAAAGGTGGCAAAATCACGCCACAAAATTGTTGCTATCCAAAGCGATAGCCTTAATATATTACCACTTTAGCAAATCTAAGTCAAGCGTTTAACCAAAGTTTTTTTACATTTTTTATATTTTTTTTGCATTATTTTTTAATGACTTAATAATAGGTAAAATATAGCAATAAAAACCCAAAAAGCGTTGATTTTTAGCACTTTCTATGCTATCATAACCTTAGGTGAAAATTATGGAAATTAAAAATCAATGTGAAAATGCCACAAACGAACTAATTTTGATGGCAAAATTAAAAAAAGGCGACATATTAGTGGTGGGCTGTTCAACCAGCGAAGTGGTTGGCAGTAAAATTGGAACTAACTCAAACGAAAACACGGCTGAGCAAATTTTTGATGGCATTTATTCTGCCACAAATAAACATGGCATTAAACTTGCCGTTCAATGTTGCGAACATTTAAATAGAGCAATAGTTGTTGAAAGAGATGCGCTTAACCTTTTTGAAGAAGTTAACGTTATTCCACAAAAGAAGGCTGGTGGTTCACTTGCGACCGTTGCTTATCACAAGTTTAACGACCCTATCGTTGTAGAGCACATAAAGGCTGATGCAGGCATGGATATTGGCGATACTTTTATAGGCATGCACCTAAAACAAGTTGCTGTTCCTGTAAGACTTTCTATAAAGGAAATTGGCTATGCTCACCTAACCTGCGCAAGAGTACGCCCTAAGTTTATTGGTGGTATTAGAGCCATTTACGATGAAAACAAACTATAAAGCAATATATATAATGTATATATACATGTAAACCTAAATAAAAATATCCATCGGTCATCCGATGGATATTTTGCTTTTAATATATTTACAACGTTTGTTTTTCTATTTTTACAACGAGTTTATAGTTTTGCCCTAGAGTTTTAATTTTTATATCAAGCATGTCTTTAATTTCTTTATCACTAAGCGTACACTCATAAGGTACGGCTATATCAAAAATAAGATTTGTGTTATTTGGCCCTTCAACCATTCTAAAATCATGAATAGAAAAGCTACAGTCTATATCGGTCACAAGATTAGCAACTTTTATTCTAAGTTCATTAACCTTGTCGTCATTTACAACAATTGGGTCAAGATGCCCTGTTAAAACAATGTTTGTATTTTCAAAAAAATCTTGCTCAATTATATCAACGATTTCGTGAGATTGTAAAACGTCTATTGATGCGTCTAATTCAATATGCACGCTGGCAAAATATTTGTTTGGGCCATAACAGTAAACGCTTAAATCGTGTATGCCATAAACTTCACTATACGATAATATTCTTTGCTTAATGCTATCAACCATTTCCTTGTCTGGTGCTTTGCCCACTAAATGCGACATGGTTTCTTTAAAAATTCCAACACCAGCATAAGCGACAAACCCTGCAACAAAAAGTCCAGCATATCCGTCAAGGTTAATGCCCGTTAGTTTTCCCACTCCTAGCGCAACCAAAACGGTTGCCGTTGAAATGCAATCTGAAAGGCAGTCCACAGCAGTGGCTTTTAGAATTTGAGAATTGATTTTATTAGCAACTTTAGTGTTATAAAAATATAAGCCAAATTTAGCAAGTATAGAGAAAACCAGCACACCCACTATCAAGAAAGAAAAATTGATTGCAGTAGGGCTAATAATTTTTGTGATAGATTCTTTTAAAAGTTCAAACGCAATCATTAAAATCAAAAAGGAAACAACCATAGAAAGAACGTATTCTATTCTTTGATGCCCAAAAGGATGTTCTTTATCGGCAGGTTTGTTTGAAAGTTTAAACGACACCAAAGACATAACGCTACTTCCACTGTCGGACAAGTTATTAAGCCCATCAGCCAAGATTGAAAGAACGCCAAAAACAGCACCCACAACTATTTTTGAAAGTGCTAAAATAATATTTGCTAGTATCCCCACAATACTTGCAACTTTGCCATAATGCTCTCTTTGTTTTTCGCTCATTTCCATAATATCACCACAAATTATACTATATATATTGTTTATAGTTAAGACATATTCTATCATAAACAAACTTTGTTTACAAGTATTTTTGTAGATTTGTTATATTAGTTTATATGTCTTATACGCATATTCTGTTAACAGATAAATAATTTTTTTTAATTATGCTTGTTTTTTTATCAAATTTTTATTAAAATGAAAGAGCAAAGATAAATGCTTTAAGAGAAAAATTATGAAAAAGTTTGAGTTTAATTATTGTAAAAAATTTTCGTGCATATGTTCAAAATGCACACACAATTGTTGTATAGGTTGGCAAATTGATATTGACAAAAAGAGCTTAAGTCGTTATCAAGAGTTGTCAAAAACAGATTCTCGCTTTAACCCCGACTGTTTTAACGGCAAAACATTTAACCTAAACTCAAAATTTAGTTTAAGCACTGGCCGTTGCCCGTTTTTAGATAAAGACAACCTTTGCCATATAATTAAAAATTACGGTGAGAAAACTTTATGCAAAACTTGCAAAACTCATCCACGCTTTAAGAATTTTTTTACTGACAGAATTGAAACGGGTTTAGGCTTATATTGCGAGCATGCTGGAAAAATTATTCTTTCTTTTAAGCCTAAGATGAAAGTTATTTTAGTTAAAGATGATTTAAAAAACACTAAACTTTCGGCTTTTGAAAAAAAGATTTTATCTTTTAGAAAAAAGACCTTATCTATAGCGCAAAATAGAAAACTTAGCATAAACGAAAGGCTGATGAATTTATCTAAGTTGTCAAATATTAATTTAGATAAAAACTCACTTGAAGCATGGCTAAATGTATATAAAAAGTTAGATAAACTTGAAATAAATGAATTTAGCTTTGACATGATAAAGCAATCAAAAACTTTTGCACCTATTGTGCAAGATTTTGAACGTGAATACGAGCAACTTTTATCTTACCTAATATATAGACATTTGTCACGCGCGATAGACCTTTTAGATTTAAGGGTTAGGCTTGGTTTTGTTATTTTATCTTTTAACATGATTAACCATATATTTAGTTGTCAAGATGAAAAAACGATAAACTCACTCGTTGAAGTTTGTAGGTTTTATTCTTCTGAAATAGAAACGAGTGATGATAATATTTTTGCTTTGTTAAACGAAATTGAAAATTTAATAAGTTTTATATAAAATTAAAAGTGATAGCCGTTTTGCTATCACTTTTTTATATAGTTAATTTAATTTTTTCTTTAGTAAATGGGTGGATAAACTCTAAAGTTTTGGCACACAAACTGTAAGTTTTGCCATCTACCTTTTCTCCATACAAACTATCTGCATAAAGTGGAAGTCCAACACTTTTTAAATGCACTCTTATTTGATGAGTTCTGCCTGTATGCAAGGTTATATCAAGAGTGGATAATCCGTCTTTTTCACCAACAAAAGTGCACTCGGTTTTGGCATAATCGCCACTATCGTCGCACACCCTTTTCATACTGCTTTCACTTTGGCGCTTTATAGGCTTTTCAATAAAGAAGTGCTTTTCTTTTGGCTTTCCTACAACAACGGCTGAATATGTCTTTTTAAAAAGCCCTTCTTTCATTTGTTTAGCCATTAAACTTGCCGAAAACATATCCTTTGCAATAAGCACTATTCCACTAGTGTCCCTATCAAGTCTATTGATAGGTCTAAAACAAACTTTTTCACCTAAATACCCTAAAACAATTTGTTCAAGCGATTTAACATTGTTGTGCTTAGATGAGTGGGTTAGCACTCCCTTGTCTTTTTTAACGGCAAGCAAATATTCATCTTCATAAAGAATATCAAGTTTTTCTTTTATGGGCGTTATAAATTGGTTTATTTGGTCAGGTGGCAAACTAATGGTAATTGAATCGCCCGTTTTCACTTTTTGATTTACATTAGTAACAACCTCTTGGTTTAGTTTAATTCCACCAAACTTAACTTTTAAGATAATCTCTTTAGAAACGCTTTGGCTTTTAAGATAATCTACCACTTTATAATCATTAAACTTTTCGTTGACCTTAAACAAAAACTTTTTCATACTTTGATTATATCAAATTTTATAAATTTTTTCAAACAATAACATGCTTTTTGTCTATTATAATATCAACCATATATAAAAAGCTTGCTTGACAAATGGGATATAATGTGTTAGAATACGCATGATATTTTATCGTGTATATCTGGAGATAATTTATGAGAAAAATTATTGATTTTCATACTCATCCGTTTTCAGAAAATTCTTCTAACATTTGCACAAACGTTGCTTACTGCAACATGTCAAAAGAAAACACCGAAAAAGATTTGCGTTCGCTTGGCATTTCGCACATTATGGGTTCGGTTTTAAACGGACGCACACCCGTGCCTGATATGAATCATATAAAAGAACTTAACGACGAAGCACTAAGACTTAGAGATATTTATAAAGGTTTTTATATCCCAGGCATCCACGTTCACCCTGCTTTTATAAACGAATCAATTGCTGAAATTAAAAGAATGAAAAAGCAAGGCGTTAACCTTATCGGCGAACTCGTGCCTTATATTCACGGCTGGAAGGGTTATTCTTCTAAAGCGCTAAGTGAAATTTTATCAACTGCCGAAGATTGCGATATGATTGTATCTTTCCACGGCCCAAGTACTTATGATGAAGAAAGCGCAAAAGATATTGATTTAATGATTGAAAATCACCCAAAAGCCACCTTTGTTGGTGCACACGTTGGCACAAGCAAAGTGTTGCAGTCACATATAGATAGGCTTAAAAAATATCCTAACTATATGGTTGACCTTTCGGGTGATGGCATTTATAGACATGGTGTTTTAAGACATTTAATTGATGAGTGTGGCTATGACCGAATTTTATTTGGTTCAGACTACCCTGTATGTAATCCTGCCGCATATATAGGCGCTGTTGAGTTTGACTTTTTGATTAAAGAAAATGAAAAAGACGCTATTTTTTATGGCAACGCTGCACGACTTTTTGGGATAGATAAATAATAAAAACAAAACCCACGGACACTTCCGTGGGTTTTTAGTATAGATAAATATTTTATTAAAACTAGCCTAAAATTAACATTATAATTTCATTTAGTGGGTTGTTTACATATAATACGTCAAGCCTTAAAAATGTTTGGCTTAAAGCTCCTTGAACGGGCACATTTTTATGGCTTAAGGACTTGTCCCAAACGCCAACATAATTGTTTTCACTCGACGTCCTTCTTATACATCAAAGCCATATCCACTTTCGAATAGAGCTTCTTTCATTTGTTTCTTTTCAATATCTGTCTTTTTTGTATAATATGTATCCCACTTTGGCAAACTTTCAAATTGCTTTTTTGTTTTTTCAACATATGCATCATAAGTTCCAATGACTCTTGCTGGATTGCCCACTACAACTGAATTATCTGGGATATCTTTTGTCACAATACTTCCTGCCCCAACAACAACTTTACTACCAATTTTTACGTTTGGTAAAACAATAGCACTGGCCCCTATAAAAACATCATTACCAATGTCGATTCTTCCAACCCTACTATATCCTATTATTTTTTTTGTTGATCCATCGTGTGTAAGTAATTTACTGGTGCTTGCTAGAGTAACATTATCACCAATAGTAACTAAAAAAGAGTGTCCAGCATCTATGCTGCCATAAATGTGACAATTTTTTCCTATCATTACCCCTTTGCTGCGCAACTCTGCTATGGAAGGGGACCTCCCTAAAATTTTCCTGACAACTTTTTTAAAAAATATCCCTATTTTCATATATCCTCCTATATTAAGTCCTATTAAAATCAACTTCAGCTTATATATAAATTTATAACATAATTATTTTTTTAACAACTTTAAACGAATCGTGTCCTTTATCACAACCAGTTTGCCAAAACAAACTTTAATAGCCGGTAAATATCCCTTCTTATTAAAAACCTTCCAAAACTTTTCTCTTTGTGGAGAAGGCTTTGAAACTTCTCTCAACGGAGTCTGCACAATATTATCAACAGAAGTTTGCCAAATGTTTATTTCCTTTTGCAATTCTGGCAATATATTTTTTGCTTTTTGAGTATTAACTAACAACGTAGATACTCCGTAAAAAAAATCATTATCAGGAATTAAAATGGAAGCGTTTCTACAATCGCCCAATGAAAAATCACCTGATCGGTCTAAATTGCAATATTTGCAATTATGACAAGATGGCCTTTTATCTATGTTGGAATAAAACAATCTTCTTTTAAGACCTATCCAAGCATTAGAATGTATTTCTTTTCCATTAGTATTAATTGCGAGCTCGGTAGAGCAACCCCAAGAATGGCCATTTTTAGCTGGTCTACATTCATAATATTTTATGGTTGAACGATACTTTTTACTCAACATTTTAATATGAGAAGAAAAAACCTTTGGACTAGAGACACCAAAACAAATTACGTCGCAGGTTAAAAGCCTTTCTGTTGGCGCATTTTTAAGTGCTACATACAGTCCATCCACTTGACAAGGTGTTCCACTAAACAATACATGTCTTCCCTCAATCAAATCTTTTTCAACACTATTATAGCAATCTTTCAAGTCGCTCTGCACATATTTCGAGCCACACATACGATTTCTTTCTTCTTCTGTCGTTGCACGAATATGCTCAACCACTAAAGAATCATTAAACGCTGCACCATATATAACGCCTTTTTTGTTCAAAACATAATTTGAAAGTGCAACAAACACCCCCCCAGAAGTACTTCTCTTTAAAACATCTAAAGATTTATGCGTAGCAACGAACGCTTGTGGTAAAGAAACTTCTTTTTTTTCTTTAAATTTAAATTTACAAACGCTTTGACACAACCCACATTCAATACATAAATTTGAATCAATTAATGGATATAAAAAACCTTCTTCATCTGATTTCATTGTAATTGCTTTTGTCGGACAAACCGTTCTACAAGCGCCACAACCACAACAGTATTTTTTGTCTTTAAGCATCATTTTTACTTACTCCTACGAAATATCCCTTTTATTCTTTGTAATAAAGCAGTAAAATCTTTTTTATCGGTTAGGAAAAATGTTGAAATAACCCACACAACCGCAAATATAGCGTATATAATTGCAATAATAAACCATTGAACATATCCACTAGGATTTAACGAAATCCATAACGTAGGCAAAAAAATCACAATTACATTTAAGCACGTCTGGAACATTCGACGCAAACTATTCATAGCAGACAGACCCGATAAATGTTTTGGCACATAAAAAGCCAAATCTAATGTTCTATACACGTTTGCTATTATTGATGCAAGCATTATTCCGTATAATTGATAAGGTATCGCAAGTAAAATGCCACCACCTACGATAATGACTGTTTGAAGTGTTGAACGCCATCTTTGTTCTTTATACATTCCAGCCGCAATCATTAACATACTTTGCGGAGTTTTAATATTATATAAAAAGCCGTTTATAACTACTAAAAATGCAAGAATTGGTAAATAATACTGTGCATCTGACAAATCTTTTGTATAAATTCCAATAAATGGCAATATAAGTGCCATCGTCAACCCGTATACAATAGAAATTATCATATAATATGCCACCTCAAACTGAGATGCCGAAGTTTTTAATGTTTTTTTGTCACCTGCTGCTATAACCTCTCCAAACCCTGAGGGTAGCCCTGAAATAAATATATTCATAACGCCATTAATTCCCGCAATTACCATGTTATAAACGGAATAAACACTTACTGCTACCCAATCTAAAAAAATAGTTGCCAAAATAACAGGGGCCCCCATTTGAACAGTGCCGAGTATTTGCTGATAAATAACATCATAACGCCTTCCTAATGCCGCAACATTAGGTTCTGCATTGAAATTTAAGTATGGATATCTGCGCCTTCCAATAATGTATATTGGTATAATCTTGCCTATAATAGGAAGTGATGCTAAAAGATATAAAATAACTACATCGATTTTCGCGTAAGAACAAATAACAACAATTATAATTTTAAATATGTCTTGGAAAATACGAAGCATTGACAATATATAGCTTCTTTGGTCTGCAGTCAGAATAACACGATACCTAGATAAAGCAAAAAAATCCACGCATCCGTTTGCACTTAATAAAAGAACCAAAACAAACACAGTATAAGGCGATACTTGCTTAGGGACCTTTAAAAAAGCAAATAAAATTGCAAGTATAGTACAGACACTAGAAAATATATATCCCGTTTTTATATAGAAATTTTTGGCAGCAGAAACTATTCCGTTAATCCCTGGAACATCTTTTTTTGCAAGTGGCAGATATAATGAATATATTGCAGCACCACCTAGCCCTGCCTCTACTAATGAAACGTATGAAATACATTGAGTAATAGATGTAATAAGGCCATTTACTTCAGAACCATAGGTTTTTATCATCAAGATTGGTACTATAAAGCCAAGCAAAATAGTAACTATTTGTTGTGCCGCTGCCCAAACGGTGTTGACAAAAAATTTTTGTGTTTTATTCACCTTAAAGCCTCCAAGATATACTTAAACGACTCATCTTTCAATTCTTTTAAAACTTGATTTGCCATAGTATAATCAGTTTTAATAGGTGCTTTTTCTAGCAAATCTTCACTTATAACGTTATCGGTTAAATGCAACAACTCTACAAGATTAGTAAGCCTAGAATTTGTTTTTGATGAATACTCCACATAGAAATTCTTTTGAAAGCAAACCGAAATCGCTGCCCCATGAAATGAGTTCGTAAAAATATATGAGGCACCATCAATTAGGCCAAGAAACTCCTGTGGCCCTACACCATACTGAGAGCAAAAACCTCTAGTAAAAATTTGGTCCAAACGGCTACTTATAGAAAGAAGTTTAAGTTTATTCTTCTTCGCAAAAGCTTTCGCCTGTTGATAAAGTTTTTCAGACGGTTTTATTGTATAAAATAACACATAGTTTCTTTTTTTACTTTTCTTAGCCTGCTCTCTTAAAACAGATGCATCAACTAATAGAGTTGGGTCTAGAACTAGTTTAGGCTTTTTCCCAATTAACTCTTCTACAATTTCCTGTCCTCTTTTTTCACGAACAGATATATAAGAAAATTCTTTTAAGAGCTCTACAATACGCTCTTTTTCATTGTCGGGAACATTTTCATTTCCAAAGCTTGCCGCATACGACGCTCTTATGGTTTTAGGGTCACAAAACTCAAGGTAGAAATTGAAGTCGTGTCCGTTAACTTCTTCGTTCCAAACTTGGTCACTACCTACAAAAATAATATCGTATTTTTTAGAAATTTCTTTTAATTCTTCCGT
The DNA here is from genome assembly GCA_045651185.1 of Christensenellaceae bacterium. Classification (GTDB taxonomy): domain Bacteria; phylum Bacillota; class Clostridia; order Christensenellales; family Borkfalkiaceae; genus UBA1259. Next base: position 128,684 of record JAZRRZ010000032.1, on the reverse strand, counting down.
TGAAGAAGTTGGAATTATAGGATGTTTAACCAATTGGTTTTCAAATCTTTTAAACTTAGGCTCAGCATTAGGAACTACTAATTTTATCATCATTTTTAGCGAATTCTTTATTTTGCCTTTTAGCGATTTTTTTCCTCTTTTACATAAATTATGTATTACCCGTGGAGGGTCGTAATTCAAAATTTCAACGTCATGTCCTAAATCTTTAATTGCTTGATATAAAGCAAACATTTGTAAAGAAGCCCCAATGCTAGGCGAATTAGGATAAGTGAGAATACTTACGCATTTTTTTTCTAGTGTTGAATTAACAACATCTTCCTTATGCATTTTGTTCAGCCCTCCTTTCGCATATTTGTGCTAATCCATAACAACATGCAATAGAACATTAAATCGTTAACAGTAAGCACTCCCAGCGCCGCAATCATAACAAAAAACAATAAGATTAGAGAAATATCAATAAATGTTCGATGTGCAACGAACTTTTTCGCACGAAGAATACAAATTATAGCCGAAACCATTATTGTTCCACCAACAATACCCAAGAAGAATATCAACTCAATATACGCATTATGAGGCCCAATTGACATGTAATACGAACTACCTAATCCATCACCAAAAATCAATGTTGTAGGGGAATTGAAAATATAAACTAAATAATTTTTCCAAATATCAAATCTACCAGTCGAGATATCTTCTCCAGACAGCCGTTCAAGCATTTTTTTCAAATATCCTGATTGATTTGCCCACAAATAAAATACAACGAATATTAGCAAAAGACCAATTAATGTTGTTAAAAGATATTTTGGTGATCTCATTTTGTAAAACATAAATATTATTGCCATCAAAAAAATTGAAAACAAAAACATCTTGCTATAGGAGATAAAACCGAAAATGACCAAAGACATGATTAAACTACCTAAAAGTAATTTGCTGCCTTCTTTGTTAAATAGTAAGCGTAAACAAAGAAATACAACGATTATTACGCCAATTGAGTAATAGTTTGGGTCATAATTTAACCCACTAAAACGCATAGATTTCAAACCGTCAACATACACGTAATCTATGTCATTAAAGTATACAGTCAATCTTTCCCATGTATCCTTCATCGTTCCTATTACAGAACTACCAAACATACCTAATCCAAAAGAAAAAATATGGTTTTTAAAATTTTTAGGAGATACAGATGTGACAAACACATATAACAAAATCATCCCAGCAAACATTTTGGCAACCGTTGTATAATTATTATTCATTCCAATTATCGCATATCCAATAAATAAAATTACCAACATTAACGGAATAGCGTGAACGCTCCTTTTACGAAGCAAAAGAATTATTGAAACTCCAATCATTAAATAGGCAAATAATGATGTAGACGTCGGTGAAAGTTTAAAAATTACTGAAAATGGAAGAAGAAAAAACATATGATAATATGTAGTATCAATATTTGAAAACAAAGACACTAACAGAGTGCACCCTGCAACAACTAGAAAAACATAGTTATTAAAAAGAAGGCCTCCCCATATTCCTATGTACAGCAATATACATTGAAAAAGCATGCCTCTATTAAAACCTAATAATTCATTTTTTTCATTCATCTACTACTTCCTCCTCCTGTGATCATATATACAGGGTTTTGTTTGTTCTCAAAGTGTTTCATTTGATAAAATTTTTGATAATTGTTGATATTGAAGTTGATTTGTTTTTACAAAATTTGTTTCCTTAAAACTTTTAGTAAGTGAAGACAAAACTTCTTTTATCCCATCTAAACTGTTATTACAAATTATTCCCTTGTCTCCTACCATCTCCACAGCCGATGTTGTGTCAGTAGAAATAACTTTTAACCCTAACACATTGGCTTCATCAAAAACTATTGGCGCCGCCTCATTCAACGATGGAACTAATAAATAATCAGCATTTGTCATATATTTATATGGATTGCTTTGTTCTCCTAAAAGAAAGACTTGCTTTTCCATATGATATTGTTTTATTTTTTGTTGTAATAATTCTTTTTGTGGGCCATCTCCAACAACATAATATTTTATATCTTCTCTTTTTACAGCAAATAAAGCATCAATTGCTCTATCTATACCTTTTTCAGAAGATAAACGCGCAACAGTAAGCAAATTGATAGAATGGGCGTCGTATATATGTGATTGTTCATTTGCAGACCTAACAATATCAACGTCGTAGAAGTTCCTTAACGTATACACGTTGTCAGACTTTAATTTTGTTCCTTCTAAAAACCTCTCTTTTACAGAATCAGAACAACAGGCAATTTTATCAAACTCTTCATATTCTTTATTGTTTTTGTTGGACATACAACCGGAGTTCAAATAGTCACAGTGTATCAAACATACTTTGTTTTGGCATATGGTTTTATCTAACACAAAATCACCACTTCCATTAGCGAAGTATTTGTGATTAAATAAATGAGAATAAGAGATAACCACATCATATCCTTTAATCTTCTTTTGAAACAATCCCAATATTTTCATTGCACTTCTTCTTGAAAAAAGCGATGCAAATTTCATCAAGAAAGCCTTCAAAATAAAAAGGAATGGATATCTTTTTAATTCTTTTTTAGACAACCCCAAAATTTTATATGCTTTTCGTGGTGTAATAACATTTACATCCTTTGGAACGTCTTTAAGTAAAGAGCCACTCTTACTAAACAACAACAAGGTAATATGATATTTATCGTGAATTTCTTTAAGAAGGTTTATTAAAGACTTTTGAATGCCGCCCACATCAAGATTATTGTTCACTATTAAAATCTTCTTCATTTTTCCACCTGTCAATCGTTTAATGTTTTAATCTTCTTTCTAAAAATGGTTTTACATATTTAACTAAAAACACAAATGAACGATATCTCTTTTTATAAATCAATTTCATCAACATTTTTTTATATCTATTTAATGATGAAAAGTTTAATAATGCATAATTTTTATCTAGTTCTGTTTTGCTAACATACTCCTTCACTTCCTTAGCAAGTGCAAATATAGATTTCGTCCGCGTAGCAATTTTTTGAGAATTCCAAAAAACAATTGATAGACCTCTACATTTTAATTGTTTATCTAATTCATTATAAAAATAGCATCTTTTAGCAATTATCTCTGAAACAACATTGATTTCATTGTTTATTTTGTTTTGTATTCTTTTACGATTAACGGACTTCCATTGTCGATATATGTACCCTGTATACTCCGTTATCGCAATGGCATTAGCGCTAGGCAACAATTCCAAATTAAATAATCCGTCTTCATTTATACGAACAGAAGAATCGAAATAAACTTTTTTTTCTTTAATTAAACTACTGCGATATAATGAGGCACATGCAGAACCAAATAATATTCCTGAAAGCGTTCCATCATCAATCGCACGGCAAGCAATATCTTCAAAACGATATACTCCATCCTTTATTCTAGGTGCTTTTTTAACAATTTTATTATCGTATAACAATTGATATCCACAGTAAACAATATCGGCTTGATTTTTCGTGATTTTATTTATTAAATGGCTTAAATAGCCTGGTAAAATTTTATCGTCTGCATCTATAAAACACACGTATTCGCCTTTTGAAATATCTAGTCCAAAATTTCTTGTATAACTGACGCCATGATTTTCGTTATGGTAGGCTTTGATTCTACTATCTCTCTTTTCGTATTCCGTACAAATCTCTTTTGAAAGGTCCGTAGATCCATCATTAACCAAAATAAGTTCCCAGTTTTTATAGTCTTGCTCAATAACACTATCAACACATTCCTTCAAGTATAATCCTGCATTATATACAGGAATAATTATACTGATTAATTCCCCCACGCTCGCACCTCCGTTTTATATGTTTATTGATTGCTTATGCGTTGTTTTATATGTTTTAAGTCTTCTTAAATGTTAATTTTTAATTATAATTTCATCCATTTGTTCATTAATTTTAACAAGTGAAAAATCTCTGATTTTTTCTAGGTTATATGTTCCTAAATTTTTCATATCTTTTGATAGAACTTTTTCTATTGCTTCCTTACATTCAAAAACACTATGTGGACTAAATAATGCCCCACCATTTTCATCGATTAAGTCGGTGTTTCCACGGATATTACCAACTACACAAGGTAAACCACTTGCCATCGCTTCCATAACAGAAACGTTTAATCCTTCTCTTATAGACGGCAAAACATATATATCTGCCGTTTGACATAGTTCTGCAACATCGTTACGAAAACCTAACAATTTTACTCTGTCCGTTAACCCAAGTTCATCTATTAAATTCTGCAAATATCCTTGCAATTTGCCTTTTCCAGCAATTATATAATACACATCCAAATCTTTAATCGCACGAATAGCAGTTTCATGGTTCTTATTTTCATTTAACTCACCAACTGACAATAAAAAGGTTGCATCTTCGGGTATACCCAATTCCTTACACTTCGCAGATTTATCAATCACGCCTTGTCCAAACTTTGTCAAATCAATACCTACACCAGGAACATACACAACACGTTTTGCTTTCATTTTCTTTTGAGCCAAAGCATAGTCTTCTTTGTTGATGGTAATTAAAACGTCGGTAAAACGAGCGCAAATTTTCTCCACTGGATAATATAGTATCCAGTTTTTAAGTGGCGCACCCTTATAAAAATGGAACCCATGTGCGGTATAAAACACTTTTGTTCCTTTTTTTCTAGCCTTACGACACGCAAGACGGGTACACATAGCTGCAACAGGTGTATGGCAATGAACTATATCATATTTTTCTTTTGCAACAAGTTTTTTTAACTGCTTAATTGCTTTTAAGTTCCCTATACTGAGTGGAGAACGTGACGTGTCGATTTGATATACATTACAACCCCATTCGTTGTAGCATTTAGGCACTTTTGAAGTTGTTTCGTTGGTAGCAATGTCAACCGTATGCCCATCGTTTATCAACTTATTTATATACGAATTAAAAAACCTCATTGTACCACCAATAGTAGTTACATATAATATTTTCACGTATTTTCTCCTTAAAAAACCTTATTGTTTAATGGACTAAAATATAAAATAAACTAATTTAATTTTTGCCAAAGCCTAATCTTAACCTACCAACTTTTGCGTTAAAAAGTTAACTCTATAACCAATCTATTCTTTTTTTAATTTTTCTCTCAACTGAGTTGTAGAAACACTTTGAGTATAAGGTAAAAAAACAATTTCAATGTCTAAATTATTAGCCTTAAAATCATCTACCGTCTTCTGAAATCTTTCTGACCCTTGCCAATCCGATCCAGCAAAGAGCACGTTAAAATTAAACATGTTGTGCGCCACCATTTTATCAACTGTCGGCAAACTTCCAATTATGTGCACTTCATCCACACATTTTAACGCACCAATTATTCTTGCCCTATCCTTTTCACCAATGATTGGTTCTTTTCTTTTATAATCTCTTACATATTTGTCATCACAAACCCCAACAATTAGGTAATCACAATGTTTTTTGCATCTTTCGAAAAGGTTTAAATGCCCAACATGGAATAAATCATAAACCCCACATGTAAAACCAACTTTTTTCATAACTTTTCTCCCCTTTTTCCTTACTTTTCCTAGATGTGTTGAGGAACTCGTTCGCTTTCCTGTGGAGGCGTCATATAGTCACCATAAATTCTTGTCAAATATTCATCATATTTGTTGGTTATATAAAAACTTTGCTCTTCAAATTCCCACAAAGAAACTTCATCCATCAACCCTTTATTAAACCACACGGTAAGTGACCTATACGAAGCATTAAAACAAGCAACTTTTTCACATGGCTTATTATTGCCTTTTTGCGATATCTTGTGGTATTTCTTAAACTTATGGTTGTATGAAAAAAATCTCCCAAAAAACCTTGTCACTCCAAAACATAACTTGTAGAACAAAGATCCTTTCTTACTTCCCCCGATATTATGCTTCATCATACCTTGTAAGATTTTTAATCTTAACACCTTACTTTTTCTAGCAAGTTTTTTATCTGGAACATTATCTATAACAAAAATATCAATCGTTGGAACATATCCTTGTTGATTATTAACAGAAGCTCTTCTGATTCTATGCGTCCATAAATCTTTTTCTATAACAAAATTAGTTTTACTTTCCTTGATTATTGTAAGCAATTTATCAATATTCTCCCTATCCATCATCAAGTCTATATCATCATCCCAAGGAATAAAACCCTTATGTCTTATTGCCCCAATAAGTGAACCATAAGCAAGTGAATACTTAATTTTATTCTCTGTAAAAAGCTCATGAACTTCTTTCATTAAATCGAGTAATTCGTTATGAACAAACTGCAACTCTTTTTCCATAAAATTCTCCTTTTTAATAATATAACCCATTAGGATTATTAAACCAAATCGTTTTCATGCCCAATTTTTCAGGTGCTATAAAATCCTTCCTCTTATTATCTCCAATGTATACTCCTCTTTCAAAAGGCACTTTGAAGGTTTGCATTATTTCTATAAAAGCACGAGGGTGTGGTTTACGAAACTCCTCTCCACCTAATTCATCTGTAATAATAATTTTATCAACCAATTCTTCAATTTTTAGTGCTTCAATTTTTTTTCGTTGACCTTCCGGCCTTCCGTCTGTTATGATACCAAGTTTTTTACCTCTCTCTCTTAAGTCTTTCAACATTTCTTTAACATTGTGCGCCAAGCGAATTTTTGGAATATGCGAACGATATATACTTATTGCTTGTTCTATTAATTTGCTATTCCCTATCCCTTCTGATTCAAACACGATATTAATTGGTTTTTCACCACGAGCAAAAGAACACCATAATTTTTCTGATAAATTTTCAACTTGTGGAAATGCTAACCCTATCTGTTCAAAGCCACTTTTCACATAATCAACTTCTAAATAAAGAGTGTCATCTAAATCAAATATTACAGCATCTATATCTACAATTAAATCCTTTATTTCTAGAATGCTATCTATCTTTATCATACTATTTAACTCGTACGCTTTGGTCAAAACGGCTATAAATAGCCCCGTCTTGTGCTGCCATAGGTTGATAATCAATCACTTTACCCATCAACAATGAAATCAAGGCTTTAGCAGAATCTGCACCTGCTTTGATAGATAATGGTGCTCCTCCACCAAATCTAGGATTTATCTCTATATATTGATTCAAACCTTTTTGTTCATTTCTAATTAATTGAACAGTTATTGGCCCACATGGTTTAAAATCATCAAGCAATCTCAAAATTTCGTTTATAATTTCTTGTTCTTGGTGTATTTCTGTCTTAAGCACCTCTCCTGCTCTAACAAAAAGCCTTTTTCTTGGAGTCACAAAGATAGGTTTCGCATTAAAATCGCAGAAAACATCCACCGTGTATTCTACGCCTTCCGAAAAAGGCTGAATAACATAATTTTTTATCTTTTTTGCATAGTTTTTTAACTCTTCAAAATTGTTTGCTTTGAAAGCATCAATACTTGAACTTCCGTCTTTTGGCTTTATAAACGCTGGAAATTCTTGTTTGTATTTTTCAACATCATCCACGGTTTCTGGAGAAAACAACCCTAGTTGAGTAAAATATCTAGCCGTGTTTCGCTTATCTCTACAAATTGCTATTTTGTCCGGCTCAGATATCACAACTTGAACTCCTATTTGATTAAATCGCGATTTGTTTTGAGACAAAATCAACAAATCGGTATCAATAGTAGGAATAACGCAATCAATCTTTTCTTCTATACAAATTTTAATCAAGAAATCAATATATCCGTCCGATGATATACGAGGAGCGATTATCCCTTTATCACAAAAACAAAGTGCTGGGGCAGTTGTTGTAATATCCGTTGCTAAAATTTGCAAATCTACGTTTAGTTCTTTTGCCGCTTTACGAAAACATTCTACTAATTCAACCCTTCTGCCAACACAAGTAAACAATATTTTCATATCAATTTTCTCCCATAAATTCTTCCATTGTTGAACTTGTTTCCGAAGTAATTCCACTTCTTTTTAAAACAGCAAAAACTGTTTTAAAAAGCACTTTTAAATCTAGCAACAAGGAGATTTTTTCCACATACTCAACATCAAGTTCAAAACGTTCAGACCAACTTATAGCATTCCTTCCATTTACCTGCGCCCAACCCGTAAGCCCAGGACGAACATTGTGTCTTTTTCTTTGCCTCTCCGAATACCTAGGGATATACCGAACAAGTAATGGTCTTGGTCCTACTATTGACATATTGCCAATAAATATATTAATAAGTTCTGGCAATTCATCCAAAGACGTACTACGCAAAAACTTGCCATATTTTGTTAATCTTTTTTCATCTGGCAACAACACGCCGTTTTCATCTTTTTCACAAGTCATTGTACGAAATTTAATAAGATTAAAAATTCTTTCGTTTTTCCCCGGTCTAGGCTGTGTAAAAAATGGATTGCCTTTCATAGCAATTGCACCGATAATAATTAAAATCAACAAAATCGGCGACAAAACTAATAACGCTATTGCACTTAGAACCAAATCGTAAAATCTCTTAAAAAATTGGCGATATAATAGGCATGATAGCAAAAACCAAATTGCAATTGAAACTACTGCAATTATAGCGATTCCCCACCATTCATTAACTAAACTTTCAAAAAATTCTCTCATATTTATTTCTCAAAACAACTTTTAATTATTTCTATGATTTTGTCTTGTTCTTCTGCTGTCATTTTATTGTCGCTAGGCAAACATAAGCCCCTATCAAAAATATCAGCACCCACATCAACGCATCCACCAGCTATATAAGCGTTAGTTTTGCATCTGCCACTACCTTCACGGGTAATGAACTCGTGCATACGATACATTGGTTGCATGTGCATAGGCTTCCAAATAGGTCTGCCTTCAACGTTATACTTAGCAAGCGTTTCCAAAATCTCCGTAGGGCAAGTCTTTCCCTCTTCTTTGATATACAACGCTTTGCTATCATCTCTTACTTGTTTGCACATAAATTTGCTATCAATAATCATTGCAGATAACCAGTAATTAGGTTGTGTGCCATCAGTTATTGGGTTCATTTTTATTGGCAAATCCTTTAAGCCCTTTTCATAGCGTTCATAAATTACTTTTTTCTTGGCAATATGTTCTTCTAAATATGGATATTGCCCACGCACAACACCTGCAATCACATTGCTCATGCGGTAGTTATAACCAACTTCTTCATGTTGATACCAAGGCGCATTTTCTCTTGCTTGAGTTGCCCACTTGCGCGCTTTGTTTGCAACTTCAATATCATCAGTTAACAAACACCCACCAGCAGAACCAGTTATTATTTTGTTGCCGTTATAACTTATAGCAGAATAATCACCAAACGAGCCACATTGTTTTCCCAAAATTGTTGCGCCCATCGCTTCGGCTGCATCTTCAATTAATAACGCACCGTGTTTTTCGCAAATTTGTTTGATAATATCCATTCTTCCAGGAAAGCCATATAACTCTGCTGAAACCACTAACTTAACGTCTGGATACATTTCAAACGCCTTTTCTAAAGCAATAGGGTCCATGTTCCATGAATTTTCTTCTGTGTCAATAAAAACAGGTATACCACCTTCATAAACAACCGGATTTAGCGTTGCATCAAAGGTCATATCCGAGCAAAAAACCCTCTTGCCTTCTAAAGCACCATGGCTTATAGCAGGTTTGCCATAAAGCCTTTCACCCGCATGCTTAACAGCCAAATGTAAAGCCGCAGTACAACAAGATAGCCCAACAGCATATTTCTTTTGGGCTTTATTTGCAGCAATGCGTTCAACTTCATTAATATTTTCCCCAACCGTACTCATCCAGTTTGTGTCATATGCTTGCTGAATATATTTCATTTCTTCACCATGCATAGTAGGTGTTGCAAGCCAAATTTTGTTTTCAAAAGGTTTTATTTCCATATCTTTCCTCATAGGCAATAGTAGTTCACATTATACTATACTACCGTACATTATAACATACCACATTAATTTATTCAAGTGATTTATAATAATTTTATATTATTAAATTTGCCGTGTCAGCACAATGTTTGTGCATAAAAACACGCCAAAACACTATTAGTTTTCAATTCTTTTTGCCGTTTTTACTCACTAAATTTTTTGCTTTTTTAAAATAAAAATATCCCTACGCTCTGCGTAGGGATAGTGCTATATAAAATGCAAATGAAAACTAACCCAAAATAAGCATTATAATTTCATTTAGTGGGTTATTTAAATATAACACGTCAAGCCTTAAAAATGTTTGGCTTAAAGCACCTTGAACGGTGGCGCTTAATCCAGGTATCCAGTAAACAACTTGAAACACAAGTAATATCGCCATAAAGGTTAACGCCAATGCTAAAATAACGCCGAGTGTTTTATTTATAACTCTCATAACTAAAGCATCTGTTTCCATTATATCTTCTAAAAGCCTTGCCAAAAGCCATATTAGCATTTTAATTATAAAATATAATGCAACTGCAAACGCAATCATATCAATTCTAATAATCAATAAAATTTTTGTTAAAAAATTTGAATTTGTTTGCAAATAATTAACAAAATTATATAACATTTCATTTATAAAACCAATGTTTAGTACGAATCCAAAAGCGTTATAACAAATAAAAATTGAAATTATTGTGCCTATAATTCCTTTAGAAATAAAAGTTAAAATATTGCCAAATCCGGCAATATAACCTAATAAAAATACAACTATAAAGATGGCTATAAAAATTAAACTTATAACTGTGCCCATATTCTTTCCTTTAATCGTCGTCCATTTTTTATTAAAACTTTTGTAAAAAGCCACTTAACAATTTAATTATACCACTTTTTTTAATTTAAAACAATAGAAACTGACAATCAATTTATTTATATCCTTAAACTAACCGCGTTGAAACCACAAAAGTAAAATTCTCTTAATTTTTCTGCACTATACTACAAAGAACTTTGTCCAAATCTCCACGATAAATAGTAAGTGTCCACTGTTTTTTAACGCTAATTCAAATCCCACTACTCTACAGCATAGCAAAAAGAAAAACACCAACCCTTTGGTTGATGTTTTCTTTTTGGTTGCGGGAGTGGGATTTGAACCTCACGACCTTCGGGTTATGAGCCCGACGAGCTACCAAGCTGCTCCATCCCGCGATTTATTGCTTTAATATAATATACTATAAAACGCCTTTTGTCAACCGTTTGTAAATAAAAATTAAATATTGCTTGAATTTTTATTTTTTTATTGTTATAATATAACTATGCAAATTGATTTAAGTAAATTTATTAGCAATAATCAAACGGTTGCCGTTGCCCTTTCTGGTGGAAGCGATTCTATGGCACTACTACATTATATGCTAATAGAGTCAAAAAAATACCAATTTAAAGTAATTGCAATAAATATTGAACATGGGATTCGTGGCGAAGAGTCTAAAAGCGACACAAACTTTGTAAAAAACTATTGCAAAGAAAATGGCGTGCCATTACTCACCTATTCAGTGGACTGTGTGGCGTATGCAAAGGAGCATAGTCTTTCGGTTGAACAGGCTGGCAGAGTTTTGCGCTATAAAATTTTTAACCAAGCGATAAAAGACGGCAAGTGCGACAAGGTTGCAACTGCGCACCACCAAAAAGACAATTTTGAATCTGTGCTATTTAATTTGTTCCGTGGCAGTGGTTTAAAAGGCGTTTCTGGCATTGATGAAAATTTTGAGGGTAAAATTATTCGTCCGTTTTTAAGCATTTCTAAACAGCAAATATCTGAATATCTAGAAAAAAACAATATACCTTTTGTCACCGACCAAACAAACTTTGATGACAAATATACAAGAAATGCAATTAGACTAAACATTTTGCCTAAAATAGAAAAGGTTTTTCCTGAAGCAGAAAATAGCGTTTATAGACTTTCTCAAATTGCAAAACTTGAAGATGAATATATGCAAGAGCAAACATTAAAAACGCTTTCATTTTTTCAAGAAAAGGTCATAGTAAAGTTGCCTATTCATAAGGCACTATTATCAAGGGCAACTGTGCTTGCATTAAAACACCTTGGCATTGAAAAGGATTGGGAAAAAGTGCATGTTGACAGCGTTATTGCTTTATCAAGTTTAGATAACGGCAAAATGGCCGACCTTCCAAAAGGCGTTGTTGCCGTGAAAGAGTATGACAAAATAGTCTTTTACAAAGATTTAAAAAAAACACAAACTGTAATTCCTTTTTCTTTAGGTCAAATTACTTTTGATGATAAAACAATTTCTATAACCCAAAAAGAAATGGTTTTAGACCTAAAAGAAGGGCTTTTTGCCGATAAGGATAAAATTCCAGCAAGTGCCGTTATAAGAACGCGTCGTGATAATGACAAGTTCACTAAATTTGGTGGTGGCACAAAAAGTTTAAGTGACTTTTTTACCGATAAAAAAGTGCCACTACTTGAAAGGGATAATATCCCCGTACTTGCCGTTGATAACGATATACTTGCAATTTTTGGAATTGCAATTTCAGATAAAATAAAAGTTGATAAAACCACAAAAACAATAATTGAATTAAAATAAAAAACGGATAGAATTTTCTATCCGTTTTTGTTTTGTTTTTATCTAAATTTTAGCCGTTATATCCCCAAACAACAGGTCTGTCATAAGAGTTCCACCGTGCACTCCAACCACTTGGTTGACTTTCAGCCTCACAATAAATTGTTAATAATGAGCAGCCTTTGAACGCTTCTTCACCTATACTTGTCACGCTGTTTGGGATAACTATGCTTGTTAATGCTGTGCCAGAGAACGCTCTATCACCTATACTTGTCACGCTGTTTGGGATAACTATGCTTGTTATTTCTAAGCAGTCAGCAAACGCAACATTCCCTATACTTTTTACGCTGTTTGACAAAACTATGTTTGTGACTGAAGTGCAACCATAGAACGCTCCTTGGCCTATACTTGTCACGCTGTTTGGAATTGTTATGCTTGTTAAACTTGAGCAATCTCCAAAGGCGCCATGTTTTATAGTCGTAAGGCTATCTGGCAAAATTATGCTTGTAAGTGAAGTGCAACGATCAAAGGCACTCATCCCAATACTTATTATGCTGTTTTGTATTTTTACGCTTTTGATAAAAGTATTCCATCTAAATGCAAAATCATCTATCGCCAAAACTGGTTTACCATTATATTTGGCCGGTATAACCACATCTGTGCTTGAGCCGTTATAACCTGATACCGAATAAGAATTTTCATCAATAAGTGTATAAACAAGGCCTTGTGTTGCAGGCTCTTCTTTTTTCTTATCGGTGCACGCTGTTAATCCAATTGCAAAAAACGACATAACCACAACTAAAAAACTGATTAACAATCTTTTCATAAATCTTTTCTCCTTTTTTGTTATGTTTTTCTTTTTTAATTTTGACTTTCGCCTTTATCTCCCCAAACAACAGGTCTGTTATCAGAGTTCCACCATGCACTCCAACCACTTGGCTCACTTTCAGCCTCACAATAAATTGTTAATAATGAGCAGCCTCCGAATGCATAAGAACTTATTGCTTCCACGCTTTCTGGGATAACTATGCTTGTGAGGGATGAACAAGAATAGAAGGCAAAATCATCTATACTTGTCACACTGTTTGGAATTGTTATGCTTGTTAAACTTTCGCAATGAGCAAACGCATCTTCTCCTATACTTGTCACACCATTTGGAATAGTTATGCTTGTTAAACTTTCGCAATAATAGAACGCAGAAGAACCTATAAATTTACAATTAGCATTTATTGTTGCTGATGTTATATCATCTGATGTTGTTCCTGCTAAATATAAATATGGATTACTGTTATTTCCTAAATATTTTAAGTTGCCCTCTATTGTATATTGTAAACTATAGCAACCCTCAAACGCACTGTCACCTATACTTGTCACGCTGTTTGGAATTTCTATGCTTATTAAGTTATAGCAACCCTCAAACGCACTGTCACCTATACTTGTCACGCTATTTGGTATTACAATACTTGTTAATGATGTGATAAAGAACGCAGAAGAACCTATAAACTTACAATTAGTATTTATTGTTGCTGATGTTATATCATCTGATGTTGTTCCTGCTAAATATAAATATGGATTTTCGCTATTTCCTAAATACTTTAAGTTGCCTTCTATATTATATTGTAAACTATCGCAATAATAAAACGCATCTTCTCCTATACTTGTCACACTATTTGGAATCATAATGCTTGTTAAACTTTCGCAATAAGCAAACGCATCTTCTCCTATACTTGTAACACCATTTGGAATAGTTATGCTTGTTAAACTTTCGCAATAATAGAACGCATAGCCACTTATACTTGTCACGCTATTTGGAATTGTTATGCTTGTTAAACTTATGCAACCTTCAAACGCACCTTCACCTATACTTGTCACGCTGTTTGGAATTGTTATGCTTGTTAAACTTATGCAATTATAGAACGCCTCATCACCTATACTTGTAACGCCACTTGGAATTGTTATACTTGTTAAACTTTCGCAATAATAGAACGCACTATCACCTATATTTACCAACTGACTGTTTTGTTCAAAATTTACATTAATTAACGAATCACAAATTATTGCACTATTGCCAATACTCTCAACACTGTTTGGTATTGTAAAAGCGGTGTTTTGTTTCCCTGCTGGATATTGCAATAAGGTTTTTCCATCTTTGCTATATAATACGCCATCAACTGACTTATATGCATCATTCCCCTCTTTTACAATTATATTTGTTAAAGAACTATACAAAGAAGGGCCTGCGTTTTCATCCATTTTAGGTTCAACACATAAAAATGCTGCGTCACTTATACTAGTCACGCTTTCTGGAATTGTTATACTTGTGAGCGAACTACAACCAAAGAACACACTATAACCTATAACTTTCACACTATTTGGAATTCTAACACTTGTTATTTCTAAGCAGTCAGCAAACGCCCCATCACCTATACTTGTGACTGGTTTGCCTTCGTACGTGCCAGGGATAAATACTTCGGTGCTACTTCCTGTATAAGCAGTGACACTATACTCGGTATCGTTGTTAATAAGGCTAAATTCTAAGCCCTCTGTTATGTGAGATGCTTCTTCATCTCCACAACCTATGCATTCACCATTTACGTAATTATGCTCATATGCATCACTTACTATTTGTGTTTCTAACACTTCTTCACACTCGGTGCATTTTTTGTGCTTTGAGCCTGTGCTTTGACAAGATGCTTGCGTTTGTATTATCCAACCACTTTCTGAGTGATTTAGTTTTGATATGGTTTTTTCACTTAAAACCTTATCGCAATCACTGCAAATGGTTTTTTCTAAGCCTGTTTGAGAACAAGTTGCCTCTAATACCGTGCTTTTTTGTGTGTTTTTATGCTCGCACTTGCCACCAAGATTAATGCACGCCGTTAGACCAACTGTACATAAAAGCATAATAATAGTTAAAAGTGATAAAAATAGTTTTTTCATAAATTATCTCCTTTAAGAGTAAATTAACTTTTGCTATCATTTTACAAGAAGATTTCTTCTTTGTCAAGTTATTTAAGAAGTTTTCTTCTATAATATTATTATGAGTATTGGGGAAAGGATAAAAGAATTAAGACTTGAAAGAGGTTTGTCTCAGTTAAAGTTAGGCAAATTGATTGGGGTTAGCCAAAAAGCCATTGACTATTGGGAACGGAATATAAACGAGCCTAAGGCAAGTTATATAATTTCGCTTGTTAAAACTTTTGAAATATCTTTTGATGATTTTTTTCTAGAAATAGAATAACCATCCACTTTTTAGTGGATGGTTATTATTTTTTTTGCGTGTATTTTTAATTTATTTTTTAATTTTTTTGCAGAATTTGTTTATTAAAACGTAAGCAGTGATAATTAACACAATAGAAAGCGATATAACTAAATACATTGTTCCAATTTCTATCTTGGTGTTAAAAAAGTAAATATTGCAATCTATTGAATTTTTTAGCCCCGTTATTGCATCTGGTGGCAAGGTTTTTGATAAACTTTGCATAACGCCATTTAGAGAGTGGTTTCTTATTAGTGCCGTGCCATAAGTGCCCGGCAAAAACATAACTGCATTTCTTAAGCCTGTGCCAAATGAAGATAGTGGCATATATGCGCCACAAATAAAGCCATAGCATGAACTAACGATAGAGCCAACAGCCGAAACCTGACCTTGCGAACTTAAAAAATAATTGATAACAGAAGACAGTGCCGTGCCAAAGGTTGTTAGCAAAAATATGTCAACAAGCAAAAGCAAAACGTCAATAAAGGTTAAATACCAGCCCACAACTCCAACATAAATTAAGCAAGCAACAAGTGCAAGCAAACAAATTATTAGCGTGCTTATCGTTGTTGAAACATAATATGATAAGGCTAAAGTTGACCTTTTTAACGGCGTTATCATAAGGTCGTTATATGCGCCGTTAATTTTATCTTGAACCATAAGCATGTTAGAGCAGAAAGAAACGGTCACACAAGAAACGGCAAGAAGTGAAGACATTAACTGCCCACCAACAAGACCTGATAATTGTTTATCGGTGACTTTAGCACCAAACTGAGAAAACACTTGCTCAAAACTACTTCTATATACGTTTGACAAAAAGGTTGCATATAAAACGAGCAAAATTAGTGGGGTTATAAGCGAAGTGAAAAACAAGCCCTTGTCCTTAAAAAACAACTTGGTGTGTCTTTTAACGTTGCTTAAAAATATATTCATACTAGTTATCCCCCGTTAGTTTTTTGCCTGTCACATTTAAAAACACGTCATCCATCTTACCCTTAACAACTTCATAATCGTTAAACAGGTTTTGGTTTTTTACTATTAAATCGGTTGCAATTTTTGTGTCTTTAATGCTAAAGCGATAGCCATCGCTCACTTTTTCGTAATCTAATCCAAGTGTGGTTGCTTGTTCTTGGGTTATATTATATATGGTGATATAATCGTTTGCATACTCGCTTTTTAATGCGTGTGGCGTGCCTTCTGCAACAATTTTGCCACCATCAATAATAACAACATAATCGGCTTCAGATGCTTCTTCCATATAGTGCGTGGTTAAAAACACAGTCATGCCGGTTTTTTGCCTTAACTCGTTTATAACGTTCCACATTGTTATTCTGGTTTGTGGGTCTAACCCTGTGGTTGGCTCGTCTAAAATAAGTATTTTTGGGCTGTGAATAATTGCCCTTGCAATATCTATTTTTCTTCTTTGACCACCAGAAAGTTTGCCAACTTGCCTATTTATAAACGGCTTAAAGTCTAAGATTTGGCTTAAATATTCTAACCTATCTTCAAACTCTTTATCAAAAATGCCGTAAAGCGATGCCCTATGCCTTAAGTTTTCTCTAACCGAAAGGGCTTTATCAAGCACCGTACTTTGAAACACAACGCCTATGCTCCTTTTTATTTCATCACTTTGAGTGTTTGTGTCGATATCGCACACATAAACGCTTCCACTATCTTTTTTAAGAGTGTTGCAAATAATAGAAATCGTTGTGCTTTTTCCTGCCCCGTTAACGCCCAAAAATGCAAAAAGTTCGCCTTCTTTTACGCTTAAGGTTAAATCGTTAACAGCGTGCACATCTTTGAACCATTTATTTAGATTTTCTATTTTTATAACATCTTGCCCTTTTCTTGTTATAGCATTATTTGTGCCTGTCATTTAAAATGCCCTCCGCCAAATCAGTAAACACTTCTGTTTTAATTAAAGCCAAGCCCTTTTCATCACCGAGCAAAAGCAATGTATCACCTGGCAATAAATTATAAAGTTTTCTTGCGTCTTTTGGAATAACTATTTGACCTTTTTCGCCAATTTTGCAAACTCCAAAGATATATTTACCTTCTTTTTCTAACATAATTTCACCTATAATCATTATACTTTAATTTTTTCAAAAAGTATGAAAAGTATAACTTTTCTTACATTATAGCATTTAAAAATTCTTTGGTCAAGCAAAATAAAGAAAAATAAAATATGCTTTACCAATTTTTTGACAAAACAACAAAATAATATTATAATAATATTAGCAATAAAATTTTAAAGGAATTAAAAATGAAAGTTTTAAGAGTTCAAAACAACAGCAAAAATTGTATGATTTGTGGCATGGAAAATCCGTTTAGCCTTAAAGCACCATTTTATGTTTTAGATGATGGCTCGGTTGCAAGCATTATTACTTTTAAGTCCGTTCACCAAAGTTATCCAGATAGAACGCACGGTGGTATGGTTGGTGCTCTTTTAGATGAACTGATGGGGCGTGCCCTTTGGGTTAACGAGCCGGAAATGTTTGGCGTGACAACCACTCTTAATATAACTTATAGAAAGCCTACACCACTTGACACACCTGTTAAAGCCCGTGCATATCTTACTTTTAACTCGGCCCGTGGTATGGTTGCAAAAGGGCAAATTTTTGATATGGCTGGCAACCTTTTGGTTGAAGGAAACGCAAAATATTTTAAGGTTGCTTTTAACAAAATGTTTGGCGAAAACACAACTCAGCACGAAGAAATGTGTTATGAAATGCCTTTAGACATTGATGAAATTGACTTTCCAAAAACCGAACAATAATTGTTTTATTTTAGATTTATCTATTATTCCTTCTTTGGTTAACATTTTATTCTAATTTTGAATATGATGTAATATACACAAAGGAGGAATTTTTTATGTGTAATATTTTAGGTTGCAACTGTGGTTGCAACGGAAGTGGTAATAATCGGCAAGGTTTTAATCCACTGCTTAACGGTAATGACAACACTTTTAATAATAGAAGATGTTGCAATAATAACCCGATAATTATTCGTGGGCCTGTTGGCCCAACTGGTGCTACCGGTGCAAGAGGCCCTATCGGTCCACAAGGTCCTGTCGGTCCTGTTGGCCCAACGGGTGCTACCGGCGCAAGAGGTGCAAGAGGTCCTATCGGGCCTGTCGGCCCAACTGGCGCTACTGGTCCTATCGGCCCTGCTGGTCCAACTGGTGCTACCGGTGCTACTGGTCCTATTGGCCCTATTGGTCCACAAGGTCCTATTGGGCCTGTCGGTCCAACTGGTGCTACTGGACCACAAGGCCCTGCGGGAACGGGCGACGCTATATATGCGAGCGTAGGTGCATCTGCTGTTATAAGCGGAGGAGTTATCCCTGTCGTTTTTGATACAGCAACAGATGACACAACGATGAGCGTTATTAATAATGAAATAAACATTACCGACTCAGGTGTATATTTGGTTTCTTATTTCGCAAACGGCTCTGTTGTATCTGGAAACTTTGCTATTAGTTTATACCAAAACGACACAGTAGTTTTTGACGAAACCATAACTCTTATAAATGGCTTTGGTGCTGTTAGCAAAACAATTTTAATTAACTTAAGTGCTGGTGACACTATTGCGATTTACAACTCGTCTGATGAAACAGCAACCTTGCTAGGTGCATCAATAACTGCACTAAAACTTGCATGATTAAACCAAAAAAAGTCAAGGCATTTTGCCTTGACTTTTAATTATTTTTTGTAGTTTGAATTTTTAATTCTTGGTTTTCAATATAAATGGTTATAGTTCCAAGTTGGTCTGTTCGATAAAGATTATATTCATCACAAACAGTTTGAAGTCTTAACAGAGTGTCGCTTGATGGATGTCCATAAAAATTGTCATTACCAACAGAAATTATAGCATTTTTAGGTTTTAAAAGTGATAAAAATTCCTCACAAGAAGCGTCGCTTGAGCCGTGGTGCGATAATTTAAGATAGTCCACATCCGTTAGGTTAATTTGTAAATCATTATAATATAAATCATAAATGCCACTAATATAATTTTCAACGACGTATTTTTCTTCTTTACTCTCAGCATCACCTGTAAAAATAAATCGTTTACCCAAACAACTAAAATAAATTATTGGCGAAAGATTATTTATATCTCCACTTGTAGGTATTAGTTGTTTTATAAGTTCATTATAACTATTTCTGTGGTCGTTTTGTGGCGATAAAAATGCAAAATGATAATTTGTGCCCACAATTTTAGTTGGAAAAATAGAATACTTATATTCTATTTGCTTTTGCTCTATAACATTTAACACTTGCTCAAATGACAAAAAACTTTGCATTAACGCCGGATGAATTTTTGATATATATATTTTACCTATAGAAAATGTATTTATAATAGCAATAGCGCAACCTATATGGTCATCATCTGGGTGCGAAAGCACAAAATAATCTATTGTATTTACACCATAATTTTTTAGATAACTAATAATATATTTACTGTTTTCTTGATTAGCGTCGTTTACTCCACAATCAATAAGTGTATTTTTACCATCAGGAAGTCTTATAAAAATGCAGTCGCCCTGCCCAACATCTAAAAAATTTACCGAAAAGTCACTATAAATTTTAGGTCCAGGAGCAATAGGTGGAATTGCCTGTTTACAACCCACAACATTAAATAGACTTAAACAAACATATATTAAAATTATTAACTTAACAATAATTCCTTGTCTTTTGCATTTCATATTTTACATTTGTTTATTTTTGTTTTTTCTTATATTTTAAGTTCTCTATATCTTGCTTAATTTTTGGAATAAAAGACATTGCGTGTTGATATCCGATATCATACATCTTATTTCCCTGCCAAAACGCAACAGAGGAAAACTCGTTAAGGTCTGGATGCAGCATTGTATCACTAAACTGATATCCTTTTGCCCAAGGCTCTTCTACACCTGACTTATATGTTGGAAAAAACTTTTTAAGTAAACTTGGCTTTGCATCTCTTGTAGATAAATCTATGCCCACTATATAATCTGCGCCCATTTCTTTAACCAAATCAGCAGGTATAGAATTTGTATAAGCACCGTCTATATATCTTACGCCATCAATAAATACAGGCTTAAAAAATGGTGGAATACTACTTGAAGCACATAGTGCTGTTGCAACACTTCCCTTGTCAAAAACTTTTTCCTCTCCACTTTCAAGTTCTGTTGCAACTGCCTTAAATGGTTTTTTAAGTTCTTCAATATCCATAGAGCCAATTTCTCTATCAATAACCTTAAATAGTCCTGAAGTATCCATTTTTATCATAAATAGATTTGTAATCTCGTTAAAATCAATTCTCTTAAGCAGTTCCACAATGTCAGTTGCCGAATAGCCAGCCGAATAAAAAGCACCAACCACACTGCCAATGCTTGTTCCTGCAATTATGTCAAACTCTATTCCGTTTTCTTCAAAGGCTTTCAATGCCCCTAAATGAGCAAAGCCCTTAGCCCCACCAGAGCCAAGCGCTAAGCCTATCTTTATTTTTTTTGGTTTGCTTTTACGAAAAAGCCAACTAAAAAATCCCATAAAATTCACCTAGTTAAATTATTTTACGTCTTGTGGTTTACTTTTTGCTATTTTTATTATTACCACAATTAAGAAAATTATTGCAAGCGCAAATAAAGCATATAAAATGTAATCTAGCACAGCAATTGTCCAAATAGATAAACAAATCTGAGCAAGTAAAGAAATTATTAACCCAGCAACAAGATTGCCTAAACAAACGGGCAAAATTGCCTCTTTAAACTTAAGCCCTAAAAACACCGCAATTGCCGTACCCGTCCAAATACCCGTCATTGGAAGTGGTATGGCAACAAAAATAAACACGCCAAGTTGTTTTAAGGAAATGGCATTTCTTTTGTTTGCGCCTTCACTTTGTTGTTGATTATCTTCTTTAACTGCCTTGTCTGCTTTTCCACTAAAATATCCTTCTATCTTATATGCAAGTTTAGAAAAGATTTTTATTTTTTTAATTAAATTCAAAACCGGCTTTAATAAAAAATATATTGGGAAAAATACAAGTGTAGAACCAACGTATGCAAAAAGCAAAGAATAGAAAAAATCTATGCCTGCGCCACGTGCAAAAACTATTCCACCTTTTAGTTCTACAAGTGGGATAAAAGACATAAAAATTGTTGCCAAAATATCATTTCCCACTAATTGCTGTATAAATTCAGTCATATAGCACCTAAAAATTTGTTTTTTTAACTAAAATACAGTATAATATATATATCAAAAAAAATCAACTTAAATGATATAAAAGGTTATTATGACTACTCAAAAAATGTTATCGGTTATGCGAAAGGGCATTACAAAATATAAAATGATAAAAAATGGCGATAAAATCGCCGTTGGAGTATCTGGTGGTAAAGATAGTGTTTCACTATTAAAACTGCTTGCCGAATATAAAAAATGGGCACCAGAACAGTTTGAACTTGTGGCAATTTCTGTTGATTTAAATTTTGAAAACAATGAAACTGATTTTACGCCAATAATAAAGCTTTGCGAAAGTTTAAACGTTCCTTTCTATGTGGAAAAAACTGACATTGGCGCTGTTGTGTTTGACGTGAGAAAAGAATCTAACCCTTGTGCCCTATGCTCAAAAATGCGAAAAGGGGCACTAAATAACTTAGCAAAAAAATTAGGTTGCAACAAAGTTGCTTTAGGGCATCATAGAGACGACGCTATAGATACTCTTATGCTTTCTCTTTTATATGAGGGCAGACTTTCAACTTTTGCACCAAAGAGTTATCTAGATAAAATTGATTTAACTTTAATTAGGCCAATGATTATGGTAAAAGAAATGGACATTATTTCCTTTTCAAAGAGTTTACCTGTTGTAAAAAGTTGCTGTCCTGCAAACAAACTTACCAAGCGCGAGTATGTTAAAGATTTAATTAGTAAAATAGGCGTTGACATACCAAACGTCAGAGACATGATGTTCACTGCGCTTTTCCACCCAGAAAGATATAACCTATTTGATAAGTTTGAAAAGGACATTGACACTATTTTATAATCATATACTTTTCTTTTTATATATAAAGTTTAAAAAATTAAAGGGCAACTTTTGTTGCCCTTTTTATTATCTTTTTGATATACATGCAAGCATGCTAACACCTGTAATTTCTTCAAGTTCATCTTTGTCGTGAACTGTGTTATCAAGCGATGTCTTGATTAAAACTACAGCAAAGGCTATGATTATACCCGCTAATAGCCCGATTACTACACACTCTGTTATTCCATGATTTTCTGAAACTGCAAATCTACTACTATCTGTCTCTGCGTTATCTGTTGGAATAAGTTTTATATTATAAGGCGTTGCGTGGTCGCTAAAATAATCAACAGATGCCTCAAACACTGCTTTTAGTTTTTTTGTTGCAATTGCTTTATTTGAGTCTTTATATGAAATTGTAAAAATTAAACTATCTTCTTTGTATTCAACATCTATATTGCTTGCTATTATTTTATCTTCTGACTTGCCGTTTTTTTCTTCATATTTGTGGTTTGCAAGGTCAATATAGTCAGCAGCCGTAAAATAATATTCTAACTGTCCTATAACTAAAAATGCAAGAGATGCGTTATTAGTTTCTGCTTCTAAACTTGATGACTCTAGTTCTGTTCTTAAAATTGCTGAACGGCTTACTTTGTATTCAGGTTTAATGTATAAAACACCTAAAAGCGCACCCAAAAGCGAAACTAACAATGTGGTTAAAATTATTAAAAGGAGATTTGCTTTAACTAATTTGAAAAAGGAAATATTCTTTTTGCTTTGAACATTATTTTCCATTTTTATTCTTCTCCTTAATAAAATTTACACGACCAAGAACTTGCGTATCTGTAATTCTTTCAAGTTCGTCTGCATCTTTTATCGTATTATCAAATAGATTCTTAACGTAAACGATTATAACTGCAAGCACTGCGCCAATAAGAAAACTAAAGATTATTATTTTAATATATGAAACGTCAGATGAAATGCCGTCAAACCCTAAACTATCTATATTTATAGTAAGACCAGTAAAATATCTTTCTACGCCAAGGTCACCTAACTCACTGTCCCAATATAGTTCGTGTTTATAAGCAAGAACTAAAATATACGTTTTTTCAAGCGCTTCTTTTTCATTATTATCAGTGTAATTAACTGCATAAATCCAGTTAGTTGCTTCATCATTTTTAACAGTTTGTGTACTAATATCCCCTGACACTATAAAACTTTCGTCTTTTAAAGTTCCAGGCTGACTGCTATTTGGTCTTTGGTAATTTTTAAAAATATCATTTTCTACGCCTTGATTTTTTGGAGAAGAATATTCTGCATAAAAATCTTCAATGTTCTTTTCTTGCTCATAATATTCTTGTCGATAATTCTCCACCCACTCAATATAATAAGCATTTGCCCTATCTACAACTACACCTTGTCCACAAAAGTCAACGATTGTGTCTATATAAAGACGCATTTCGTTTATGGTAGCAGTAGTGTTGCCGTCAATACTAAAATTCACCCTTACGCTAGCCGTATATTTTGGCTTTTTAATATAAGAATATCCTAACCCTAAAGAAGTTGTAATAATAATAATAGCTAAAATTAGAAATATGTTTTTCCTTAATGCAAAAAGAATATTTCTTATTAAACTATCTTCTTTTTGAATTTCTTGTTGTTCTTGCATATTTTTCATATATTTCCCCTATATATATTTTTGCAAAATTTCTTCCATTTGTTCAAATTTGTTTAGTATACTTTGTGAAAGTGCAAGTTGATTTTTTGCCCTATCCACATTATGTCCTGGATAACTATGTCTAAAATATTTATCCCCTAAAATATAATCCGTTAAAAACCTTAAAGCAAGTTCAACAGTCATTGTAAACACGCCTAAATTTAAGGTCTTTTTTTCTAAATCAGTAAGTGTAGACCTCACTTCACCAACAAATCCCTTTGCAAACGCTTCGTACTTAGCAATGTCAAGTTCTACTAAATCACACCTTGCATCATCTTCTTTTCTCGTATTTGCGATAAAACGAATTGCATCGCCAAAGTCGTGTGCAATTGCACCTGGCATAACCGTATCTAAATCTAACACGGCAAGCACTTCGCCCGTAAACTTATCAAGGCTTACGTTATTACACTTAGTATCATTATGAGTGACTCTGTATGGAATCTCTTCATTATCTAAGTAATTTTGTAATTCACACGCCATTTGTTCATACTCAAAGAGTTTGTCAATTTGTTCTTTAACTTTTTTTGCCCTTTTATATGGGTCAGCTTTTATCGCTTCTCTAAATGCAGTATAGCGCTTTTTCGTGTTATGAAAATTTGGTATTGATATAAAAAGAGTCTTTACAGGAAAATCACTTAAATCTTGTTGGAACCTACCAAAAGCCGTGCCGATTTTACTAACCATTTCCAAATCATCACAAGTATCATAAGTGACTGAGTCACGAATAAATCTATAACAGCGCCAATATTCCCCACAATCGTCAATTACGTATGGATGGTCTTCTTCACGAGAATAAAATGCCCTTAAAACCCCTGTTTTTGTAGACTCGCCACGCTCTAGCACCTTCATTTTTATATGATTTGTCACACGAACGATATTGTCCATAACCTTTGGAGGCTCATTAAATACTCTTTTGTTAATTTTTTGGAGTATATATTTCTTAACAATACCATCTCTTAAAAACGATACTCTGAACGTACTGTTTATATTACCTGAAATAATTTCTTTGCATCCAACGTACGTACCGTTAATATCAAAAAGCGTACAAATGTCTTTAATAGTCATTATCCACCCCTTATTTTTTCACATAACCTAATACATTTTATCATAAATTGTCGAAAAATGATATAGTTTTATTAAAATTTTTTCTAAAAACTAACATTTTTATGCTGTTTTTGTTAGATTTCTAATTTTTTTATCTTTAATTTGTATGTTTTTATTACATATTGATAGCGCTGCCTTTTTATGTGAAACTATTATTATTGTTGCGCCATCTATGCTCTTTAAATTATCTAATACGCATTTTTCTGTATTTTCATCAAGCGCGCTTGTTGCTTCATCAAGAAGAAGTATAGGGGCTTTTGTCAAAATCGCTCTTGCTATAGCAATCCTTTGAACCTGACCTTCAGAAAGTCCCATGCCATTTTCGCCAACTATAGTTTCTAGTCCTTGTGGAAGTTTATCAATGAACTCACTGCACATACTTATCTTTATTGCACGCTCTATTTCCTGCTCACTTGCCTTGTCATTGATAAAGGTTATATTTTCTCTTAGCGTTCCACTAAATATCATATTGCCTTGTGGCACGTAAGAAAACATTGTGCGCGTGCTGTTATCAATCATAACATTCCCGTTTTCCGTGTCCAAATACACGCTTCCATTATCTAATGTGTACACGCCCAATAGAAGTTTTATTAATGTGCTTTTTCCTACACCAGAAGCCCCCGTTATAGCAACGAAGTCGCCCTTTTCAATGTAAACTGATGCGCCCTTAAGCACGCTATCTCTATCATAAGTAAAATCAACTCCGTCAATTGCTATACCTTTTAACATGCCGTATGTCTTTTCTCTATCCATTGACTTTTCTTGTGGTTCGTTTTCTACTTGTTCCATTTCTATAATTCTTTCTGCAGATGCCAGCATTGAATAATATTTAGGCATAACATTTGAAAGCGCCATAAATGGCACTTGAACGTTATTTACAAGTTGCAATATTGCTGAAAGTGAACCGTATGAAAAAGCACCTTTGCTTTTCAACATTTTAACAGCACCATATATAAGTGCAAATAGATATCCAGCACTAAAAACCATATTATAAAATGCATTACCTAACGCACCATAATTATGCCTTTTCATTTTGACAGAATAATTTTTTTCTTGTAAATCCTTTGCCTGTTTTTCAATTTTTGAATTAACTGCAAAAACTTTAACTGCTAGTATATTTTCTATGCATTCTTGCATAAAAGAACGAATTTTGCCATCCGTTTCTTGTGCTTTTTTGTGATATGATTTTAATCTGCCTCTTAAAAACGCTAAAGCTACAAACACAAGCAGCCCTGCCACAGTAAAAGCAACTGCAAAAACCCAATCAATATAAATGAGCGCAACTACTGCAAGCACAAGCCTTGTCATTGCCGAAATTATTGTAGGTAATATCGTTGAAACGCCTTCACTTATGATAGACACGTCGCTAGTAAGCCTTGTCATAAGCTCGCCACTATGATAAATTGTTATTTTGTCATGTCTTTTTCTTAAAATGTCTTTAAATAAAACCGACTTATAACCAATTTCAAGGCGTGCCTTAATATTTTCAGCAAGCAAACTATTAAACATCCTAAATGCAAACTGAAGAATTACAACAACGCTTATTGCTATAGCATAAAAGACTAATCTTTGTAAATTGCTATTTATAGCACTGTCAATTATTTCTTTGATAAATAACGCAAAGACTATAGACAATGCCGAAAATAATGCATTTGCAATTAACAAAATAATAAGTTTCTTGCTTTGCGATTTAGAATTTTCTACTATCCATTTTAATGCATTTTTATTCTTCATTATTATATTCCTAAATTTTAAAATATGGTGCTTTCATTATATCACAATTTTGCCCATCAATAAACTTTTTTTGATAAATTTTTATTTTTTTCGCTTTTTAAATAATTTTTTATTATTTTTTTATTCATTTGTTTATATTCTTGCTTTAGTTTAACTTTTATGTTATAATTTTTTCATGCATACTATTATGGATAAATTTAACAATTTAATTTTAAACTTAAGAAATAAAACCAAAGGCTTCGTTTATTCTTATTTTATGCCTTTGATAGCCAGCCTTTTTGTTTTGCTTTTCTGGATTTGTGATTTGCAAATTTTAGGTCTTTTTTCAATGGTTTTAATAACTTGTTTCGTTTTAATCGTGCATGACGACCTTTTGCCAATCGTAAGCCTTATGCTTATGACTCCTATGTGTTTTAGAGACACCACTGTTGCTCTTAACGAACAACTTATCTTTAGCGCAATTCTTTTTTCTTTGCTAGCATTATCAATAATTCTTCATTTTATAATATACCCAATTAAAAAAATTGAACTTGATATATTTTTCTATACAATTTTGTTTATAGTTTGCATTTTTCTTTTAGGTGGTTTGTTCTCTGGTAACGGTAAATATTATTTTGACGGATTAGGCATTTTTACAATGTCTGGCATTGTCCCACTCGTAATACATTTTTGCTTTTACAACAAAATTAAATTAAACAATAATTTAGACATAAGAAAATATGTTTGCAGTTGTTTTATAATAGCAATTTCACTTGCTTGCGCCCAACTTTGTTTTGCAATATTACATATAGATATCTATGGCACCATAAAATTCGAGAACATTTATTTATGGCATTGTTGGTCAAACCCTAACCATATTGCAAGCATGATATTGATTGCCGTTCCTTTATGTTGCTATATGATGCTATCTTCAAAGTGCATTTGGGCGTGGTTTATTGAATTAATCTTTTTATATGCATCAGTCTACTTTTCTAATAGTGACGGGGCTTTAGCAACCATAATTATTTTTACGCCTTTTTTAATGTTCGCAGTTTATAAAAATGCTTATAGGCGCAATTTGCCTATGCTAAAAATAATTTTCTATTTATTGATATTTACTGCTATTATAGAAGTTGGTTATTTCTATTTGTTTAAGCACGCAGAATTTTTACATTTTATAAAAACATCTGCAGATAACAACGGAAGAACATTGCCTTATAAAATGTCAATAAACTCTTTTCTTAAACACCCTATTTTAGGAATAGGACTAGGTGGTGGCAATGCATATTTAGCCACGATTATAGATATTTGCGACTATAAAGGTTTTTATCACTCAACGTTTTTCCATATACTTGCTTGCACTGGAACTGTTGGAATTATTGGCTATGGAATTTATTATTTAGCAAGAATAAAGTATTTACTAAAAAATGACACTAATCTTGGCAAATTTGCCCTATATGCGTTTATTATGTTTGCGCTTTATGGCTTGATAGAAAATAGCGAATTTAATATCGTTCTTATGTTTATGACAACTTTAATATCTATAGTTGGTTTAATAAACAAAAAAGGTAGCGACGATAAGCCACTACCATTATTTGTAAAAATTCCTAAACTTTCTTCCTTAAATCAATCTTGTATGTAGGAACAAGTTCGCTGACAAGTTCTTTCATATTTTCAACTTCGCCATCTGCTTGTTTTCCTAACTCTCTAACTTTTTCGAATAAATCTTTATCGATTTCCAAAGGCTTGCCTATGGAAATCATTTTATTTTCAGTCTCTTGCAAACCTTCTTCTTCCATAAGGCGTTCTTCATAAAGTTTTTCGCCCGGTCTTAAACCTACAATTTTTATATCTATATCAACGTTTGGTTGCAAGCCCGAAAGTCTTATAAGGTTTTCAGCAAGGTCATAAATTCTTACAGGTTCACCCATGTTTAAAACGAATATTTCGCCACCCTTTGCATAAGCGCCAGCCTGCAATACTAAACTCACTGCTTCAGGTATAGTCATAAAATACCTGACTATTTTTTTATGTGTGACCGTGACAGGCCCACCTTCTTTAATTTGACGCTTAAACAGTGGAATTACCGAACCGTTTGAACCTAAAACGTTACCAAATCTAACCGCAACGTATTCAGTCTTATATTTTTTGTCCATTGCCTGAATAATCATTTCACAAATACGCTTTGTTGCCCCCATAATATTTGTTGGGTTTACAGCCTTATCCGTGCTAATCATAACAAATCTTTTTGCGCCGTTTCTTCCAGCCGCTTCTGTCACGTTTAACGTTCCTATAACGTTGTTTTTTACTGCTTCGTTAGGGCTTGTTTCCATAAGTGGCACGTGTTTATGCGCTGCCGCATGGAAAACTATTTCTGGTTTATATTGTTCAAATATACTGTTAATTTTCTTTTCATCTCTAACACTTGCTATCAACACAAGCAAATTTAAGTTTGGCAACGTTCTTATCAATTCTTGTTCAATATCGTAAGCATTATTTTCATAAATATCAACGATAATAAGAAGTTTAGGGTTGTGAGCCGCAATCTGTCTACATAATTCACTTCCGATTGAACCACCACCGCCCGTAACAAGAACAGTTTTGCCTTCAATATAGCCTAAAATGTCATCTAGGTTTACGTTAACTGGTTCTCTTCCTAAAAGGTCGTCTATCCCAACTTCTTTAATATCAGAAACAGAAACCTTTCCACTATTTTGTGGCAATATTGCTGAAATAGTTTTGACCTTGCAACCCGTTTTTTGAGCTTCTAAGATTATTCTGCTTATAACCTTTTTATCAGCCGTTGGCATTGCGATAATAATTTCTTGCACGTCATGTTTTTTTGCATATTTGTCAATTTGTGAAGTGTTGCCAACAACTTTTACACCACTAACGTATCTATTTATCTTATTTTTATCATCATCAAGCGCGCACACAGGGTCCATGTCTGAACTAATAGAAGTTCTAAGTTCTCTAATTAAAGTAGCACTTGTGCTACCTGCACCAACGATTAATACCCTTTTATAACCATCAACAGCAGTCTTTTTATTAAGATACTTTTTAAGAGTATTTTTAAATCTTGGAAAATATCTTGTTATAAAGATTGCCATATAAGTAAAGAAAGTTGTTATAACAGCCCAAGAGTATCCAACTTCTTCGCACACACCAGCCACAAAAATGTTATAAAATAAAAATAAAATTGTAGCAAGACCTAGCCTTATTGCTTCCCAAAACCCTGCAAACGTCCAAATTCCAGCATATAAGCCAAGTAGTGCGTTAACGATAAAAACGAAAGCGACGCCAGCCGATAAAAAAGGGACCGTGTCATCAAATGCTAATTTAATGTCGGTTGTAAAAACGCTCAACATTAAGTAATACATAAGCATAACTAATATTGCATCCAATAAAACATACGCTATTGATTTAAGATATTTGTTCATTTTATTACTCTCAATTTAAATATTTTAAAATTTCTTTTGTTAAACTTGTTTCACATAAATCGTTATCTTTCATTTGCGTATCAATAATTCCATGTCCAACGAACTTATCTTTAACGCCCATTATAGATAATTTTACGTTTATGTTTTGATTTGCATAATAGGTGCTTACCATACTTCCAAGCCCACCGATTATGCTATTTTCTTCAAGCACGATAATCGCGCTATTTTTTATTTTATTTAATGTTTCTAAGCACATAGGCTTAATTGACCTTACTGAAATGACACCCACATCATCAATGTTTTGTGTACATTTTTTTGCAAGAGCAAGCATGTTTGGACCAACTGCTAAAATGTTTACTTTTTTACCTTCTTTTATTACAGTCCAAAGCGTTTGCTCATTTATTTTAACAAGCTCTTGTGATATTTTGGTATTTTTAGGGTATCTAATTGCAACAGGACATTTTAACGATATAGCATAGTCAATAAAATCGCCAAGTTCTTCCACAGTGTTTGGTGCTAAGATTTTCATGTTAGGCATATGTGAAAGATAACTTATATCAAACACGCCTTGATGCGTTTTGCCATCTTGCCCCACAAAACCAGCCCTATCAATACAAAATACTATAGGTAAATTTTGAATACACACGTCGTGCAAAATTTGGTCGTATGCACGTTGTAAAAAAGTAGAGTATATAGCAACTATAGGTTTAAGCCCACCCATTGCCATACCAGATGCAAGTGTTATTGCGTACTCTTCTGCAATGCCTACGTCAATAAAGTTTTTTGGGTATTGTTTTTCTACGTCGCTAAGCCCCGTTCCACTAGCCATACCTGCAGTAATTGCAACGACTTTATAGTCTTTTTCAATTAGATTATTAAGTTTTTGACCAAGAGCAAGGGCAAAATTACCATTATCAACCTTAAAGTCTGCACCTACTCCGTGATATGCATCTGAATGCTCTTCTGCTTGCTTAAGACCCTTTCCTTTTTTGGTTTTTATATGAAGAAGAACAGCCTTTTCTTGAGCAACTGATTTAACTCGCTCTAAAATAGTCACGGTATCTTTGATATTATTTCCATCAACTATTCCAACGTATTTAAACCCAAACGACTCAAAGTAATTGCTTTTATTGATAACCCTTTTAATAAAGTTTCTAAAACCTGCAAGACCCTTTGTAATAAAAGAATCGCCAAAAATTCTTCTTATAAGTTTTTTACTGCCCACATATCCACGTTTTGTGGTGCTTTTTGAAAGCATTCTGTAAAATCCATTTTTATTTTTTGAAATGGACATGCCGTTATCATTTAAAATAACTATAAAGTTTTTAGGTTTAACGTTAGATGTAAGCAAGGCTTCTAAATTTAAGCCGTTTGCAAAAGAGCCATCTCCCACCACGCAAACCACGTTATAATCTTGGTTTAGTTTGTCACGAGCGATGCAATAACCTAACCCTGCTGAAATTGAAGTTCCAGCATGCCCTGCAGAAAAAGCATCGTAAGGGCTTTCGGTTATGTCTGGAAAACCCGATATTCCATTATCTTGCCTAATGCAATCAAAACTATCTTTTCTTCCAGATAAAATCTTATGCGTATAACATTGATGACCAACGTCAAAAATCAGTTTGTCTTTAGAAAAATCAAACACCTTATAAAGTGCAATTGTAGCATCTACCATACCTAAATTAGCAGATAAATGCCCACCATTTTTACTAACCGTTTGAACAATTTGTTCCCTTGTCCTAGTTGCAAGTTCTTCAAGCTCAGAAATATTAAGTTTTTTAACGTCTAACGGACAATTCGATTGCAAAAACGCCTCCACCATGATAAATGACGCAACATTTTATGTGCATACAATTTATCTAATCGCACAATACATTAATGTAAATTATATTACAATTATCCTTAAATGTCAATCATAAATAGAAATTTAACTGATAATGATAATTTTTTGTTGTTTTATGTAAAACTATACTTTCTTTTGGCAAATATATGAAAAAAGCAGTATTTCATTGATATTACGCTTGACTTAATTTGCTTTATTAAGTTAAAATAATAAAAAAAATTTGTTTATGGTGACAATATGATAAAGGGTAAAATGCTAAACGATTATGCCGAACTAATTATAAAAGTAGGCGTTAACTTGCAGAAAGGACAGGGCTTAGAAATTTCTTGCCCTACCCAAAAAAGGGATTTTGTTATAGCGCTTACAACTGCTGGATACAAAGCAGGTGCAAGCATTGTTAGAGTAAGATGGCAAGACCAAGAAATAGACAAACTTTCTTACACATATGCCCAAACTAAAGACTTATGCGAAGTTCCAAAATGGTTAGTTGACAGTAAAAACTATCTTGTGGAAAAAAACTTTTGTTATGTTGCCGTAAGTGCAGACGACCCTGAAGCATTTAAAAATATTCCTTCAGAAAAATTATTTGCCGTTTCCAAAGCAAAGGCAAAAGCCTTAAAAAAGTTTTCAGATAATATGATGGCAAATGCAATAAGATGGTGCGTTGTTTCCGTTCCAACCACTGCATGGGCAAAAAAGGTTTTTCCTAACCAAAAAAATGCAGTTAAACTACTTTCAGAGCAAATAGAAAATGCAATGCGCCTAAACCAAGAAAACCCAACCCTTGCTTGGGAAAAGCATATAGAAGTTTTAAACGCCCGTGCTAAATTCTTAAACGAGGCTGAGTTTGAATATTTGCATTTTAAGAGTGGCAATGGCACCGACCTAATGGTTGGTCTTGCAGACAACCACGTTTGGACTAGCGCTTTAGAAAAAGCAAAAGATGGCGCTTTTTTTATGGCAAATATGCCTACCGAAGAAATTTTTACTGCCCCACATAGAGAAAAGGTAAACGGCGTATTAAAAAGTGCTATGCCACTTTGCTCAAACGGACAAATTATAGATGAATTTTCTATTACATTTAAAGATGGTAAAATTATAAATTACTCTGCAAATAAAGGTTATGAGGCACTTAAAGGTCTTATTAATACAGATAGTGGCACAAAAAGGCTTGGCGAAGTTGCTTTAATCGGCAAAAACTCACCTATTGCTAAAAGCAACGTTTTATTTTATAACACCTTGTTTGATGAAAACGCAAGTTGCCATTTAGCAATTGGAAAAGCCTATCCTACCACCATAAAAAATGGCGAAAACCTTACCCTAAAAGAACTTGAAGCACTTGGCGCAAACGATTCTCGTGAGCACGAAGATTTTATGATAGGAACACCAGACCTTTCAGTTGTAGGCATAAAAAAAGACAAAACTACAGTCACATTGTTTAGCAATGGCGAGTGGGTTATTTAATTTAAGATTTATAATAAACTAAAGGACAATGATTTTTAATCATTGTCCTTTTTATTTTTGAATTTATTAATTTTTAATATCCAATAGCCGTTGCAAAATATAAAAACATTAGGGTTAAAACAAAAACCGTTATTTGAATTTTATAAGTCCACCGAACCCACTTGCCATATGATACGTTAGCCATAGATAGCCCTATAAGTAGCACAGGATTGGTTGGAAGTATCATATCGGTAAAGCCATCTGCCATACAGTATGTTAAAATTACAATTGATGGCGAAATGCCAAGTTCTGTGCAAATTGGCACGACAATTGGCATTATAAGCATTATCTTTGCCGAAGCCGAACCGATAAATACTTGCAAAACCAAAATTAAAAGGTAAATTAAAAGCACACACACAAACTTATGCTTGCCACTTAAAAAGTTTACCACTCCATTAGTTATCGTTCCTATAATAAGACCTTCATCAAGCACATACTTAACAGATGATGCAAGAGCAATTAAAAACACTGCTGGTAGCATAGAAACTGCACCTGATAAAAAATCTTTAAATACTTTTTTCTTGCTATCGCTTACGATAAGCCCAGAAAGCAAACCACCCATTAGGAACACAATTGATAAAATTGGTATTGCGAAATCTGATATAGCACTGATTGATGCTATTAAAATTAAAACGACAAAAGCAATGCCTAAAAATATTGCGTAAGTTTTAAATACCCTTCCATCGCCAGAATTTTGGTCAATATTAAAATTTATGTTTTTAAGTTTTTCTCTATCAACATCAAAAGTCAAAGATTTTTGTGGGTTTTTAGTTATCTTTCTTGCATAGCCCAAAATAAACGCACACACGATAGCATAGACACAAACAAAAAATATAATTCTAAGCCACACCCCATCAAACACTGCAACGCCAGCCATTTGCGATGCTAACCCCACTGAAAATGGATTAGTTATTGCCGAAGAAAAGCCAAAGCACGCAGAAAGCATGCACACGCCAAGCCCCATCATGGAATCAAACCCAAGCGAAAGCATCAAAACTATAATGATTGGCAACAACGCCACAAGTTCTTCAAACATACCGAAAAACGAGCCAAAAACCATAAAGAACAAAACGGCAATCATAATAACCACTGTCTTTTTATCGGCAAAAAGTTTTAATGCTCTGCTGATAAGTGCCTTAAGTCCACCCGTCTTTTCCATAACGTTAAAACAACCAGACATAACCAAAAGGAACAAACTAATCATGATGATAGTAAGCCCATTATCACTTGTAAACACTAAAATAGGCGCTAAAATTATCTTCCAAATAGGCACGCCACCATCTTGGCTTAAAAATTTGAAAGAACCGGCAATAATATTGCCTTGTTCATCAAACATATAACTGCCCTTTGGCACGATATAAGTTAACACACCAACAGATATTAAAATAAAAGATAAAATTGCAACGATTACAATAAACGAACGTAAATTTATTGTGCTAAACGCCTTTTCTTTTGTCTGTTTTTCCATAACTTTACCTTAAAATTAATCGTTTGTTAAATTATATAGGATTTCACTTGCGTTATACCACATAACACAACTTCTTCTATTTTCTGGCACAAAATACCAAAGCACTTTGTTTTCATAAACTTCAAAGTCCTCTCCCGCACCGAAGAGTAAACGATAAATAGTTTTAATAGGAAAGAATTTTTCTATTTGCTCGCCGTCACAAGTCCCCTTATACACTAAGCCCTTTCTATCAAGCGTGCAAGTTCCACTACCTGCAACTCTCATTAAAGTTTGGCCATCAATTGATGGAAGTTTTAAGGTCACCTTGCTTTCAAGTTTATAATTTTCATTACTTACAATTTGGTTTTTAAGTAAATCTTTTTGATAATCATACCACTCGGTAAAATTATTAAAAGGCTTGTTTCCCACAAAAGAATATCTATCGTTTAACGTTGCCCTTAAGCCACATTCATAACAGAATATATCTTTTTTATAGGTGACAAGTGAAAGTTGTTTGCCACAGTTTGGGCAGGTATATAAAATATTTTCTAAGCCTTGTGCTAAAGTTTGATGTTTATACTTAAGTTCTAGGCGAGTTTCAAGCCACTCAAAATCGTTATAATTTAATGCGCTTTCTATTTTCTCTTTTAAATCATTTTCTGAAATGGTTTTAATCTCTTCAGCACTCACCAACTGGTCTAGCGTTGCTTCTACTACAGATTTTTTACGCCAACCATCTCCCCACTTTGGATTAGCAAAATATCCACCGTCTAATCTTAATGTATAGATAGGCACGTTCATTTTCTTAAAGAATTTATGTGTTGCTTTTTGAATATCTTCAAATCTTCCAACTGTTGAAAGCCTTGCCTCTGGCATCATAATCAATATGCCGTTGTTATTTAAAACTTTTAAGCAATTTTTTGCATTTTCTATGTCGGTTGTAAACATACTCTTAGGGAAAGCACCCATTCTTTTAATAAGACCTGCCAAATCTTTTCTATAAAAATATAACCTTGCGCTTACTATGTGAGGTTTTTTATGCCCAAGAAGTGAATAAGCATATAAAAAGTCTACAAAAGAGCCGTGCGAACAAAGCACTATGCTTGGACCTTCTACTTTTGCCTTAACCTTTTTTACCAACTTAACTTTAGTCTTTCTATAAAAACACGCACCTATTCTTACTAAAAAATAAAAAATTGGGTTTGGTTTTTTAATAACGACTTCTGAGTTTTGCTTAAACGCGTGTTCGCGAATAAATATATTAAACTTTTTGTAAATCTTATTTTTATTAATTGCAAATATAATAACTAATACGATTATAATTGCAAAAACAATAACTGAAAAAATCCAACTCATTGCCGTTGCCAAATGCCCAAGTGCAACGCCAACAAAAATAGATGGAATAGCGCCAAGCGTTGTTAAAATGAAATATCTTGGATATTTTAAATTTAACGAGCAGGCAAAAATACAAATTACACCGAGTGGAACTGCTGGCAAGATGTATAAAAGCAAGATTAGAAGCACTACACTCTTAGATGTCCTAAGTTTATCAAAATCAAGGTCTATATTTTTATGCATTGATTCCATGCTTCTTTTGCCAAATATTTTATAGGCGAGATAAATTAAAGAACTACCCAACATTATGCCTATAAGACAAATGAAAATGCCTTGCCAAATACCATAACCCATACCCGCTAAAACTTGCACGGGTTCTTCTGGCATAAACGGAATAACAACTTGCATCATAGAAAGTATGCTTAAAGTTATACAGCCACGAAGCCCAAAACTTCTTATAAGCACCACAAACTCTTCTTGATTTAAATCAGCCGAAAATAGTTGCTTAATAATAAGTCTGTTATCGCCAGAAAACATAAACCAAAACAAGCCCACTACCGCAAGCGCTGTTAAAATTATAGATAGAACTTTAATCTTTATATTTTTGCTCATTTACCTTTATACCTTATTACCCATGTATATTTATATGATACCATAAACATTTCATTTAGTCAAATTGCATATTAATGCACACTCACTTATTAATTATATACTTTTATTGTTGTTAAGTCAACAATTTTTATATGCTACATATAATTTATCCAATCAAACTATTGGAAATTTTTACTTGATTTAAATTCAAAAATTTGATACAATTTGCTATGTAAGGTGAATTATGTATAACTTTTTTATAACCAACCAAAACTTAAATGATGATATTGTTAAAATTGACGGAAAAGATTTTAACCATATAAAAAACGTGCTTCGCATGAAGGAAAAAGACACTTTTTTAGTTAGCCTTGATAATAAAAATTATCTTTGCGAGATAAAAGAGTTTTTTGCCGATTATTTAACTGCTAAGATTACGCAAAATGATTTTTTAGACACTTCTCTTAATATTGAAATATATTTATTTCAAGGTTTGCCAAAAAGTGATAAACTTGAATTTATTATTCAAAAAGCCGTTGAACTTGGCGTTTATAAAATAATACCCGTTCAAATGGAGCGTTCAATTGCTAAGATAGAAGGCTCTAAAATTAAATCAAAAACTCAGCGCTATCAAGCCATTGCCGAAAGTGCTGCAAAACAATGTAAAAGGGCGTTTATACCAACCGTTATAGAACCACTTTCTCTTAAACAAGCGCTTGAAATGGCAAAAGAACTTGATTTGTTTTTAATTCCTTACGAAAGCCAAAAAGGAATTGACAGCACAATTGACGCTCTTTCTAAAATAAAAAAAGGTTTTAAGGTTGGCGTTTTAATAGGCCCTGAAGGTGGCTTTTCAGATGCCGAAATTGAACTTGCAAAATCAGTTGGAAGTTTAGTTTCCTTAGGAAAACGAATTCTTCGCACCGAAACAGCCTCTATTACTGCAATGTCAATGCTTATGTTATACGCTGAAATGAAATTATCTAAATAGATGAAAACATAATAAAAAGAGTATGAACTCTCTTTCAGAGTGCATACTCTTTTTTTTGGTTTTTAGGCTAAATATTTGCTAAAGTCTTGTTTCATAACATCAAACATTTCAAGGGCTGTTTGTTGGTCTTTAGCCTTTATTGAATAGTAAACTTTAAGTTTTGGCTCAGTGCCACTTGGTCTAACGCAAACAAAACTTCCACCCTCAAGTTCATAATATACTGCGTTTACTTTTTCGCAATCAATCGCCTTAATGCTTCCGTCAAATAGTCTTGCCTCACCTTTAGAATAATCTCTCGTTTCAACAACCTTTACTCCACCAATATTTTCAACCACAATAGTTTTCATGTTGTCAACCACGACGTTCATTTCTTTCATTGCATTTAGTCCGCTATATGCAGTGCTTACGTTTGTATCAAACACATAGCCGTATTTATCATAAATATCACAAAGTCTATGATAAATGCCTATATTGTTATATGTATAATAGCAAATCATTTCGGCAAACAGCATGCTGGCAACAACGGCATCTTTATCTCTACAATGCGTGCCTCTTAAATATCCACAACTTTCTTCAAAACCAAATATAAACTCACGCTTACCCGTATCGTCAAGTTGTTTAATCTTTTCACCAATAAACTTAAAACCAACGGGTGTTTCTATCAATTCCACACCATAATCATCAGCAATAAGTTTAGCAAGCGATGTTGAAACAAAACTCTTTACAACAAAACCTTTTTGGCTGAGCCTTCCACTTTCTTTTAACCTTGTTAAAATATAATCTAAAAGTAATGCGCCCGTTTGATTGCCAGATAGTGCGATAAATTCGCCCTTATCGTTTCTTATGGCAACTCCAAGTCTATCGCAGTCTGGGTCTGTGCCAAAAACTACGTCAGCCTTTTTAAAGTCTGCCATTTTTATTGCTCTTTCAAGCGTTTCTTTAACTTCTGGGTTTGGAACTTTTACAGTGCTAAACTCTGTGTCAGGTGCAGTCTGCTCTGGAACTAAAGTTGCCAAAATGCCTATTTTTTTAAGAATAGTAGTCACAGGAACATAACCACTGCCATGAACAGGTGTGTATACTAGTTTAATTGTCTTGCCTATCTTTTTTACTTCTTTTGGTGATAAGCAAAGTTTTTTAATTTGCCTATAATACTTTTTATCAACAGATTTGCTTACGGCTTTGATAAGATTTTCTTTTGTTTGGTCGCACAAAATTTTATCGCTTAGCACGTCGCCAATTTGGTTTATGTACTCAACTACTTTTGCCGTTGCATCAATTGACATTTGCGCACCGTCTTCACCATACACTTTATATCCGTTATATTCTTTTGGGTTATGGCTTGCCGTTATCATAATGCCTGCAATAGCCTTCATTTCTCTAACAGCAAAAGAAAGCATTGGCACAGGGTGAACTGTAGAAAATAAAAATGCTTTTATTCCGTTTGAAACAAGAACCAATGCTGATGCATAAGCAAATTCATAAGACATGCGCCTTGTGTCATAAGAAATAACAACACCACGTTTTTTAGCGCTTTCACCCAAACTCTTTATATATTCGGCTAAGCCTTGCGTTGCCCTTTTAACCGTATAAACGTTCATCATGTTTATACCCATTCCAATAAAGCCACGCATACCTGCCGTTCCAAATTCTAAGTCTTTACCAAAACGATATTCAATTTCTTTTTGGTCAGTAATATCTTTTAGTTCTTTAATTTCTTTTTCGCTTAACACTTTGCTTGAAAGCCAATGGTCATATAAATCTTTATACATTTTTATCCCCTTATTACAAATTTTGTGTTTTAAAGCATTAACAAATCTAAAATATGCTCGTTGTATAATAATTATACAATTAAACTGCAATTATGTCAAAGATTTTTCTTTTTTATATAAGCAGAATCACCTTTT
Source organism: Christensenellaceae bacterium (assembly GCA_045651185.1). Taxonomy (GTDB): domain Bacteria; phylum Bacillota; class Clostridia; order Christensenellales; family Borkfalkiaceae; genus UBA1259. Next base: position 88,367 of record JAZRRZ010000032.1, on the reverse strand, counting down.
TTTCATCAATATTATTTTTTCGTTAAATTTTTTCAAAAATAATTTGTAAACAGTTGACATTAAAATAACATTTTGATATAATTCATTAGCATTGTTTACAGCATAACGGGTGCGGGTGTAGTTCAATGGTAGAATTCCAGCCTTCCAAGCTGGCTGCGTGGGTCCGATTCCCATCACCCGCTCCAAACAATTAATTTAAGTTGGGGACATTGGTTATGCACCCGTAGCTCAGCAGGATAGAGCATCGGCCTTCTAAGCCGAGGGTCAGGGGTTCGAATCCCTTCGGGCGCACCATCATGGCGGGTGTAGCTCAGTTGGTTAGAGCGCAAGATTGTGGTCCTTGAGGTCGTGGGTTCGATTCCCATCACCCGCCCCACAAAAACATTTAGGGGTATAGCCAAGCGGTAAGGCACTGGATTTTGATTCCAGCATTCGTAGGTTCAAATCCTGCTACCCCTGCCAATTTGATTCATTAGCTCAGTCGGGAGAGCACGTGACTTTTAATCACGGTGTCCCGAGTTCGAATCTCGGATGGAGCACCAGTGCCATTAGCTCAGTTGGTAGAGCACCTGACTCTTAATCAGGGTGTCCGGGGTTCGAGTCCCCGATGGCGGACCAAATAAAAGACAAGGACTTTTGTTCTTGGCTTTTATTTTTTTGCTTACTAAAGGGGCCTCCAATATGGAGAAAACAATATAACAGCAATTTAAAAAGAGCAAACTGAGTTTGCTCTTTTTTTATACTAATATTTTTAATTATTTACAATTCTTATCTCAACGTCGCCCGTGTCAGTTGTTATTTGGCATTTACCACCAGTTTTGCTAGAAGGAACGTCAATTTCTCCAGTATCAGTTCTTACTATAAACACCTTGCTAGACAAAAGAGAACCTTCAACGTCACCTGTAGACGTTGTTAAGACTAATTCTCCTGCATCACAACGATAAAACTCAATGTCGCCTGTATTTCTTGTAATTGTAATTTTATTAGACACTATTGTGTTTTGCAGTTTAATATCGCCCGTTGAACCTGTTGACACAAGACTGTTGCAATTAATGTTTGTTAAATAATTGTGTCCTGTGCTAACTTTTAGTTTTAATTCTCCCAAACAATTAACGTTTGTTAGTTTTATTTTCCCCGTACTCGCAAGTAAATCATAACTTTCAGCGCTTGTATTTTCAACGACAATATCACCCGTACTTACGTAAATTTTTGTTTGATTTACACTTGCTGCAAAACATTTTATGTCGCTTGTTGAACCAGATATATCAATACTATTAAAAGTAAATCCTGTAGGAATTAAAACTTTGCCTGTAGAGACCTTTATTTCAAGGTTTATTCCACTTAAATTAGGCATATATACTGTAATTTTTGGCGTACAAAAATTAAGTTCTAAATATTCATACCATTTTTTCTCGTTAACGATATTTATTTTTAATTCGCCATTTTCAACCTTTGTTTGATGATATTCTTTTTTATTCTCATAACATACAACTTTGCACTTTTCATCAGTTGAAATCTTAAATTCTACATCTGCCGTTGCCACGTCAAGCGATATTTTGTCAAAATCATCTATAATATTATACTCGTTTGTCACAAAGTTTTTTTGACCAAGTTTTCTAAAACTCCAGTTATTGTTTGCCAAACCAACTACAAAGAACGTTAAACCCACAACTATAAAGCATATTGCTATAATTAACCATACTTTTATTTTTCTGCTCATTATACTTCCTCCTTCTTCACAAAAGAGTTCTTTATTGCAAATAAAACCTTTTTGGTTATAATTGACATTGTTTTTGTCATATATTTACACCCGAAGTATAGCAATATAGCCAAGCCAACGCAAGTTATACCCATACCAAAAATCACAAGATATTCTAAAGTGTCACCTATTATAATCATAATTCCACCATAGATAATCCCATACACAGCGCCAACGCAAAGAGAAAACACAACTGCCCACAAAGAAATTATTATTGACCATAAAGAGAGATATGCTGAAAAAATTACTGCTACCATGCTTATCAATAATAAAAGCCATATAGGTGAGCCAAGAACAATTAACACAATTTCCCAAACGGCTAATGCTCTTTTTGGTTTTACTTTTTCTTTTATAATGCATGATAGTGGAATATCCGCCACGATTTGTGACACAACATTATCTATATCCCCCATTTCTTTAACGGCATCTTCTTCTAAAAAGCCATCTTCAATTTTATCGTCTATCATTTCACTATAAAAAGCAATTCTATCTTCCACTTCCTTTTTTGGAAGGGCAGACAATTTTTCATGAAGTTTTTTCATAAATTCTTGTTTATTCATAGTCTTTATCTCCTTTAATTATAAATTGATATATACGCCAAAGTTCCTTCCAATCTTTTTTAAATTCTTTTATTCTTTTTAATCCTTCATCAGTAATATGATAATATTTTCTTATCCTGCCTTCATATTTAGTGGCGTAAACGGTAAGCATATCCCCTTCTTCAAGCCTTTTTAAAATGGTGTAAAGAGTAGATTCAGAAAGTTCAATATATGGCTTTAAATCTTTTATAATTTTATATCCATAAGAATCTTCATTTTTAATTGCCGTAAGGACGCATACGTCAAGCAGTCCACGCTTTAATTGAATATCCATAATTATCTCTCCTAGTGCAATACATCATATCACGAAGTATTGTATTTGTCAACAGTTTTTGAAAGATTTTAAAACCTATAATTTACAATTAAACACTAAATATTTTTAAATATGCTTGCAATTTTTATGTAAAAAACTATATAATAATTATATGGATAAAATATTTAACAAAAACGATTATAAATTAGATAGCAAAGTTTACAAGGTTATTATAGACACCGACCCTGGCGTTGATGATGCCGCCTGCCTTATCTATGCTTTTTTTGATGAAAACATTGATATAAAACTTTTAACCACAGTTGCAGGCAATACTTCACTTGACAAGACAACGAGAAACCTTCTTCATTTAATGGATTTATTTAATATTGATATTCCCGTTGCCCGTGGCGCACACAAGGCAATGGCAAGGGAAAGCATTAATGCAGAGTTTATTCATCAAAAAGAAGGGCTTGGTGGATACGAGCCTTCTATAAAATCTGCTAGAAGTCTTTTAGACCTTGACGCAACCGAAGCAATGTATAAAGTGTTAAAAGAAGGCGATGGCGATATTATTCCTATTATTTTAGGGCCACAAACAAATTTAGGACTTTTATTTACCAAGCACCCAGACATTATAGAAAAAATTCCACAAATAGTGTTTATGGGTGGCTCTCCTTTTGGAAACCCTAACTACCCAGACCACATTTCGTTTAATATTTCTTCAGACCCAGAAGCGTTTAAAATTGTCCTTGACAGCAAAATTCCACTCATAATGGTTCCATCTGACGTAGGCAGAAGAAAAGCACACCTTTGTGAAGATTTTGTAAATGGCTTAGCAAACATAAACCAAGCAGGAAAATTACTTGCTAAAATGTATTCTAAATATTGGGAGCCAGACTATCCTGATAAAAGAGTTGCCACAAACGACACCCTTGCACTTTTTGCACTTTGCTACCCTAAAATGTTTAAGTTTGAAAAGGTAAGCGTTTCGGTTGACATAGAAAACACTCCAGGAAAAACTTTTGTAGATTTTGATGGCAAAGGAAACGTGCTGTTTATAACTGACGTTGATAGAGATGCTTTTTTAAATCTACTAATTTCCGACCTTGAAAAACTTAACGAAAAGCAACTAAATAACAAAAATTAAATTTTGTTTAAAATAATAATTAAAAGACACCGAAATAGTGTCTTTTTTACTATAATACTCCCAAAAAGTATCAAAGAACTTTTTGGAATAGCTGTAGTCTACACAATAAGGTTTACAACTAAAAAGCGAAAACGGATTATCTTGTTCTGAAAAATTATCAAGTTAATAGTAAATTTCCCTTTTAGAAACTATTATTTGGTGCATTTGATTATGTAAATTTGTCTTTCTTTCTATAACCATTTTTTTAATAATTTTATTATATACATTTTTCAATAAAAGTAAAAACCTTACAAAACAAAAGAGAGCATCATTTTTGATACTCTCTTTATTGATGAAATTAGTTAATTGTTATCATTATCATCTGGACTCCCTTTTGGTTTGGGGATTTGAGTAGGTTTATAACCCACTATGGGTCCTTTTAAAGGTTTTCTTAGAAAACGTCCTTTGTACATCCGATATGAAATACTATATTTTCTTATTACCCTTTTACCAGCTTTTATTTGTAATGTTTTTTTTGACTTGTCTGGTGTTTCAGTATTAACTTGACAAGTAATGGTCATTTTCCTTTGGTTGTTTTTAAGATTTGCTTTATTCTTTTTTCTTGTTTTAGTTGTAAAACTTGCCATAGCCTTTTCCTTGGTATTAATTTACCTTAATTAAATTGATTTACATACTACTTTCTCTTGGTATCTTTACCCGTCCCTACTGCTGAGCCTTGCATTGGGGTATACCCTTTCTTTGAGTTGCTATCTACAACACCTCTTTGGTAATTTTCTCTTAATCTACTAGTGTCACTATGCTGTAAACTTTCATTTCTTTTTTCTGTTGATTTTTGTGTTTTTTGATTTGACATCTGCTTTCTCCTTTGTAATTAACATATTTTCTAATTCAACCATTATATTTTGAACTTTTCCGTGCAAAACATCATCTAAATCTTTAATTTCTTGAAAGTTTGCTTGGATTTTATATTCAAAATTTAAATCATATTTTGACTTAAAAAGCAAACTAAAATCTAAAACAAACATTTTCATATCATTAATATTAATTAGCTTTTTAAAATCGCAGTTAATATAGAAACTTAATATAAAGTTTTGCTTAGCTGGGTTATATGCAACTATAATTTCATTGCCATTTGAAATTTTTTCACCAATTAATGGATAAAGATTTATTTGACAATTCTCATCACTATATGTTTTGTTAAAAGCTATATTTTTTATTACTACTTTTTCAATGTTTCCATTTTTTAATTCAAAAGGAAAGTCTATTTCTAAACACTTAAGATCTTCGTCAACTATATTTTGATTTTCAGAACATATTACCCCTTCAACAGGGCTATTTTTTGCAAACTCAATTGTGCTTACTATATGAATTTCTTGCTTTGAAAAACCTATAGGGGACAGCCAATTAATATCTATTTCCTCATCTTTTTCAATAACTAGTTGACTTATTGTATTTGCTTGTTTTGTTTGCCAATATGCAATTATACCTAAAACCATTGTACCAACAAAACTTATAGCGACCCCTATAACCGATATTAATTGTTCTGCATAATTACTTGTTTCATCTAACAACTTGAATGTAGACCAAAACAACACCACTAACAAAACAATTATCAAAATTATTAAAGATGTTAAAGTAGCCCAATTTTTCTTCTTCATACACATTTCCCTAATTTAAACAAAAATACCCATTACAAGTCGTTTGAATTATAATAGATATTTAATGGAGCTGGTGATCAGACTTGAACTGACGACCTGCTGATTACGAATCAGCTGCTCTACCGACTGAGCCACACCAGCATTTAAGTATAAAATTTGCTTTTTTATCTATGATATATTATCACAAAACAAATAAAATCGCAATAAAATTTACGCTTAAATTTTAAATTTATTCTTTAGATAATAGTCTTTTTATTTTATCGGCATTTTCTTTGCCTAACTTATACCCACATTCAATAGCAAAGTTAATGTCTTTAAGTTTATATTGGTTCATGTTGCCAAGCTCGGGCAAAAGGTATAGGTCGGCTTTTTGCTTTTTCTTTTTATACTCAGTTATCTCGTGGTCGGTTATTTCAAACATGCGAGAAAGCAAGGTAAAAATATTATATTTTTTATCACACGGTTTTATTTCCCCTAGCACGTCAACGGCAACCACAACCGCTGCGCCCATGCTTTTTACTTCATCAATAGGCACTCTTTGAATAACGCCACCATCAACTAATAAATATTCATCTTTAACAACCGGCTTAAAAATTGACGGAATAGATGAACTTGCAACCACCGATTCGCATACTTCATCTTCACCATTTTGACCTAAAAGCACTTTTTTGCCAGTTATAACGTCGGTTGCAACACAAGTAAAAGGTATTTGAAGTTCTGAAAACTTTGTAGTGCCTAAATACTGTTTTATTTTTTTGCGCATTTTTTGAGAGCGCATTAACGACGCCCCACCAAGTGGATTGAGAGAAATGTCAAATATATCAGAAGCCTTTAAGTTTTTAACAATACTAGTCATACGCTCTACGGTCAAACCCTTTGCATAACAAGAGCCAACCACTGCACCCATAGACGCGCCACTAATAAAATCTGGTTTAATACCTTCTTCTTCCATAGCCTTTAAAAAACCTATATGCGCAACACCACGGCTACCACCAGCGCCTAGCGCAAAGCCTAATTTTTTTGACACAATAATTCCCCTTTTAAAATAATATTACATATAATATTAACCATATATTAGCACAATAAACACAAATTTTCAAGTATTTGCTTGAAATTCTAGCATGATTTTGATATAATAAAAATATGAATTACCATATAGATACAGGTTTAATAATAGAAAAATTTAACGTTGACTCAGAGTGCCCGTTGTGCGAGATTAAAAGGGTTGTTGAAGAACAATTTTTGCACGAATTTTTAAACGACGCCGTTATGGAAGACAACACCAGAATTAAAGTGGGCAAGTTTGGTTTTTGCGATAGGCATTTTGATATGCTTTTTTCAAGACAAAACAAACTTTCCGTTGCTTTGCAAATTAGAACAAGAGAACAGTTTTTAAGGCAAAATTTAACCGAGTTAAAGTCATTAAAAAGTGCAAAAAAACAAGCCGAATATCTTGAAAAGGCAGGCAAAACTTGCGTTATTTGTAATCTTACAGAAGAAAGTATGATAAAATATTACAAAACTATTGCGCAAATGTTTGCAAAGGAAAAAGATTTTTTTAGGACCTTAATTTCTTCAAAAGGTTTTTGTATGCACCACTATGCTATGCTACTTAAATATGCAGGTAGTGCAAGCGTGTTTGCAAAAGATTACGTAAACATACTTAGTAGCGTTCAAATCCGTGGTATTGAAAGGGTTGATGCAGACCTTAAAAAGTTTTGCGACAAACACGATTATCGCAACGCAAACGAGCCGTTAGGTTCGGCTGAAACTGCCCTTCCTAGAACTCGCACTAAACTATACGGAAAAAAATACGATTAATAAAGTATTATTTATATTAAAAAATGACTGATTTCTCAGTCATTTTTTTTGCATTTATAACCTTTTATTTTTAGTTTTAATCTGCATGCTCTTTTATAGAAAATAATTTCTTTTTCATGCCTAAAAGCAATATTATTGCCAATAGCGCCGAAAGTGCTGATGCAAACGTATAGTTCAGCCACAAACCATTAAGTTTGAGTGGAAGCAAAATTAAAAGTGATAAAAGTGGGAACACCAAACAAATTGATAGCGAAATTATAAGTGCTGGCAATGGTTTTTCTATGGCAAGTAAAAAACTTTGCACGGTGTGGCTTATCCACTTAAACATATACGCTATAGAGAATAACCTTAACGCGTGTGCCGAATAATCTAACAGTGAATAATCGTTTAAAAATGCCATTGACAGAGTTTTTGGAATTACAAGCATTAAAACAGCAAAGAAAATAGATATTATTGCCCCTGCAATAAAACAGTATTTAACAAGTTTCTTTACCCTATAATGCTCGTTTGCTCCATAGTTATAGCCGATTGCAGGTTGAAGCGAATCTAGCATACCATAAAGCATTTGTTCAACGATACCACCAATAGTGAATAGTATTCCATAAACGACAACGGCGTTATCCCCACCAAATCTTATGAGCATTATGTTCATTACGATTGAAAACACCCTTCCTGCCACGTTTGTTAAAAAGGCAGGCGTTCCGTTTTCAACTATTTCTTTTAGCATCTTTTTATTGGCTTTAAATTTTACAAATTTAAGTTCTAATTTACGACTAAAAAACAATGAATAACCCGTGACCACGCATATAACGATTATTATGTTTGTACCAAATGCTGCGCCTTGTATTCCCCAATTAAAGCCCACGACAAAGAGTAGTTCTATTAAAACCGTTCCTATACTCATAAAGATATTAAGGAACATACTTGTTTTAATTTTGCCTGAAATTCTAAGGTAGTTATCCACGGCAAAAAACAAAGTGGATATAGGCGAAAACAGCGCATAAACTCTTGCGTATTTAACGCCATAATCTGCAAGCGCACCTTTAGCGCCAACAAGAGTCATAAAACTAGGCGCTAAAAAGTATAACAGTGCGCCTATTATTATCCCCGTTAGAATTATCAAAAGTGTGGCAAAAGTAAAGTATTCGTTGGCTTTTTTGTCTTCTTTTTTTCCAAGCAAAATGGCGATAGGCACTGACGAGCCTACTCCAATCAAATCTGCCAGGGAGAAGTTGATTATTACAAGTGGCATAGCAAGCCCTAAGCCACCAAGTGCAACACTGCCAACAAACTTACCCACAAATATAGCGTCAAAAACCGTGTAAACGGACGCCATAAGCATGCTTATTCCACCAGGTATTGATGCTTTTAAGAATAATTTTGATGGTTTTGTATGTAAAAATAGTTTTTTATTGTCCATTAGTCTTGATTTTCTATTTCATCTATTTCTAAATTTATTGCTTTTTCTATAATAGCCAAAAGTTCATTTTTGCCAAAGCCCGTATCAGCGCTAGTTGCAGTTATGTCTGCAAAACCAACCCTTAATGAAGATGCAATCTCATTAACTCTTGGCTTTATTCTAGTTTTAGCAAGTTTATCGGCCTTGGTTGCGACAAGGGCAAATGGCACGGCATAATGATATAAATAGTTTACCATCATTTTGTCATCACTAGTTGGCTCGTGCCTGATATCTACAAGCGAAAGAAGTAGCCTTATGTTTTCAGTGCCTAAAAAACTTTCAATCAGCCTCCCCCACTTTTGCTTTTCTTCCTTTGGTGCTTTTGCAAAACCATAACCAGGAAGGTCTGCAAGCACAAACTCACCAAAATCAAAATAGTTAATTAGCCTTGTTCTTCCCGGAGTGGTAGAAGTTTTTGCTAACTTCTTTTTGTTTGCAAGCATATTTATAAGCGAACTTTTGCCCACGTTTGATTTGCCAGCAACGGCAATTATAGGTTTTGTGGTTTTATAAAACTTATCTGCACTTGCAACGCTTGTTATAAAAACAGCATCTTTAATCTTCATAATTTTTCCTTAAAATTTTATTGCTTTTTCAAATACTTGGTCTATATTTTCCACAGCAACAAACTCAATTTTTTCTCGTATTTCTTTTGGAATATCAACTAGGTCTTTTTGGTTATCTTTTGGAATTATAATATTTGTTATTCCAAGTCTATAAGCAGCAAGTGCCTTTTCTTTAAGCCCACCAATTGCAAGCACCTTGCCCCTTAAAGTTATTTCACCCGTCATAGCAACAGTCTTTTTAACAGCCTTATTAGTAAACGCTGAAAGTATTGCCGTTGCCATTGTTATACCTGCGCTTGGCCCGTCTTTTGGCGTTGCACCTTCTGGAACGTGTATGTGAATATCGGTTTTTTCAAACCTAGCATTATCTATGTTATACTTGTCTGCATTTGCACGGATATAACTGATTGCAGCCCTTGCAGACTCTTTCATAACATCGCCAAGTTTTCCGGTTAAAACAATTTCGCCTTTGCCTTGCATTAAAGAAACTTCTATGGTTAAAGTTGTGCCACCAACACTTGTCCAAGCAAGCCCCGTTGCTGCACCCACTTCGTCGTTTTCAAGCGCCATATCCCTTGCGTGCTTTTTAATGCCAAGGTATTCGCATGCCACCTTGTCATCAATCACTTGTTTTTTAAGTTTAGGTTTTTGCGCAACTTTTGTTGCCACCTTTCTTACCACACTTGCAATTTCACGCTCTAAATTTCTTACACCGGCTTCAGCAGTATAACTTGTTATAATTTCTTCAATTGCTTCATCTGTAAATGCTATATTCTTTTTGGTTAAACCATTATTTTCAAGTTGTTTAGGAATTAAATATTGCTTTGCAATTTGCAATTTTTCTTCCTTTGTATAGCCAGAAATTTCTATTACTTCCATCCTGTCAAGAAGTGGATAAGGAATAGTTTCAAGAGAGTTAGCCGTTGTTATAAACATAACCTTAGAAAGGTCAAAAGGCACTTCTAAAAATCTATCTCTAAAAGTTGTGTTTTGCTCTGGGTCTAAAACCTCTAAAAGCGCACTTGCAGGGTCGCCGTGTATGTCAGAAGAAAGTTTGTCAATTTCATCAAGCAAGAACACAGGGTTATTAGAACCTGCATTTTTTAAGCCGAAAATAATTCTGCCCGGCATAGCGCCAACGTAAGTTCTTCTGTGTCCCCTTATTTCAGATTCGTCTTTAACGCCACCCAAACTCATTCTTACAAACTTTCTATTAAGCGCCCTTGCAATTGACGTAGCAACCGAAGTTTTACCTACCCCCGGTGGCCCTACAAAACACAAAATAGGGCCTTTGATTTTTTTGGTGAGCCCTAATACTGCAAGATATTCTATAATTCTTTGCTTAACCTTTTGCAAACCAAAATGGTCTTTATCTAAAATTTCCATTGCCTTTTTTAAGTCGGCAGTGTCTTGAGTGCTAAAATTAAACGGCAATTCTTTTATCCAGTCAAGATAATTTAAAATAATTGAATAGTCAGGTGAAGATGGATTAATTTTATCAAGTCTTGCAATTTCTTTCAAGGCTTTTTCTTCAATGTCTTTAGGCAATCCCTTTTCTTTGATAACGTTTTTTAGTTGTTCAAGTTCATTTAAATCGTCACCGAGTTCATCATGAATAGCCTTAAGTTGTTCTCTTAAATAAAACTCTTTTTGGCTCTTATCAATGCTGGTGCGAACTTTTGAAGTAATTTTGCGTTCAATTTTAGCAATCTCCACTTCTCTACTGAAAAGTTTTTCAAATTCTTGCGCTCTTTTTTCAGTGCTGTCAATCTCTAAAATCTTTTGCACGTCTCTTTCATTTAAGTGCGCCGTTGATAAAACGTTATCTATATATTCGTTTACATCAGTTATACTTGAAAACAATGCAAGCACGTCTTTAGTAATGCCCTTGTCAAGCAATGCATATTCTGCAAAAACGTTTTTGCACACCCTTAAATATGATTCGTGAATAATAGAATCTTCAATAGGGATATAAGGGCTATCCACAATGTTTACTGCAAAATATCCCTTGTCGTTTGTAAAACTTGTTATTTTAACTCTGCTTAGTGCTTGAACGCTAATTTTAAGTGTTGCGCCCTGACCTTTTATAACTTGTTTAATGTGCGCAAGCACGCCCACTTTTAAAATTTCGCTCTTTTTTGGGTTTTCTATAAAAGCATTTTTTTGTGGTGCAATAACAATTTTAGAATCTCTAGAAACTGCCATGTTTACTGCGTTTATAGATGCAATTCTGCCCACTTCAAAATTAAGCAGTGTTTTAGGGAAAAGTGATTTACCCCTAAGCGCCACTAAAGGATATTCTGTTTGCTCTTGCACAACTATATCTTTATCTTGATTACTTTCTTCGTTTAAAACTACTTGTATTTGTTCTTCCATAATCTTCCTTTCTTATGTATTTCTTTATGTATAATGTATTTACAAACAATATTTTTCTAACAAATGTAAAACGGGCTTATACTTAAATTCAACTGTAATTTCTTTTGCAACATTTTTAACTTGTTCACTTCCGTCGCCAACGGCAACGCCAAACCACTCACCATCAATAAGTGGAATATCGTTGGTGCTATCCCCTACAGTTAAAACTTCATTTAACGAAACGCCATAGTGCTCTGCTAAAAATCTTACTGCTTGACCTTTGTTATATTTTTTATTAATACACTCAAGCAAATATTTAGCACCCGAATTAAACATAACGTCTGTACCCGAATACTTGCAATTATACTTTGTCATAAGCCCCATAACCTTTTCCGGCTCGCAAAGTGCGCACATCTTGCTTACCATTTTGTTTTGGCTTAAAATTTCCTGCGCTAGGCTTTCTACGGCATAAACTTCAGTCTTTAGTGCACTTGCGTAAATTTTAATGTATTCGGCATACTTTTCATTTGGCTGATAATATAATTTTTCACCTATATATGCAAGAGCCAAAGTATCGTCCTTTACAAATTTTTCCACCACTTGAATGGCAACTTGTGGTAAAAGCCCTCCCTCTAAAACAGACTCTCCACTTTCTATATCTTTAATCATAGCGCCTTGAAAAGCCACGCACAAGCCACTAAGACCAGCGCTTTTGCATATGCGCCTGACCGAACTAAACATTCTGCCCGTGCAAACTACAAACTTTCCACCTTTTTCTTGGAATTTTTTTATAGCGCAAAGCGTTTCATCATCAATATTATTTAATGGTGCGCCACCTAAAGTGCCGTCATAATCGCTTATAACTAGTTTATATTTCATCTAAGTCCTTCCTTTGTAAGCTCTTCTATAATTAATTGCGCTTGCCTTTCACCTATGCCTTTAACCGACATAAGTTGCTGTTTAGTTGCGCCTATTATACCACTTAAATCTTTAAATTGTAATAGAAGTGCTTGTCTTTTTACTTTGCCCAAGCCTTGAACACTATCTAGCACAGAAGAAAGCGCCCTTTTACCCCTTAAATTTCTGTGATAGTTTATGGCAAATCTATGTGCCTCATCTCTTATTCTTTGCAACATTTGCAAGCAATAATCACGCTTTTGTAAAATTATAGGCTCACGGCTATCTAAAACGAAAATTTCTTCTTCACGCTCAGCAAGGGCAATCAAATCTATGTCTTTAATTTCAAACTCATCAAACACTTGCTTTATGCTAGAAAGTTGACCTTTGCCACCATCAATGATAATAAGGTCTGGCTTTGGGAATTTTTCGCTATCAGTTTTAAGCCTTTCAAGACGCCTTCTCATCATTTCTTGATGGCTTTTATAGTCGTCTGCCCCTTCAACCGTTTTTATCTTAAACCTACGATAAGAATCAAGGTCTTTCTCGCCGTCAATAAACACAACCATACTGCCAACTTTATCCACGCCACTTATATTTGAAATGTCATAACATTCCATGCGCCTTGGATAATTTTTAAGGTTTAATTTCTGCATCAAACTCTTGCAGGCGTTTATGGTCATATCGTTTTTATGCTCAATCTTATTTGTAGCCGTTTGCAAATGTTCTAAAGCGTTTACTTCTGCCATGTCGCAAAGTTGTTTTCTTATGCCTTGTTTAACGGCTAAAATGCTTACCGACTTGTTAAAGTTTTGCTTTATATATTCAGCAAGGACCACACTGTCTGAAATATCTAATGCGCTTATTATTTCATCGGGGACTTCTACATGGTTTTTATAATATCTTAGCACAAACTCTCTTAAAAAATCGCCGTCGCTTTGCCCAAAAAATGAAAAGGAAAAGTTTTTTGCACCAAGCATTCTGCCACCCCTTACGATTAGAAGGCTGACAACGCTATAAATGCCGTTGGTTTTATATGCAATTATATCGGCATTTAAGAATTTGTTTAATGAAGTAATTCGTTTTTGTTTAATCTTTTCTAAACTAAACAGTTTATCTCTATATTTAAGCGCAAGTTCAAATTCTTCTTTTTGGCTTGCAGAAATCATTTTGTCTTTTAATAGTTTTTCTATATCCAACATATCGCCAGACAAAAAATCTATCGCCCTGTTTACTTTTGACATATACTCGTCGTGACTAACCAAGCCCGTGCAAGGCGCACTGCATTTTTTAATATGAAAATTTAAACACTCTTTTATAGGCTTTATGCCTAGTTTTTTAGTGCAAGGGCGCACGCCAAATGCTAAATTTATAATTTCCAAAACGTCTTTTACGCTTACGCCACCCATAAACGGACCAAAATATTTAGCACCGTCTTTTTTGATTTTTCTTGTAATGGTAAAGGTAGGAAAATTTTCTTTTAAGTCGATTTTTAGGTATGGATAAGTTTTATCGTCCTTAAGCAAGATATTATATCTTGGTTTATACTTTTTTATAAGATTATTTTCTAAGGACAAAGCATCAATTTCAGTAGGCGCAATGATATAATAAAAGTCCGAAACATTATTAACCATTGCCATAACTTTATCAGTTTTGACACTATTTTGAAAGTATTGCCTTACCCTGTTTTTAAGGTTTTTTGCCTTGCCAACGTATATCACTTGCCCAGCGCTGTCTTGCATAACGTATACGCCGGGATTTTCGGGAAGATGTTTTAATTTTTCTCTTATAATATCCACCCTTTTATTATAACCGATTTTTTAATAATTTACAAGTAGTTAATACCCCAAAAATTCCACACCTTTTAAAAGAACATCATTTAAAGTTTCATTTCTAAGCGAATAAAAAACAACTTTGCCCTGCCTTCTTGTTTTTACAGCGTTTAGGTTTTTAAGCAGTCTTAGTTGGTGCGACACAGTTGTTTGGTTTAACGATAAAAGCGAAGACAGGTCGCTTACACACATTTCGCTTATTGCAAGCGCTGATATAATTTTAAGCCTTGTGTAATCTGAAAACATAGAAAAGAAACACACAAGGTCATCTAAAATTTCGCCTTGTGGCACGTAGTCGTTTACTAAAGTTTGAAGCCTTTTGTCAAGTAATAATTCCATTTAATTCCCCCCTATAATTGATTTTTAATACATGATAAATACTTGCACATATATTTTAACAAAAATATACTTGCACATTTTTATATAAATTAACGCATATAATAGAAAAATAGCGAATTTTATATAAAAGGAGGATTTAATATGAATTCAAATAATCTTACTTTAATTGCTTTACTATTTTTACTAACCTGTAATAACAGCATAAGCACAACGCAATTATTGTTGCTACTTGCTCTTTTAAGTTCTACTAACGGAGCAGGCTTATTTAACAATAACAACAATTGCAACTGCAATAATTAATTATCTATGCTTGATAAACAACAGATAAAAAAAGGTGGTAGGTCTTTTGACCTACCACCTTAATATTTTTATTTTTAATTAACCTAAAATTAAAGTTTCACTACCTAGTCTAAAAACTATTGTCCCGTTATCAAAATAGAAAGACCCAGAAACCTCACCTGCCTGACATGCAAAAGAGTATTCATCAGTTCTATACCAAACGCCTTCCTGTTTTATTTCTATATTTTCTTCTTTGAGAATAACAACTAACGTATTATCAGCGTTTATTTCTACAACAATATAGTCTTCGCTCAACGTTGTCTCACCATACGTGTCGCCTACGCAATATACTTTTCCGTCATCGTAAATTGCTTGAAGTTCATATTTTCCTTCAACACTATTTCTTGAACATGAAACAGCCGAAACCACGATAATTGCAACTAACACTAATGCAGCTGCCACAATTGCAATAATTTTCTTTGTCTTTGTTTTCAAGTTTAACATTTTTCTTTAGTCTCCTTTTTTGATATTTGCATTATAATTAGATAATAGCTTGTCAAGACTTTTTTATAATAAATATTCTTTTTAAGACTATAATTTAATTATGGTATTAATTGCTCAAAGAATAAAAGAATTAAGAAAAGAACATAAAATGAGCCAAATTGAACTAGCTGAAAAATGCATGGTTAAGCAGTCTTGCATTAGTAAATGGGAACGCGGAGCAACCCTACCCGAATTGGAGTGCATAGTTCTGCTTGCAAAAATATTTTCTGTAAGCACAGATTATTTACTTGGTGTGACAGATTATTGATTAGACTAAAACAGACTTTATAATATCTGCTTTTATATATAAGGATAAAAAAGGGACTGCTTCTCGCAGTCCCTTTTTTGCTTATTATTTACACGTTTTCTTATAAATCAATACTCTATCTCAAAATAATCTAACCATGCCTTGTATTTATCTTGGCAAGATAGACACGTATCCGTTAAATATCCTTTTTGGTTTTTCCATTCTTTTAGTCCACGATAATAAAACAACTTATGCTCTTCATCAATAATAAATGGAACTATATTGTTTGCCAAACACTCTTTAAACATCAAAAGCCTTCCAACACGACCATTTCCATCTTGGAAAGGGTGAATAGCTTCAAAATTTTTATGAAAATCTAAAATTTGAAAAAAACTTTTTTGTTTTATTTCATTATAATTAGATAATAGTTTTTTTATTTCTTTTTTTACGTCTTCTGGTCTACAGGTTTCTTCGCCACCTACTTCATTTGGTAATTTTTTATAATCTCCAACATTAAACCAATTTTTTCTGCTATTACTTGTTCCGTTTTTAAGAATAAAATGTAGTTCTTTTATCATTAATTCTGAAAGTGGTTTTAAAGCGTTTTCAATTATATAATCAACACATTTAAAATGGTTGGCAGCTTCAACCACATCATCAACATTTAACGTTCCTTTTTCTACTCCAATAGTGTTTGTTTCAAAAATATACCTTGTTTGGTCGTGCGTCAAAGTGCTTCCTTCAATATGATTTGAATTATATGTTAACTCAATTTGCGTTTTGTGATAAATACCACCTTTAAGTTTGATATCTTTTTGTTCTTTCAAAATATTTAATAGTAAATTATCACTAAATTGTTTTTTACCTTCCCTTTCCGGTTTTACTGCATCTATGGGTATATTCCAAGTTTTACCTGTTAAAAAAGCACCTGGTATTCTACCATGAGCACAATAATTTCTTACCATTCTATCCGATACTTTCCATTTCTTTGCAATTTCAGCAACTGATACAAATTTCATTTATATATCCTTAACTTATATTTTTTAGTATTATATTCCTTTATCGGAAATTTGTCAACCATTTTTAAGGTGTTTGTTTCCGATAAAGGAAACCTTATATTTTTTATACAACTTAAAAATGGAAGCAAATCACTTGCAAGACAAGGCAACACCCGAAGGCAATAGCATGCATATTGCCGAGTGGTGTTAACACAGTATTGCGACGTTTATAAGCAAGTATAAAAAAAGAGACACTTTAATCAGTGTCTCTTTATTATACGTCTTAAATCAAAGCGAATTAGTTGCAAGCAAGAGCAGGAAAACGAGAATTGTGGAAGGGCGTGTACTTTTTGTACACAACCAACACAAACGCAAGTTTGACACACTATTGCGTGGCAAATAATTTGCTGTAAAATTAGATTTCTGAGAAGTATTTGATAGTTCTAACCATTTGGCTTGTGTATGAGTTTTCGTTGTCATACCAAGAAACTACTTGAACTTGATATGTTTCTTCATCAATCTTAGATACCATTGTTTGTGTAGCATCAAAGAGTGAACCGTATCTCATACCGATAACGTCTGAAGAAACGATTTCGTCTGTGTTGTATCCGAAAGATTCTGTAGCTTGAGCCTTCATAGCAGCGTTGATACCATCAACTGTAACGTCCTTGCCCTTAACAACAGCGATAAGGATTGTTGTTGAACCTGTTGCTGTTGGAACACGTTGAGCAGCACCGATTAGTTTGCCGTTGAGTTCTGGGATAACAAGACCGATAGCTTTTGCAGCACCTGTTGAGTTTGGAACGATGTTCATAGCACCTGCTCTTGAACGACGGAGATCACCCTTTCTTTGTGGACCATCAAGAATCATTTGGTCGCCTGTGTAAGCGTGAACTGTTGTCATGATACCAGATTGAATTGGAGCATAATCGTTAAGTGCTTTAGCCATAGGAGCAAGACAGTTTGTTGTGCAAGATGCAGCAGAGATGATGTGGTCATCTTTTGTAAGTGTCTTGTGGTTTACGTTATAAACGATTGTTGGAAGGTCGTTGCCTGCTGGAGCAGAGATAACAACGTTTTTAGCACCAGCATCAATGTGTGCTTGTGCCTTTGCTTTGCTTGTGTAGAAACCTGTACATTCTAATACAACGTCTACGTCAAGTTCGCCCCATGGAAGTTCGCTTGCGTTTGCTTTAGCGTAGATTGTGATTTCTTTTCCATCAACGATAATAGAATTTTCTGTAGCTTCTACAGCGTGTTCAAATCTACCTTGCATTGTGTCATACTTTAAAAGATGAGCAAGCATCTTTGGGCTTGTTAAGTCGTTGATAGCAACTACTTCATAACCTTCTGCACCAAACATTTGTCTAAATGCAAGACGGCCGATACGACCGAAACCATTAATTGCAACTTTTGTTGTTTTTGACATAATAATGTCCTCCAAATAATATAATTTTATAATTTTTTAATTGTTTTTCCGAAATTTTGACCGAATTTCTTCTTATATATTATATATACAAAAAAACTTTAAGTCAAACATTTTAACCCCATTTTTGCATTATTTTAACAATTACAGCATAGTAAGTATCTATTTAAGGTTTTCTGGGTTTAGGCATAAAAGGTCGTCTGTCACAAACAAACCATCTTTTCTGATAAGTTCGCCGTCTACATAAATTTCCCCACCACCATACTCTTTTGTTTGAATTTGAACTAAATCCCAATGTAGTGCAGAGATATTTCCGTTGTAGCACTCATCATAGCAACAACCTGGGGTAAAGTGGATAGAGCCGGATATTTTTTCATCAAAAAGAATATCTCCCATAGGTTTTTTGATATAAGGGTTAACGCCAAACGCAAATTCACCAACGTATCTTGCACCTTCGTCGGTATCAAAAATAGCGTTTAACTTTTCTGTGTCGTTTGCCGTTGCTTTTATAATTTTGCCGTCCTTAAAAGTTAGGCTTACGTTTTCAAACTTAAATCCGTTTTCAACAGATGGAGCGTTGTAGGTTATAGTTCCGTTAACGCTATCTTTAATAGGTGCTGTGTAAATTTCGCCGTCTGGGATATTTCTGCTTCCAGAACATTTTTGACTGCCAATACCTTTGATTGAAAAACTTATGTCGGTATCTTTTGCGATAATTCTAACCTTATCGGCATTATCTAACCTTTTCTTTAGTGCATCCATTGCTCTATCCATTTTTGAATAGTCAAGAGTGCAAACGTTAAAATAAAATTCTTCAAAAGCATCAGTGCTCATGCCAGCACTTTGAGCCATGCCCTCTGTTGGGTATCTTAAAACAACCCACTTTGTCTTTTTAACCCTAAGTTCATGGTGAACAGGGTGAGAATAATATTCGCTTTCAGCCTTCATTTTATCTTCTGGCACGTCAGAAAGTTCGTTGCAGTTTTGCCCACCACGAATACCGATATAAGCATCCATTTCAGCCATACGATAGCCATCGTATTTTGCCCTGAGTTTAGCCTGCTCTTCAGTTTGCCCCATAAGAAGTTTTCTTGTAATTCTATTGTCATATAGTTCAACAAATGGATATGCCCCAACCTTATAAGCCTCTTCCACAAGTGCGTTAACAAGCATATAGTCAATGCCCTTTGCTTCGATTAACACCTTTTCGCCTTTTTTCAAAGCACAAGAATAATTTATAAGCACGTTTGCGAGTTTCAAAATTCTGTTATCTTGCATAAAAACACCTTTTTTTATTTTTTATCTACACACCAATTATACAACTAATTTGTTTTTTTATAAAGTATTTTTGATTAAAATATAAAATTATTTGCTTAATTGTAAAAAAAATGATATTATATTAGTTGTTGGGAATAAAACCGACAAAATTACGCAAAAAAATATATATATATTATTTGGAGGCTATTATTATGGCATTAGTAAACTCAAAGAAAATGTTTGAAATGGCTTATAAGAACGGCTATGCTATCGGCGCTTTCAATGTTAACAACATGGAAATCGTTCAAGGTATTACCGAAGCTTGTAAAGAAGAAAACGCACCTGTTATTTTGCAAGTATCAAAGGGCGCAAGAGCTTATGCTAACCACACATACCTTGTTAAACTTGTAGAAGCAGCAGTTAAGGAATGTCCAGAAATTCCTATCGTATTGCACCTTGACCACGGCCCAGACTTTGAAACATGTAAGTCTTGTATCGACGGTGGCTTTACATCAGTTATGATTGACGGTTCACACCTTCCTTTTGAAGAAAACATCGAACTCACAAAGAAAGTTGTTGAATACGCTCACGCTCGTGGCGTTACAGTTGAAGG
This sequence comes from Christensenellaceae bacterium, assembly GCA_045651185.1. Classification (GTDB taxonomy): domain Bacteria; phylum Bacillota; class Clostridia; order Christensenellales; family Borkfalkiaceae; genus UBA1259. Next base: position 68,319 of record JAZRRZ010000032.1, on the reverse strand, counting down.
CGAACTTGGTACTCTTGCTGGTATTGAAGATGACGTTCAAGTTGAACACGGCTCAGAAAGTTATACAAAACCAGAAGAAGTTATCGAATTCGTTGAAAGAACAGGCGTTGACTCACTCGCTATCGCTATCGGTACATCACACGGCGCTTACAAATTTAAGCCAGAACAATGCACAAGAAACGAAGAAGGTATCTTAGTTCCACCAGCACTTCGTTTTGATATCTTAGAAGCAGTTTCTAAGAAGCTTCCTGGTTTCCCTATCGTTTTACACGGCTCATCTTCAGTTCCACAAGACTATGTTAAGATGGTAAACGATAACGGTGGTAAAATGCCAGATGCTATCGGTGTTCCAGAAGAACAATTAAGAAAGGCTGCAACACTTTCAGTTTGCAAAATCAATATCGACTCTGACCTTCGTTTAGCAATGACAGGTACAATCCGTCAATTCTTTAACGAAAAACCAGACAAGTTCGACCCAAGAGAATATTTAAAACCTGCTCGTGCTAACATCAAAGAAATCGTTAGACATAAGCTCAAAAACGTTCTTGGTTGCGCTGGCAAAGCAGACGAATGCAAATAATTTAATTGCATAAATAAAAAAATTAACTCTCGGCAATCTGCCGAGAGTTTTTTGTTTTTAATCAAAATTACCTTCTTCTTAAAAATTAAGGGGTTAGGGGCTAAAGAGGAGTTTTTCAGTTAAGAATTAAAAAAGGGAAGGCATATATAAAATGTCTTCCCTTTTGGTTGTGTTTTTAATTTTCCATAAAAAGTATTAGAAACGAGTTAGGCAAGGCTCGACAAATTGCAGGGTGAAATAGACCTTGCTGGTCATCGAAGTCTGCAATGCAGTCAGAAACGAAGCATAACGACGTTTATAAGACTTTTTAGTACATGCCACCCATACCACCTGCTGGCATTTGTGGAACACCTTCTTCTTTAACGTCTGCTACAACTGATTCTGTTGTTAGGAATACGCCTGCAACTGATGCTGCGTTTTGAAGTGCTGAACGTGTCACCTTAGTTGGGTCTATAATACCACTTTCAACCATATCTGTATATTCGTTTGTAAGAGCATTGAAACCAAAGTTTGGCTTATCAGCCTTTAACACTTCGTTAAGAATAACTGAACCATCAAGACCAGCGTTAAGCGCAATTTGTCTAAGTGGAGCTTGAACAGCCTTAAGAACAATACCAGCACCTGTCTTTTCATCGCCACTTAAAGTTTCGATATATTTATTTAATGCTTTCATTGTTGAAATAAGAGCAATACCACCACCTGGAACGATACCTTCTTGAACAGCAGCCTTAGTTGCGTTAAGAGCATCTTCAATACGGAGTTTCTTTTCTTTCATTTCAACTTCTGTTGCAGCACCAACGTTGATAACTGCAACGCCACCTGCGAGTTTAGCAAGACGTTCTTGCAATTTTTCTCTATCATAATCAGAAGTTGTTTCAGCGATTTGTGCTTTGATTGCTTGTTTTCTTGCTTCAATAGCGTTAGGGTCACCTGCGCCGTTGATAATTGTTGTGTTATCTTTATCAACCTTAACTGTGCCGGCACGACCTAGCATATCCATTGTCACATCTTTGAATTCATAACCGAGTTCAGATGAAATTACTGTACCACCTGTTAAAATAGCAATATCTTCAAGCATAGCCTTTCTTCTATCGCCAAAGCCTGGTGCTTTAACAGCAACGCAGTTAAACACGCCTTTAAGTTTGTTAACAACGAGTGCTGCGAGAGCGTCACCTTCAACTTCTTCAGCAATGATTAAAAGACGCATACCTTGTTGAGCGATTGGTTCAATTACAGGTAAAATTTCTTGGATAGCAGAAATCTTTTTGTCTGTGATTAAAATTACAGGTGATTCTAAAACTGCTTCCATCTTATCTGTGTTTGTCACCATGTATGCAGAAGCATAACCTCTATCAAATTGCATACCTTCAACAGTTGAAAGTTCTGTTTTCATTGTCTTTGATTCTTCGATAGTGATAACGCCGTCTTTACCAACCTTTTCCATTGCTTCTGAAATAAGTTCGCCAACAGTATTATCGCCAGCAGAGATTGAAGCAACTTGATTAATTCCGTTTTTATCCTTTACAGGCTTAGAAATCTTTTTAAGTTCTTCTGTTGCAACAGCAACTGCGCCTGCGATACCCTTTTTAAGAATAACAGGGTTTGCACCTGCGGCAACGTTTTTAAGACCTTCGCCTATCATTGCTTGTGCCAAAATAACAGCAGTTGTTGTGCCGTCACCAGCAACGTCATTTGTTTTTGTTGAAACTTCTTTTACAATTGAAGCGCCCATGTTTTCAAAAGCATCTTCAAGTTCAATTTCTTTAGCAATTGTCACACCGTCGTTAGTGATAAGTGGTGCACCAAACTTTCTGTCTAAAACTACATTTCTACCTTTAGGACCTAAAGTAATTTTAACTGTATCAGCAAGTGTGTCAACACCTTTTTGGAGCGCCTTTCTTGCTTCTTCACCATGTTTTAATTGTTTAGCCATTTTAATTCTCTCCTTATTCTACAATCGCCAAAATATCGCTTTGACGAATAATTGTTAATTCCTTGCCGTCAACTTTAAATTCACTGCCAGCATACTTTGAATATAAAATTACGTCGCCTTCTTTTACTTGCATAACGATTTCTTTTCCGTCAACAATACCACCAGGGCCAACGGCAATTATCTTTGCCATTTGTTGCTTTTCTTGTGATGCTGTTGGCAAATAAAAGCCACTTTGTGTTTTTTCTTGAATTTCCAAACTTTCAACAACTACTTTGTCGAACAATGGTTTAACTTTCATATATATACTCCTTAAACTTGATTTTTTGATGATGTTAGCACTCTCTTACTTAAAGTGCTAACAATAATTATACACGCCTAAAATTATTTGTCAATAGAATATGCTAGTAATAGCCAAAAATTTTTAAATAATTTTGCGCTCTTTTGTTTTTACGCTAAATTTATAATAATTATTCTAAAATTTTTGTTTATCTGCCAAATTTTCTTAAAAGGTATTCTTTTAAGTCTTTGTCAGACATTTGATGTTTTTGCTCTTTTTTCTTATTGGCTTCTATTCTTCCTTGTTTTCTTTCTTTGTCAGTTTTATTATTTGCTACAGCAATTCCGTTAGGAAGTTCTGCCGTTTTCATTGTGAGTGAAATTTTCTTCTTTATGGTGTCAACGCCTAAAACTTTAACCTTAACTAAATCGCCAACCTTTAGTACGTCTGATGGGTGCTTAATATATCCGTCGCTTATTTGAGAAATATGCACTAAACCATCTTGATGCACACCGATATCAACAAACACGCCAAAGTCTATAACGTTTCTTACCGTGCCGTTTATTTCCATGCCTTCTTTTAGGTCGGCTAAATCCATTAAGTCACTTCTTAAAATTGGCTTTGGCAAACTGTCACGAATGTCTCTGCCCGGTTTTAATAGTTCATTAACTATATCGTTTAGCGTTGGAACACCTATTTCGCAAAACTCTGCCGTCTTTTCAATGCTCATTTTATTAATTCGCTCTTTTATATCACCGATTTTACCACTTGCAACGTCATCTAAGGTATAGCCTGTAAAGTCAAGAAGTTTTTGTGTTGCCGTGTAGCTTTCTGGGTGCACGCCCGTATTATCAAGCACGTTTCCACCAACAATTCTTAAAAAGCCTGCGCATTGCTCAAATGCTTTTGCACCCAACTTTTTAACTTTTAGCAAGTCTTCTCTTTTACTAAATGGTTTTTCTGCCCTATACTTAACAATTTCTTTTGCAATACCTTTATTTAAGCCTGCAACGTAAGAAAGTAAACTTGGAGATGCCGTATTTAAGTCTACACCAACGCTGTTAACACAGTCTTCAACAACGCCACCTAAAACTTCAGTAAGCCTTGCTTCTGGCATGTCGTGTTGATATTGACCTACACCTATTGACTTAACGTCAATTTTAATAAGTTCAGCAAGTGGGTCTTGTAAACGCCTTGCAATTGAAACGGCACTTCTTTGCGCTGGCTCATAATCTGGGAATTCTTCTGCACCGAGTTTGCTTGCACTATAAACTGATGCACCTGCTTCGTTTACAACTGCATAAGACAAAGGAAGACCACTATCTTTAATAAGGTTGGCAACAAATATTTCAGATTCTTTACTTGCCGTGCCATTGCCTATTGAAATTATAGAAACGTTATGCTTTTTTATCAAAGCAAGCAAGGTTTTACTTGCCTCTTCAATTTTATTTTGTGGTGGCGTTGGAAAAACCACTGCCGTATCTAACACGTTGCCTTCTGAATCGATAACAGCAATCTTACAACCCGTTCTATACGCTGGGTCTAAGCCTAAAATTGTTTTACCCTTTAGTGGTGGTTGAAGTAAAAGTGGGCGAAGGTTAACTTCAAACATCTTAATTGCTTGCTCGCTTGCCTTTTCGGTTAGTTCGCTTCTAACTTCCCTTTCAATTGATGGAAAGATTAAACGAGCATAAGCATCAGCGCCTGCATTTTTAACAATTTGAGCGCACCTGTCTTCATTTTTTACATATGCGTTAGTAATTTCATCAATAAAGTCTTGACTTTCAACCACTACGTTAACTTTTAAGCACTCTTCCTTTTCGCCACGGTTGATTGCTAAAATTCTATGCGCAGGAATTTTTTGTATTTTTTCGTTATAATCAGCATACATGTCGTATGTTTTTGCATTTTCATTTTCTAAAAGTTTACAGCAAATAGCACCCAAATCAAGAACCTTTTTTCTAAGCACTTTTCTAAGTTCTGCATCGTCAGAAATCTTTTCTGCAATAATATCAGATGCCCCAGCGATAGCACTTTCAATACTATCCACGCCTTTTTCGCTATCTATAAACTCGGTTGCTTTTTTATCTAAATCCACACCCGTATTTTGCTCTAAAATAAATTCTGCAAGTGGCATAAGCCCCTTTTCAATAGCCATAGACGCCCTTGTTTTTCTCTTTTGCTTATATGGGCGATAAACGTCTTCGGCTTCGGTAAGCGTTTCGGCTTTAGCAAGTGCTATCATAATCTCATCAGTCATCTTGCCTTGCTCTGTGATAGAATCAGCAATCTCTTGCTTTCTCTTATCAAGATTTCCCAAATATTTAAGCCTGTCAGCAAACTCTCTTAAAACTTGGTCATCGCAAGAGCCTGTTTGCTCTTTTCTATACCTTGCAATAAACGGAATAGTGTTGCCTTCTTCTATTAATCTAATGATATTTGATGCATGTTCTTCTTTTATGCTAAATTCTTTGCTTAACTTTAATGAATAGTCCATATTATACCTTTTTGCCCTTATTTTTTCTTATCTCTTTTACTGTCTTTTCATATCCGTTGTCTTTTGGAATATAATATTTCTTGCCCTTAAGTTTATCTGGCAAATATTGTTGCTCTACGTATCCACCATAATTATGTGGGTATTTATATAAACTTTTGTTTTGCTTATCTTCTTTTGATGCAAACTCATAATTCTTTAAGTGTGGTGGAATATTATCGTCTTTTTCACAAATTGCATCTTCTTTTGCCAAACCCATTGCCGTGACAACGCTGTTTGATTTTGGGGCTTCACACACGTAAATAACTGCTTCTGAAAATGGAATAAGCCCTTCTGGCAAGCCTAATCTTTCAAAAGCAAGCATTGCATTTGTTGCAACTATCAAAGCGTTAGGGTCTGCTAATCCCACGTCTTCTGCTGAGTGAACGATAAGCCTTCTTGCAAGTAAAAGTGGGTCACACCCACCCTGAATAAGCCTTTGCATATAGTATAAGGCAGCATCTGAATCACTGCCCCTTAAACTTTTACAAAAAGCCGAAAGTATATCGTAATATAAATTCACGTCGTAAGACATTGCCTTTTGTTGGATAGATTCTTCTGCATCTTTTAAGGTGACTTTAATCTTGCCACTTTCATCAGGGTTTGTTGTCAAACATGCAAGTTCTAAGGCGTTGTATGCCACCCTTAAATCGCCGTCAGCCGTTCTTGCAATATGAGTTATTGCATCTTCGCTTATGCTAACGTCGTAATTACCAAGCCCCTTTTCCTTATCTAAAAGAGCCTTTTTTAATGCACTGATAATGTCGCTTTCTTTAAGTTTTTTAAGTTCAAAAACCCTGCACCTTGACACGATAGCAGGCGTCATTGATGCATAAGGGTTTTCGGTTGTTGAACCAATAAAAATAATATCCCCTTGCTCAATAGCAGGAAGCAAACTATCGCTTTGTGTTTTGTTAAACCTGTGGCACTCGTCAAGTAGTAAATAGGTTTTCTTTCCAAAGAGTTTTAAGTTCTCTCTGGCCTTTTCTACAACCTGCTTAACGTCACCAACGCCACTACTAACTGCGTTTAACTTTACAAAATAGTTATTGGTGCTGTTTGCAATAACGTTTGCAAGTGTGGTTTTACCTGAGCCTGGTGGCCCCCAAAAAATACAACTGCCCAGCCTATCGAGCTTAATGGCTCTTCTAAGCAGGCTTGTTTCTTTTGCAATGTGGTCTTGCCCAATAAATTCCGAAAGCGTTTTTGCCCTCATTCTTTCTGCAAGTGGAGCGTTTGCATTTGCATTTTGTTTGTTTGCTATATCAAATAAATCCATAAAAATATTTTAACATATTCTATATTTTTTTTCAAGTCATAATACAATATATTATGGTCAAAAAAATAAACACTTTTTTTTCTATTACATTTTTCTTTGTTTTAATTTGCCTTTCGCTAATTTTATCGCTGGGCAAAGGTTTTTCTGCGCTTACTTTAGAGGGCATCAATTTATGGCTGTCACTAATACTGCCCGCAATGTTTCCTTATTTTTTCATAACGGCAATTCTATCTTCTCTAAGCATAACAAGTAAAATATCAAACAAATTTTCACCACTAACCAAACGACTTTTTAACACGAGTGGTGCGTGTGGCTACGCCTTTTTTATGAGCCTTATTGCAGGCTATCCAATAGGTGCAAAAATTGTTTGCGACCTAAGAGAAAAGAACGTTATTAGTCAAAGCGAAGCCATTAGGGCATCTGCTTTTTGCTCAACTTCTTCACCTATGTTTTTGATAAGTAGTGTGGGAAGTATAATGTTTAAAAATACTGCTTTCGGCTTGGTTTTATTTATAAGCAACGTTATCTCTGCAATAATGGTTGGCATAATTTTTTCGCACTATAGAAAAAGCGATAAGCCAAAAAACGCAACCTATCTTTCTTCCAAAAAAATTGACAATATTTTATACGAAAGCGCATATTCGGCAGTAATTTCGGTGCTTGTTGTAGGCGCAATTATAACCGTTTTTTATATACTTTCATCTGTTCTTTTTCGGTTTAATATTTTAAACCCAATCATAAACTTTTTTTCGCTTATTTTAGGAAATTATAACACTTCTAAGGCACTAACTTTTGGGCTTATAGAAAGCACGCAAGGCTTAAAACTATTGTCCACCTTGCCTATAACTAGCCTAACCTTACCACTATGCGCTTTTATTTGTGGGTTTGGGGGCATCTCTATAATAATGCAATCTATTGCCTACTTAAAAAAGGCAAAAATAAAGACTGCACCTTTTATAAAAGCCAAACTTTTATGTGCAGTCTTAAATTTCTTAATTACTTTTATTATTTGCCTAATTTTTCAGCCGATATAAATTCACAAACTTCCTTTGGCAAATAGTCGCTTGCATCTGCGCCTAAATTCAAAATGTTTCTTATTGCACTTGAACTTATATGCACTAACTCTTTTGGTGTAGGAATATAAAGGGTTGTCATTTCTTTATACATATCCCTATTAAACCTTTCCATTGTCGTTTCGTATTTATAATCGTCTAAATCTCTAATGCCCCTAACGTTAACCTTAATATTTCTTTGTTTCATAAAGTCAACAAGCATACCTTCAAAACTTGCTATTTCAACTCTTTCATTGCCTTTGGTTGCAAGTTCTATCATTTTTTTGCGTGACTGCAAATCAAACATAGGCGATTTGTCTTGATTTACGCCAAGCGCAACTATAACCTTATCAAAAATTTCCAAGCATTTTTCTATAACAAAGGTATGACCTATAGTTATAGGGTCAAACGTCCCAGCAAAAACACAAACTTTCATTATTTTTCCTCTTTTTTAAAAAACGTTAAATGCACCCTGCCATACTTTCTCTTATTATAAGCGATAAGCCCATCAACCTCGCCTTGCCACTCGGTTTCATCTTCAAAGATAACTATGCCGTTATCATTAAGAACTAAACTGCAATAAGAAAGGCTATCTTTTTTTTGCTCACTTTTATACGGTGGGTCTATGAATATAATGTCAAACTTTTTGTTTGTTGTGGTTAAATACCTTACGGCATCACAGTTTGAAATTTCAAACTCGTCCACCACCTTAATCTTTTCAATATTCTTTTTAACAAGCGCTAAACTGTTTTTAGAAATATCGTTAAAGACCACGCTTTTTGCATATCTTGAAAGCGCTTCAATGCCCATTGCGCCCGTGCCACAATAAAGGTCTAAAAACACGCTCCCTGCCGTTCTGTTTTGTATTATGTTAAAAAGGCTTTCTCTAACTTTATCTGCCGTTGGGCGAATTTCATCACCACTAAACTCTAAAAGAGTTCTGCCCCTATATTTACCTGCAACTATACGCAAAATTAGCCACCTTATATTATTTTATGTGCATTTTTAATCTTTTCTTGTTGGTCCTCAGCATTTTTTCCACCCAAATAGAAGAATACACCTTGAAGAATAATAAGCACAGGAATTGCAATTAGCGTCCAATAATAAGATGCATAAAGCGCATCTTCATAAACTTGCGCAAAGTCCAAATTGAAAAAGCCCAAAAAAGCCATGTAGAATAGTTGAATTAACATAATTAAAGAATTACTTTTTCCACCGACAATCAAATTAAGTAGTAAAAATAGTATAAGTGGCAAACAGGTTGTTGCACCTGTAATAAAACCCTTTCTAATAGTAAATTCGCCTTCTAAATCTAACTTATAATCATTACCCGTTTGAACTATCAATTCTCTAAGTTTGTCGTTTGAAGTACGCACTCTTATAGCCTTTTCGCCATCTTTAAAAGCAATTGCACAATAAATAAAGACAAATAAAGCAAGGTTTAGAACTAAAAGCACTAATTTTAGCCACGCTTTACCTTCAATTGCAAGCACACTTGAACCCATTATGCCTGATGAAATTACGTAGACCATCAGCAGTAAAAACTTTTTTAAGTAGTATTTCATATTTTCACCTAACGTATATAAATTTTTTGCGACCTTATGGCACACTTAGTTAAAACTTCATAACTAATAGTGTTATATTTTTTTGCAACCATATCGGCATTGCCCATAATAAGAACGCCTTTTTTTGTTATCTTTGCATTTTCTATCGCCGTTATATCCATGCACCTGTTATTAAACTGACCTTTTACCTTTTGACGAGGCAAACCATCTGCATACCCAAACCGAACAAGATAAAGCCTTTTTTTTGAGCCTAACTGACTTTTGCCATAAAGACAATTATCGCCTTTTTTTAAGTCTCGCTCTTTTACTAATGGCGCATAAACTTTCATAATAGGTTTTACTTTTACAAAATCGCTTGGAAATGGCATGTATCCATACATTAAAATTCCAATTCTAACCATATCGCTTGGTATTTTGCTTAAAAAACCACCACTTGCCGATAAATGACATATCGCATTATTATTATAACCTCTAATCAAATTATTTGCAAGCAAAAATTTGTTTTGTATGGTTTTTGTGCTCTTTTTATTTTCAGGACTTGCTAAATGCGAAAACAAACCGTCTAAAATCAAATATTTAGAACTACTTATTCTTTTTGCAATATTATCAAGTTCACATAAACTATCCACGCCAAGTCTATTCATGCCTGTGTTGTACTTTATGTGCAACTTAATGCGTTTTAACTGTTTTTTGCACTCTCTTTCTATCTTGCTTAAAATTTTGTTGTTATCCACGCTTAAAGTTAAATCATAAAGCACGGCATCTTTTATATCACTTTCATAAGGTGGGGTTAAAACCAAAATATCCTTATCAATGCCACTTTGTCTAAGTTTAACCCCTTCTTGCACAATGGCAACGGCATAACAGTCGCACTCGGTGTAAATGGCGCTTGCAATTTCTTCTGCGCCATGCCCATACCCATCTGCCTTTACAACAGCACAAAACTTAACCATAGGGCTGAGTTTTGCTTTTATGTTTTTTACGTTTTGTTTAAGAATATTTAAATTTATATACGCCTTGTTTAACATACTCTTATTTTATGAAATTGAAAACAAAAAAAGTTCGTTCGGTTTTTAAACGATAAAGCCGACAAAACTTTGTCGGCTTTAATATCTGATTTTTTTAATTTTTTTGCGTCTTATGACCCTTTTCTAATAAGAGCAACCGGTTTTTCTTTTATAATTCTTCTTATAGGTAAAAGTGAAGATATAACGCCTGTTGCTAAACTTACACCAAGAATAATTAAAATTTGCCTTACGCCAAATAATGCAAAACTAATTGTTAAGTTCATAATTTCTACAATATATTTGTTTACAAACAAACTTGCCACATACCCAACAGCACCTGCAAGAATTCCGTTTATAAGCGCTATTATTAAGCTTTCAAACAAGAACATTACTAATATGTTTTTACCCTTAGCACCAAGCGCCCTTAAAATACCGATTGTGTGTCTTTTTGATGCGATACTCGTTGTTATATAGTTCATAAGCATGAACATTGAGAACACAATTATTGCTAGTGAAACATACAAGAATAGTTGCAAGAGTTGACCCATAAATTCGGCATTAAATTCAAGCGTTTCTATAACGCTGTTTTTATACCATCTAATGCAAAGTCCGTCATCTTTATTCATCATATCGCCAAGTATTTGTGCGCCTTTAGAATTTTCTTTTAGTGGTGAAATTGCCCTTGAATATATACCTTGGTTTGTACTTACGTCTAAACTCTTAAGCCCTTTTTCTGACATTACAAACGGCTCATAAAAATTTTCTTTAGCAATTTTTGTGTCAAGGTCAGTATTTGCGTCAAAATAAAATCCTTTAACAATCAATGTCTTAGCAAACATTTCTTGCTCATCCCTAAAGCCTTTATAATTAATTCTTTTGAGATAAGAATTATATTTATAGTTTGGGGCGCCATAAACTTCTTTCATAAGTTCAAGAAATTCTTTTGTCTTTTCTCTTTTTGCTTCTGGCGTTGATGCATTTACAATTGCATTTATTTTTGCTTTTACTTGCTCTGGCTTAGCACCACTGCCATTATTATAATGTCGTTCATAATCAAAAAGTAATAATAGGTTGTTTGCGTTTATAAGAATTTCGTTCTCTTGTAATGTTGGTGCACCTTGTGGATTATTGTTATTTTCAATATCTTCAAAAAGTATTGAGTTGGTTTCATCAAACTCGTTTGCGTTATAATAAAATGGCTTAGCATATATTTTTTTAGCGCCGTTTGCCACAGCCAATACACCATAATAGTCTGTACGATTATAATCGCCAAAATATAATGTTTTTCTATTACTATCTTCTCTTATTCCTTGAACGTATCCTTCTGGCAAAAACAAGTTCAAATAGCACCCTGCATTGATATACGTTATAAAATCTTGGCTTAGCGCAGACGTTTGGTCAGCAGGCATATCTTTTAACTTTGAATATTTTTTTGGAATTTCTCCACAGTCAATTATTGCTTTGATTATAAAAGTTCTTGTATTTATGCTACTTATTTTAAGTTCTGCACCCACAAGGTCTAAACTGCTTTTAATGCCTTTTTTGCCACCGAATTCTTCTGTCTTATTTAAGCGCATCCAATAAAAAATGTTTTTTGCCATATAAGAAGAAATTCCCACACCTTGATACTCTTCATCTTCAGTTTTTAAGGTTGGATATTTTCCATAAATTATTTCATAATTAAATTGGTCTGGCAAAATCACGTCGTCAACTATTTCGCTTTGTTTAAACTCAACTATACCATTAAACTCTTTTAGATAATAATCTCCACCAGTTGTCACGTAATTATTTTGGCTTGGGTCGTTTATAACATAAGACTCATTAAAATTTTCTCTTTTTTTAGAGCCATTAACGAAATCGTCGTTTATGTCTTTTATATCATATATTCCCCTAAAAGAATAATTTGTTTGTCTATTTAAGTTGTCAATTTGGCTTTGAGAAATTTTAAAGTCAGCATTATCATAGCCATCACCATTATATTGCGAATAAATAGAAACAGCCCTATAACTATCCCCTTCTAAAAGGGCAACTAACGCTCTTTCATCGTTAAAAGAACCAACTGCATCAAACACGCCGAACATTGCAAAGGCAATTATAGACAAAAGCACTGTAAATATAAGTCTTATAGGTTTTGCAACAAGCGATTTTAACCCTAAGCCGGCAACGCTTTTAAACTTCATTTTACTGTGAATAAAGTTTATGTTTTTATTTTCTTCCTGTTCGCCTTTTATTTCCTTTGTGTTCTCTTTTTGCTTAACACAAATTTTCTCGGTTATATTGATTTTTTTCTTTTCTTTAATTGCCTTAGCAAGCAATTTAGTTTCTTCACTGTTAAGGTCAGCACCTGCTTTAACAATTAACTCGCCTTCAAATTCGTGAACAACGTCTTTTACTTCAACGTCTTTTTGAGTAATGTCTTCAACCACTTGTCCGTCAACAAGCCTGATTATTCTATCTGCATACTTTTCAGCAAACTCTATCTCGTGCGATACAACTATTATAAGTTTATCATTTGCAAGTTCTTTTAATAGTTCCATAACTTGCACGCCCGTTGCACTATCTAAGGCACCCGTTGGCTCGTCTGCAAGCACTATTTTTGGATTTTTGATAAGCGCTCTTGCTATTGCAGCCCTTTGCTTTTGTCCACCCGATAATTGATAAGGTCTTCTTTTTTCATGCCCACCAATATCAACCGTTTTTAGTAATTTTTCTATATCTTCTTCTTTTGCTTTCTTGCCTTGTAGTTCGTTTGCTATGTCAATATTCTTTTCAATATTATAGTCGGAAAGCAAGTTATATTCTTGGAATATAAACCCTACTAAAGTGTTTCTATAACTATCATAATCTTTAGGTGTAAATTCAGAAAATTTCTTTCCACCAACAATGATATCTCCACTATCTAAGTTATCAAGTCCACCTATTACATTTAAAAGTGTGGTTTTACCACAACCACTTTTACCTACGATAAATACTAAACCTTTATCAGCAAACTTTAAACTAACATTGTTTAATGCTTGGGTATTCCCTGCTTTTGTCACGTATTTTTTACTTACGTTTATAAGTTCAATCATTTTTGCACCTTTTTTGTTTGATTTTGTTATAGTCCGTTATTTTAAATTTTATCATTTTTTAGTTTTGTTGTCAATTTCATTAGCATTTTCTAATCAAATTTTGTCTGAGTTATGACAATTTTTATATAAAAAAGCAAGCAACTGTAGTTGCTTGCTTAATTTCTTTATTAACTTTAGTTTTATGCTAATACATAAACGATATTAAACACAAAATATGCTAGATATATTGCGAACATCATAAAGCCTTGAGTTCTTGTAAACTTTTTGAAAATAAGTGTTGGAATAATGCCTATTGCTATAATTGAAAGTGTGACAGGCATTGTCACAAAAAGATGCAAACCAGAAACAAAAAGTCCTGTTCCACCAGCGATAAATGCGCTCAATGGTAAAATAATTGCAAGGTCAATTGTGTTTGCACCAATTATGTTTCCTATGCTTAAACTTGCTTGACCTTTTTTAACAGCAATAATCATTGTCACAAGTTCTGGTAGTGAAGTTCCTATTGCCAAAATCGTAACGCCAATTAATGCTTCTGAAAGGCCTAATTCTATAGCAAGTTTAACTGCATTATCTTTTAATAAAATAGCACCACCAGCAATTGCACCAGCACCTAAAATAAGTTTTAATAGGTTGATAACAACGCTCTTTTTAGTTGCCACAGGCTTTTCTTCATCTTGAGATTCAGTTGCGTGCTTTTTTGCCGAAAGAACGTTTTCTACAATAAACACAATAAAAAGAACGAGTAATACTGCAGAGCCAACATAACCAAAAAGACCATTTGTATTAAGTGAAATTGCTTTACTTTCCATGCCCAAAAGTGAGAAAACAAAAAGTAATGCCATAACCACCGTTAGTAGTATTCCCTTAAAAGCATAATCCTTTCTTTTGATTATAAATGGCTGAGCGATAAGCGCTATTGCCATTATTATCCCTGCGTTAAACACAACAGAGCCAACGGCATTACCGATTGCCATATCAGGACTTGATTTTGCTGAAATTAAAGAAACTACTATTTCAGGTAAGGTCGTTGCAACGCTAACTATTGTAGCACCTACTATAAACTTTGGTATTCCACTAACTTCTGCAAGCCAACTTGCCCCGTCAACGAAATAGTCGCCACCTTTTATAATTAACACTAAGCCTACCACCAACAACAAAATTATTACAACTATGTCCATTTGTGTTTTCTCCTTATAAACAATATGAAGCCAAACGTTTTGCTATCAGCAAAGCATTTGGCTTCAACTTCTTTTGTTTTATTTATGAACTAAAGCCCTTTTTGCTCAATTACCTAGGGAATTTGAGTTGTGCTTGTGCAGCAGCAAGACGAGCAATTGGAACTCTAAATGGTGAGCATGATACGTATGTCAAACCTGTCTTATGACAGAATTCGATTGTAGATGGGTCACCACCGTGTTCGCCACAGATACCAAGTTTGATGTTTGGACGAGTTGTTTTGCCAAGTTTAACAGCAGTTTCAACTAATCTACCAACACCGATTTGGTCAAGTTTTGCAAATGGGTCGTTTTCATAAATCTTCTTTTCATAGTATGCATTTAAGAACTTACCAGCGTCGTCACGAGAGAAACCAAATGTCATTTGTGTTAAGTCGTTTGTACCAAATGAGAAGAATTCTGCTTCTTTAGCAATTTCATCAGCAGTAAGTGCTGCTCTTGGAATTTCAATCATTGTACCAACTTTATATGTAAGTTTAATGCCAGCATTTGCAATGCATTCATCAGCAGTCTTAACAACTAAAGCCTTAACGTAAGCAAGTTCTTTGATTTCGCCAACAAGTGGAATCATGATTTCAGGAACAATGTTCCATGCTGGGTGCTTTTTGCTTACAGAAATTGCAGCGCCGATAACTGCTTTTGTTTGCATAACTGCGATTTCTGGATATGTGACAGCAAGTCTACAACCACGGTGTCCCATCATTGGGTTGAATTCGTGTAAGCCTGCGATTGTTGCTTTAATATCTTCTGCAGTTTTGCCCATTTCTTTAGCAAGAGCCTCAATGTCTTCTTCTGCTGTTGGAACGAATTCGTGTAGTGGTGGGTCAAGGAAACGAATTGTTACTGGGTTTCCTTCCATTGCTTCGTAAAGTGCTTCAAAGTCACCTTGTTGCATTGGGAGAAGTTTATCAAGAGCCTTTTCTCTTTGTTCAACTGTATCAGAAACAATCATTTCTCTCATTGCTTTGATTCTGTCTGCTTCAAAGAACATGTGTTCTGTTCTGCAAAGACCGATACCTTGTGCACCAAATGAACGAGCTTGTTTAGCATCCTTTGGAGTATCTGCGTTTGTTCTTACTTGGAGTGAACGATATTTATCTGCCCAGTCCATAATTCTGCCAAAATAACCAGAGATTGAAGCAGGTACTGTTGGAATTGCTTCGCCATAGATATTACCTGTTGAGCCATCAAGTGAAATGTAGTCGCCTTCAACAAATGTCTTTCCACCGAGTGAGAAAGTCTTCTTTTCTTCGTCAATCTTAATTTCGCCACAACCAGAAACGCAACATGTACCCATACCACGAGCAACAACGGCTGCGTGAGATGTCATACCACCACGAACTGTTAAGATACCTTGTGCATAGTGCATACCTTCAATATCTTCTGGTGATGTTTCAAGTCTAACAAGGATAACCTTTTCGCCTTTCTTTGTCACCCATTCAGTAGCATCTTCTGCAGTAAATACAACCTTACCACAAGCAGCACCTGGTGATGCAGGAAGAGCACAGCCAATAGGTTTTGCACTCTTTAATGCCTTAGCATCAAATTGTGGGTGAAGTAAAGCATCAAGTTGTTTAGGGTCAATCATAAGAACGGCTTGTTTTTCATCAATCATGCCTTCGTCAACTAAGTCGCAAGCAATCTTAAGTGCAGCTGCTGCTGTACGTTTGCCGTTTCTTGTTTGCAACATAAAGAGTTTGCCATCTTCGATAGTAAATTCCATATCTTGCATATCTCTATAATGGTCTTCAAGTTTAGCAACAATTTTAACAAATTGTTCATAAACTGCTGGATTTTCTTTTTTAAGTTGGTCAATCGTTTGTGGTGTTCTAACGCCGGCAACAACGTCTTCGCCTTGAGCGTTCATTAAGTATTCACCATATAAACCTTTTTCACCTGTTGATGGGTTGCGTGAGAAAGCAACGCCTGTACCAGAAGTGTTGCCCATATTACCGAACACCATTTCTTGTACGTTAACTGCTGTACCCCAACTTGCAGGGATATCGTTCATTCTTCTGTAGTAGATAGCTCTTGGGTTATCCCATGAACGGAATACTGCCCTTACAGCACCAAAAAGTTGTTCTTTTGGGTCTTGTGGGAATTCTGCACCGATTTTTGCCTTATATTCAGCCTTGAATTGTTCAGCAAGGTTTTTAAGGTCGTCAGCAGTAAGTTCTGTGTCAAGCTTAACGCCCTTTTCTTCTTTCATTTTATCAATAAGTTCTTCAAAGTATTTCTTACCAACTTCCATTACAACGTCTGAATACATTTGAATAAATCTACGATAAGAGTCATAAGCAAATCTTCTATTGCCTGTCTTTTCAGCAAACTTTTCAACAACTATGTCGTTTAAGCCAAGGTTAAGAATTGTATCCATCATACCTGGCATTGATGCTCTTGCACCAGAACGAACAGAAACGAGCAATGGGTTTGTTAAGTCGCCAAACTTCTTGCCTGTAATTTCTTCAAGCTTTGCAACGTATTCCATAATTTGTGCTTGGATTTCACTGTTGATTTTTTCACCATCAGCGTAATATTGTGTGCACGCTTCAGTTGAGATTGTAAAACCACGAGGAACAGGCATGCCGAGGTTTGTCATTTCAGCAAGGTTTGCACCCTTACCACCAAGTAATTCCCTCATTTGTCCGTTGCCTTCGCTGAATAAATAAATATACTTCATTAAATTTATCCTCCAAAGTATTTGTTTTTTTAATTTTACTATATTTACAGCCTTTTTATTTTACTACATATGCAAAAAATTTTCAACTGTTTTATATAAATTTTCGTATTTTTTAAACTTATGCAAAGTTTTTTTAACAACAAATAAACTATTTAAGGTTTTTGTATATATTTTTTAACTAATTTAAAATGCCGTTTAACTCTTTTAAGGACTTAATATTTTCTTCTGCTCTATTATTTATGTAATACTCCAAAAGTTTAAGCGCTTTTTTTGTGCCTTGGTGCTGGTCGCTTAAAGTAGAGTTTTTTGCATTTATTAATGCGTTTAAAGTTATGCCATTTATCTCTCTTCCAACGTTATCAAAGCATTTTTCACAAATAAAAGCACCGTTTCTATAGTCAAAAAAGGTTCTTTTAGTTATCTCGTTGTCACAATAAAAACACCCATCTAGTTTTAAGCCAAAACCACAGTTGTCTAACGCGTAAATTAAAAACTTAACTAACGCCGATAAATAATTTTCGGTATAAGCAATTTCTTTTAAGGCAGAAACTGCAAACATAAACTCTTTTTCATCAACCATTTCTTCTTTGTAAAAACGCTTGATAAATTCCACGACAGTAGCAGCACAAAAATACTTTTGTATGTTTTCTCTAATAGGATAAAAACTATCTATAAGCGAAGCGCCGATAACCGTCCTTTTTTCGCCCGTTTTAGAAAAAATAAATTCGGCAAAACAAAAAGGCTCGGCTGCAAATTTTAGTTTTGCACCTGCCTTTTTCACGCCTTTTATTTTAGCACAAACAACACCTTTATTCAAGGTGAAAATGTTTAGCAACTTATCGTTTTCAGAAAAGTTTATTCCACTTAAAACTATTCCGTTTTGTTTTTCTTCCATATTAAACTCTATTTGTCAAGTTTTTTATAAAACAGATAATGCGAAGCAACGCCCGTTCTTGTAAACATCTCCCACGCAACGTCTGCTATACTGTCTTTTTTCTTATTTTTTTTGTTTGCCATAAATTCCCCCACAAATAGTATGTGTGAAATTTATGACTATTATTCAAATAAACTTATTGTTTTGGCTACATGTTTTCTTCGCCGTATCCGTATTCCTTCATAAGTCCAGCACTATTTCGCCAATCTTCTTTAACTTTAATATAAGTTGTTAAGAAAACCTTTTTGCCCAAAAACTTTTCCATATCTTGCCTTGCAAAAGATGAAACTTCTTTTATCGCCTTTCCACCCTTTCCTATTAAAATGGCTTTATGGTTAGGCTTTTCGCAAACTATATCAAGATTTATTTCGTAAGTTGTGCCGTTTTCTCTTAAAAAGAATTTGTTTATAATTATTGCAATTCCATGTGGAATTTCTTTGTCAAACTTTAATAAAATTTTCTCTCGCATAATCTCGGAAATCATAAACTTATAAGACCTATCCGAAACTATGTCTTGGGTGAATATTTTTTCGCCTTCAGGAAGTTTAGAGAGTATAACTTTTAAAAGTTCTTTTAGATTTTTATTTTTTCTTGCCGAAACGGGCACGATATCTAAACCTTCGCTTGATAATTCTTTAAGTTCAGATATTAATAAACTTTCGTTCATGATATCGGTTTTTGAAAGAACTAAAACTGTTGGAACGCTTTGCTTAGAATATTTTTTAACAAGCGCTCTATCTGTATCGCTCAACCCCTCGTGCGCATCTATAACAAAAAGCACAAGGTCAACGTCTTGGCTGGCATCAGCCGTCTGCTTTTGCATAAACGAATTCAAAAGGTTATCGGCCTTATAAATTCCCGGCGTGTCAACAAATGCTATTTGATATTCGTCTGTTGTAAGCACTCCTAAAATTCTATCTCTCGTAGTTTGTGGTTTTGGCGAAACGATTGCAACTTTTTCGCCCACAAGCACATTAACAAGTGTGCTTTTTCCTGCGTTTGCCCTTCCTACGACTGCTACAAATCCACTCTTCATTATTATTCCTTTTCTTCTATCAATTGTGTGTCTATCTCGTCTTCATTAACTTGTTCGGTTTCTTCTTGTTCTTGTGGATAAAGCAAACTCATAATTTGCTTTTCTTTTGCTCTCATTTCAAGTTTATCTTCTTCTGTCATATGATCATAATCAAACAAGTGTAAAAGTCCGTGCACCACTAAATATTCTCTTTCCCTTTGTTCACTGTGTCCATATTCTATTGCTTGCTCACGTATCTTTTGGTCACAAAGCACTATAGAACCGAGAAAAATATATTTACCTTCAAGTTCGGTTTTGCATTCGTTTGGAGTTAAGATTTTACCCCTAATTCCTTCCATACTTGGATAAGATAAAACGTCGGTAATACTATCCTTTCCACGAGTAGTTTTATTTAAATATTGCATGTATTCGCCGTCTTGAAAAATAATTTCAACCTTGAAAAAAGATTTTTGACCGAGAACTTTATAAACGGCCTTTGCAACCTTTTTTAATTTTGGATTTCTATCTAAACACTCTAATTTAATTTTGCCCATAATTTACACCTTTATAATTCCATACCGTCAAGGCTTACTTGAGGATATTCTATTCTGCTATGATATACACCTGTCAAATGGTTAACAACTGTGTGGATGATAATGTTAAGTTCGTTCAACGTGATTTCACACTCTTCAAACTGACCTAACTGCATTCTTTCGTTAACAATCTGTCTGACCACCCTTTTAACGTTTTCTCTTGAACGGTCTTGAAGGGTTCTTGCCGCTGCTTCGCAACCATCGGCAATCATAATAATTGCGGCTATCTTTGTGCTTGGTTTTGGCCCAGCATAACAATATTGCGCAAGGTCAACGTCGCCGTCAGTAAATTTTTTTGCTTTGCCATAGAAATACATTATTGGAAGAGTTCCGTGATGTTCTCTACAAACATCTGCAATCTCTTTTGGTAAACGGTTTTTCATAATAAGGTCATAGCCGTCTTGAGCGTGAGATTTAATAATATTTGCTGATAATTCAGGCGTCAAGTCGTCGTGTGGGTTTTCGCCGTCGGCTTGGTTTTCTTTAAAAAACTCTGGTCTTCTAAGTTTGCCTATATCGTGATAATACGCACACGTTCTTGCAAGCAAGCCGTCTTCTTCAATGGCTAACGCACACGCTTCGGCAATGTTAGAAACAACTATAGAATGGTTAAACGTACCCGGTGCTTGTTGAATAAGTTTTTTAACAAGTTTTGCGTTGTGCTCAATTAATTCTGAAAACTTAAAGCAAGACACTTTTTTGAATATTGCTTCAAATACAGGCAAAAGCACCATGAATATTGAAACAGAAAGTGGACCTGAGGCAGTTGCGCAAATCAAGTCAGTTAAAACGTTATCTGCCGATTCAACGTGCTCTACAAGTGTTATAGCAACGCTTATGAGTGATGGAAGTGCCACCAAAATACTCATTGCCAAAACTTTTAATCTTGAAAACACTTTATCCATACATAATGATGCTATAACGCCAGATGAAAAGCCCATGATAAGTGATGGATATTTTCCCGTTTCCACGTTAGCTGTAAAAGAGTCAAACAAGAAAATAAGTATGCAGAAGATTATGTTCATGAAAAAGGCCTTGCGTTTGTCGGTTAAAAACAATGTTAGCAATGCAACTAGCGCAAGTGGACGAAGATATGTGTCAACATAATTGCCACTTGCAAAACATGCAATTATAGATATTTCTATAATCAAAAACATCATTTCAGAGTTTGCTGGATTTCTAAAGAAGTTTTTGTCTTCATATAAAAAATACAAAGTCATAACAACAAATATCAATATAAGCATTGTTAGAAATCTAAAAGGCGTGGCAAGGTTTTTAAAGAAACTTTCTAAACTGTTTTTTCCACCCGAAACACCTTCCATATAAATGGTGAGCAAAAACAACCCACTTATTATGATGATGTTTAGAACATAAACTAAAATGTTTAAAAATATGTCCTTACTTGTCCAGTCTTCAATTTTTTGTGATTTTGTTTTTAACATAATCTTTTCCTTTTATCCTGCATAAATTATATATCTATAGTTTATCGTTGTTGTGTAAATATATGTATCTTTGTCTTTCTTGCAACTTGAAGAAATTGACACAACGTCATTATCTTCCATCATTGCCTTTGCTAAAAGCGTGGCTTTATCTTGTTTGCCCGGCTCTTTATCAAGGTAAGTAAACTCCTTGCTAACTATTAACGAAACGGTTGCAATAACGTTTATTTTAACCGTTTGTTCTTTTATGGTCATATAACCGTCAACAATAAGTTCACCACTCATTACTTTTTCGCCTTCTTTTACCACGGCAGTGCCACGATAAACTTTTATTCTTTCAACAGTGCCACTAACATCACTTTTTAACGAATAAACGTTGCCCGAAAGGGTGTCTGTATTTTGGCTTGCAAGCGCTAAATCAAAACACAGGGTATTGCCTTTTTTAGTTATCCCCACAAAAGAAAGATGAGGGTTTATAGATAAAATTTGGTCTTCTAGCCTTTCTATGTTTATATCCGAAAATCTTGTTAAAGTCTTTATGCCTTGGCCGTTTAGATAAGCAAGCACTTCTTTTTCGCACACACTTCCACTGCCCGTAAAACTAAAGCCATAGATAAAGTCGTTATAAACATAACAAGCCGTGCAAAATATGATAGCGCCTATCACTATGCCCACCTTTCGCCAAAGCATTAAAAGTGGTAAAAGCACGCCTTTTTCTTTAATCTTTTTTATATTATAGCACAATTCTTTTGCAATTGCAAAAAAAATTTCGCTTTCTTTAATAGAAACGCTAACTATCAGCCGTTTATTAGTAATTTTTTTAATGTCATAAAGAGTTATTCCTTTATTTTTTGCTATAAGCAAAAACCTATCAAGGTTTAACCCTTGCACTAAATAGGTGTTTTTTACGCCTATAAAATTCTTTCCACGCTTAGTATCTTTCCGCAAATTACCACATCTCCTACACAATATTTTTTAATATATAAATCTTTACCACTAACCTTAATGCCACCGTTTTTAAGCGCTAAAACAACCTGCTCTTTTTCATAACTGACAATGCTTTTTATGTTTTCAAAATACCCTGCGCTTTCGCCAAATAAAACAGCCCTAAAAGAATAGTTTGCAGGAAGTTCGTTTTGGCAAAAACAATCTTTTATATTATCTATAAAACTCATAATTCCCCCTTTATAAATGCCATATATATACTTATGCGTTTTTATGTGAATTTAGAAAGATAACACCAAAAAGGACAAGTTTAAAATAATAAAAGGCAACGATTTTTTCGTTGCCTTTTAAGGTTTTTGTATTAATTCTTTTATTAATTAACCTCTATAATAATTGATTAAACAGCCTTTTAAGATAATTTGCTTTTCAGCATCAGTTAAAGGGTCTAATTTAAGAGTAATTTCTCTCTTGTTTTCGCCAAGGATAACTGCCTTAAATTCTTTTTTGCCACTTTCAACGCCTTTTTTAACGTCTTTAATCAAGATATATTCATCAACAGCAAAGTCGTTTTTATCTGCCAAAAATGGTATCATGCCCCAGTTGATAAGGTTGCTACGATATCTCTTTGTTGCATATTCATAAGCGATATTAGCAACGCCACCCAAAACTCTTTGGCAAGATGCTGCTTGTTCTCTTGCAGAGCCGTCACCTGGTTTAATTGAACAAACAACGCTTCCATAAGTAGTTTTGCTTTCATCAAGACCTAATTCACTTGGGAACTCACCGTCTCTAACAGCCTTTGCCCTGCCCACATACAATGGGTCTTTTCTAGATAACGCAAACTCAGCAAGTTTAAGTGGGTTAGAACGATATGATGAAGTTTCGCCAGATGGAATAAGTTCATCAGTTGTTGTCACAGGGTCATTTAAAACTGACACAACTTTTAACAATAAATCATCTTTAAGCGCTTGCATTTTTGGCCAGTCTGCAATGTTTGGTCCGTAAACTAAGTCTTTTTTAGCGTCGCCTTCATTTACTGCGTTAAATACTCTTGCTTTATAAATTTTGTTATCAAAACGATATTTTTTAACCTTATTTTTATATGCTTCATCCATAGCAGAAGTAATAGCGCCACCATTTTTAGCCGTTGCTGCAATACTTCTTGCATCCATAAGCGCAACCGCAGAAAGTTGTCCATTTGCAGGCTTACTTCCTTCTCTACTTTCAAAGTTTCTTGTTGTGTGACGGATTGATAAGCCGTTGTTTTGTGGAACGTCACCTGCGCCGAAACAAGGACCACAGAAAGCAGTTTTAATAACTGCACCGTTCTCAATAAGTTTAGAAATATAACCATTGTCAACAAGTCCTTTATATACAGGTTGGCTTGATGGATATACGTCTAAAGTAAAGTCATTGTTATTTATTTCAGCGTCACCCAAAATGTTAGATGCTTCTGAAATGTTTTCATACATACCACCAGCACAACCAGCGATAACGCCTTGTTCAACGTAAACCTTGCCGTCTTTAATCTTATCAACAAGTTTAAATTGACCTTTGCCTTGTGGTAAAAGTTTTTGACCTGCTTCTTCGCACTCTTTAAGTAGTTCATATGGGCGAGACAAAAACTCACGAATAGTGTATGCGTTTGATGGGTGGAAAGGAAGGGCAATCATTGGCTCTACCTTTGACAAATCAATTACAATACCTTTATCGTAATACGCGCCTTCTTCAGGTTGCATCTCTTTATACGCTTCTGGTCTGCCGTGTTCAATATAGTATTCTTGAGTTTTCTTATCTGTTTGCCAAATTGAAGAAAGGCAAGTTGTTTCTGTTGTCATAACGTCAATGCCATTTCTAAAGTCCATAGAAAGTGTTTTTATGCCGTTTCCAACAAACTCTAAAATCTTGTTCTTGACAAAGCCTGATTTAAATGTTGCCTTAACTAAAGCAAGCGCCACGTCGTGTGGGCCAACGCCCTTTCTTAGTCTGCCTTTTAAGTTTACAGCAATAATTTCAGGCATATCTAAGTCGTAAGTTCTGTTTAAAAGTTGTTTAACAAGTTCAGGTCCACCCTCACCAACAGCAAGTGTACCAAGTGCACCGTATCTTGTATGAGAGTCAGAACCTAAAATCATTGCGCCACAAAAAGCACGCATTTCTCTCATATATTGATGGATAACTGCAAGGTGTGGTGGCACGAATGCTCCACCATATTTTTTTGCAGCAGAAAGCCCAAACACGTGGTCATCTTCGTTTATTGTTCCACCAACAGCACAAAGTGAGTTGTGACAGTTTGTTAAAGTGTATGGGATTGGAAATTTTTCTAAGCCCGATGCCTTTGCCGTTTGAATTATGCCAACGTATGTAATGTCGTGTGACGTAATTTCATCAAACTTAATATTTAACTTGTTTATGTTGTCGCTTTTGTTGTGTGATTCCAAAATTTTATAAGCCATACTGCCTTTTTTAGCATTCACGTCAACGCCTTTTGCCCTTACAAGTTTGCCGTTATTATAATAAACGCCTTTATTAATAAGTTTAATCATTTTGTATCTTCCTTTTGCCTAAAGTATTTTTAACAAAAAATATTATATAATATTAATGGAGAATTTGCAAGCAAAGTTAAATAAATCTCTGCCAAAAATTTATTTGGCTATTGATTTTTATTATTTATTATGCTACAATACGTTAAAGGGAAAAATAATTATGAAAAAATTTAGATTTCAATATTCACCTATAGTCTGGATTTTGATAAGCATAATACTAATTATGTGTATTTTAGGCTTTGGCTTGAACATTATTAATTTAACCGAACAAAAATTGCCGAATTCTTTTAAGGTTGTTTCTTATTCAGTTCTTGCCGTGGTGACTTTTGGGCTTGCTATTTTTTCAATCAGCCTTTTGTTTTATGGCAGATATGTTATTAAAAAGGGTTATTTATATATATTTTTTGGTTTTATTCGCTCTAAAATAAATATTAATGATATTGTTTGTATCACACATTTTAAAAAAAGTGATAAACTCGTCATATATCTAAAAGAGCAAAGTTATAGCGTTATTGTTATATCCAAAGATAATTACGATAAGTTCGTGCATGCTTTAAGAGAGCAAAATGCACAAATTTTATATGACACTAAGATAGATAACAAAGACTAATTTTATTAGATTTTAATTAGTGTTTTTAGAAAAATCTACCTTATCCAATGGCAGATTTTTTATTACAAAAAAAGGAGGCAAGGTTATGACCGAACAAATGCAAATTCTTTATGAAAGGCTATCGTTTTGCTTTGAAACGAGAAAGTTTGCCGATTTAAGAATTCTTCTTCTTGACATGGAACCTGTTGATATAGCACTCTTTTTGGAAAATAACCTTGATGAAAAAGAACAGTTAATGTTTTTTAGACTTCTCCCTAAAGAACTTGCAAGCGACGTGTTTGTTGAATTTGACTTTGACGTTCAACACAGACTAATCAAAGCCTTTTCAGATAAAGAACTTAAAGAAGTTATTAACGACATGTTTCTTGATGACACGGTAGATATTATTGAAGAAATGCCTGCCAACGTCGTTAAAAGAATTTTGAAAAACACAACCCCAGAAGATAGAAAACAAATAAACGAACTGTTAGAATATCCAGAAGACTCAGCCGGCTCTATCATGACCACCGAGTTTATATCCTTTTCCCCTTCAACCACCATTGAATCTGCTTTTGATAAAATTAGAAGAACGGGTATAACAAAGGAAACTATTTACACCTGCTACGTTGTTGATAGAAAAAAACGTTTACTTGGTGCTGTTTCGGTTAAAGATATGCTTCTTGCAGATAAGAGTGTAATCATTGCTGATATTATGGATTCTAACGCCGTTGTAGTTAATACTCTTGACGATAAAGAACAAGTTGCACTTATGTTTTCTAAATACGATAAACTAGCCCTACCTGTAACAGATAAAGAAGGCTGTTTAGTTGGCATTATCACGGTTGACGATGCCGTTGACGTTATTCAAGAAGAAGCAACTGAAGATATGCAAAAAATCGCTGCCGTTTTGCCAAATGAAAAGCCATATTTAAAGCAGTCTATTTTTAGCATTTGGAAAGCGAGAGCGCCTTGGCTTATACTACTTCTAATAACATCTACTTTTACAAGTATAATTTTATCTAATTATGAAAGCAGTTTAGATGCAATTATGTATGCTTTTGTGCCTATGCTTATGGGCACGGCTGGTAATGCCGGTGGGCAAACTTCGGTGACTATTATAAGGGCAATTGCCGTTCACGACGTTGAGTTTAAAGATATATTTAAGGTTATAATGAAAGAACTGCTTGCCGCTATCGTAATTGGAATAACCATTGGCCTTGTTTGTTTTGCAAAGATTATGCTTATTGATAGACTTTATAACGACATATCAATGATGAGAGCGTCGGTAATATCAATTGTTTGTATGGCAAGTTTAATTATGGCAAAATTCGTTGGCTCAATACTTCCACTTTTTGCAAAAAAGATTAAACTTGACCCAGCAGTTGTTGCAAGCCCACTTATGACAACGATAGTAGATGCCTTATCTCTTATAATTTATTGCACAATTGCCATTGCAGTTTTATAGTTTTATTTAACAACAAACTTAAAAGCCACCAAGTTTTGGTGGCTTTTTTTAATTTTTTACTCTTATATAAAATACACTATTAGATTTGCCATGCTTATTAAAACTAAATAAAGGCTAAACCATTTGTAGTTTGCTTTTTTTATAATCTTTATCATAAACTTGATTGCTATGTATCCAGAAATCATTGCCGTTAAAACGCCAAGCGCAAGTGGAACAAAATCTATGCCGATTGCACTGCCACTTTGCACGAATTCAAGCCCTTCTAAAAACACAGCTGCCAAAATAATTGGAATACTCATTAAAAAAGTAAAGTTTGCGTTATGTGTTTTGTCAACATTTGCTAGATTACCTGCAGTTAAGGTTGAACCACTTCTTGATATTCCAGGAAAAACGCCAACCGCCTGACCACAGCCCATTATAAACGCAGTTTTTGCATTTATTTCATTTGACATTTGGTGTTTTTTTGCTCTTATTTCAGAAAACACCATTTCCCCTGCCGTAAACAAGAAAGGAATTGAAAGTAGCCAAATGTTTTGTGCAAACAATAGGTCAAGGTCAATCACCTTTGAGAAAATTATTCCTAATATTCCAGCAGGTATGGTTGCCAAAACCAAACAGCCAAACAACTTGAAAGGCTTTTTAAACACGTCTAAAATTTGATTCCACAAAACTATTATAACCGGAATAAGCGTGCCTAAATGTAGCATAACGCTATAAAAGATAACGTTATCTTCAATGCCAAACCAGTTAGATAATAAAATTAAGTGTCCACTTGATGAAATAGGTAAAAACTCTGCAATACCTTGAACAAAACCAAGAACTATCGCTTGCCAAATTTCCATATTATTCCTCTCTTTATTTTGATAAAAGTTTGATAAACTCTTTAACGGCAAAGGTTAAGTTTTTATCTTTTGGCAGAGCCAAACCTATCGCCCTTGTTGGAAGAGTTGGGTTAGTTTTAATCTCTATTAAACTCTTTTCTTCATTTAATTCATGCAAAACAAACTCTCTTGGAATACAAGCAATGCCTATTCCGTTTTTTGCAAGCATGCACATAAGTTCTAAACTTGCAAGTTCAATTTCCGGGTGCAAGTGTATGCCTTGTGAGTGCGCAAAACTTACAATGGCTTGCCTTGTTGCAGTAGAAAGTTCTAACATTAAAAGTGGATAATCTTGCAATCTTTTAAGGTCAACCACCACGTTTGTTAGTTCTTTGAACTTATCACTGCACACAAAAGTATCGTGCAGTTGCATAACCGTATTAGAAAGATTTATTTCCGTGTCGTCAATAGGAAGATTTACAAAGCCTATATCGCCCTTGCCACCTTTTAATAGTTCTATTGTTTCGCTTGAAGTGCAGTTTTGCAAAACTAAGTTAACGTTTGGATATTTTTGATGATATTCTTTTATGTATGGAAGCAAAAAGTGCGTGCTAACAGTGTCTGACGCACAAATTCTAACAATGCCCGTTGCCGTATCTTTGAGTTCAACGTATTTGCTTTCAGCCTCTTCAAAAAGTTTAAGTGCCTTTTCAACTGTAGCAAAAATTTGTTTTCCACCCGTTTCGGTTAATTCCATACCCTTGTGCGTTCTGTTAAAAAGTTTTCCACCAAGTTGGGTTTCAAGTTGTTTGATGGCTTGAGAAACGGCTGGCTGAGAAATAAAAAGTTCTTCAGCCGCTTTTGTCAAACTGCCACACTTAGCAACCACGTAAAACACCCTGTAAAGTTCTAGGTTTACCATTTCTTCCCCCTATTTGCCCACGCAAAATTTAGAAAATATATTGTTTATAATATCTTCGGTTGCCGTTTTGCCAGAAATTTCACCGAGAGCATCCCAACCGTCTTTAATGTCTATAGATAATATATCAAGTGGCACAAGGTCAATGTTGTTTAGTGCTTGCGTTAATTTATCGGCTGCCCTAGTTAAAGCCTCGTAATGCCTTTCTTCGCACAAGAAGTCTCCATTTAAATCTATGCCACTACCAATGGTTTTTTGATATAAAAGTTCTTTTAGTTCAGTTAAGTTTTGTTTTTTAAGCGCTGAAATGCAAATATCAGCAAAATCACACTTTTTGTCGCATTTATCGTATTTGTTTTGCGCAACTATAACGTTTTGACCTTTTATAAAATCATAGATTTTAAGGTCGTCACTATCAACAGACGCTCCGTCGACAACGAACAAGATAATGTCGCTTTCTTTTAAGATGCGCTTAGATAATTCTACGCCCAAGTTTTCAACTTTATCTTCGCTTTCTCTAATTCCTGCCGTGTCAGAAAAATTAAACCTAACACCCTCAATATCAATCGTGCCTTCAACTATATCACGGGTTGTGCCTGCGATATCCGAAACGATAGCCTTGTCATAACTTAAAAGTGCATTTAGAAGTGAACTTTTGCCTGTGTTTGGTTTTCCAACAATAGCCACCCTAACGCCATTTTTTAACGACCTGCCCGTTCTATACGTGCCCCTTAACTGCTCAATTTTTTCTATAACTTTTTCAAGAGCACTTTTTACATTTCTTGTTGACGTAATTTCTAAATCTTCTTCAGGAAAGTCCACGTCAGCATCAATTTCACTTAAAGCATCTAAAACAATATCCTGAAGGTTGTTTACTTGGTCTGTTAGTTTTTCTCTATAAAGATAGTAGCCTGCCTTAACCCCACTTTCACTTTCACTATTTATCATATCAATAAGTCCTTCTGCAGAAGAAAGCGAAAGTTTGCCGTTGATAAATGCACGCTTTGTAAACTCGCCGTTATTTGCAAGCCTTGCACCTAACGATAAAACCTTTCTTAAAATGCCTTTTGAAATTGCAATGCCACCGTGTGAGTGAAATTCCACCACGTCTTCACCCGTAAAACTCTTAGGTGCTTTAAAAAACACACAAAGGCCGTGGTCAAAAAAACCATCAGCCTGAATTTCGCCCACATACATTTTGTTTGGCATAAAGTCCATCACCCCTGTTTTGCCAATAGGCTTAAACATCTTGCTTGCAATTTCAAGTGACTTTTTGCCACTTATTCTTATAACTGCAACACCACTTGCTATAAGTGGTGTTGATATTGCAGAAATTGTATCTAAGGTCATAATTTACCTGTTTTCTTTTGCACTTTTTAGTGCGTTATTTTTTATTATTTTTGTTAGCCCAATTGTCAAATTTTAATTATCAAATTCATCAAAAGGGTCTTTTTGTTTTGTTGATTTTTTATCGTCAAACTCTTCAAAAGGTTCTTTTGGTTTTTTATTTTTCGCGTCTTCAAAATCTTCAAAAGGAGAATCTGGTTCTTGAGGAGCACTATATCCACCTTGAGCACCGTATGGATTGCCGTTATAACCACCATGGTATGGATTTTGATAAGGATTGCCATAAGGGTTAGAATATGCGCCGTATCTTGAACGCAAATATTGATTATAATCAATAGGTTGCTTTTTCCTTATTACGAACACGAAAATAGGGAAACATACTCCAAAGAATATTGAAAGCAATGATACAAGCATATAATGTTGTGGCCAGAACTTTCTAAAGAGCGCAAAATAAACGGAAACTGTAATAAATATACTTGCTATATCAAATATTGGTGAAATATAGTTGATAATAGTTATAACGTTGCTTAAAGTTTTTACTGACATGCCGAAAGGATATATGGTTTTTTCAACATAAATTCCAATTCCACCACTAATATTCAAATAAGGAACAAGCGAACTGCCCACTTCATAACTATTGCCGATATAAAGAGTTTCACCCCTAATCACTGCGTATTCTAATAGAGGGAAATAAAGCAAGAAATTATAAATAAATGTTAAAACTTCAGCAATAGAAAAGAAAATACACATAACTAGTGCAAGATTTTGAACAGGTTGATTAAAAAATCTAGAATTGCCTATTAACTTGCATACAACAAATAACCATACGCAAGGAATCCAAGCAAGAAAAGCCTTTTTTATCCCTTGTCTTTTTGCAAGCATATATAAGCCTATAGAACGCAACAAATATAGTCCTAGATAAATGGCAAAAGCCACCCCTATTATTGACCAAATTTGCCAAGTTTGAATAGTAATGAAATTTGAATTTCCCGTATCAACAACAGCACTAAATGTATTTGTCATTAAAATCTCCTCATATAGAATTTGTATTTTCAAAAGCTATATTTCTATTATTATACTTTTGTTCAATTTTTAATATGCGCGAGCGAAAATAACTTTATGCTCTGCCTTTTTGCCACAAATTGCACAAGTTTCTGGCACGCCTTCTTCATCACACATAACTCTTGCCGTTGCAGAAGCGTATTCTTTAACCTTGTCTTCACACTCTCTGCATCCACACCAGCCTGCTTTTACAAAGTTCTTGTTTTCAACGCCAGCCAAAATACCGTCTAAACTATCTGCTTCAACAACTCTTTTATCTCTATTTGCTTTTGACTTAATAAATAAATCTTTTTGAACAACGTCTAAAAGTTTTACGATTTCTTCGCCTAAACTATCAATCGACATTGCTTGTTTTTCAAAGTTATCACGCCTTGCAACCATAACTTGATTGTTTTCAATATCTCTTGGGCCGATTTCTATACGAAGTGGAACGCCCTTCATTTCCCATTCGTTAAACTTCCAACCTGGGCTCATATCACGAGTGTCAACTTCGGCTCTAATACCAGCCTTAACTAAAGCGCTTTCAAGTTCTTTTGCCTTTTCAATAACGCCACCCTTATGAGTAGCAATAGGAACGATAATAACTTGGATAGGCGCAACCTTTGGTGGAAGAACAAGTCCCCTTTGGTCGCCGTGTGCCATAATAACAGCACCAATCATACGGGTTGAAGTTCCCCAAGAAGTTGTGTATCCGTGCTTTTCTTTGCCGTCTTTATCTAAGAATTTAATGTCAAACGCCTTTGCAAAATTTTGACCTAAGTAGTGGCTTGTTCCTGATTGTAAAGACTTGCCGTCAAGCATCATTGCTTCTAAGCCGAAAGTAGCGTTTGCGCCAGCAAACTTTTCTTTATCTGTTTTTCTGCCTGTAAACACAGGAAGCGCAAGGGTTTGTTCCATAAAATCTTTATAAACTTCAAGCATTTTCAAAGTTTCTTCCATTGCTTCTTCTTCAGTTGCGTGCACGGTGTGACCTTCTTGCCACAAAAATTCGCTCGTACGAAGGAAAGGACGAGTTGTTTTTTCCCAACGCATAACGTTGCACCACTGATTCATAATCACTGGCAAATCTCTATAAGATTGAATCCATTTTGCATACATAGTTCCAATAACAGTTTCACTAGTAGGGCGAATTGCAAGTGGTTCTTCAAGTTTAGCGCCACCTGCGTGAGTGACAACAGCCACTTCTGGTGCAAAGCCTTCAACGTGTTCTGCTTCTTTAGTAAAATAACTCATAGGAATAAGAAGTGGGAAGTAAGCATTTTTAGAGCCTGCCTCTTTAAATCTTCTATCCATATCCTTTTGGATATTTTCCCAAATAGCATAGCCGTAAGGACGAATAACCATAGTTCCCTTAACAGGACCGTAATCGACGAGTTCAGTTTTTAAAACAACGTCTGTGTACCATTGTGCAAAATTTTCATTGATGTCTGCAATTTGCTTAACGAATTGTTTTTCGCTCATAATATATCTCCGTGCAATATTTTTCCATTATAGTATATTTAATTATAACAACAATTACAAAATTTATCAAGTTTTTTTCTTTAATAATATGGAAAAAGGCTTGAAAAACAATTGAAATTAAGTTATAATATATTCCGTAATATGATTAGGCTGTCCAATTACATAAATTCGGACAAAAAATAGTCTATCGTTTTTAGGAGGATTTATTATGCAAGACGTAAAACAACTTACCGTAAATGCGATAAGAGTGCTTTCAGCAGAGGCAATCCAAAAGGCTAACTCTGGTCACCCAGGCTTACCACTCGGCGCTGCACCTATCGGCTATGCGGCATTTACTAACATGACTTTTAACCCAAAAGATACTGCTTTTGACAATAGAGATAGATTTATTCTCTCTGCTGGTCACGGCTCTATGCTTGACTATGCTCTTTATTATCTTTTCGGCTTTGGCTTAACAAAAGAAGATATTATGAATTTCCGTCAACTTGGCTCTAAAACAGCAGGTCACCCAGAATATGGCGTATGCCCTGGCGTTGAAACAAGCACAGGTCCACTCGGTCAAGGTATTGCAAACGCTGTTGGTATGGCTATTGCTGAAGATTACCTTGCAACTAAATTTAACAAAGAAGGTTTCCCTATCGTTGACCACTACACTATTGCTCTTTGTGGCGATGGCTGTATGCAAGAAGGTATAGAAAACGAAGCGGCTTCTCTTGCTGGTTCACTTAAACTTGGCAAACTTATCGTTTTATATGATGATAACGACATTACTATTGAAGGCAACACAGATATTACATTTACTGAAGACGTTGGCAAACGTCACGAAGCAATGGGCTGGCAAGTTATCAACGTTAAAGACGCTAACGATTTAAGCGCATTAAACCGTGCTATTAAAAAGGCTAAGGCTGAAAAAGAAAAACCATCACTTATCATCATTAAATCACAAATTGGTTATGGTTCACATCTCGTTGGCAAAGCAAGTTGCCACGGCGCTCCTCTCGGCGAAGAAGGCGTTGCTACATTAAAACAAAATCTCGGCTGGACTTCTGCACCATTTGAAGTTCCTGAAGAAGTATTTGCACACTGCAAGAAATTTGCTGCTAAAGGTCGCAAAGCACAAAGGGCTTGGAAAGCAATGTTCAAAGCATATAGCGAACAATATCCAGAACTCGCTAAAGAATATATTGCTTGGAAGAAGAAAGAACTTCCTGACTTAAAGGCTATTGAAGAACTCTGGCAATTTGAAAAAGATGATGCTTCAAGAGGATACAGCAACACAGTTTTAAATAAACTTGCTAAATATATCCCAAGTTTAATCGGTGGTTCTGCAGACTTAGGCCCTGCAAACAAATCAACAATGAAAGGCCGTGGCGATTACTTACCAAATGACAAAACTGGTTCAAATATGCACTTTGGTATTCGTGAACACGCAATGTCAGCAATCGTAAACGGTATGTACTTACACGGTGGCTTAATTCCTTACTGTGCAACATTTGCTGTTTTCTCTGACTACATGAAAAACGCTATGCGTATGTCAGCACTTATGGAACTCCCTGTAATTTACATCTTGTCACACGACTCTATCGGTGTTGGCGAAGATGGACCTACACACCAACCTATTGAACACCTTGCAGGATTAAGAGCAATGCCTAACATGAAAGTTTATCGCCCAGCAGATGGTAGAGAAACAACTGCAAGTTGGATTGATGCACTTACAGGCAAAGAACCATCTTGTATCGTAGTATCTCGTCAAACATTACCTATGCTTGAAGGCACAGGTGACAAAGCGTTCAAGGGTGGCTATATCCTTTGCGACAGCACAAAGAAAGTTCCAGATGCTATTTTAATCGCAACAGGTAGCGAAGTTAACCTTGTAGTATCTGCTAAGAAAGTTCTTGCTGAACAAGGAATTGACGTTAGAGTTGTTTCAATGCCTTGCGTTGAAGTATTTGAAAAACAAAGCGAAAAATATAAAGAAAGCGTATTACCTAACGCAGTTAGAAAGAGAGTTGCTATTGAAGCAGGCTCACCTATGTGTTGGTATAAATACGTTGGCATGGATGGTAAGATTATCGGTATGGAAACATTTGGTGAATCTGCTCCTGCTGGCAAGTTGTTTGCTAAATACGGCTTTACAGTTGATAACGTTGTAAGCACAGTAAGCGAACTTGTTAAATAAATTTAACTAAAAAGTAAAAAGGCTAACGAATTGTTAGCCTTTTTTAGTTTTATTTGTATTTATCTTTAAGTTTTAAGATATTTTCTTCTATTTTTTTAATTATTATCTTAAATTCTTCATCGGATTTACCGGTAGGGTCTTCTAACCCCCAATTATCATCAAATGGCTTTGCCACAAAAGGACATTCCACATTGCAACCCATTGAAATTACTATATCAGGGCTAGGAATATCTGCAATCAACTTTGAATATTGTGTTTTTTCCATATCAATGCCATATCGTTCTTTCATAATTCTAACTGCATCTTGATTGATTTGGCTCTTTATCTTAGTTCCAGCAGAATAGAAATCAAATGTGTCTGATGCCAAACGTTTTCCTAGCGCTTCTGCAATTTGACTACGGCATGAGTTATGAACACAAATAAACGCCACCTTTTTCTTATCTTTTTTATAAAATAGGCACCTTTCTTGTATGCACTGATTATTCATATGAGAACGAGAGCAAGTTGCTTGACTATTTTCCATATTGATGGCTAAATTCTCACTTGTAAATTTAATAGCTTCCATAATAGCAAGATAGGAATCTCTCTTGCAACAGCGTGGACCACCATTTTTACCTATTTTATCCAAGGCTCTTGCCGTCATTTGATTAGCAAGCCCCCAAGCCTCTTTTGCTAATGGCGTTGCTTTTAACGCAATAGAAACATACATACCCGTGCTAACCCCTGCACCACAAGCACCCCAAAATCCACAAGCACCACCTGGAACTTGCTTTGCCCTTTTTTGCATTTCATATAGTGCAGATTTTAAGTCTATATCCCCTCCTGCATTTTTATAAGTCGTTAAAAGTGCAAAGCCAACCATTGCATGATGTTCTGGGCCATGCATATGGCAGGCTGGGATAGACATTATTTCTTCTAAAATTTGGATAGGGTCTTTAGACTTACTGCTTAAACATATGCTAACCATTTCATCAAGTCGACTCGCATGACACTCATCGCAAACGAAATGACCATTTATGCACCTTGTTTTGCTATTTTGCTTTTTATGACAAAGTTCACACTCCATCATCTCATCTTTTTCAAGATATTCTAAGGGTGCTTTGCAGATTAAGCATTCTTCTTTCATTCTAACCACCTCGCCCAATTCTTATTTAAGGATAATTTGATTATATCAAAAAAAACAGCACAATTCAAGTGTTTCAAATAAGCAAAACAAACCTGAATAAAGTCCGACTTTTTTGTTTTAAAATTCTTAAAAAGATTTCCTAGGTTAATCTTTAGCCAAAATCATGCCTATCACAAAATATACCATTTTTTTCTAGACAACCTAACAATTCTTCTATTTTTATAAAACACTCTTTGTCTAGTAATTTTTCATCTTCAATCACTTGTTTTATTTGTTGCAAGACTTTATAACACCTACAGTTTACTATCTCTTTTAACGTTTTATCATTTACACAATCTAACTTATAACTTTCATTTTGCAAACCACTTATCAACAATTCTCTCCATAACTCCATAAATAATTCCTCTTTTTATTAAATTGGGGGTTATATCCCCTTAATAAAAAAGATTATAACCCCCATAATATAAAATGTCAACTCATAGGGGGATAAAATGTTTAAGTTTGATAGATTATTTATTACAATGGATAAA
This sequence comes from Christensenellaceae bacterium, assembly GCA_045651185.1. GTDB lineage: Bacteria > Bacillota > Clostridia > Christensenellales > Borkfalkiaceae > UBA1259. The sequence goes on along the minus strand of JAZRRZ010000032.1, from coordinate 32,136 downwards.
AAAGGCGTTTCTACTTATAGGCTTAGAGAAGAATGTGGCATAGATAGCAAAACCGTGCGTAGATTAAGGGCTAACCAAAATATTGAAATGAAAACACTTGATAGAATTTGTTCTTTTTTAGATTGCAAAATAGAAGACGTTGTAGAATTTATAAAAGATTAAAAAATTTTTAAAATTAAAAAAGCGAGAGAAATTTTCTCTCGCTTTTTCTTATCTGATTAAATTATTTTCTTCAATAATAATTCCTATAATACCAATGACTATTGTTGTAATGCCATAAACGATTGCACCTATGCTTAAGTTAAAACCATGAGAAAAAATAAACGACCTATAATCAATTATTCTTTTATCAACAGTCACTAACGTGCCCATATTAAAAAGCAAAAGCATACTTATCCCTGAAACGACTATTAGCACAGCGCCATAATACTCTAATCTTGCAGTTCTATTATAAAAAGACGCTATTGCTAAGGCAACGCCAAGAAGTAGCGAAGCAATAGAAAGCACACCAAAAATTGACACACCGCCTTTTAAGACTATACTTGCAGAAATATCTTCAGTATAGACTTGCACGGTTGCACCACCGAATATAAAATCTAAAGTTTTTATGTAATACTTTTCTTTACCTACCCCTCCGTATGCTCCCGGAAGAACGTGCACTAAGACAAGCGCTAGCGTTGCAGTGAAAAATATAAGCATTGCTAGAAAGTTTTTTCTTATAAAACTCATATCCTTTTCTCCAGATAATTATGCTCTTTCTATGCCAATCCTCGTTCGGCTGACCTTAAATTCAACTCGTTTAGTTCTTTAAGTTTATAAAATTTGCCTTTTTTTGCCATAAGTTCGGTATACGTGCCACATTCAACCATTTCGCCCTGCTCCATAACAACAATTCTATCAGCATCACGAATAGTTGAAAGTCTATGCGCAACAATAAAGGTTGTTCTTCCCCTAATTGAAGAAGATATAGCCTTTTGAACGTGGAACTCTGAAATGTTATCTAAAGCACTTGTCGCTTCGTCTAATATCAAAATTTTTGGATTTCTTATAAGCGCCCTTGCTATGGTAATTCTTTGGCGCTGCCCACCAGAAAGTTTGCCACCGTGCTCACCTACTTCGGTATTTATTCCATCAGGCAATTCTTTTAAGAATTCGTTTAAGTTAGCCATTTCAACAACCCTATTCAAATCTTCGTCAGTATAACCCTCTATACCATAGGTGATATTGTCTTTGATAGAACCTGGAAAAAGTATGCTGTTTTGTGGCACAACTGAAATGTGGTGGCGATATTCTGATAAATTTAGGTCGGTAATAGAATTATCATCAATAATAATCTTGCCACTATTTGGCATCATAAAACCGATTATCAAGTTCATAAGCGTGCTTTTTCCTGAACCTGACGAGCCAACCACGGCTACACATTCACCTTTTTTAACAGTTAAGTTAAAGTTGTGAACAACGTCTTGTTCGCCGTCTGGATAGCGATAGCAAACGTTGTCAAAAATAATGTTGCCTTCTATATTTGGGATATTTCTTTTGCCCATGCTTGTTTCAATATCTGTTTCGTTCATAATTTCAGAAACTGAATTTAGCGCTTCCGTTCCAGACGCTATTGCTGGAACAAGGTTTGTAAGCGAGGTCACCGAATTGCTTATTTGACTAAACATTGATTGATATAAAATTATATCGCCCACGCCAATTACGCCATTTAATGCAAGAAAACAACAAAACACAACGCAAATTGCACCTAAACCTGCATTTACAATATATACCCAAGAGCCAAAGTTGGCAGTTTTTTTATCAACTTCAAGCCCAGAGCCTACTAATGCCTTAATAGTTTTATTAAAATGCGTAATTTCCGTTTGCTCTAAACCGTGTGACTTTGTGACAGGAAGCATTTCAAGCATAGTGGTCATCTTGGCACTTAAATCTTCGGTTTTCATTCTATAATCTCTATAATTTTGCTTTAATTTCTTTCTAAAAAATCTTGTTAATATTACGTTGAAAGGTATTACAAGCAAGAAAAATAATGAAACAAGCCCGTTTTTATATAGCGATATGGAAGTTGCTACTATAATGTTTATTATACAAAGCAACACTCCGTGCATAAAGTTGGACAATAGTGCGTCAATAGATTCTGTGTCTTTAAGAAATTTTGACTGAATTCTACCCGACTGAATATCTTTATGGTATGTAATAGAAAGGTGTTGCAACTTTCTAACAACTGATGCTTTAATGCCAGCACTCGTGCGCCTGTTCATCTTGCTTACCACGCGATACCTTGCTATAGTTGTTGGATTGTTAAGCAGTAATAAAACTATAATTATGCCAGCCCTAATCAAAATATATTTTATTAACTCTGGCTGAACACCATTTCCTACCTGAATTGCATTTACAACAGTATTGATTATATCTGCCGTTAAAATAGGCGTCACCCAAACAGGTAGCATCTGCAAAAGATAAATAAGCAAAGATATTATAATCGGCCTTTTGTTTATCAATAAAATTTTACCAAAAAAACCTTTGCTTTTAGGCTTTTTGTCTATGGCATTTTGTTCAAATAAATAGTCATAGTCTGGAATAAAATTCTCGCTTCTATTAGTCTTTTTCTGCTCTCGTTCTTTCATAATAGACCCTTCAAAATTTATGGCAATGTTAAAGGCTTTAACTATTCTTAGTTAAAGCCTTTTGTGTATTTTAGTTTAGCACATTGATATATGCTTGTCAATGTTTTTAAATATATAATTATTATTGTTGTTTTTTTAGCTTACTCTCTTTCTAAGAATTCGTATAAACCTACTATGCCATCTTCAATATCATACAATGTCTGGTTAAAATCTCCCGTCCAATAAGGGTCTGCAACATCTCTAGACCTATCGGTATAGTCTAACAACTTTTTGCATTTACCCTTGCTATCTTGCCCAAAAATTCTAAGCATATTTTTCATGTTTCTATCGTCCATGCAAATAAAATAATCATATTTATCATAATCGCTTTTTTCAAGTTTTTCAGCACGCTTGTTTGAGCAGTCTATTCCTTTAGCGTTTAGTATTTTCCTTGTGCCATAATGCACTGGATTATAAAGTTCTTCACTGCTTGTTGCTGAAGAACGGATAAAATACTCTTCGCCCTTTCCCCTTTCTTTTACAAGTTCTTTCATCAAAAACTCAGCCATAGGTGAACGGCAAATATTTCCATGGCAAACAAACATAATTTTCTTCATCAGCATTTTCCTTTGTTGTTTTTAAGTATTTTAACACAAATTGCTGTTCTTTGCAATACAATTTTATATTATAAGTTAGTTGAAATGTACGCATTTGCCCGTATTTGCATCTTGAAACATTATAAAATAACCTTCCCCAAACATGTCGAACACAGAAAGTGGAATAAACGACGAATATCCGTCAAGTTGTTTTGGTGGCGTTTTTGAATAGCGAGAAGGAACTCCATAACAAATATATTTTTCTTTTTGTTCTTCAAAAATTAAGCCCACCACGTAAAATTTGTCTTTAGAATAAAAAATCTTTGCCCATTTGCTCTCACTAAAAACTTTTTCAAGCCTTTCTTCTCTTGGATATGAATAAAAAATTTGCTCAAGTTCTTCTTTTACGCCGTCATAATAATTTTCTTTTTTACTACAAAAATCTTGTATGTAATCAACTTGTTGCGTTATGCCTTTATTTTTCTGGCACTCACAATCATTCTTTTCATCTTCAGTGCCGTAAGCGAAATAGCGTTCTTTTTGCGCCGTTTTTTTGTTTGAGTTATTAGTAAACTCATTTTCAAAGAATAAATTTTCACTGTCGTTTTCCTTTATAGACATAAGTTTTTGTTTAATTTCATCATCTAGTTCGTAATAGTTTTCAGTTGCAACAGCCTCGTCATTATACTGAGACAACACTTCTTCGTCTAAAATTTGCTGAGTTAATTGAGCGCAATCACATTGCTTTTTTTGGCATAAATCTTGCTCTTCTTGTCTTATATTTTGCTTAAACCTTAAAAGACATTTATCTGCAACTATTTTTTTAAATTCTTGCAAACAAATTCCATCGCCTTGACTAGCAAAGGCAAGCGTGATAGGGATTTGTTCTGTTATATAATAAAGCCCTATCGCAACTCCTTCTGCCACACTTGGCAGTTCGTAAAAAGGTTTTATGTGTGAGGTGGGGCGACACCCTAAATCAAACTCAAACTCTTTTCCTTTTCTATCCACCACAAGCGCATAATAGTTTGTACTTTTTTTTAGGGTTGGTAAATTTATGGCTGAAATGTAAAACTCTCCCACGCCACTTTCAATTTCTATTCGCGCAAGCACGCTTAAAGGTTTTATATTTGATTTAATAGCGTCTGTGCGCCTAAGCATTAACACTTTTTTTATGTAATCCATGCCTTTTAACCCTTTCCTTTTTTAATAAAATTTTTATGTAATATTTGTTGCTTTTTACATATATTATATATGAACAAAAAAGTTTAAAAAGTTATATCTTTGTCAAAATGTGTTAAAATTTATCAAAACTAAAATTGACTTTTATAAAAGTTGTAATTTGCTGTAAAAAATTTACAAAAATGCAATATAAAATCTTTACATTTGACAAAATCTATGATAAACTATAAACTGTGGTAAGTTAAGGTTTTTGCAGGATAACCTGTTATTTAATTGCAAATTAAGTTGCCACAATTATTATGTCGATGTGAAAAAAATTAAATCGGAGCAGTCCGAAAAACACATAAGGAGTACTATTATGACAAACAACAAAAAAGTTATTGATTTTATCAATCAAGCAAAAGAACTTTGTCAACCAGACAATATCGTTTGGATTGATGGAAGCGAAGAACAACTTGAAGCATTAAGACAACAAGCAGTTGAAGAAAAGATTCTTATCAAACTTAACCAAGAAAAATTGCCAGGATGTTATCTTCACCGTACAACAGTAAACGACGTTGCAAGGGTAGAAGGTAGAACCTTTATTTGTTCTAAACAAAAAGAAGACTCATCACCTATCAACAACTGGATGGAAACAACAGAAGCAATGAACCTTATGAACGATTTGTTCAAGGGCGTTATGAAAGGCAGAACAATGTACGTTATCCCTTACTCAATGGGCGCTGTTGGCAGTAAATTCTCTAAAATCGGTATTGAACTTACAGACTCTGTTTACGTAGTATTAAACATGGCTATCATGACAAGAGTTGGCAAGGCTGTTGTTGACGCTTTAGGCGATGGCGACTTTATCAAAGGCTTACACTCTTATGCAGAACTCTCTGAAGAAAAGAGATACATCATGCACTTCCCAGAAGAAAACACAATTATGTCTATCAACTCTAACTATGGTGGCAACGTTCTTTTAGGCAAAAAGTGTTTTGCTCTTAGAATCGCATCTTTCCTTGGTAAAAACGAAGGTTGGATGGCTGAACACATGCTTATCCTTGGTATCAAAAAACCAAATGGCGAAAAGAAATATATTGCTGCTGCGTTCCCAAGCGCTTGCGGTAAAACAAACCTTGCAATGCTTATCCCACCAAAATCATATCTTGAAAAAGGTTATGAAATTGAATGTGTAGGTGACGATATTGCTTGGATTAGAGTTGGCGCTGACGGAAGACTTTGGGCAGTAAACCCAGAAAATGGTTTCTTTGGTGTTGCACCTGGAACTAACATGAAGTCTAACCCTAACGCACTTCTTTCTACAATGAAAAATACAATCTTTACAAACGTTGTTCAAAATCTTGATGATAACACAGTTTGGTGGGAAGGCTTAGACAAGAACCCTCCTAAGAACGCTATCGACTGGAAAGGCAATGCTTGGAACGGCGATATGAAAGATGCTGATGGCAAGGCTATCAAGGGTGCCCACCCTAACAGCCGTTTCACTGCTCCAGCAATCAACTGCCCTTGCATTTCTGATAAGTTTGAAGCACCAGACGGTGTTCCACTAGAAGCAATCGTATTCGGTGGTAGAAGAGCAAAAACTGCTCCACTTGTATATCAATCAAAAGATTGGAACAACGGCGTATTCGTAGGCTCAATCATGGCAAGTGAAACAACTGCTGCTGCAACAGGTGCTGTAGGTGTTGTTCGTCGTGACCCAATGGCTATGAGACCATTCGTTGGTTATAACATGGGTGACTACTTTAACCACTGGATTGAAATGGGCAAAAAGGTTAAAAACCAACCAAAGATTTTCAACGTTAACTGGTTTAGAACAGATGACAACGGCAACTTCATTTGGCCTGGTTTTGGCGACAACATGCGTGTTCTTGAATGGATTATCGCTCGTTGCGAAGGTAAAGTTGATGCCGAAGAAACACCTATCGGTTTTGTTCCAAAGGCAGAAGACATCAATATTGAAGGTTTAGAAGATGTAAATCTTGACACAATTAAAGAACTTTTAACTGTTGATAAAGAAAACTGGAAGGCTGAAGCTGAAGGTATTGAAGGTTTCTATGGCGAACTTACAAGAGTTCCTGATGAGCTTTATAGCCAACTTGCTTCGCTTAAAGCAAACCTTAACAAATAAGGCTAACTAAAAATCAAAAGCACTTTGCAAATGCAAAGTGCTTTTTTGTTTGATTTTTTATTTTATAATTTTTAGTTCTTTCTTTTATTCTTCTACTGTGTATTTATAAAGTGATGATTTAGAAACGCCACGCTCTTTTGCCACCTGTTTTAGCGCTTGTTTTTTATCCATGCCTTGCGAAATATAAAGTTCTATATGCTCTTTCTCGCTTAACTTTAGGTTTTCATTTTCAATAATTCCACCCTCAACAAGCAAAACAAATTCGCCCTTAGGCTCGCCCTCTATCCCTTCTGCAAGGGAAAATCTGTGCGCACTTTCGTGCATTTTTGTAATTTCTTTTACTGCAACTGCCCTTCTATCCCCAAACACCTCATAAATAGTTTGTATATCTTTTTTTATATCGTGTGGAGCAGAATAAAAGATAAGCGTCATATCCAAGTTTTTATACTTTTGTAAAAAATCCTTTCTTTCTGTGCTTTTTGTAGGCAAAAACCCTAAAAAGCAAAATTTAGAACTATCAAGCCCGCTTAAAAGCAGTGCAGAAACAAATGCGCACGCACCGGGAACAACGGTAAACTCTAAGTTGTTTTCTACAAGCATTTCAACAAGAACGTTGCCTGGGTCGGATATTACAGGCATGCCCGCATCTGTGATAACTGCAATATTTTTGCCACTTTTAAGTTTTTCAATAATCTTTTCGCCAGCCTCTTTTTCGTTAAACTTATGATAAGACACAAGTGGCTTTTTTATTTGGTAAGCATTAAGCAGCCCTAGCGAGTGGCGAGTATCTTCGCAAGCAATTTCGTCAACTTCTTTTAGCACCGAAATCGCCCTAAACGATATATCTTTTAAGTTGCCTATTGGCGTGCCAACAAAATATAGCATGGTTTCTCCTTAATTTTCTAGTTCTTTTAATATTTTTAGTCCACTTTTGCCACCCTTAACGCCTTCAATCAAGAATAGGTATGGCTCTTTGTTCTTTGCTCTGACAAGTTGCAAACGCTTTGGTTCAATGCCACATTTTTTTAAGTTATATATTACATCAACAAGCCTGTCTGCCCTATGCACAAGTGAGACTCTTCCACCAAACTTTAAGCATCTTGAAATTGATAGACATAGTTCATCAAGTTTTAATAATACTTCGCTTGTGCAAATAGCGATTCCTTCTTGATTTTTTATTTGACCTTGACTAACTTTCATATAAGGCGGGTTGCAAACTATTAGCGAAAATTTTTCATTATAACACTTGTCAATCTCTTGAAGTTTAACGTTTATTGCCGTTGCTTTTTCAGTTAAGCCATTTTCTTCTATACTTTTTTGGCAAAGTTGATAAAGTGGCTCTTGCACTTCAAAAAAAGTAAGGTTGTTAACCTTTTCACTATTTAAGGCATAAAGATAAAAGCCAACAATTCCACTGCCGGCACAAAAATCTGCAACGTTATCACCCTTTTTTACGCTTGCAAACTTTGCAAGCAAAACAGAATCTGACGTAAACGTGTAAAGGCTGTCATCTTGATAAACCTTAATATCGTTTATACCTAAATGTTCTTTTTTAAGCATTGTTTTCCTTTCCCTTAATAAAAATTTAAGGTGCGAAAATTTCGCACCCCAAACTTTTTTTAGTTTTAGTATTTCTTATTCTTCAGAAATAGCTTCTACAGGGCAGCCTGCTGCGCAAGCGCCACAGCTCATGCAAGCGTCAGCATCAATAACGTATTGTGTTTCGCCTTCGCTAATTGCGTTGCAAGGACATGTGTCAGCACATGCACCACAAGAGATACATTGGTCACTAATTTTATAAGCCATTAGTGTATTCCTCCTAAAAAATATTTGTGTCTTAATATATTGTATCACAAACTTTTACATTTGTAAACTACTAATCTAAAATTTTCTTAATGTCTTCCGAAACGTTTTTATCTAAATCGTCCTCTTCAACATTTTGTTTTCCTTTATTAAATTTAAGCCTATCGACAGGGAAATCCTTGTAAATTTCACTTCCGTCGCCTTTTGTAATTTTAACCTTAGAAATCAACTTAAGCATGTCGTTGCTGATAACAACGCCATCGCCTTCAGGCGTGCCAACCGTGCCACCAAGTTTAGGCATTTTTTTATAAACTTCGGCATAATAATCGTTTTCATACTCCAAACAACACATAAGCCTTCCACAAAGTCCGCTTATTTTGCTTGGATTAAGATGCAAGCCTTGATTTTTTGCCATTTTTATGGTCACCTTACAAAAGTCTGATAGCGAGTTTGAACAACAGCACTCTCTGCCACAAGGTGCAATACCACCTAAAATTTTTGTCTCGTCTCTTATGCCAACTTGTCTAAGTTCAATACGAACGTGAAACTTAGCTGCCAAAACTTTTACAAGTTCTCTAAAGTCAATTCTATTATCAGCAGTAAAGAAAAATACAATTTTTTTGCCGTCAAAGGCATATTCGCACCCAATAAGTTTCATCTTAAGGTTTAGTTCTTGTATTTTACTGCTTGCAAATTCCAAAGTGTCTGGAATTTTCTTTTCATTTTCTCTAATATTTTTTTCGTCTTTTTCGGTCGCCTTTCTAACAACAGGTTTAAGTGGGTGAATAATTTCTTTGTCATCAACTTCTTTTACCCCGAACACAACCGTGCCGTATTCTAAACCTTTTGCCGTTTCAACAATAACGCCCGACTTTTCTATATATTCTTCACCTTCTTGTGGTGCAAAATAATATGTTTTAGCAGTGTTTTTAAACTTAACACCTAAAATTTTTGCCATTTATATTTTCCCTCCAAAATCTGGAACAACAACCACTCTACAAGCATTGTTGGATTCATATTAAACTTTTTGCGCTTTTGCGCTTCAGTTATGCTTTCAAGTGCATAAATTATAGAACCCGTGTTGAATTTTTGTGCTTTTTCTAACCTTTGAGCAACGCTTTTATTAAACATAATATCGCTTTGCCCTTGTGTTTTAACAAGCATATCTCTAAGCATAAGTTCTAAAACCGATAAAAACTCACAAAGGTCTATCTTTGATTGCAATATTTGATTTGAATACTGTAAAACTTCACTGCTTGAATTCATGTTTACAAGCATGTCCAAGACAAGTTCTGTAGTGCTTAAAAGACTGCTATCACCATAGAGCGCAAGCGTTTTTCCAACAGTTCCATCAGAGCAACCAACTGCCCTACAAAGTTTTTCATAATCAGGGCACTCGTCTTTAAGCGCTTGTATTAAAGTTTGATTATCAAATGGTGGAATTTCTAATTTTTTCACCCTTGATTTTATTGTTGAAAGCAGTGCAAACTCGCTTGTTGCACCCATTAAAATGTGAACGTTTTTAGGTGGCTCTTCTAAAGTTTTTAAAAGTTTGTTTTGGCTAGAAATATTCATTTGCTCTGCGCCAACTATAACGAACAACTTTTTATCGCTTTCAATAGGTTTTAAAAAACTTTCTTCTATTAAAGAATTTACTTCTTCAACACCGATAGCACCCTCAGTTCTTGGGTAAAACAAAACGTCTGGGTGTGCATTTTGTTCTATAAGAGTGCAAACCCTACAATTATCACAAGGCTCTTCTTGCTTGCAACATATAAGTTTTGCAAAAGCCGTTAGATACCTTTTTAGCATATCACCATCAGCAGAGAGAATTAAATATGCGTGGGATAACCTATGCGCCTTTTTATCGCCTTCTATAATTTTATATGCGTTTGTTTTTTTTATAAGTGCATTTAAGCCTATCATATAACGCCCTTATCTTTTAATGCATTAATAATTTTTTGATGAGTTTCGCGAATTTCTCCACTAGCATCAATCACGACAAACCTATCACTATACTTTTTAGATAGGTCAAGGTAGCCTTTATATACCTTGTCATGAAAATCTATGCCAGAAAGTTCAAGTCTATCTGTTTTATCTACCCCACCCTTTCTCTTAAACGCCTGTTCTGGTGAAAGGTTAAGAAAAATTGTGTAATCAGGCATAAAGTTTTTAATAGCATAGTCGTTAATTTTTTCAACGAACTGTGTGCCTAAGCCCCTTGCATAGCCTTGATATGCAAGAGAAGAATCAATATATCTATCACAAAGCACAAGTTGACCACTAGCAAGTTTTGGCGCAACCACTTCTTTTAATAGTTGAACTCTTGCAGCAGCATATAAAAGCGCTTCGCACTCGTCGGTCATAGAAACGTTTTTTCCATCTAAAATAACATTTCTAATCTGTTCAGAAACGGTTGTGCCTCCTGGCTCTCTTGTCAAATAATATTTTATATTGTTTTGCTTTAAATATTCTTCAAGCAAATGGATTTGGCGAGATTTGCCAACGCCTTCACATCCCTCAAATGTAATAAACATATTTTTCTTCCTTATTTTGCGCCTGTGCAAATTTTTATGGTTGTGCATATAAGCGACAAACTTTCATACTGTAAATGTGGTTGATAAGAAGTAAAATCAAACGCCATTATGACAATGTCAGTTAACCCACCATCAAACTTATACTGCATAAAATTGGTTATGTTTTTCCCACCCTTTAACTTTCCTAAGTTGATGCCGTAAACGTCATTATCTCTTTGGTTTTCTGCTTCTACTTTAACCCAATCTTCGTATCTGTTTGGCTGGGTGTTTTTTGTAAATTCATAACTTTGAGAAAACTTAGTGTATCTTATAAGCGCATCACTATTTTCAGGGTTATTGATAAACGATTGCATAAACACAACGTTTTGATAAAGTTTTTCAATTCTTTCTATTTCATGCTCAACACCTTGATTTATAGTGCTTGTGCTTCTAAAACGATTATCTTTGCCGTTGCGATTTAAAAACAATGTTCTAACTTTTTGTTCGCTAATGTTATCACGATTATAACTGTCAAATACAATTTGCTCATCAACGCCGTCATTAAAGGTATTTTCCTTTAAATATTTTTTAGCGTTTTCAAGCATTAGGTCAATTGAGCCAATTTTGTAGTCAATTGTGTCGATAATAGAAAATGCTCTTATCTTTTCTTTAGGGGTTTCGCCCTTTTCAAGTGACGCTTTATAATCTTCTATGCCCACAGCATCTGCAAAAATTACGTCGCCTTCTTGAATAGAAAGACGGTCTTTAAGCACGTTATGGTCTGCACTTAACACTTCAGAACTAATCTTAAGAACGTCATAACTAAAAGTCTTTTTTTCGGCAATTTCGCGCCTTAGTTCTGCATTGTCAGAAGGAAAAATGTTATAGTCGTAGTAATACCTGAAGTTTTGACCTGCCGTGAGTTTTACTGCACCAAAATCATACAATAGTTCCCAAAAAATAATAGAAACTATACACATGATTATCATAAAAATCCATTCGTATGAAAGCAGGTCTGACAGCCTTTTTTTTGTTAGTTTATTATCCATACTTACCCTAGATTATTTTTTAATAGGTTTCATTGTTGGGAACAAGATTACGTCCCTAATAGAAGCGCTATCAGTAAGTAGCATTACTAATCTGTCAACGCCAAAGCCTAAGCCACCTGTTGGTGGAAGTCCGTATTCTAACGCCGTTATAAAGTCTTCGTCTATCTTAGCGTCGTTGCCACCACGAGCACGCTTTTCTTCAACTTGTTTAACAAATCTTTCTTTTTGGTCTATTGGGTCGTTAAGTTCGCTAAACGCATTACCCATTTCTCTTGCATAAATAAAATATTCAAACCTTTCAGTAAACGCTGGGTTTGATGGTTTACGCTTAGCAAGTGGAGAGTTTTCAACAGGGTAATCGTAAATAATTGTTGGTTGAATAAGGTTTTCTTCAACAAACGCATCAAAGAAAGCAATAAGAACGTGACCTTTTGTTGCCTTTTCGCCTTCGTCAACTTCTACGCCCCTTTTCTTTGCTTCTGCACGAGCATCTGCATCAGTTTGCCAAGACTCATAGTCAACGCCTGCATACTTTTTAACGGCTTCTACCATAGTAAGTCTTTCCCACTTTTTGCCCATGTCTATTTCAATGCCTTGATATGTGATAACAGTTGTGCCACAAACCTTTTCTGTGATTGTGCGATACATATCTTCAATAAGGTTCATCATGTCAATATAATCGCTGTATGCTTGATACATTTCAACCGTTGTAAATTCTGGGTTGTGAGACCTGTCCATACCTTCGTTTCTAAAAATTCTACCAACTTCATAAACCTTATCAAAGCCACCTACTATTAAGCGCTTTAAGTAAAGCTCGGTTTCTATTCTCAAATACATATCAATATCAAGTGCGTTGTGGTGAGTTTTAAAAGGTCTTGCTGCCGCACCGATTTCTAATGGTTGCAATACAGGTGTGTCAACTTCTAAATAGCCAACGCCGTCAAGATAACTTCTAATAGCCGTTAAAATCTTAGAACGAGCCACAAAAGTTTTCTTAACTTCTGGGTTTGCAATAAGGTCAACTTCCCTTTGACGATAACGAGTGTCTTCATCTTTTAAGCCGTGGAATTTTTCTGGTAAAGGAAGAAGTGACTTTGACAAAAGTTCAATGCTTTCTGCGTGAATAGAAATTTCACCTGTACGAGTTGTAAATACTCTGCCCTTTATGCCTATAATATCACCGATATCATATTCTTTAAAAGCCAAATAATCGTCGCCCAAATCGTTGATAGATAAATATGACTGAATTGTGCCTTTACCATCTAAAATTACAGCAAAAGACGCCTTGCCCATAACTCTTTTAGAAATGAGTCTTCCTGCAATGCCAACTGTCTTTTCTGCATAACTATCATAATTATCTTTTATGTCTTGACTGTAAGCAGTTCTATCATACTTAACTTTTTCAAAAGGGTTCATGCCTGAGTTTTTTAAGTTCTCAAGTTTTTCACGCCTAATTTTTAATATTTCACTTAACTCTTGTTCGTTATCTAGTGCGTTATTTCTTATTTCTTCCATAATTATATCCTTAAAATATTAATAAACTTTCTTAATTGTAATGCTAATAGTTCCAGCAGGTACAGAAACAGTAAATGTTTCGCCAGCTTTTCTGCCAAGAAGCGCGTTTCCGATAGGGCTTTCGTTTGAAATTCTGCCTGCTTCAACGTCTGCTTCAGTTGTGCCTACGATTTCATAAGTTAAAAGTTCATTTTCATCATTGTCTAAAATGTCAACTTTGCTTCCAAGAGAAACTACTCCTTTTTTTGCACCGTCTTTAATGATTACTGCATATTTAAGTTTGTTTTCTATTTCAACGATTTCGCCTTCAATCATGGCTTGTTCGTTTTTAGCAGCATCATATTCTGCGTTTTCAGAAAGGTCGCCAAATTCTCTTGCTGTTTTAATTCTTTCTGTGATTTCTGCACGCTTTGTCACCTTTAAAAATTCCAAGCGTTTTTCAAGTTCTTCTTTACCTTCTTTTGTTAATATTACTTCGTCTGCCATTTTAATGCCCTCCGTTAAATGTTCCCATTTATAAATTTTGATTTTTTAAAAAATTGTGGCAAAAACCCACTTTTATTTTTAACCTTTATATTATAATGTATATATCAAATTTTGTCAACTGCTTTTGGGTTTACATTTAATTGCAAAATCACAATTTTCGTGCATAAAAACGGTTATTTTTTGAAGTTTTTTATCATTTTTAATAAAAAAAATTAAAAACCCTATTGACAAATGCCGAATTTGTGTTAAAATGTAGTTAGTGATGGGGGAAATATTCAATTTTTAGAGTTTTTATGGGCTTAAAGCCTATAAATAGTGTTGATTCCGAATAATATATGAAAAAAAGAAGGTTGCAAAGAAATTTGCAACCTTCTTAATTTAGCGAAATATTATAAAGTTTATTATTCAACTTCACAAAAACTTTCGCAACACGTTCCCTTTTCGCCACAGCCTTCACAGCAACCAACCCTAATTGATTGAAGTTCACACCAACAGCCCTCTGCGTTGTGTCTGCAGTTTTTTACGTCGCATTTAATATTATTATTCTTATACATATTTTCGCTCCTTGTAAAATTATTATGGGTAAATTATTAAAAACTATACCATAAGGCATTGACATTTTTTGGTTTTGTGGTTAAAATATTATAAAAACAGCAAAAGGATTATTATTATGAAAGTAGTTTTATTAAAAGACGTTAAAGGCTCTGGCAAGGCTGGAGATATTATAGAGGCAAAGGACGGGTTTGCTCAAAACTTTTTAATCAAAAAGGGGCTTGCTAAACCTGCCGATGCACAAGCCTTAAACGAAAATAAACAGCAAAAAGAAGCACAAGCTTTTCATAGGCAAGAAACACTTAAAGCCAACAAAGAGTTAAGAGAAAAACTTGATGGCATTAAGGTTGAAATCAAGGTTAAAACAGGGGCTAATGGCAAGTTCTTTGGCAGCGTGACAAACAAAGAAGTGTCTGATAAACTTTTAGCACTAGGCTTTGATATTGATAAGAAAAAGATTATTCTTTCTTCTACAATAAAAAATGCTGGTACTTTTCCTGCAACTGTAAAAATTTCGCCAGAAGAAAGTGCAAAAATCTTTGTTGAAGTTATAACAGAATAAATTTTTAACAACTTAAAAAGGTATGTACCTAACCGTACATACCTTTATTTTTATTTAATTTTACTTTTTAAGTTGCACTGCCCTTTGGTAAACTTCTTCATACTCTTTTACAATAGTATCCCAAGTAATACAAATCTCAAGCGCCCTTTTACCAACACTTTCAAGCAATTCTTTATTTTGCATAAGGTCAGCAATTTTTTGCGCAAATTCTTTTTTATCTGAACTTGCAGTAAAGCCAGTCTCTCCATCAACAAATCTTTCTGCAGAACCCGTGCCTTCTAAAACTATTGCAGGAATTCCACTTTCTGCCGCTTCTATCAAAACCAAACTATCATTATCAAAAATACTTGTAAAGAGCAATAGGTCTGCCGAATTATAAATTTCTTTCAGTTTGTTTCTATCCGTGATAGCCCCAGTCATTATAACGTTATTTTGCAAACCAAATTTCTTTATAAGTTTTTTATACTTGCGCTCGTGCAAGCCACGGCCAACCATATAAAACACAAACTCATTATTAATTTGTTGAAGTTCTTTTAGAACATTTAAAGAAAAACCTAAGTTTTTATAACTTATAATCATGCCCACGTATAAAAGAGTAAACTTTTCGTTTGGCACTTTAACAATTTCTTGTATTTGTTTTTGGTCATTACCATTGCGAATTATGGTTAATGGCTTTTTAAGACCGTATGAATTAAGTTCGGCAATCATAGAGTTTGATACTGACGTGACAATATCAGATTGGTTTGCCCTTTTCATAATTCTTTTAAGCAAGAATTTTACAAGTGGAGGAAATTTTGCAACTTGGTCAAAACAATATTTGAATTTGGTATGCACAGTGCATACTACTGGCAAGTTATTCTTTTTGGCATATTTGTTTGCAAAGCCTGCCATCATGCCTAGTGTGTGCGTGTGTAAAACTTCTGGCTTAAACTCATCAAGCGCTTTTTCAACACGCTTTCCTAAGCCAGGAAATGCCCAACACTCGTTTTTGCTTACCTTTATACTTCTTGCTCTTACCACCTTAAAAGGCAACGCCCCGTCATTATAGTATTTATGATAGTTAGGCGCAACCACCATAACTTGATGGTCTTTTGATAGTTCGGTTGCAAGTTTTAAAACAACGTTTTCAGTTCCACCAATTCCTGGAACAAAACTGTCTGTAAATAATGCTATTCTCAAGTGAAATTTCTCCTTGGTTAATAAAAATATTGTAATATATATTACAAAATATGTCAAGCCGATTTATTGTTCTTTTAATATTTTGATGTTCGTCCCTTGACTTTTAATTGCTTTTAAACTATAATGTTTTTATATGGGTAGAAAAAAAATTGACACTTCTATTGTTAAAAAAATAGAAGTTGACCACACAACTAAAAAAACAAGGGTTGTTGACGTTCCTGAAACAGAATATCTTAACGAACCTATCGTAAAAGCAGACTTCGTTGAATCTAAATCTAAAAGAGAAGTTAGAAAAAAAGAAGCCATTGAAAAGGTTTTCGGCATTAAAAAAGACGAAGAAATTGTTGATAAAAGACAAAAGGCTTTTAAAAAAATAACCACCATACTATTTATAGTTTTTATGGGTGGCGTTCTTGCCTATACTGCTTATCAAGACTTTTTTGTAAACGACAACTTCCCTTCTGCATCTCAACTTAAATCTATTTTAAAAACAGGCTGGTTATATTTTGCCATTGCAATTCTTGCCTTCTTTTTAGCCTTTTTCTTTAAGGGGCTTAAAAACGTTTGCATGTGCAAGTCTATGACGGGGAAATCGCACTTTATAACAAGCATGGAAACGGGCATTATAGGCACGTATTATAACAACATAACACCACTTGCTGTTGGTGGACAACCTTTTGAAATTTATCACCTTTCAAAACACGGCGTGCACGGGGGCGTTGCATCTTCAGTGCCGATTGCGTCTTTTTTCCTAAACCAACTAACTTTTGTTATTTTAGGAATTTTTTCTTTAATCGCCGTCAACGAAAATTACTTTGATGCTCCAAATTATCTTATAAACTTATTCCCACCGGCCTTTTACTCTCTTACTATTATAGGGCTATGTTGCTGTTTGTTTGTGCCATCACTTGTAATACTATTTTCTATGATGCCAAGACTAGGTGCAAAACTTGTGTATTTTGTGGTTAGAATAGGAAAAAAACTTCGCATTATTAAAAACCCACAAGAAACTTTGCAAAAAACCATTAAAACGGTTGTTCACAATTCGCACTGCCTTAAAAAAATTGCATCAAAACCACTTCTCTTTTTTACTTTGTTTATTTTAAGTGTTTTAGAAAACGTTTCCAACATGTCAATTGCGTTTTTTGTGCTTAAAGGGTTTGGTTTTTCTTTAGGATTGCCGTTCATGGCAGAATGGGGAATAATTGCTTCTTTTTGTTGCATACTTTTTGCTTCTATAACTTTTATCCCTACACCAGGAAACTCTGGGGCTGCAGACCTTTCGTTCTTCTTGCTTTTTGATAAAGTTTTACTTGCCGGACTTGCTTTCCCTGCAATGCTTGTTTGGAGACTGTTTAGTTTTTATAGCACTATAATAGTTGGTTTTACTTTTGCTACGTTAAAGAAAAAATCCGATTTACGAAAAGCAAAATTTAATGATACTGAAATACTTGAACAACCTTCTTTATCCGAAAAAGAAGAACAACTTTATCAAGAAATTACAGACACCAAAACCATTGAATAGTTTTTATATAAAAAATAACGCCACTGACTTATGTATAAGTCAGTGGCTTTTTTTATTCATCTATTTCGTTTATTTTATCAAAAAGTTCCATTGCGTTTTTAACGGCAATATCCATGTTGATATATTTATAATTTGCAAGCCTGCCAAGTAAATACAAGTTTTCATACTTTTTAGCGTGCTCTTTATAAAGTTCATAGTGCTCAAGATTTTTTTGAATAGGAATTGGATAATAAGGAATATTCTTGCTTTTCTTAAATGGTTTACTATATTCCTTAACGATAATCGTATTTTCTTGCTCTTTACAGGTAAACTTTGTAAACTCAGTTATTCTTGTGTATTTATGCGAAGTTGTGTAGTTTACAACTGCTGCAGATTGATAAGATGGCTTTTTAATTGTCTCAAACTTAAATTTAAGACTTCTGTAAGGTAAAATCCCAAACTTATATTCAAACAATTCGTCAACGCAACCTGTATAAATAAGCATACCGTTAAGTTGTTTTCCCTTGTAATATATCTTATCTTCACCCAAAATAATTTCTTTGTTTGCATCAGTGCCTAGTTTAAGCTTAATTTTTGGGTGGCGAAGCATATTTTCAATAAGTTTTGTAAATCCACCTGCAGGCATGTATTGAAATTCATCTGTAAAGTATCTATCTTCATAAGAAACGTAAACAGGAACTCTGTTCATAACTTCTGCACCAAGTTGCTCTGGCTTAAAGCCCCATTGTTTCATTGTATAGATATAAAAGATGTGCTTATAAACAAAGTCGCCAAACTTTTTAACTTCTGTGTTTTGGTGCTTTCTAAGTTGTAATATTGGAACTTTTTTATCTAAACCTATTTCGTCAATTAAAATATTTTTAATTCTTTCTGCCTTGTCTTTTGGATATAGCATAAAAAGTGACGTAAGGTTAAATGGCACAGGCACAAACTTGTCTTTTCTTACAGCAGCAAGCACCCTGTGTTCATATTTTTCCCACTCGGTAAATCTAGACAAAAACTCAAAAACTTTCTTTTCGTTGGTATGGAATATATGTGGACCGTATGGCTGAATAAGAATGTTGTTTTTATAACAATCGTATGCGTTGCCACCTATAGTACTTCTTTTGTCCATTACTATTACATCTCTACCACTGTCGGCAAACAATCTTGCGATTGTAGCACCAGAAAATCCAGCGCCTACTATTATAATTTTATCCATGTCTTTATCCCTTAATTCCTTTTACAAAGCGAGCAATTCTTTCAGTCGCTTCAACCAAATTTTTCATTGAATATGCATAAGAGCATCTTACGTAGTGTTTTCCGAACTCGCCAAAAGCATCGCCTGGCACAACAGCAACTTTTTCTTGCTCTAAAAGTTTGGTTGCAAACTCTTCGCCCGTAAGCCCTGTTTCTTTAACTGATGGAAATATGTAAAATGAACCTTTTGGCTCAAAACAACTTAGCCCCATCTCACAAAAAGTTCTGTGCATAAACTTTCTGCGTCTATCATATTCTTCACGCATTTCTTTTATATCTTTGTACGCATTTAGTTTGCCTTTTTTAAGCCCTTCAAGAGCCGCATATTGCGAAAATATAGGCGCACATATAATTGAATATTGATGAATTTTAAGCATGGTGTCAAGTATTGGCTTTGGTGCGCAAACATATCCAACACGCCAGCCTGTCATGGCAAACGCTTTGCTGAACCCACTTATTAATGCAACCCTATCTTTAAGTTCAATCACGCTTGCAATTGAAAAATGTTCTCTTCCATAAGTAAGTTCTGCATAAATTTCGTCACTGACAACTAAAAGGTCGTGCTCTATTATAAAAGGAACAATTTCTTTTATAAACTCTTCTTCCATAATGCCACCCGTTGGGTTGTTTGGATATGGGAAGATTAGCACTTTGCTTTTTTCGGTTATAACTTTTTCTAGGTTTTCTTTTGTTAACTTAAATCCGTTTGCGCCATCACAAGGCACTGAAACTGCAATGCCACCATTAAGTTCAACGCAAGGCTTATACGAAACATAACTTGGGTCTGGCACAAGAACTTCATCACCAGGGTTTATCGTTGCACGCAAAACCAAGTCAATCGCTTCACTTGCGCCCACAGTTATCATCGTGTCGTCAACTGAATAATCAACGTTATAATTACTCTTTAAATACCCTACAATTTCTTGCCTTAATCCTATTAGGCCTTTGTTAGAGGTATATTGAGTATATCCCCTTTTAATAGTTTGAATACCAGCCTCTCTGATATCCCAAGGGGTTATAAAGTCAGGTTCGCCAACGCCCAAAGAAATAACGTCTTTTCTTTCGCTGACTATATCAAAAAACTTTCTTATACCTGACGGTTTTATATTTTTTGCTTTATCGCTTAAAAAATCTCTCATGCTTGTATTATCTGTCTTTCATGTTCCTTGTTTTGCCTAGTAATGTGCCCTTCTATCTTATATTTCTTGAGTATAAAATGAGTTTGAACACTTGCAATGCCGTCTATAATAGAAAGTTTTTCAGAAACGAACATTGCTATATCAGTAATATTTTTACCTTCTACAAAAATAGCAAGGTCAAAACCACCACTCATAAGATATAAACTTTGAACTTCTTTAAATGAATAAATTTCTTCGGCATAACTATCAAAGCCCTTTAATTTTTGTGGGGCAACCTTAACTTCTATAAGTGCTTGAACCTTTCTGTTTTCTTGATCCATTGCTTCGGTATTGATAATAGCAGAATATTTTGTTATAACACCACTGCTTTCAAGTTCAGAAACAGCCTTTTCAACTTGGGCCTCACTTTCGCCCGTTATTGAAGCAAGTTGGCTAAAAGTATATCTTGCGTTCTCGCTGAGCAATTCTACAAGTTGATTTTTTAGATTCTTCATTTATATCTCCTAAATTTAAACATAATAATTTATTCTATTTTACATATTTTTATGCTATTTGTCAATACAATAAGTTTGATTTTCTTGTTTTATTATGCTACAATTATTTCACTAGGAGATTGTTATGATTAGAATTTGGGCAAAGGTTATGAAAAAGGATAAAATTTTAAAGCAATTTATGTTTGAAAAACAAGGTTCTTTAGATTATTCTGAGTTTTTTGACTATTTAAGGGAGATTTGCGAGAATCTTGACATTGCCACTCCTGTATTAATAAAAACACATCTTTTTAACTTTGCTAAATATAATAACGTTAGGTTTACTCAAAGCGATTTTGTTGAACAAATTTCTTTTGATAAATTGGTTTTAGAAAACGCTTTTATTTAAGCATAGTGTCTTGTATAGATTTTTGCCTTTTGCATATACTTTATGTAAAAGGGGGGAATTTTATGAAGATTACAACAGTTATAGCATTTACGCTTGTAATTATTGGCGCTATCGTTTGGCTTCTTGTTGGACTATTTAATTTCAATTTAGTTGCAATGATATTTGGTAGTGGTGCAGGCGCTATTCTTTCACGCATTATCTATTCATTGGTTGGAATTTCGGGCATTTGGCTAATCTTTTATTGGATTGCCTACAACCCATTTAGACATTTAGACTAATTCTTATTTAGACTAAGCAAAAAAACTCCCCCTTGCCGTTTGGCAAGGGGGATTTAACTTTATATGTCAATATTTTGTTTATTTTATAAGCCTTTTTGTGTTAAATTATTTGGTTTTTTTGATGCTTTTTAATTGCTAAATATAACGGTGTGCCAACACCATAAATGCTTATGCTTTGGCTGATTAAAAGAAACAGAACTTGCAACAAATATACGTATTCTATAGCACCATAGATAAGTATCCATAATATAGGCAAGAAAAAAGCGTTTAATATAACAGGGAAAACCCCACCCACTAATATCTTTAAAGCAGTGCCTTTAATAAGTTTTCCCACCAAAAAGGTTAATGAGCCTGCCACCAAGGTTATAACGCTTCCTAAAATTATGTCTAGTGCCATGCAACCCGTTATTAGGTTTGAAAGCATGCACCCAACAAATAGTGCTGGTATGGCTTCAACAAAAAACAGTGGTAATAT
This sequence comes from Christensenellaceae bacterium, assembly GCA_045651185.1. Taxonomy (GTDB): domain Bacteria; phylum Bacillota; class Clostridia; order Christensenellales; family Borkfalkiaceae; genus UBA1259. The sequence goes on along the minus strand of JAZRRZ010000032.1, from coordinate 10,421 downwards.
GGTTAGCGCCTCGCTAAGTCTAAACTGAATTGCACCACTTGCTATTGGCATTGTGAGAAGTGATAACACTACGTAAAGCCCCGCAACAAGCCCTGCTCTAACAATTATTTTTGTGGTATTTGGCATAAAAAAATCTCCTTTTTGGGACAAGTTTTTACCACCGAAAAAAGAGAGTCATCTTAAATAAAAGATTATTCTATTTATTATCGGTTGTTTTATAGAAGTGTTGTCCGAAAACCTTCTTAACTTTATTATATAAAAAATTTTTTGTTTTGACAAATGTTTTTTATCTTCTTATCATAAATTTTAATTTGCTTTACAAAATTTTTTGTGTGTGCTAAACTAATTATAATATTTTTTAAGGAAGTTATAATGAAAAGCAAATTTTTTACCATAGTATTTGGCGTTGCCCTTTTCTTTTTTATTTTGTCTTTTTCTATTGCCTTGCCCATATACTGTAGGTTTTTTTATTATCTTCATATAGAAGGCCTTTCTCTGCCACAAACAACGGGCTATTCATACGCACAAATTAAACTTGCCTATGATGAAGTTTTAAACTACTTAACCCTTCCAAATATGCCGTTTGGCACGGGCGTTTTTAACTATACTCAAAGTGGTGCGGAGCATTTTGCCGATTGCAAGATTTTGTTTGATATAAACCTTGCCTTTTTAATAGTAAGTAGCATTGCTTTAATAATTACATTTATACTTATAAAACTTAAAAAGATAGCGCTTTATAGACCGTTTAATATGCACGTGGCGTTTATTTCTGCAATTAGCATTTTTGCTATAATTTTTATAATTGGAATTTTTGTTATGGTTGACTTTTCTTCTGCTTTTACAACCTTTCACCACATATTTTTTCCAAATAAAACTAACTGGGTGTTTGACCCTAATGAAACGGAGATTATTTTGGCACTTCCGGAACAATTTTTCTTAAACTGTGCCATCTTAATCGGCTCAAGCATTTTTATCTTCTGTTTAAGCATAATAATTTATCAACTTATAAAAAGAAAGACTATTAAAAATAAGTAATTGTTTGTAAAATCTACGCCCCAAAGCCGTTGGCTTTGGAGCGTTTTTCTTTTTATTAAATTTTTCAACAAAGTTTTTTAACTAAGTTGTGATTTTACCTTAGAAAATTTATTTTTATGCTCAGAAAGAACTGTTTCTGGTGCAGACTCAACTTGATAATAACCAAGTTCAGTCATTTCTAAAAACACCTTGTTTTGGTCGTCTGCAGAAGATTGCATGTGTTCTTTAATAAGCGTTCTAAAACCCTTAGAACAGCCTTCTGTAATTGCCAAAGAATAAATTTTAACTAAACTTTTTTCTAAGTTAAGCATGTCTTGTAAACTGTCTTTTTCGTTAAGTGTAATATCTGCTTTATATTCGCTCATATTCTCCCTCCTTATTATAACAAATCAAAAAGCGCATTAAATCTTTTTTCGTGACTATCTGCAATCTTAGAAAATTCTTGCGCTAACTTTTGGTTTGTAAGTGTTCTAGAATAAAGTCTTGCTTTTTTGCACGCGCTTTCTTCCATTGTTAAAAGGTCGGAAATAAGCGTTGCTTCTTTTGTTGTAAGCATATTATTGTTGTTATTTGTCATAATTTTCTCCTTTTTTATTTATATATTTTAATTACATTAAGAGCGTGCCTTCTGTTGATTCAATAACCTTAAACATTTGAACTTGTCTACCGTTTGTTGCATCAATATACACGTAGTAAGTTTGTCCGTCAAACTCACCAAAAAACTCATAACATAATTTTTCACTAGAATTACCAACAGGCACAATGGCAAGGCGAGACGCCTTAATGTCTATACCATCAAAAACCTTTTGGCTTGCCTCTTTTTCACTAATCGTTGCTTTTTCAATTTTTCTTTGAGTGTGGTTAGTATAATAGCTTTTTGCTTCTACACCGATAACCATGCCTGTTTCAGCACAAACCCTAACCTTAACCAAGTCTGGGTATAAAATTATGCCGTCTTGCTCTTTAGCAAAGTTAAATGTGTAAACGTTGTTTGAAATATTCATCCACACTTCTTGCATGTTGCTAAGCCCCATGTTTAATAAAAACTGCTCTGCATTTTCTATCGCAGATTGTTCGTCAACAGCAACCCTTTCACAACTACCTGCATAAGAAAACATTATAAGTTTTCCATCATTTTTGCTTATTTGGGCATACAAAACGCTATCGTTAAGCGATGCTTGTATGTTATAGCAAACTATATCGCCGTCAGTCATGCCGGCATCTGAAACCTCTTTAATGTCATAGCCGTTAAATATTTTTATAAAGTTTTCTTTTGCCTCATCAAAACTTACTTCATTACTTAATAAGCCTTTAATCACTCTTTGGTCTTGCCCGTCTGAAAATGGTCCGTCATAAATAAGTTCTGGATACTCTACAGATAAATTTTGAAGTTTTGTAAAGCCCTCAATAAGAGCGTCGTCACTTTTTGCCTTTTCTAAATTAGAAAAAGAGTAATCTCCATTTGTCTTTTCCATCATTTGTTGAAGGGCATCTTTAAGTTGGCGATTGGCATTATATAAACTTTCCAAGTTTTGTTTATCAACGTCTGTTAAGTTTTCACCATTAATAAGTTTTTTAACTAAATATTTTGAATAGTCGCCTATTTGGTTTATTAGTTTTGTCGTATAAAATTTGGTCTCATCTTGAAGTGGCAATTGCCCAATATCACTTTCTGCAAGTTCGCTGTTGATCGCTGTATCAATTAAATATTGCTCAACTGCAGTGGCATCTTTACTTGCAAGCGCTTTTGATAAGTTTAAGTCAATATTATCAACTTGCTCTACCGTGTCAAAAAACGACCTTTGATAAGATAGTTCCATCAAATTATCAGTAGTTGTTGGCATAAGAAGTGTAAAGGTTAAAACAGATGCTAAAACAAGCGTTGCAACACCGAGTGAAATAACGGCAGCAAGCCAGCCACCATAACCTCTATTTTTATCTCTCCTTTTTTGCCTTTCTTTTCTTCTTTCAATTCTTTCTTGTCTTTTTTGCATTTTTTGTTCACGCCTTGCCTGTCTTTCTAAATTGATTCGGTTTTGGCGTTCTTTTTTGCTTTCGCTTTTTAACATTTGCTTTCTTGCAAGTCTTTCTTCTCTTAATTTATCTTTTTGTTCTTTTCTTTCTAACTTTCTTCTATTTTTTTCTCTTAAAAGGCTTGCCTTGGCTTTTTGTTTTTCGGCTTTTCTATGCGCCTTAATTTTTGCAAGTTCAATTCGCTTTTGAGCCCAAGTTTTTTGCTTTTCAGCTCTAATTCTTTCTCTTTCTAGCTTCTTTTGCTCTTTTGCCTTAGCCCTTTGATTTCGTTTTTGCTCTTTTAACTTAATTCTTTCCAGCCTTTTTTGTTCTTTTTGCGCCTTTTCTTGCTCTTTATTAGTTTGTTTGTCTTGGGCTTTAGAATTACTCATTTCTTTTTTATTACTTTTCTTAACATTTCTTTTTTTCTTTGGTGTTTGGGCTTTTTCAGCCTTTTCTACAGCATTATTTTTCTTTTCTTCCATAATTCCCCCTTAAATTGCAAAAACGTGATTACCTATTGTCGTTATGGTTTTTCTTGAGAATATCCATTGGCTTGTTGCCGTTGATGGATTATAATAATATAGTGAACCATACGATGGGTCCCACCCGTTCATAGCATCTCTTGCTGCCTTTTTAGCAGTTGCGTTAGGCGTTAGGTTGATTTGTCCGTCTTCTACTGCTGTAAAAGCATATCTTTGATAAATTACACCTGCTAGCGTGTTTGGAAAAGATGCACTCTTAATTCTGTTAAGAACAACTGCGCCTACAGCCACTTGTCCTACATAACTTTCGCCCCTTGCTTCGCCGTAAATAAGTCTTGCAAGTAGCATTACGTCTGCATCACTATAAGAACTAGAACTGTTTTGATTATTTTCAACACTGCTTATGCCAAGCGCTGCAAGAGTTTTTGCACCAACAATTCCGTCAACCTTAAGCCCGTTTTTTCTTTGAAAATATTTTACTGCTTCTTTTGTTTTAGGCCCAAAAATGCCATCAACTGCGCCCTTATAATATCCCCAATTTTTGAGTTTGCGTTGAATTGTTTTAACGGTTGAGCCAGTGTTGCCTTGCGAAATTACAGCAGCATAAGCCGTTGTTTCTACGCTACCACTTGGCGCTTTGCTTGCACCGGCAAAAATGCCAACAGACAAAATCATAAGCACAAGTATAGCCAACTTAATAATTTTTTTCATATTATTTCTCCTTTTCAAAAAAGTCGTTTATAATATCTAAAATCTTACTTTTATAATAATAGCCTTGACCACCTTCAGTAAAACAGAGTGGTGGATACACCACGCACCACCAATTATCCCCTTTTCCACTGCCAAGTTCTATGATTAAAGCATCATAAAATCCACTATCTAAGCACACGCCGTCATATATCCGAGTGGGAAATTGCTCGTTTTTTAAACTTGCTTTTACTGAATAATTAAAACCGTTTTTTCTAAGCACCCTTTCTGCTTCTCTTTCAATGGCCCCTAAATTATCTTTAAGCATATTTTCGGCTTTTTGCTTGGTATCACACTCGGCAATATATGGGGTTAAAAAACTTACTACCCTATCCTTTACCAAATATTTAACTTGTTGGTCACAGTCAAGGTTTGAATTGGCGCGAATATGTATCCTAAGATACTCTTTATGCGTTTGGGTATTATAAGACCATAGACCTATTCCCGACAAAACTATTATGCCGATAATTAAAAAACTTATGCAAACTTTTTTCATATTTAATTTCCTTTATTGATTTTAATGTTTTGTTTATTGACATATGTTTTCATTTTTATTCATTAACTAATAAAAATTTAAAATAAAAAAAGTCAAGACTTTTGCCTTGACCTTTTCTTTTTTTAGTTTTAATTTTATTAACCTGTCTTTTGTGTTTTTAATAAATCAACCTAAACTGTTTGTGCCTTAATTAATTTATCTCTGTATTGTGGTAAAAGTTTTCTAAAAGCCTTATCCCTTTGCTTTTTGTCATTAAATATTCCAACTACGGCAGAGCCACTTCCCGTCATAACCTGTGCCGGCGCACCTGCCTTTTTAAGTTCGGCTAAGTTGGTTTTTATGTTTTGCACAATTTCTGCTGATGCTTTGTATAAATCATTTTTTATAACCGAACAAAACTTTTCAAACTGACCGTTTTTAAGTGCTTTTTCAGCAGACACGGTGCAAGGCCTATACATCTTGCCCTGCTCGTCAAACGTTTTATAACTTGCCCTTGAAGATACAGGCTGATTATCTGTTATAATAATCAAATAAAGTTGCTCATGAATTTCTTTTTTTATAATTTTTTCGCCACGGCCACAAAGCACTGCATAACCACCTTCAAGCAAAAAACCTGAATCACTACCCAAAGAATTTGCAAGTGGCAATAAATCTGCATTTTTGCTATACGCCTGTTGCATGCCGTTTAAAACGCCGGCAATATCTGCGCTTGAACCACCAAGCCCTGCCCCACAAGGTATGTGCTTTTCAATAATAATATCTGCACCCGTTGATGAAACTTTATCCATATAAAGTTTGCCTGCCCTATAAGCGTTGTTTTCGGTGATAGGACAATCAACGGCAAGACCTTTCATAATTAGGTTTATATGGCTATCCTTTCTTGGTTTAATGGTGATTTTATCATAAACGTCAATTGTTGAAACAAGCGTTTTTATTTTGTGATAATTGCCCTCCGAACCCAACACGTCAAGCGTTAAATTTATCTTTGCAGGGGCTTTTACAACTGTCTTTTTCATAGGTGTTCCCTTTTTTTATAAGTCCTTTTATTTTTGTCTATATACTACAATCCTTTCATTTCCGGTTAGTGGAAATTGCAAATCTTGGTTTGTTTCTACTAAAGTGTCTGGGCAAACGTTAAGGCGTTTTGCAAGAGAAAATTGCTCTTCATCTTTAATTGCAAGATACACACTGATTGCGCAAGAATTTTCTTCTTTTTCGTTTAGAAGTTTTATATCGCTTACCATGTTCGTTTGGCATTTTTTGAATAATGACACGGCTAAATATACCTCGCCGTCAATATCTACTTCGGTGCTAGACACAATCTTTGCTTCGCCCTTAAATGCCTTTGCAAAACACTCTATCAACATGTCTAAATCAAAACTACCGGAAATTTCTTTTTCAAACGGCATTTCAAATTTTCTTGTGATAATCTTGTCGCCGTCTTTAAAATAAATATTTCCACTATAAGTTGCTGTCAAGCATAAGCCGTTTTCAATCAGTTTGGTTTCCAAAATATTTATGCTCTCCAAACACATGATAGGCGCTGTTGCGCCCAAAGGTAGTTCGCCAACACTTGCTCTGCCACTCACTAAAAAACTATAATTTCTGCTCTCTAATGGCGAAATTTGGTGGCAATCTTCTTTGATTATTTCTATTTCTCTTTGAGTGCTAAAAACGTCCTTAGCAACCGTTTTTATAACCTCGCTATATGCTTCGCCTTCAAATAATAATGAAACGTGCGCTGCTACCACGCTTGAACCGTTTTCTTCATCTACGCCGATATCGGTTTTGAAAGACTTCTCTTTTACTGATGCCACGGCAAGCATGTTTGGCATTGCCTCTTCACTTTCAATTTCCATACGGAAAGGCAAGATTTTTGTTTCTTTTATTATATCCTTTTTTTCATTTTTTTGCAACAAAACAAGCGATAAAAGAACTTCGCCGTCAACAATAATGCTTCCAACCCCACATTGTGTTGCTGTTATAACTGCTTCGGCTTTATGGTAAAGAACTTCTTCAACAGGATATGATAGGTCAAATTCTTCTTCTATAGGATATGCACCCGTTCTTTTGCCTAAATTTTGCATTGAACAAAACTCGCATTGGTTGGTATATAAGTCTTCTCCACCAACAAGCGCACTCTTTTCTATGGTTTTAACAGGTTTTATGCTTGCCGATAAAATTGCGCTTACAACAAGATATATGCCACTTAAATCGTATTCAACTTTTTGCACACATACGCTTAAGTTAGCCTTTGCATCGCCAAAACTTTCGCCCATATCGGTGTCTCCACTAAATTCTGCACCACACTCGCATTTTTTTACATTACCTTCTTTATCAATATAAGTAATATAAAAGTTTATTTTGCCATTAATTCTAGATTTAGTGTCTATAATTTCGTTGCTGTCTACACAAACAAAAGGCGAAACAACCAAAATATTTGCTATTTCTTCACTTGCAAGACTTGATTTGCAATCAACTTTAACCTGATGTGCCACTTCTGGCAATCTTTGTTCATAACTTATTTTTTCAAAAATAGGTTCTACCATAAACCCCTCCACATAATTTCATAATCGTATTACAATATATTATTTGTTTCATTAAATTATGACTTTTTGGTAGTCTTTGTTTTTTATAAGAAAATAATTTTTTATATTTAAAAATTTTAGTATTTGCAAATTCTTTTCTTGCAAAAAGAAAAGGGCGAGAAAATTTCTCACCCTATATTTATGTCATATTGTAATTATCAAGGTTTATTTCTTTTAGTTTTACCCTACCGCACATGTATTCCGAATAAGAATATGACGTTTTACCCCTAAACGATTTGTCTAAAGGACTTACAGTAAATAGCGCAGGATAAACCCCTTGCACCTTGCCTATAAAACTGACAAGTTTGTTCCTGCCCAAGTTTATTGTCACAGCAACAGATTTTTCTTGCATATTTTTTATGCTTGATTTTACCTCAGATAACGATAAAGAACTTTTAATCATACATAAATTATTAACTGGTTAAATAATTTTTATACGCTAAAACTTAAAAATCTTCTTCCTCGTCGTCTTCTTCGTCCTCTTCTTCCTCTTCTTCTGTATCTTCAAAGTCAGATTGGTCTATGTTTGGAATATCAAAGTCGTCGTCTTCTTCCTCTTCAATAATATCTTCTTCTTCCTCTTCTTCAAAGTCGCCTTCTTCTTCGGCTAACTTGTTAAGAGAAAGCATTTCTTCATCTTCTTCCTCTTCCTCTTCTTCGGCGTCAAGATATTCCTTCCATGAATCGTCATCCATTTCATCCAAACTATCTTTATATTCTTTTTCTTCTAAACACTTAGCGCACATTTTTTCGCCCGGTCTGATGTGATTTTGATGACAAACAGGACAAAGGTCTAAAAGTTCTGTATCATCTTCATCATCAACAGCAAAAATTAGTTGTGGGCCTTTTTTAAGTTCAGCCTTACATACTGCACAATATTCTTCACCCCTTTTGATGTAATTTAATTCACATCTTGGGCACTTAATATAATCTCCTGGCATATTAAATTCTCCATATATATCATATATATTATTCTTTGGCTCAAAGAGTTAATATCTTTGCTTGCTATATTATATATACATATAGAAAATTTGTAAACTGTTTTAATAAAAATTTTTATTATTTTTAATAATTTTTTCGTTTTTTCTTAATTTTTGCCTATTTTATGCCTTTTCAAGTAGCATTTTATCGGCTATAAGTGCGATAAATTCGCCATTTGTCGGCTTTTCTGCACCAACATATGCACGCACACCAAGTATTGAATTTATGCTTTCTATTCTTCCCCTATTCCAAGCAACTTCAATAGCGTGTCTTATCGCTCTTTCAACTTTAGATGCGCTAGTTTGATATTTTTCGCCGATTTTAGGATAAAGTTTTTTGGTAATGTTATTTATTATCTCAGGCTCACGTATGGCCATCATCACACCTTCTCTTAAAAAGGAATAACCCTTTATATGTGGTGGAATCCCAACGTTAATAAATATCCTACTTACCTTTTCTTCTAAAGTCATCTCATGCAAACTATCAGATAAATCTTTATTTGCATTTTCCTTAATCTCGTCAAGACTTTTTAGCCTTTCTAATAACACGCTTGCGTTATATGGCTTTGCCATAAAATAGTCAGCGCCTGCAGTCATTGTTCTTGCAACAACTTCTTCGCTCATCAATGCACTTAAAACAACAATTTTTATTGCAAGTTTCAATTCACGCACTTTGGATATTACGCTTAAGCCATCATACCCAGAAAGAACAAGGTCAGTAATTAAAATCTTTGGTTTCTTTTCTTCAATCGCAGGTATAGCCGAAATTCCATCAACGGCACTACCAACCACTTCAAATTCTTGTGTTTGTCCAAATAATTTCATTAGTTCCTGATTTTGCTCTTTGGTGCCTTGCAATAGAAATATTGTTCTTTTTTGCATTTTATCTCTCCCACTTTATGTTGATAAATGCATTTTACTATAATTTTCTATAAAAGACAAGCGATTTTTAGTAATTATGTAAAATATTTGTCGAATAGCAAAGATTTTTGTTCAAAATTGATTTTATTAGTGAAATGCTGACTTTTTTAGTCATTTTTCGACAAGAATTTTATTTGTGTTCAAAATATAAACTGCGACCTTTTTCCGTACCACTAATCATTTATGATTAGTGGTACGGGATACGGTTGTTGTCCAAAAAGAAAAAGCACTCATCTTTTGACAGGGTTGTTTGGATGCAACAACTCGTAAAAGCGCGTTCTTTTACTTTAATTCGCAACAGCGAATTAACTTTTTCAAACGGCTTTTCCTCTCCACAAAAATTTCTTCGACAATTTTTGTCGGTTTGTTATATGGTTGTCGCTTTCCACCACAAACAAAAAAAGAACCATAAAAATGGTTCTTTTTTGTATGGATGCAGCAACAACCTATCTTCCCGTGCCGTCTCCAGCAAAGTATTTTCGGCGCTAGTGAGCTTAACTTCTGTGTTCGGTATGAGAACAGGTGGGACCTCACCGCTAACGTCACCGCAATGGTATATACACAAGGTTTCCCTTGAACATATCTTCTTTTCGTGCACAAATATATTGTACACTTTTTTTATCTTCCCGTCAAATTTTTTACACGGTAGATTGACAACTGCATAGATTTTTTAACAGTAATTAATTTCTTGGCTCCTGACAAAATTGTATAGTTAGGTGTTTTTGTAATTAATTCGCTAATCATCTCAATTTCTTGAGATCAAGCCCTCGACCTATTAGTATCAGTTAGCTCAACATATCACTATGCTTACACCCCTGACCTATCAAACTTGTTGTCTTCAAGTGGTCTTACTAACTTATGTTATGGGATATCTTATCTTGAGGTTAGTTTCACGCTTAGATGCTTTCAGCGTTTATCTAATCCGCACTTCGCTATCCTGCCATGCCGCTGGCGCGACAACAGGTGCACAATCGGTGCGTTCATCCCGGTCCTCTCGTACTAGGGACAAATCCTCTCAAATATCCTACGCCCACGATGGATAGGGACCGAACTGTCTCACGACGTTCTGAACCCAGCTCGCGTGCCACTTTAATCGGCGAACAGCCGAACCCTTGGGACCTACTACAGCCCCAGGATGTGACGAGCCGACATCGAG
>JAZRRZ010000031.1:0-1500 GCA_045651185.1 Christensenellaceae bacterium | reverse complement strand
TCGCCGACTATTTCAACAGGCGTGCGTTCGGTCCTCCACAGCGTTTTACCGCTGCTTCAACCTGCTCATGGTTAGGTCATCCGGTTTCGGGTCTACGACATGATACTTATCGCTCTTTTCAAACTCGCTTTCGCTTCGGCTCCGAGACTGTATCTCTTAACCTTGCATCATATCGTAACTCGCCGCCCCGTTCTACAAAAAGTACGACATCACACGCATGTGGTGCTATGTCTGCTTGTAAGCATACGGTTTCAGGTTCTTTTTCACTCCCCTCCCGGGGTTCTTTTCACCGTTCCCTCACGGTACTATACTCTATCGGTCACATGGTCGTATTTAGCCTTTGGAGATGGTCCTCCTTTCTTCCGTCAGGATTCCTCGTGTCCCGACGTACTCTGGATTCCGCTCGCCTTTGAACTGTTGTCGAATACGGGGCTTTTACCTTCTTTGGCCCAGTTTTCTAACTGTGTTCTCCTAACACTTCGCTTGGCTTTTTGCGGTCCTAACCTCATACATATTTCTATATATGATTTGGGCTTCTCCGATTTCGCTCGCCACTACTTTCGGAATCGATTATTTTCTTTCTTTTCCTCCGGGTAATTAGATGTTTCAGTTCCCCGGGTTCCCCCACTAACGCTATGTATTTACGTTAGTGTATCACAATATTACTTGTGATGAGTTCCCTCATTCGGAAATCTGCGGTTCTTCGTTCATTTGCAACTCCCCACAGCTTATCGCAGCTTGTCACGTCCTTCTTCGGCGCCATGTACCAAGGCATCCTCCTGTATGCTCTTTGTAGCTTATTCTTTTGACATATTTTTCGCTTTATGTCTCCGTCTTTCTAATAGTTTTTTATACCTATCTTTACATAGAAAATTCAAAACAACTTATTTCTTTCTGTCTTCTTAGTTATACCTTTTCGTATTAACCTTTCTTTAAAATATTTGTTTCTCTTTTGCCTTCTGTACTTTGTTTTGTTAATTCTCGTCAATACCTTTACATGTTTTTTTTCATGCTTTGTATTAACATACTATGCAGTTGTCAATCTACGCTTCTCAACAAAAGTTGAGTGCTCCTTTTTCAAACGGAACTTATACATAATATCATTTTATAATTTTTAAGTCAAGCATTTTTCCTTAATTTTTCAAATATTTTTCAATTATTTTTTTTAAGATTTTTTAGCAAATTTTTCAATTAGGTTATTACATAGTATTTCATAAAAAAAAGGCTTTTATTTAAAAAGCCCTTTTTATTTTATAATAATTTTGAAAAACCTTCTTGCAACTTTTCTATAGATTTTTGTGCTTGCGCCTCGTTTTTGCCCTTTACGGAATAGTAAACTTTAAGTTTTGGTTCTGTTCCGCTTGGTCTTATGCAAATAAATGGACCAATTTCAACTTCGTAGTATATACAATTTATGCCCTTGAACTCCAACTCTTCAACTTCGCCGTTTTTTGCTACCCTTGTGCCTAAACTATAATCTCTTACAGCAATAATATTATA
>JAZRRZ010000030.1:0-1315 GCA_045651185.1 Christensenellaceae bacterium | reverse complement strand
CTCACGTCGGCTACGCATCGTCGCCTTGCTAGGCCCTTACCCCACCAACTAGCTAATACGTCGCAGGCTCATCTTCAAGCGAAGCTTTAAAGGCTCCTTTTAATAAAGAATGAAATTTCGTTCCCAATTTCATCCGGCATTAGCAATCATTTCTAACTGTTATTCCAGACTCGAAGGTAGATTACCCACGTGTTACTCACCCTTGCGCCACTAAGTGGTAAACCAAATCCGAATTTGAGCAAGCTCGCATTCTTCATTGGGCCACTTCGTTCGACTTGCATGTCTTAGGCATGCCGCCAGCGTTCATCCTGAGCCAGGATCAAACTCTCAATAAAATTTATTTTTAAGTTTGTTTTTTTAATTTTCCTAGCTACTCAAAATTTTGACGTTTTGCTTAGTTTTCAAAGATCATTTACGTCGTTCTCTCGACAACGTAATACAAATATAACAAAATTTCGTTTTAGTGTCAACAACTTTTTTACTTAATTTTGTTTATTATTTTACACAACTTTTTTCTGAGCTTTTTGCAGCTCTTCTTGCAAGTTGCTCCATTAATATAACAAATACATTATTAAAAGTCAACAACTTTTTTACACTTTTTTTTGACACTCTACGCGGTGTTGTTTTACACTTCCTTTATTTATCAACGTTTTATTATTATTAACTTTTTTAAAACTTTTTTTAACTTTTTTTTGTTTATTTCTTTATTTCCCTTTTTTCCTTTATTTTTCAATGTTTTATTAGCTTTCTTTTTGCATTTTTTACAGTTTTTTTATGTTTTTTTTACCTATATTATTTATTTATATCCATATAAACCCTATTAATAGGCATCTTCTTGACATGATTTTTACGTAAATGTGGATTCTCAGCAATTTATCCACTTTTTATTAGGTATATTCCTTTTTATACAAAAAAAATCCACCTTATGGCAGATCTCGTTTTTAAACAAAAAAAAAATTCTTGGCAACTTCCTATCTTCGCTTTCACTATTTTCGGCGTTGAGTGGCTTAACTTCTGTGTTCGGGATGGGAACAGGTGTACCTCACTCGCTATCGTTACCAAGAAAAATTATGGGAAATAATTCCCTGAAAACTAAGATATTGTGTTCATCAAATTATTAATTATGATTAAATCCTCGATCTATTAGTACTGGTCAACTCAAAATGTCACCATTCTTCCATCTCCAGCCTATCAACCAAATCGTCTTTTTGGGATCTTACTACATACGTATGGGAAAACTCATCTCAAAGGAGGCTTCCCGCTTAGATGCTTTCAGCGGTTATCCTTTCCAAACATAGCTACTCTGCGCTGCAGC
>JAZRRZ010000029.1:0-1151 GCA_045651185.1 Christensenellaceae bacterium | reverse complement strand
ACTTTTTCAAGCTGCGCTACCGGCATAGGTTTGTAATAGTAGAATCCCTGAAGGAAATCACACTCTGCTTTTATCGCCGCTTCTTCTTGCTCTTTCGTTTCGACACCTTCACATAGCGTCTTAAAACCTATATCATGTGCAGTACGAATAATATTTTTTAAAATAATAAATCCTGTATCTGTAACTGAATTCTGTGTTATCGCCTTATCAATTTTCACAACAGAAATATCAAGGTTTTGCAAATCACTAAAGGTTGTATATCCGCTTCCAAAATCATCAAGCAAGATAGATATGCCCTTTTCCTTAAGAGCTGACAGATTATCTATCATTTGCTTTCTTGCTTCTCCTGTTATGTTTTTATCCTCTAAAATTTCAACCGCCAAACACGAAAATTTCAAATCGTATTTTTGCGCAATAGCTATTATCTTCTCGGCAAATTGCGGTTCACACAAAGTTGACCTTGAGAAATTGATGGTATATTTATAAGCTTCCCTTTGTTTTTTATCGTTTGAAATCCATTTGCAGTTTTTTTCAAAAATGTAATAATCAAATTTATCATTGATTCCTACAGAATCCACCGCAGACAAAAAGCTACCGGGAGATAACACACCTTCGCTTTCTGAATTTAAACGAGATAAAACCTCTGCACCTATTATTTTCTTTGTTTTTGCATCTAAAACAGGTTGATATTCAAGAAAGAAACGATTGTTATCAATTTCTTTTTCTATGTTGTTTTCTATTTTTATCTTTTTCTCAAGTGCTTTTCCGCCTGAGACATTCCATTCGGCATAAGAGATGTTTTCATTCTTTGCAAGCAAATATGCTTGTTTTGCACGACCTATTGCATCATCCAAAGGCACCTGTGTGCCAAAGGCAAAATATACGCCGATTCTGATATCAACAATATTAAGCGCACTATGTTTTAAGAGACATTTATTCAGTTCCACAAAACAATTTTCTAATTTCTTGCGTGCAGTTTCCATATTCCATTTTGAAAAAACAACAAAGTTTTTTTCTCCATATATAGCAATATTGCTGTCATCACCGTTCGAAAAAGCTTCCAGCAAGACTCCCTTTATTTCAGAAAAAACCTTCGAGGTTTGGTGCGCAGAATAAAGACTTCTGAAATTATCCAAAGAAACTTTTGCATA
>JAZRRZ010000028.1:0-1301 GCA_045651185.1 Christensenellaceae bacterium | reverse complement strand
TTGTTTTTGGTTCTTTAACTTCTAATTTATCAACAACTGTTAATTCATTATCTAATACTTTTGCACTTAATAATGATTTGATTGCTAGTTGTTTTTCTTTTTTGTTTATTCTGTATGAATATGAACGTGGTTTTGGACCTAAAGCTATACCACCTTTAATCCATTGTGGAGCACGTATACTACCTTGTCTTGCTCTACCTGTTCCTTTTTGTCTCCATGGTTTTCTACCACCACCACGAACTTCTGCTCTTGTTTTAGTACTTTGTGTACCTTGTCTTTGATTAGCTAAATAGTTTACTAATACGCTATGTACTATGTTTTCATTTGGTTCAATACCAAATACTGCTTCATTTAATTCTACATCGCTAACTTTTTTACCTTGCATGTTATATACATCTACTTTTGGCATTTCGTTTTTCCTCCTTTACTTAAGCTTTTATAGCTGATTTTATTTTTAAGATAGATCCTTTAGCTCCTGGAACACTACCTTTTACTAATATTACGTTTTTGTCCATGTCTACTCTTACAACATCTAAGTTTTGGATTGTAACTGTAACACGTTCCATATGTCCTGGTAATTTTTTACCTTTGAATACTCTTCCTGGTGTTGATGTAGCACCCATTGAACCTGGTCTTCTATGATACATAGATCCATGTCCCATTGGTCCTCTGTGTTGTCCATGTCTTTTGATTACACCTTGGAATCCTTTTCCTTTTGATGTTCCTTGAACATCTATTTTTTCTCCAGCTGCAAATACATCTGCTTTTAATTCATCTCCAACTTTGATTCCTTCTATTGAATCTAGTCTGAATTCTCTTAAATGTTTTTTTGCTGTTACATTTGCTTTTGCAAAATGTCCTTTTTCTGGTTTGTTTAATTTATTTTCTTTAACTTCTCCAAATCCTAATTGTACTGCTTCATATCCATCATTTTCTAATGTTTTTACTTGAGCAACTACACATGGACCTGCTTCTATAACTGTTACTGGAATAACTGTTCCGTTTTCATCAAATATTTGTGTCATTCCAACTTTTTTTCCTATTAATGCTTTTTTCATTTTAAAAATTTCCTCCTAACTATTGGCTGAATCGCATTTTGCTTTCAGCTTGGTTTTTGATTTTTAATATTTATATATTGAAACTAGTTTTTGATTTCGATGTCAACACCAGCTGGTAGTTCTAGTTTCATTAAACTATCCATTGTTTTTTGTGTTGGGTAAAGAATGTCGATAACTCTTTTATGTGTTCTCATTTCGAATTGTTCTCTTGAATCTTTGTGTTTGTGTGGAGAACGTAAGATT
>JAZRRZ010000027.1:0-1266 GCA_045651185.1 Christensenellaceae bacterium | reverse complement strand
AGTAAAGCAGAAAATTGTTTTGCACAATTGAATAAGTGTCTCTTAAAGGACAGCGCACTTAATATTATTGACATCAGAATCGGTGTATATTTTGCCTTTGGCACACAGCTGACATTGGATGATGCGATAGGCCGTGCAAAGCAGGCATATTTGCTTGCAAAAAATGAAAGCATCTTATATGCCGAATGGAATGTTTCGGGCGGAAAAGCACTTGAGAAAAAGATTAAAATAGAAAATAACATAGAAAAAGAAATTGATAACAATCGTTTCTTCCTTGAATATCAACCTGTTTTGGATGCAAAAACAAAGAAAATAATAGGTGCAGAAGTTTTATCTCGTTTAAATTCAGAAAGCGAAGGTGTGTTATCTCCCGGTAGCTTTTTGTCTGCAGTGAATTCTGTAGGAATCAATGATAAATTTGATTATTATATTTTTGAAAAAAACTGCAAATGGATTTCAAACGATAAAAAACAAAGGGAATCGTATAAGTATACTATCAATTTTTCAAGATCAACTTTGTGTGAAGCACAGTTTGCAGAGAATATAATAGCTATTGCGCAAAAATACGATTTGAAGTTTTCGTGTTTGGCGGTTGAAATATTAGAGGATAAAAACATAACCTTAGATGCAAGAAAACAAATGATAGATAATCTGTCAGCTCTTAAAGAAAAAGGTATATCCATCTTGCTTGATGATTTCGGAAGCGGATATACAACCTTTGGTGATTTGCAAAACCTTGATATTTCTGTTGTGAAAATTGATAAGGCGATAACACAGAATTCAGTTACAGATACAGGATTTATTATTTTAAAAAATATTATTCGTACTGCACATGATATAGGTTTTAAGACGCTATGCGAAGGAGTCGAAACGAAAGAGCAAGAAGAAGCGGCAATACAAGCTGGGTGTGATTTCCTTCAGGGATTCTACTACTACAAACCTATGCCGGTAGCGCAGCTTGAAAAAGTGTTTAATGAAAATTCAGGAGGTGTTTAAATGCTGTCCGTAATTATTCCTGCATATAATGAGGAATTATCCGTAGAAAGAGCTTACTATACAATATCAAAGATTTTAAGAGAAGCTGAAATTGACAATGAAATTATTTTTATTGATGATGGCTCTACGGATACTACATATGAAAAAATAAAAAATTTAGCCGATAAAGAAAAAAATATATATGGACTGCATTTTTCAAGAAATTTTGGAAAAGAGGCAGCCATCTCAGCAGGCCTTGCAAGTGCTGCGGGAGATGCGGTTGTAGTAATT
>JAZRRZ010000026.1:0-30418 GCA_045651185.1 Christensenellaceae bacterium | reverse complement strand
TTCCGTAAACGGTGTTTCCGTTGACGGTTTGTCCGTTGACGGTTTGTCCGTTGGCGTGTTTTCCGTTTTTGTGTCCGTGTTGGGCTTCTCAAATATTTCGTAATCGTACCCACCAAACGTGCCGTTTGTGTTAAATGATTGTGTACGATTTAAATACCCAAATTTTTCAAGTTCTTTTAATGCGGCGCTTACGCTGTCTTTGCCGTCCTTGCTTAACTTTACAAGCCCTGCGGCGGAATAGTCCCAAGTTTCGGGCAAAGATAACATTAACGATAAAAGCCCTTTTGCTTTTAATGTCATTTCCTTTTCTTTAAAATGATAATTTGATAATACGGTGTAGTTGTCGTTCTTATGAACGCGAAAAACTGCCATAATTTTTCCCCCTAATACAAAACCCCCTGCGTGGCATCGTGTGTCGGCACGTTACCACAACAAGGGGCTTCTATGTCAATATTCGATTTTAAACCGTCAAAAGACAGTCCGACAACCGCTATTGACAATTTTTATTATACAGCGAAAAAATCAAAATGCAACGGTTTATTTCTTTTTTTATTAAAAATACACAAATTGAAGCGTTAATTATAGCGGTATTTTGTTAATTTTTACCCGCTTCGCTTTCTGCCTTTTCAACAACTTCCCTTAATTTATCAATTCTATATTGCGAAACCTTTAAATCGTTTTCAAGTTCCAACACGCAACCCGCCAAAATTTCAAATGCTTTTAGTAATTTCTTTTCATTCATAAAATAGCCCCCTATTTTAACATTAAGAACGCTTGTTCCTCTTTTATTATACTAAAATAACTATTCAAAAAACAAAGTTTTTTCAAACATTTTGTGAACGTTTAAGGCATTTTGCGTCGCTGTGTTGCCCTACAAGGCGACTTGTGATATTGTAAGAACGTATTTGGTATTTATGGAAAGGGGGCTTTTTATATGGCAGACATAGGTGACAAATTAAAAACCCTGCGCAAAGGGCGTAAATTAACGCAAGACCAAGTTGCGAAACGTTTCGGGCTAACTCGTGGGGCTATATCTAACTTTGAAATAAACAAGCGCAAGCCCGATATAAAATTATTACAAGGCTTTGCGGAATTTTACGGCGTGCCGCTTGACTATTTCGGGACGCAAACGCAAAAAGACGAATTATTTGACTTAATAAGCCGCGCAAAAGTGATATTTAGTGACGAAAGTATAAGCAAAGAAACAAAAGAGGAATTATACCGCGAATTTATGCGGCTTTATTTAGAATTAAACAAATGATTTACAAGGGGGAATTTTACAATGTCTAAATATACAGTAAACGACGTTGCGGCACATTTGGGCTGTTCGCCGCAAACTGTCCGTTTGGGGCTACAACGTGGGGAATTTCCGTTCGGTACGGCAATAAAAACAAGTTCTAAATATACTTATGTTATTTACCCCGAAAAATTAAGGGAATTTATTGATCTATGAAATTGCCAAACGGTTACGGCTCGGTCGTATTTTTAGGAAAGAAGCGTCGCCGCCCGTGGGCGGCTCGTTTAACGGTCGGGTGGAATGATGAAAAGAAACAAGTATATAAATATTTAAGTTATCACGAAAAGCGGACGGAAGCGTTTGCGGCTCTTGTTGAATACAATAAAAACCCGTATGACATAGACACAACGTCGGTTACTCTTGCGGACGTTTACAGCGCGTGGGCGGCGCAAAAATTTCCGTCTTTAAGTAAACGAACGGCAGACAACTACGCAAGCATTTTCAAAAAATGCGAAAAAATATATAATATGCCATTCCGTGAAATTAAAACAATTCATTTGCAAGCCATTGTTGACGAAAACAAGCACCTTGCAAGCGTTGCCCTGCTTAAAATTCTAATTACGCATTTATACGGATACGCTATAAAGAACGATATAATCGAAAAAGACTACTCGCAATTTTTGGAAGCCCCTGCACAACAACAAAAAGGGCAAAAAACGCCGTTTTCTCTGCAAGAAATTGCCACCCTTTGGGAACACAAAGACGACGTTTCGGCAAAAATTGTTTTAGTTCTCTTATATACGGGTATGCGCATTTCCGAATTGCTTAAAATGGAAGTTGAAAACATAAACATTGACGGCGGTTATATGGTCGGGGGAATAAAAACCGAAGCGGGTAAAAATAGAATAATACCCATTCACGCGGATATTATGCCAATTATTCAATCGCAACTATCTAAAAATAAATATTTGTTCCCTGCTAAACGTGGCGGTCGTTTGGCGTATTCCACTTTTCACGCTGATTTTGCCGCACTTATGGAAAAATTAAAAATGTCGCATACTATACACGAAACACGGCACACGTTTATTTCACAAGCCGACCGTTGCGGAATTAACCCAACAATATTAAAACGCATTGTCGGTCACGCCAACGGCGATATAACTTTACATTATACCCATAAAGAAACCGCGGAATTGTTAGACGAAATAAAAAAATTGCATTACTAATTTTGTATATTGCTTGTATATTACATTCATTTTTTTATGCTGTTTCAAAGTGTTTTTGGGTGGCATTAAAAAGCCTTTCAACCCTTATTAACGCTGATTTTACGGCATTTGTGCTTTGTTTTAATTTTCTATATTATACTATGTATATAGCAACTTATTATGTCAAAAAGTGTTGATTTAACAGCGTTTTTGTTTGTTGCTGTGTATTGCCCGTATATTACTTATATGACTTGTCCTTGCCTTATATTCCTTTAAAAATAAATCTAAATACAAAAAAGCACCCCCGAAAGGGTGCTTTTATTTTATGCTTTGTTTATTTTAATATGTCCGTTTGTTTCGGTGTATGCGTTGCTTGTCAACGCAAGTGTTGTTGTAATGCCCGAAATATATACAAAGCCCGCGTTTACACGTGACGCGTTTGTTTGATAAAACCCACTTAAGGCAACTGTCGGCAAGTTTACGCCGTGTGCCATAATAACGGCATTTGTTGCGCCTGCGGCTGTATAGAATATACTTGAAAAATTACCCGAATTGTTGCCGCAATATGCGTAATGATTGCCACCAAATACAACCACGGGGCGGGAATTTGTAACGGGTGCAAATGTCGCCGCATTGTTAGTTGTTGAATATATCCAAGTTTTACAATTTGTGAATGTGCCACTTTCCGCAATTGTTGCTGTTCCCGTTGTTGCAATTGAAAAACTGCATAAATCGGCTGTTATTTCGCCAACGCGTCCGCTAAACATTATAATATTTGTATTTGCACCGCTTGCCGAAGCCTGCACGTGTGCGCCTACAACGTGAACGTCTGCACCATAAAAAATAATGTTCTTTGTGCCTGCGCTACATTTAAACGACATTTCATTTGCCGAAGTAAAATCAACAATAAGTTTTCTTGTTGTACGGGCTTGTTGTCCAAGCGACAACCATTGATACCCCGCCGCTTCCGTGCCTGCGCCTGCGTATGGTGCAGAAGCACCAAAATTGCCGTACACGTTTATTCTTTTAACGGCATTATCTGCGCCACCATTCAACCACGCTTGCGCAATTTCCGAAAGTTTAACATTATCGTCAACGCCGTTGCAAATATATTCGTATTCGGTTGTTGTTTGAAGTGCCGCCATTGCTTGTTGCAATTCGGTCATTTCGTCGGAAACGCTGTTTATTCCCGTGCCGTCAATAGATTTATAGCATTTAACTTCAATTTCTGATCCCGCAATAAGTGTGCCGCTAAAAGTAATTATATTGCCGTTTATTGTATAGTCGTTGCTTTCAGTTACAAGTAAACCGTTTACAAATACTTCAATAAAACAAGTTTCGGTGTCGTATTGCGAAATGCTAAATGTTATTGTCTTTGAAGCACTTTCAAGCACGGTGCGCCAATTATAACGCTTAAATAGTGTTGTGCTTGCCAATGTATCTTTTACGCCGCCAAACCATTCATTAAAAGCCGCGTCAAGACTTTCAAAAAATGAGTTGTCGCCGCTTGTGGAATATACCCACCCGCAAAGTTCCGCGTCTGCTCTTGTGTCAATTACTTGCACGCTTGTTGCGTTTGTTTCAACAAAAATGTCGGCAAGCACAATATCGTAAATATTGCCCTCGCGCACGGGTGCGGGCTTTGTTGGGCTGTTGCTTGCTGTTCCCTGCTCATATACAAGCGAAATGCTACGTACCGCCAAATTATTATTAAGGCGTAAAAATACGCGGTCGTATCTTGTGCCACCAATAGGGGCAGAAACGGGGGCAAAACTGTATGCCGTATCGTTATAATAATAATGTCCGCTTATCCAAGCGCGCCCAACGCCAACGGAAACAACCATACCCGCCGCCGTTACCTTTAAATCGTCGTCAACGCCACGTAAAACGCCGTTTGATATAACAACGGCTAAATTGTCGCAATAGTCGTTTGCATTGTATTTTCGGTCATATTCGCCGTTTGTAAGCAATGCGTTAAAAAAACCGCTTTTTTGCATTTTGTTTACCTCTCTTTATTGATATTTAACCTCTACCGTGTACCCGTTTTCGTTTTGATATTCAAGGGCTTCACGTATGCGAACGTTTATATATTTGCCGATTTTGTTATTTTGAACGGTTACAATGTCGCCAAGTGCAAAGTCGCGCCCGAAAACATAGTTGCCGTTTGTTGCATCAAGCACGCCGTCAAACGTTTCCGTTTTTACAAGCGGCGCAATATCTTGTTTGCCTTTTGTTTTAAGCAATGACGAATATATTGCATCGGTCAAAAGATAATTGCCCTCTTTTTCCTCAACTTCAAGCATTGCCTTATATCCTAACGGCGTTAATTTATATACTTCGTCGTCCCCGTAAACCCTATTTGCATAGGTTACGCCACCAACAATAAACTTTGTGCCGCTAACTGTACCCGTTGGGAATTTTTCTTGTAAGGCTTTAAGCGTGTATTCCTTGTCGCTGTCACTCTCTGCAATTACAAGTGTTGCATAGGTTACGCCACCGACAACAAAATTTGTACCCGTAAACGTTCCCGTTGGAAACATTGTTGATATTTCGCTTGCTTTAAGCGTTTTTTTAATACTTGCCGCATCAACCCAAAATTCGCGGCGTTGTAAGTCGCTTTCTGATCCCGCAAGTAATGAATAAAAACGGGCAACGCCCTCGCCCTCGCCGCCTATCAATGCAACGTTTCTTTCGGTTGTTTCGTCAAATGTATATTCGCTTGACGTTAAGTTGTCAAATTCCTCACTAAAAACAATGGGCTTGTTGCCGTCGGTGTTGTCTTTGCTTCGGTTTGCGCCGTTATATACTGTATAAAGAAAAACGCCGTTTTTTAATATACATTTTGCCGCAAGTCCGTATTCTTCAAGCACGCCGTCGGTATATGTAAGTAAGTTTTCATAACTAACTTGTTTTTCTGCCGCGTTGCCCTCTGCGTCCACTATCTGCAACGGAATGTTGGCAGACGTTCCAAGCGCAAGCAACGCAAAATTTCGCTTGCTATCAAACGGGCAAGCAATAGCGTTGTTTTTTACAACCTCGCGCACTTCACTTTCAACGTTGCCGCGTAAAATAGTTGCTTTGTTTGAAGTTCCCGACAAGTTATATATCAAACGGCGTTCAAGTATTGATTTTACAAAACGACCGCTTGCCGTAATTGTCGCGCCCTCGTCGGTATTTTCGGGCAAATATAGTTTTTCAATAATTCCCACGTTGTCCGCATCGTCGGGGCGTGTGACATAATGCCCCGCCCGTAACAATGAAACGGCTTCGGGTGTGGCGGCTGTGTGTATTTCAAAGTCGCCAACGCCGAAATATACCGAATGCCATATAACCGACTTTGCCGTATCAATAATGCCAATAATATTCGTGTCAATTCCCCGTACTTCGATATACTCAATCATTTTATATATACCTCTGCTTGTAAATTAAATAAAATGACATATTTGTTGTGCTTTCGTCGTCGCTGTTTATTGAAAAAAGGTTGTCGCCCGTTTCAAGTTCAAGCCATTTACTGTTGGGCTTGATCTTGTCGTAAATGTCAACGCCGTTAAGTTTTACATTTTTGCGCCCTTTGTGGGTTGTTATAATAATTTGGTCGCCTGCATTCATAATAACGGGGTTACTAACCCACGCCGTGCCAATACCTGCGCCGCCGCTTTCGCTTTCGTACTCATAACCCAAGCCGAAATAATTGCCGTTTTGGTCGTAAATAATTGGGTTTGTTACGGTATCGTGCGCAAGTATATGTATTTCAAGCCCAACCTCAACGTCGCCGTTGTTATAAAATGCTTTTGTGCGTGTTGTGTCATACTCACCCAACGCCGCGCCGTCCTCGGTAAAATAAAGCATTCCGTAAGGGCTATTTGTAAAGTAATGCAAGTCTATTGCTTCGTTAATTTGTTGTATAACGTCGTCAATATCTTCCCAAAAAGGTTGTTCGCAATGTAAAGTAATTTGCATAATTGCGGCATTCGTCCAACGGGGCATATTAACGGCATCAACAATGCCCGAAATTGTTGTTGTTCGGTCGCCCTGCGTCCATATTAAGCCACCTTGTTGCTTTAATTTAACGACTTTTAATATTGCCCGTTTTGCCTGCTCTACGTCAACGCCGCTTCGGGGTTGCAAATCAATAATAATTGTGCGTGGTATTGCTTGTATGTTGTTTACGGTGTCGCCGTCAACGCCACCAATAACCGCGCTTGCAATGCTTGTTCCCGCAACGGTCATTCCGTCAATGTGTTTAATATGGAAAAGCGGGTTGTTGGTAAGGGGCAAAACGTCGCCCCTTGCCGATATATAATCAAGTTTTAACATTTATACCGCCCCCGCTTTAATCATTCTTGCCGCCGCAAAAAGTTCTTGTTTTGCTTTGTACTTTTCAATTTGGCTTGTGTATGCCTGCTTGTAATTGTTTGTTTGGTACACGGTCACGCCCCCGCTTTGATTTTCTGCCGTGGCGGGTTTGTTACTGTTAATGCTTGTACCAACGTTTGCAGATATTCCCGAAAGGTCATAAGCCTTTTGCATTTCGTTTACTTGCGATTTAATCGCTTTGACAACTGACGGCGTGCCGTCCTCAACGCCTAAAGCCGCACCCGCGGCAATTTGTACGCCGACTTCCTTGCGGAATACTCGCGACGGCGATTTTATGCCAAGTGCTTTTTTGGCGGCTTCAACGCCGTTTGTAACAAGTTTCTTTAATGACCCCGTTAAAGTCCATTCGCCGTCCTCTGCGCCTTTTGTCATACCCTCAACCATATTGCCGCCGACTTTGTAATACTCGTCTTTTGCGTCCGTGGCTTGCTTTTTGGCATTTTCTATTCGCAATTTGGCTTGTTTCTTTTCTTCTTCGGTCATATTTTTTTGATTTGCCTTGTATTCGGCTTCTAATATTCCTAAATTGATTTCGGTATTTACAACTTGATCCTTTAAAATTTCAAGTTGTTCGTCTTTGCTCTTTTTGGCTACGCTTGCGGCGGTTTGGAAGCCGCTTCCGTACTTGTTTAAATGTCCAATTGCTTTATTTGTTTCGCCCTCTAAAACAAGCGTGCTTGCGGTTTCGTAACTGTTTATATTGTCGTAATAACCTTTAAGCGTTGCATCAGTCTTGTTGTATTCCTCTTGCTTTTCTGCAAGTTTTTGTTTTTCAATTTCTGCCGCACCCTCAAAGCCTGCCGCTTGCCCTTTAAGAAGTTCAAGCTTGCGCCCCGTTACGCCCTCGTCAAGTGCTGTTTCATACGCGGCGCGGGCTTCTTTGGCTTTTATTTGCGCTTTTTCTACTTGATCTACATACGCAATCAATTCTTGCGCTTGTGTTGCTCTTGCCTTTTCTGCATCTGCAACGTTTTTAATGGCTTCGGCATAACTTTCTTCATACGCTTCAAGCAATATTTGTGCGCGTTTTGTTTCAATGACTTTTTCAATGGACGATACCATACTTTTATAATTGTTTATGATATTTCCCGTCATTGAATATTCCGTACCAAGCGCGGAATTTAATTCGCCAAGTATAAAGTCGGCGCGGGCTTTGTCGCTGTCTTTAACTTTGCCGTTTGTGTCTGCAAGTGTTTGTAATTCGCCCCACAACGTTTTTGTATAATCGATCTGCGCGTTGCCTGCCGCCGCCATTTCGTCCGCCGCTTGCTTTGTTTCGCGGTATGCTTCGGCGGCATCTTGTGCCGCTGTTACCGCTTCGCGTTGGCGTTTATTAAGCACGTCGGTTTTTTGTGCCGCGTCACCCGATTTATTTGCAAGTAAAACAATACCCGCCGTTAATAAGCCCACCGCGGTTAATACTGCGCCAATAGGGTTGGCGGACATTGCCGCATTCCAACCCACTTGCATTTTTGTTGCTACGCCCACGCCCGCGGAAAGCCCCGCCACCGCTGTTTGTGTTGCTGTAATTGCGGTTGAAACTTTCATTGCCGCCGAAAATGTTTTATATACCGTTACGGCTGTTAATGTTGTTGCCGCCAACGTTTCAAAGTTTTCGGCAACATAGCCAATAACTTTGCCCGCCTTTTCTGCCGCGCCCGTGTCTTTTAATTTCTTTGTAAATTCTTGAATAGCGGGTGCAACCTTATTTTTAACTACGGGTACAAACTCTTTTGCAAGTTCGGTTTTAAACGCCGTTATATCTGCATTAACGGGCTCAATTGCTTCGCCCAATTCTGCCATTTGATCGTTGTATTTTGCCGTTTCTTTACGTGCGGCAATAATGGCGGCGTTATTCTCTTTGTACGCGTCCGCGCTGTCGCCGTAAAGGTCGGTTAATGTTTTTTGAATATATGCGCTTCGTTGTTCTTCCGTTGATAATTCTTCAAGTTTTGCATTAACGTCGTCAAGGTTTATGCCCTGCCATTCTAACGCATCGGCAAGAACGCCCTGCACGCTTTTCATTGCGGCGGTTGCGGCTATGCCCTCGGCTAACCCCTCTAACGGAATACTTGCGCCGTATTCAGCCATTACGCCCGTTAAAATGCGGGTGTTTGCTTCAAGGTCTTTTTCGTCTTTTGATATTTTCGCCAACTGTTGCGCCGCTTCACTTGCCGCGCCCTCGTCGCCCATTATTGCATAAAGTTCGGTAAATGTTTTTTCTGCATCTTCTGCGGAAAGGTTTGCCGTTTGGAAACTCGTTTGCAATTTAATTAAATTTTCGCGATATTCGCGCGTTTCCTCACCTAATGCAAGAAGCGTTGTAATTGCTTGTTTGCACCCGTCAACAAGTCTTGTTACGCCCTCTGCGACAAGTGTTGCCGCCGCGCCGCCCATTACAGTAAAACCGTCGGCGGCATCTTCTGCCGCGTCGCCCGTTTTCTTTGTTTCGTCGCCTAATTCTTCAAGGGCTTTTGTTTGCTTTTTTAACTCGGCTTCGTTCTTGTTTAGTGCTTCGGTTTCCTTGTTAATTTTGGTGCGCAACTCAACCGCTTCACGGCTTGCGGGGTCTAACCCGTCGGCAATAAGTTTGTCGTATTCGTCTTGCAACGCATCAACCTTTTTTCGTTGCAAGTCCGTTGCCGTGTTTAAATGTTTAATGCGGGCTTCAAGTCCCTCTTGACTATCCGACCAATTATCCATTCCAGCGGCGGCGGCTTTAAATTCGCTTTCGCTTTCGCGTATAAGTCGGTTTGCTTGTGATAGTCCCGCTTTTAGGTCGGTTACGTCAATACTAAAAGACGCGCCCAAAGTTTCATTGTTTGCCATTTTTCCACCGCCTTATAATGCCGCCCAAAACGTGGCGGCTTCTTTTTTTTCGTCTTGCAATTTTTGGGGCGTTTTTTCGCCGCTTAAATTGACAAGATAGTTGCACAATAATATAAATTCGTCAATATCCGTTTTAAATACTTCAAACGGTGTCATTTTCCACCGTTCCGCAAATATTAAAACAATATCCATTATTTGATCCGTAAATGTTCGCGGGGCGTGGGTGTTCTGCCCTTGCCCCTTTACGCGTTTTTTTCGTTTGTAAATAGTGTTGCTTTTTTAATAATGTCATTGAATAGCACTATAATTTCGGCAACGTCGGTGTTGTTTGTGTATTCCTTTTCGGTCATTGCGGGGAAAAACTCTAAAAATAAACCTTTTAACCCTGCAAAAAATTCTTTGTCGTTATTCACTTTGTCGCCCGTTACTTTTTCGGAATACTGTTGGAATTTTAAAAATAAATCAACGGGGCATTTGTTGCGTTGGTGTGTTTTTACAACTTCGTCGTTTTCGTTGTAAATAGATAGTTCAAATTTTGCCATTGTTTTAATTCCTTTCTATTTTGCTTAACGGGCGACGGAAGCCGCCGCCCGCTTGCAATGTGTTTTTAATTATGCGGTTACTTTCTCGCAAACTGTGTCAATATTGTCGGGTGTAACAACTTGTTCGATCCAAGAAGCGTCCGCAACAATTTTTGTGCTTGCGGTGTCAATGCGTACAACCTTTGCGCCCGTACCCGTGCTTGTGAATTTGTGCAATGTTTTGTACGCGGTAAACGGTAAAGTCATACCCGAAGCGTCGGTGCTGTCGTCAATAGTTTTGCTTGCTTCCTCTGCGCCGCCATAGGTGCATTTAAGCAACCAAAAATATTCGCTTGTGCCGTCGGTGTAATCTTTCTTGCCGCTAATAGCAAAATATTTTACGTGTGCGTCACCATCGTCGATAACTGCACCCGTTGTGCTGTCAACTTTCTTGCCCTCTAACCAAGCAAGATAAGCGGGACGAATAGCCGCGCCGATAACTTCCATTTCGGACGGTGCTTCCTTTGCAATTTCCTCATACATAGCGTTGTCAAAATATGTTTGTGCTTTGTCAATGCTCTTTGTAATTTTGAGTTCGCCCGCGGGTATAAGTTGTTGTGGTGTATCTTTTGGGGTGTATGCTTCTGCGCTGTCCTCAATCTCGCAAATGTAAATTTCGGAAAGTCCACGAAGTAAACCAAATTTCTTTTCGCTCATTTTTATTACCTCACTTTATAAATATTCAGTTATAACAAAGTCCATAGCCCACCCCGTGTGCGTTGGCTCGTCGCTTAATACGTCTTGCCCCTTGCCTTGCGGAATAAAGCCCGCCGCTTTTAGCGCGGCTCTGATCTCGTTATGCTTTGTGTTTACAAGTGCCGCGTTGGCACTATAAAAAATAACTGTAAAATTCCAATCATATGAATTTGTAACATTGTTAAAATGCACGCCGTCGTCAACGGCAGAAGTCCAAAAGGTTACAAAACTTTCGGGGTATGCTTCATTTGGGTTTAATGTGCCTTGCAAAAAGATTGTTTTGCCCTCTACAAAGCCGCACGTTTTTAATGCTTCAATCAATTTTAATTTCAACCGTTAAGCCCCCTTAATATTTCGTCAAGTGTTTCCTTTTGCTGTTTTTTTATTTTGGTATTTGCCTTTTTCTTTGCTTTTTGAATAAAACCTTTTGCGGGTTGTTGCCCGTGCTTGCTTCGACGCGGTGTGCCGTAATTCAAAAATACAACCTTGTACCCGTCGGACGGGTTGTTTTCGTCATAATCGCCCTTTTTATAACCAACGCGGGCGGTAAATCGGTTTGCCGTTGTTTCTATTTCGGGGGGCGGCATTCGGTTTATAAGTCCGTTGTCAACGCCTGCGGCTTGCATCTGCTGTTTTAATTCGTCGTGCATAATATCTGCCGACTTTTTCAAGCATTTTTGCGCCGCGCTGTCAATAGTGCCGCCCGCCTTTTCTATTTGTGAAAACAATTCGTCAAAGCCGTCAAGTTTTAACTTGATTGACATATTACGCCCCACCTTTAATGCGGCGTACTTTGAATTTTAAAAACATATTGCGTTGTTCTATGTTTTCGGGCTCGCCTAATATCTCATAATATTTGGCGTTGTCGGTGTTTTCCGTACCGTCAAGCAATACAAGTCGGCAATCGCTTTTAATGTCGGGGCGATACCAACAAACAACTTGTGCCGTGTCCTCAACATGCA
Source organism: Christensenellaceae bacterium (assembly GCA_045651185.1). Lineage (GTDB taxonomy): Bacteria > Bacillota > Clostridia > Christensenellales > Borkfalkiaceae > UBA1259. Next base: position 18,531 of record JAZRRZ010000026.1, on the reverse strand, counting down.
ATACGTCATTTATAATTTTGTCCGTGCCGCCGTAAGTCTTAAAATTTGCCATTATAACGCCTTTTGCGTTTTGCCAAGTGTTTGTGCTAACGCCAAACGAAACGGCTTTTACGGGCTGTTGCAACCTCAATGGCGTTGTCATTTGTGCCGCTTCCGTTGGTCTAAACATTTGCGTCGCCCTCACTTATAGAAAGTTGTATCAAACGGCGGTTAAAATACTCACTATGTTTTACGCCGCCGCTTGAATAGTTCCAAAGGTCATTAACGCCGCAAGCAATACAACCAACCGCCGCCGTGCTTTCTGCAACTTCCTTTTTTACGCCTGCGGCTATCAGTTCGGCAATAACCTCGTCAATGTAAAATTTCAAAGTTTCGTCTTGATAGTCCGTGCCATTTAAACCCAAAGCGGTTTTTACTTTTGCAAGCCGTTCGGCGGCTGTTAATTGTGCCATTTTAATTCCCTCGCTTTAAAATAGTTTGCGTATTGTCGCAATTATGCTACTGTTGAAACAACAAAGCCGCCTTTTGCTACAACTTCGCCGCCAAGTTCAACATCGCCAACAATGGTAAGAAGTCCCTTGTTAATTGCAAAGTCCTCGGAAACGTTAATCTCATAGTTTGAGAAAAGTGCAAGTTCAAAGTTGTGTGCTTGTCCGTAAATAGTTGTGCCGCTTGTAAGATTGCTGTTAATGCAATAGGGAACGGAAAGTCCACCGTCGCGAATAATACCTGTGTTGGGGTTGCTTGCGTCGGGGGTAATCTCGTAAACGGGCTTTTTGTCGCTTCCGCGAACGTCGCCAAGTGTTACAAGGTCTGCTTTGTTAATAAATAATGTTGCTGTGCCAACAACGCTCTCGTCGCCACCGTAAGAAAGTGCAACGGTACGAAGGAATTTCTCGTCAAGTGCAACGCCTTCCTTTTTAGCAACAATTTCTGATCCAATAATTGCATCAGTAATAATCTTTGCGGCTCTCTTGCGAAGTGCAACAAGTGCGCTTTCGTTTACTTTGCCTTGATAATTAAGGGGCGACTGCTTGCGTGCTTGTTTAGAAATGTAAGAAATAATTGCCTCGGTTTGGGGCTTAATCTCTACAAAGCCAAATGTTGCTTCGCTTGCGTTATACTCGCCACCCTCGGTTTGTGTTCCTGCGGTTGCGTCGGTGTCAATGTATGCTACTTTATAAGCACCCATTCCCGAAGCGTCGGTTACTTTTACAAGGTCAACAATTGAAGATACTCTTGCACCTACAATGTCGTTAATTCCGCCAACCTCGGTGGGGGTTGCAAGTGTGCCACTTGATACAAGAACGGCGCGTGCTTCTGCATTGTCAACGGTCATTTTGCCGCTGTCTGCAAATGCCTTTGCGCGTGCTTCAATCTCTTTGTTGTCATTTACAACGGGGTTGCTGTTTCTCATTTCCATAGTTGCCATTACGTTTAAACCTCTTTCGTCATTATTTTCGGTTGCGCTTGCTTCCTCTGCGGGTGCGTCCTCTGCGGGCTCGTCAACCTCTGCAAGCATTGCTTCGATCTCGGCAATCTCGTCGCCAAGTGCTTTAAGGGTTTCGCCAATTGCGGCGCGCTCCTCTTTGCTCTCGCTCTCAATCATAGAATTATTAAGGGCGTTGCGTTGCTCTTGCTTTGTTGCAAGAAGTTTGTTTAATCTTTCTTTCATTTTGTTTTCGCTCCTTTGTACATTGTAATAAATGTTTTTGCCCTATAATCGGGCTTTGTTGTGTTTGCTGTGTTATCCAACACGGCGCGGGCATTATCCAACGCCCTGCGGTCGCTATCCAACGACCGACTGTCTATGTTAGTTCCCCCGTATGCGGGGAAATTAACTGCACTAACTTCAATAACCTTATCAACCTTTAAAATTTCACGTACCTTTACGCCGTCGCGATCGTGCCAACGCTGATTTTCTTCCGAAACATAAAAGCAAAATGACATTCCGTCCATATCGCCACGGCTAATTGCAGAATAAAGGGCGCGGGCTTGCTCGTTGTTCTCGGTGTCTAAATCTGCTTTAATATTTACGTCGCCGTTATCGTCAACCCATAATTGCATTGTGTTTGGTTTGTCGCTTTTGTTGTTCCTGCGGCTTCTTGCAAGTGCAATGCCGTTAAAATCGTGATTGACTAAAAGTCGCACGTCGTCAAAATCGGTTTCGTCAAATGCACCCTTGCGAATAACCTCTACAAATTCCCCGAAAACGTCGGCAATGTGTGTTTCTTGCTCGCATACGGCGGCAAGTCCCTCGACAATGTGTCCCGTGTTTTCCTCGTCCTTGCCACTTGCGCGGAATTGTGCGGTATATCCTCGCTGTAAAAAGTAATCATTTCTTTTTTTATTCATTGTTGTTTACCTCACTTTGTTCGTCGTTGCCCTCTGCGCTGTCAACTTCGTTATATCCTCGCGGCATCACGTCGCCGCCCTCAATAGGTGCATAGCCTAACAGTTCGCGGGCTTCGTTCTTTGTGAATATTCCCGCGGGCAAGCCCACTTGTAATGCCGACAATTTATTTTCCATTGACATAAATGTAATGCTGTTAGGATATAAAACAATTTCGTTGCCAAATCCTGCTTCGCGGTCGCTAAATATTACGCGGCTTATTTCCTGCCCTAATGATTTTATATCCGCTTCAAGCGCGTGTTCGTAAAATGCTTCTTTTTGGGCTTTTGAATAGTCGCCATTTAATATTGCAACGCTTGTACCCGTTGCACGCAAAATTGTTTCGTGAAAAAACTTTAATGTTTCTGCATCAACAAGTTTTACGTCGCGGGGTAATTTGGTAATATCCGACGACAAGTCCATAAAAAGAATGCCGCTTCGGTTTGTGCGTAAATCGTCAACAAATTTTTCGCGCTGTTTCTTTAAATCGTCGGTGTCATTATAGGAATTGTATTTTACTACCGCATTTACATTGCAAGAAACTTCAATTGCCTTTGCAATACTCTGCGTTAATTGGTCGTATCGTTCAAGCATTGTTAAAAGCCCTGCATCATCGTTGCCGCCAAACATACCACCGCCGAAATAATCATTAACGCCATAATCTTTGCGCCAATGTATAACGTCGGACGCGGGCAAAGTTACTTCATTACCATTTGCAAAACGCAATTTTAAATAATAAATTCCCTTGTCGTCGGTCAAATATTGTGCTTCGGTAGGGTTTAACGGGTAAAGCCCCGTAAAAAATCTTTCGCCACCCTTTGTTTTGTACCACGCGGGGTAAATAAACACATTTTTTGTTAATTCTCTTAATATTATAATTTTTTCAAGAAAGTCCGCCGTTGTCATATAAGCATTTGGGCGTTTAAGCACCCTTGCAATGCTACTGTCGTTTATAACCATTTGCGCCCCGTTTGTTGTTCTTATATGTCGCGGGTCAAGTTTCTTAAATTCGTTGGCTTTGCATCTGATCGCCTGCACAATAATATCGGACGCATAAGCATTTTTACCAAATGACGTATAAAACGGCGCACCGCCCGTCATTGTTGGTGCATAATTTAAGCCCTGCGGCTTGTCTTTTTTACGGAATAAATCTAAAAGTCCCGTTTTGATCACCCCTATTTTATAAACCTTTGAAATTCGTTATTGAATTTTAACAACGTCGCGTAAAGAATAATAAAAACAACCGCGCCGTCAATTCTTTTGCTTGTTTGTACCTTTTTACAACTGTAATTTTCGTGTCCGTCAATGTAACAACAAGCATTACCCAAGCACCAAACGTCAACGGGGTTGTTGCCGTAATTTATAACGTGATTTTCAAAATCGCGTTCAACCCATTTCATAGGCGTTGACATTACTTTTTGATTGATTGGCTCGCGAATTGTCGGGCTTAAATCGTCAATACTTGTTTCAAACTCTCGCGCATATGCTTTGTCGTACCCGCATTTAAAAACACGAATGTTATATTGTTCTTTAAGTTTCGCAATATATTGTGTTACCTCGGTTAAATTGATAATACCACCCTTGCAAATTGTTATATAACCTTTTTGCGCCCATTCTTCATAACGTGCGCCCGCGCTTTTGTCTGCGCTGTCGGTCAATTTGCTTTCGGGTATCCAATAATGACTAAATATATATTTTGTCGGGTCGTTCGGTTTCATAAACAATAACTTTAAATTTGTCAAGTCGGTTGTTTGTGAACAGTCCAACGCCGCCAAGCAATAACAATTCCTAAAATCTTCAAGGCTTTTGCGGTCTTGTATATATGCAAAGTCCTCTGATCTCAACCACGCTTGCGCGCTGTTTTGCTTAATATTAAAATCTTTACAAAGTAAATGTAATCGGGCTTCTTTGTCCGTCCTTGCTAAATCAACGTCACGGCGTAATTTTGCAATTTTCTTTACGCCATAACGTAACGACGGGTTTGATTTTTCCCACGTGCTTTCGTCTTGCCATATTTCTTGTTCGCTGTCTTGCTCATATAAGAACGGCAAAAAATGTATGTCATCTTTTTCGCCCTCTATAACCGCTTTTGCGTGTGCAACTTTCTTGTCAAGATAACAACCGTCACGCGAAAAACCTTGCGTTGTACAAGTAATAAATAACGGGTCGTCTTTTGTTGACATACCACGCCAACACGCTTCGGCAATTTCGCTGTTGCCGTTTTCCTCGTTTATGTCGTGTGCTTCGTCCAAGTAAGTTTTTGTATAGTTTCCGCCGTCCTTGTTTTGCGTCTTGCTTGACATACGCGAAACAATAATATTTTTATATTCGTTTCTTAATTCAACAAGGTTTTTATTTGTTAATGCTTTTTTGGGGTCTAATCGGTCGCGCATTCCCGCAATTTCACGCCATATATATTTTGCTTGTCGATCGTCATTACTTGCACAACATATTTCGCTACCGCCTGCACCAATAAATAAATCGGTGTTGCCGTCGCCTGCAAGCATTGTGCTTTTGCCGTTCTTTCTTGCTATTAAAAGCAACGCTTCCGTAAATCGGCGCAAGCCCGTTTCTTTTAATTTAAAAGAGTATAACGCTTCCCAAAATGCCAATTGATACGGCATAAGTTCCAACGGTTTGCCGAAATACGGGTGCTTGCTTTGCAAACAACCTTTTTGCATAAATTTAATGCGTTTATGTGCTTCGGTTGTATCGTATATATAAGCGGGGTTGCTCATATCCTCAATAAGGTTTTCAATTTCTTTTCTGATCCAATACCCCACGACAACGCCGCCGCTTTTAATCAATTCGCTATATTGTTCAAGGTATGTCATTTTTTCTTATCTCTCGCAATAACTAATAATGCACAAGTCCAAAAACCAAAGCACGCCGCAATCGGAATAACCCAAAGTAAATGCAATGCACTTATCATAAATACAACCCCTTTTATTCAAATTCTTTAAGCATCGCAAGCAAACTATCTGCCGCCGAAGTTTCGTTTTGTCTTAATTGCCATAAAAGCATTTTAACGTCGGTTTGATAAAGTTGCTTTGTTTGCCTATATGCTTTATACATTGCCGCGTTTGTTTTTGTTTTGGGGTTGTCGCGGAATTTCTGCAACATTTCTTCTTCGTAAACAATATCTTGTAACAACGGCAATAATATTGCTTGTATATCGGCGGGCAACGCCGCAATATAGCCCTTTAATTCGTCCAATCGTGTCATACTTTGCACCGCCTAACCGTTTATTTATATAGTTTTTAAATTATGTCGCTTTTTTCAAAACTTTCGCCAAAAATTTTGCGATTTTGAAAATTTTGCCCCGCGCAAAAGTTAAGGGGGGCGCACAGTATTTTTTCAAAAAAATTTTTTGCAATTAACGGGGGGCTATTCAATAACTTCCCACTTGTGCGCTTTGTTGTAAATCTCGTCAATAAAAGAATTTCCCTTTAATGCCTTGTATGCGTGATAACATTTGTCAAAATGTTCCGCTTCATATTGTCTTATTTTTTTTGCATCTTTGCATTTGTAGTATGTCGATAATATATCCGCACGAAGTTGACAGCGCACGCCCTCAATGATACGTCTGCCCCAAACAAAAGCCGCCCACGCCGCGCCGCATATTGTTCCTATTTCCGTTATAACTAATGCTATTGTTGATATATCCATTTTATTACGCCCGCCTTATGCTGTGTTTAAGTATGTTAATGTTTGCACGGCAACCGACTTGCACGGTTATTGCACGGGTTATTGTGTCCCGTGGCTTGCACTATGCGCCGCCATATATAACGCGGTATTCATTCGCCGCCGCGTTATCGGTATAGAAAGGAGATGATAGAATATATATCAAAAAGTAATTTGCATTACTCTTGATACTCGTTAAACCATTTGTCAATATATTTGCGCCATTCCTCTTTTTGTGCCTGCGTTCGGTTTGTATCGTTGGCAAGCCTGCGCAAACAAGTTTCTTTGTCGGCATCAATAAAAATTACTTCTGCCCCCAATTCTTTTATTCGTTCTTCCCTCGGTCTTTTTGCCGCGCCGCCCTCTATGACAAAAGCCCGTTCCCAACCGCCTACACGCGGGAAACGGTTTTTTATCATATCAAAAATACATTTGCGAATTTCAAACATATTTTGTTTTAAGGCGTTTGGCTTCTCATACCTTGCACCGCCCGTTATACATTGCCATATATTATCTATATCGCAAACAATATCGCTGTTGCCCTTTATGCTTTCAACAAAAGAAGTTTTGCCGCTACACGGTGCGCCGTAAACGTAATATACTTTGCGTTGGGTACAATACCCGAAACGGCTGTGTATTTCGTTGTGCGCCCTCTGCGATACAAGCATTATATTTTCGGGGTTAAGTGATATTGAATAGTCATTGACGTTTTGCATCGTCAACGGCGTTTTATGGTGTGCCACTATATCAAAGGAATTTACAAGCGGTGTGCCGCTATGCTCACAATATACAAGTCCGTCGTCTTTGTTCCTGCGTTGCTCAATTAAAAGCGTGCGAAACGTTTTCCATTCGGTTGAATTGTAAAATTCCGATAAACTCAAAAACATTGTTGTTTACTCTTTCTTTGCCTGCGTACCGAAATAAAAGCCGATAACAACAACAAATATTGTCATAAACAATTCTGCGGTAATTGCGCCGATAATACTTAAATAGCAAAATACTAATGTTAAACAAATTGTAACTATTGATTTAATAGTTAAAAGTTTTGTAAAGCGTTCTTTCATTTCTCTTGCCCCCTTATAAAGCAACAAAGCCCGAAACATAAAAGCCCATAGGTTTTTTGCCTACTCTATTCGCGCGGTTTGTTACACGGTATCTGCCGTTGATCTTTACGCCGTCGTATATGAAATATGTTCCGCTTTTCTTTGCCGCAAGTTTCTTTGTACTTGCTGTTGCATAAAGCGGCGTATTTTTCAATACAACTTTGTCGCCCGCCTTGTATGTAACAACAACGGGTTTGCTTTCCTCTTTTACAACGGGTTTGCTTTCCTCTTTTTTGTTTTCGGTAAAGCCGTTAAGTTTATTTGCTTTAATAATTAACGGGTAATCTTTATATGCAATATTCATATCAACATTGCCCGAAATACCGTTTACGCTTCCTTTGCTTGAATATTGCCAAATACCAAACTTGCCGTTGTATGTCGGTTTGCTCGTCCATTGTGCAAGCCATACGTCAAAGCGGTTTTTGCAATAAGTATGTATTCTATTGTCAAGCCAATCTTTATTTGCATAAATACAAACGTAATAGCCCGCCTTTTCAACCTTTTCACAAAAAGTCATAATAATTTGTGAAATAAGTTCTTTGCCTAAATTGCGTTGTGTTTTGTCCTCAATATCAAATGCAATAGGATATTCAAATTGTTTGCCTTTAAGCAATGACAAACAAAATTCGGCTTCTTTCTCTGCATCGCTTACGTTTTGCGCATAACTGTAATGGTACACGCCCACGGGAACGCCTGCCGCCTTTGCATTTTTGTAATTTGCTTCAAACTGTCCGTCAACTTGTGTTTTGTTTTTTCCAAAGCCGCAACGAAGCATTGCAAATTCAATGCCTGCCGCTTTAACCTTTTTCCAATCAATAGCACCTTGCCAAACGGAAACGTCAATGCCTTTTCTTTCTGCCATTTTTATTCCTCTCTTTCTATCAATTCCGTTGTTTCCTTGTACGTATATTTACACGGTACAACGTCAACCGCTTCCCCATATACAATGCCCGTTTCAACTTGCAAAAGGTTTTTACCCTTTGTGCTGTAATGCCTTACAAGTCCGTTTTCTAATATTTCACTTTTTACCGCCATAATTAAACCCCCAATTCGCTTAAACCTTTAATTTGGTTTGCGTATGTACTCCAATTTGTTGCGGTTTTATAACTTTCAACAAGTGTGTCGGGAACATAAATAAAGCCGTTGCCGTTTGTAATCGGGCAAGTTGTAAATACTGACGTTGCTTGTAATGTAGCAACCGTGTTCGATCTAATAATTAACGTACTTAACGCCGAGGCACCATTAAAAGCGTTAGCCGTAAAATTGATTACCGTATCGCTACCGTCCTCGCCTACGTCAACCGTATGTAAAGACGTACAATTTCGGAAACCGTAACGTTGAATATTTCTTACTAACGGTAAAGTAGCGGTCGTTAAGTTAGCGCAATACGCCATCGCGCTATCTCTTACAATAGAAGCGTCACTATTAAGCACGGTTATTGTGCCGTCAATTATGCTACTAACAACGGCGTCGTCGTTTTTTGTAATATGAATATGTGGGGAAAAGCAAAGTCTTTTACCGTTTAAAAAAGCCATATTTTAACCCCCTCTTTATATCGCCGTTTTGGTGTACCAAATTTGTACATAGGCGGTATATGCAGAACAGTCATAATTTGTCTTTATGTTTATAGCCCAATCGCCTGCATCTATTTCAACCCTATTGTCGCCATACACGGCGGGAATTGAAAACGATCTTGGTATTGTACTTCCCGTTGCTTCATATCCTTTAATAACTGTGCCGCAATATCTTATTACTTCGCCGTAATATTTTTGTGTTGCACCCTCAAAAAAGCAACCGTGTTCAGTTGACTTTGTGCCGCTATTTGCAAGATAACCACAATATACAAGTTTTGTATAAACGGGGTTTCCGCGCCAACGCTCGGTTGTGCGATATTCAACGCCTTGTTCCATTGGCGGGTTTATCCATTCAATGCCCCCGTCAACATTACGGCAATAACAACCCTTAAACGTGTTGTCCTCAATAGGTAGCACGTTATTAAGTGTTGCAATCGCGGCATTTATTCCGTCAAAGTTTTGATTTATTTCGGTCATTGTTTGTTCAAAATCGTCGTCGTCGGTAATGATATAAAAACAATTATTTACCTTTTCTGCTATTGCGTTATATTCCGCATATGTACCAACCCAAAAAAGCAAAGCATTGTTGTTGTTCTGCTCTTTTATCCTTGTTATAAAACCCGCGTCAACGTTTTCTATTGTTCCGTTGTTTACGGCTTGTTCAATTGCCGCAAGTGTTTGTTCTTTTGTCATTGCGGGGAATTTGCAATTATTTTCGCAAAGTACATAATAGTTGCGTTCCGACATTTTTTATCACTCCAAATTAAAATTGTTGTTGTCTGCCATTGCTTTACGCAATTCGTATTCTTGTTGCTTTAAGTTTGTTGTCGCATTGTCCTTGTCAAGCCACGTTTCGTCGTAATTCCTTAAAAGCATTGCCGCGGCTGTTTCGCTCGGCGGTTGATACTTTTTAAATTCCTCTATTGATACAATAATTTCGTCGTCGTCCGTGCGCCTGCTGACTTTCTTTTCTTCCGTATAATAAAAGCCCATAGCCTTTTTTAATAACGCGCCGCGTATATCAATAACTATTTTCGCGCGCCCGCACGCGAAAGCCGCCGACAACTCCGTTTTTTCTGCCTTGTATTTATACAACGTACTTTCGGCAATATTAAGCGCATTTGCTATTTCTGCAACTGTCGCGCCGTTCTGCACGGCTTTTCTGATCTCGTCAAGGTGCGGCTTTATTTCGGTATCGTACTTTGACTTTCTGCCCGTCTTTGCCATAGCCGCCCGCCCCCTTTATAAAAAAATAAGGGGCAATGCAATATTCAATATTAAATTGAAAACGCTTCGCCCCTCGGTTAAATTCTATTATTCTAATATAATATTAAATTTTACTAAATATTTTGTCAACTACTTTTTACATATATATTGTTAATTGTTGCGTTATGTTGCACAAGATATATGTATTTCCGTGCGTGGGTTTTCCTTGTCATAATATACACGGCTTCCGTCGTGGCTTTCAATTACCGTGTAATCGTCGTCGGCAAGCACGCCCGTTTTTACAAGTATGTCGTCTATTGCTTCAAGTAAATTTGTTAAATCGCATCTGCGCCGCGTTGGCATATAAAATAAACACTTTACATTTACGGGCAAATTTATGCTTGTACCTTTTGGCATAAAATAAGCCGCGTTCTGCTCATATTGTTTATAAGCCGCCGACGGCATTATAAAGGGTCTGCCCGTCTTTTTATTTATTACTATGCGTTGACTATTCTTTTTTGTTATAGGTGCAAGCGGTATAATTATTTTAAGCATTTTGCATCATTCCTTTTTCGCAAATATCAACAATATGTTTGCACAACTCTTTCGGTATGCGTGCTTTTTCAATTTTATTTTGTAGCCCCTGCGTTCCCGTTTGTGATCCCCTCGGCGCGGCTTCGTGGCATTTGTCGCCCTGCTTGCAAGGCGGCTTAAAAGCGGGCGCGGGGTAATTAGTCCAAATGTCCGTTGGCTTCATTCGCCTTTCGCCATATTGACAATACGTCACGGTATAACGCGGCAATTCTTGCATAAAGTCCATTTTACGCATTCCCGCACGCGGGTTTTCTATAAACCAAAAGCGCGGGTTTAATTCTTTAAGCAGCGCAATTAAATGTTTGTTGTATTCGTCGCATTTCCTCGCATACTCGGTTATTGGATATAAATTGCCGTTCTGATCTCGGCGGCGGTGTTTACTTATAGCCGATACCGAATAAGTTGTGCAATCGGGCGAAGCCCATATAATGTCGGGAATGCCGCCACAAAGATTTATAATGTCTTTTGCGGTCAATTTACCTATATCGGCACATAATGTCGGTTTAAATTGCTCGTCCCAATCTACCGTATAAACGATATGCCCTCTTTCTTCAAAAGCATTTGCAATTGACTTTGTGCCGCAAAATAAGTCTAATACTTTCATCCCTCATCATCTTCCTTTCTCTGCTTCTCTATCAGCCAATAAACGCTCAATTTCTTCATTCGGTATTCGGTAAACCTTGACAACCTTGACCGCCTTAATTTTGCCTATTTTTATCCATTTCAAAACGGTCTGTCGGCTTACTGAAAATTTGTTTGCTACTTCGGTTACTGTTAGCATTGTATCACTCCCATATCTTTTTGCCCGTTGTTTCTTCATAATCATCTGCACTTGGATAATGCCATTCCGTTTCCATTCTTGATTTGCAATTCGGACACTCTTGTAATAATTCGCTTGTGCCAGAACTTAAACCACAACGAGAACATATTTTTTCACAATCGGGGCTTTCTATCCAATATGATTTTTCCCTTAAATCTCCACCCCATTGTTCAGCCATTGCTTTGGCTATGCCCTCAAAGGTCTTGCTTCTTAACTTTTTGCTTAATTCACAACTCCACGAAATAGTTTTACCCCTATCGTCATACATAGTTGCGCGGGCATAAGATTTACAATCACTTGGCTTTTTTGTTGCCGTTGGTTGCAATGGCTCTAAACCTTTTAACCACAAACACGTTGCTTTTGTGAATGGGTGTCCAAATTGCCACGGGTGTATTATTTGGTTTGGTTTTTTGTAATGAGTATTTGGGTATCCTATGGGGTTTTCAATACAAATTTTGTCGCAATTGGCGTTTGCAAATTCCATAAAAAATTCAAATGCTTTTTCCCTATCTTTTGCCCTTTGTATTGCCTTTTGTCCGTATTTTTCAACATTTAAAAAAGGGTTTCCCGTGTTTGTTAATTTTTCGCACGGCGGGTGCGCAATAATTAAGTCCCATTTATCAACTATACTGTGCCGTAACCCGTCGCACGTTGTAAATTCACAATTGCCGTTAATTAACGGCAACACGTCTTGTTGTATATGCCATTCGGGGTGTCCACCCGAACATTCTTGAATGTCGCACGAATACGCTTCGTGTCCTTTTTCGCGAAAAGCCTTGCAAACTGTTTGGCTTTCCTCACAAGCAATTAAAACTTTCATTGTTACATTTTCCTTTCTTTTGTTGCGTGCCGTCACTAAATTAAAAACAATATTCGCAAAGTCTATCAAAAAGCCGTTCTATTTTATGCCGTCGAATGTCTGCAACCTCGGTCGCACAATTATTTATTATCTTTAATTGTTCAAGCATAATTTCAACGTCGGCAATTTCTTCGGGTACATTATGCACCCGCCCGCGTTGCTTATGCAAAATTGCTTGTATCAGTTCGGCGCATTCCTCAATTGCAACTTTTTCTTGCGCTTCTGATCCAAACGCCTTTATTGCTGTTTTAAATATCATTTCGTCCGTCATTTTCGCGTTGCTCCCTTTTTCGCCTTATAATTTCTTGCAATTCTTTTGCCACTTTTTCAAACTCTCGGCAAAGTTTTCTTTTTTGAAAACAGTTCACGCATAATTTTTGATATTTGGGGGCTATATTGCCGCAATTTTCGCATCTATACTCTTTCATTACGTCCGCCCCCTTTTATCATTTTTTTAATGAATTTTGCTAATTTGTAAATAATTAAAAAGGCAAAAGAAAACACGCCGCCGTAAAATACAACGCCCACAATAACAAGGGCGGTAATTATTAAAAACGCTTCGCTCATTCGCCACGTTCCCCCTTTAATGTTTCAATTATAAATTCGCCGTTGCCTTGTGATAGACATTGCCCCCATTCCGAACGGAAAAACCTTTCAAGGGCTTTTATTTTGTAGTGTTGCCCTGCGCCTGCCGCTTTTCTATAATCTTGCGCGGCTTGCCGAAGTATTGCGGCGCATAAGTATATAACCCCGTCGTCGTGCATTTTCTTTTTCCTCACTTTTCTTGCGTGTTGCAACCACTTATTTTGCTTTTAAATAGTTTGATAGTATAAAACTGTGTCAATAAGTTCAAAGGGCTTTACGCCGTAAATTTGCGCCAATAACGCCAATTGATATGGTGTCGGCATTATAACGCCGTTTTCCATTTTTGATAAAAGCGACTTGTCAAATGCCTTGTCGTACTTTTTCATTTGGCGGCATACTTCCACTTGCTTTAAATTTTTGCTTTCTCTGATCACTCGCAAATTGTTTTCAAAACTTAATTGCGCGGCATCTACATTTAAAACACGGTTTATTTTCTTTACGGGGGCGAAAACGCTTCGCCCCTTGTTTAAACATTCGCGTTTATATGCCTTTATTTCGGCTTCGTCGTCGGTCTTGTAAAAACCTTTGTGCTTGCCCGAACGTATCAATATATAATCGTCGCCGTTGTCGTAAAGGCTTAAATCGTGTAATATTGCACGGGCTTTGCGTGCATCACAACCCCAAATTGCGCATAGTGTTTCGTATGTAATGGCATTTTCTTTGCCTGCGGGAATATCATTCCAATATAATTGCATTGTTTCCATTTTGTTACTTCCTTTCTTTTTTAGTTGCGTCCCGTTGCATTCGGTATAAATGAAAAAATATGCGCAATAACGTCAACCGTCCACCCGTTGCCGATACCTTTGTATCGTTGTGTATTGCTTACGCCCTCGGTGTAATTGTCGGGAAGTGTTTGCAATCTCTCACATTCTAACGGTGTTAATTTTCTTACTCTTGCATTTTCAAGTATTTTAATTTGTCGGTGTCCACCTTGCGCCGTGTCTAACGTTGGGCGTAACCCATTCGTTAAATACACATTTTTTATTTGTTGCGACGCTTTCATATCCAATTGCCCAACACATAAAATTTTCGGGCTATCGCTACGCGCCAATATTGTTGGGCTTTTTCCGTCTATTGAATATACCCGTCTTTGTCTTTCATTATCTTTTAACGCTGTTTTTGGTATTGTGCCAACTTGTTGTAATTCACAATTGGCGTATTTTTCTTTAAGAATTAAAGGCATATTCATAAAATATTTTTCGTCAACTTCTTCTTGCAATATATCTTTTATTATCATTTTTGGCATAGGTAAATTATCGCCATTAAAAGATATATTCGTCCAATATAAACGGTTTCTACTTTGCGCCGAAAAGCACGACGAATTTATTAAAATTGGATCAACGCCTAATGCGTTTGTAATAATTTTTTCTGCTTCTTTTGGCATTCGGTAATTATTTTCAAACAAAAAATATTTGGGGTTACATTCTTTTAAAGCCTTAACATAATACCAAAAAAGCGAAGAACGGTTGCCCTCAAGTCCTGCCCGTTTACCCGCAATTGATAAATCTTGGCAAGGGCTTCCCCCAATCAATAAGTCAAACCCGTTGTATTGTGTAAAATCTGCCGTTGTTACGTCGCCTTTATGTTCAATTTGCGGGTAATTTTTTTTGCTTATTTGTTTTGCGTGTTTGTCTATTTCATACGCAACATATCTCTCGACGGGTATGCCTGCCCTTTCAAGTGCTACCATTCCACAAGAAATGCCGTCAAATAAACTTAATACTTTCATTTTTCGTGCCCCCTTAAAACGGTAAATCGTCGGTGTCGGCAACTACTGTATAATTTGTGTTGGCGGGTGCTTCTGATCCTGCGCCGCCGTCGTCCTTTACGCCACAAAATGACGCGTTATCAACAATAATTTCAAACGCCGTGCGCTTGTTGCCGTCTTTATCCTCATATTTACGGGTTTGAATTGCCCCCGTCAATGCAATGTAATTTCCTTTATTAAAATATTTGCAAATAAAATCTGCTGTGCCACGCCAAGCAACACAAGTGATAAAGTCCGTTACTTTTTCGCCGTCGTTGTTTTTAAATTTACGGTCAACGGCAATGTCAAACGTTGATACGCTCACGCCGTTTGTTGTCTTTTTTAATTCGGGTAATTTTGTTAATCGTCCTACTAATGTTACATTGTTAATCATTTTTTATTTTCCTTTCTTTTTTTCGTCGGGTGTTAGTAAAAATACGCGCCCGCCTTTTGTTGTATTGACTATTGAAAGCCCCGTAATTTGCTTGTTTTCTATCTTGATTTTTTCAACAATAAATTTGTCATAACATTTGCCGTCTTTTATATTGCATTTGTCGGCAGATACCCATATAAACGGGCTTGTATATAGTTCGCGCCCAATGCCCCAATTAAAGCACGCCCTTTTAAAACTGTCGGACGCTTCGCCCTTTTGTGCATCGGTGTTGCTTTCCGTGCCGCAATCGCTTTTCCATACCCACGAAAACGGCGTGTCGTCGGTCGGTGCGCAAAATATACCAACACGACAAAACAAATTGCCTTTGCACTCATAATGTTCGCGTTGCCACCTTTCCGCGCCAACGGTTTCGTCAAGTATTGTCATATCAACACGGGCGTTTTTATATAGCAGAAGCACAACCCCGTTGGGCTTTACGCTTTGCACCCTTACGTCAATATCATTTTCGGTTAAATCTCTAAAAATCATCTAATGCGCACCCCCGTATTGTTTATAAGTTCTGCGCCGCTTATTTCTGCGCCTGCTTTTAAAGCATTTTTAATGCCGATTTTATCAATTTTCGGCGGTTGTTCTACAAGGTAATTTGTTGGTATTGCTTTTTCGTCGGTAATGTTTACCGCCTGCGTTGTTGCCGTTGATACTGAAAACGTACCCGCTTTTACTTTCTCTTGCCCCGTTGTTTGCAAGAATAAAAGCAATGTTGCTTTCATTCGGTCAACCGCGTTTTCGGCTGTTTTCTTTCGTGCTGTCACGCGGTCAATTTCACTTTTAAACATTTCAATATCGCTTTGAAACTGTTTAATAATTTGGCAATAGCCCTCTATTTTCTCGCCTGCGCCCATTGCTTCCAACGTGTCAATAAATGTTTGTTCGTCAATTTCTTCGCTTTGTAATAGTTCATATAGCGCGTTTGCCTGCGCTGTCATTTCGTAAAGTGTAGCCATAATATAACCCCTTTCAATTTGTTTTTTACGCTTCGTTGCGCATCAGTTCCCCTTTTTGTGCATCGGAAAGCCCGAAAGCCCTTTGCAAGTTATTCCAAAAGCGCACGCTTCCGTCACGCTTGCCGTTTTCTATTGCGGCATAGGTTGCATAATGGCAACCGATTTTCGCGCCCATTTCTTGTTGTGAAAGCCTTAACCCGCATCGGAATAAATAAAGTTCGTTTCTCGGCATCGTGTCACCCCCTTTCTAAAAGAAACGTATTGACGCGTTTATAACAAAAAATTAAAAGTTTATTTCGCGCAATATTTCTTTGACTGTCATTCCGTCGTGTCTGATCACCTTATGAAAGATAATTGCGGCGGCTGGAATAACAACGCTTATATAAAAGCAGAACGCGCCCACAACAAAAATTAAATATAATAAATCAATCAATTTGTTCGCCCCCTTTCACTTGCAAATAATTGTTTATAGCCTTTTTTTGTTAGCCAAAAACGGTCAATGTGTCCGTGTTCTTGTCTGTGCATATTGCTTGCAATCAGTTTACTTTTATTTAATGCGATAAGTTCCCAATACGCATCAGCGTTCTTGCGGGGGTTGCATTCGTTACCCGTAATTTCAAGGTTGCGCATAATATATTCGGCAACGGGCATTCCGTAAAATTCGGCGTCCTCGTTTGCGTATTTCCATTCGCGTTCGGTTATAGTCGCCATTTTTTCGCGGTATTTTTTTTCAAATATTTCTTTAACTGTCATTGTCTTTACTTCCTTTCGTTTTCCGAACGCACGTTCGGTACATTTACTATTATACTAATAATTTCGCATTTTGCAATACTTTTGTTGCGTTTTGACACATTTTCTACATAATGCACAAAAAATAATATGTTTAATTTGCCTATTTTGTGCAATATACTACATAATTGTTGCGTTTTGGCGCGTTTGCGTGCTAATATATATTGATAAATTTTAAAAAAGGAAGTAAAAACAGTATGAAAAGTATAGGTAATCAATTAAAAACGTTACGAAAAGGGCAGAAAATGACGCAACAATTTGTTGCCGATAAAGTCGGCATAACACGTGCGACGCTTTCCAATTATGAAATAGACCGCCGCACGCCTGATCTAAAGACTTTACGAAAACTTGCGGAATGTTACGGGGTAAATCTTGACTATTTCGGCATTGCACCCGCCGACGAAGCACTTGACTTGTTGGCACGCGCCAAAGACGTTTTTGAAAATGAAAATATCAGCACCGAAAGAAAAAACGAAATTTTTGACGAAATAATGCGGCTAAAACTTTCTTTAAAAAAATAAACGAAAATGCTTCACGTGAAACACTTTCGTTTAATCGTTACATATTGACGCGATTTAGATATAATAAATCGTGTTTTTTTGTTTTTATTTGGCGTGGCGATAGCCCTGCTTCGCGGTTTTCTCTTTCGCTCATATTTTAACCCCCTTTATTCCGGCAATGCTTTTGTTTTTTGTCCGTCTGCTAAATATCCGCTGTAACTTCCTATTAACTCACAAATAGACGGCTCAATTTTTGTCTTTTGGCGCATCGGCTCAACAACGGCAAGTATTTGTTTTAATTGTGCAACCGTGTTTTCGTCTAAAGGCGTGCCCATTTTAATTGGCTCACTATCTTTATATAATTTAACGCCCTCGGTCGCTCGTCGGTGTTCCTCTAACTGTTCCCATACTTCCCAATATAAACCGCTTATACGTTGTTTTACCTCGTTTATAGTCGGTGTAAAATTGTTTGTGCTTATAAGTTTATTAACGGCAATCATAACAACATTGACGGGAATATTTGCAAACTGTGCCGCCCAAACCGCAACCGTGCCGTTTGCTTCCTCTTTTGTCATTCCTCTATAACTATTCGGGTACGCCGCTTTTAATATTGCTAATACTTTTATTGTTTCTTCACGTGTCATTTTGTTTGCCCCTTAAAATATTGCTTCGTCTTTTGCTATGTCTAAAAACGGGTTGTTGCTTCCTTGCGTTGCCTGCTGTTTTTTTGTTTCTTTCGGTTTGTATATATCTTGCCAATTATTAAGTATTGAATTTTCTAATATTTCAACTTGTATAATTGGGTCGTATGACATTTTGAATAACTTATCAATTATTTTTTCAAGTGCAAAATCGGTTAAAGGTTTTTTAATCAATTTACGCATCTTAACAAATTCGTATAAAGCCGCTTTTACATTTTCGTCAAATATTTTACCATTTATAATTGCATCGTATGTCGTGCGGGCTTTCTCTTTTTCTTTCTTTCTTTCTTTTTCTTTAATACTTAATTCTTTAATACTTAATTCTTTTTTATTTAATTCGTTAGTATTTAATTGTTGCGGGTTTTCCGTTGACGGTTTTTCCGTAAACGGTGTTTCCGTTGACGGTTTGTCCGTTGACGGTTTGTCCGTTGGCGTGTTTTCCGTTTTTGTGTCCGTGTTGGGCTTCTCAAATATTTCGTAATCGTACCCACCAAACGTGCCGTTTGTGTTAAATGATTG
>JAZRRZ010000025.1:0-1300 GCA_045651185.1 Christensenellaceae bacterium | reverse complement strand
CGAATCTTCAAGTTGCTGCTGAGCAATTTTCACAGTACCTATATAATATATTACGTCGATATAAGCCTTCATCGTCTGCATCGCCACCTCATCGCGAGCGATTTGCAGTTCGTGAGTTCCGCGTTCGCGAGCCACCTTAGCGGCACGCACAGTGTTGACACCTTGCAATCCGGTGAAGAGAGGCATTGAACCTGATATTCCGTAAGAATTGCTGAATGTTGAGACATTGGTGTAATTGTTAGTCTCCGGGTCGATGGAACGTCCGAAGTTACTCGCACCGGAAACGCTTGCAGATAGCGAAGGAAAGAGAGAAGCCACAGAAGAATTATATTCCTGCTGAGCATCATCGAGGGCGTTTATTTTCTTTCCTACAGAAGTAGAATGCTCCACGGCGTATGCCATGCAGTCGTTCATGTTCATCAATGACGACTGCGCAGCGAGACCGAGTGTCAAAAAATTAGACACTAATAAAATGAAAATCGTTCTTTTAATACTTTGGCTTTTGGCTGTTGACTGTTGAGCCTTATTATAATCAACATCCAACAAACTTGTGGTCTTGTTGTCTTGTAGTCTTGTTGTCTTCATCCTCATTTCTTTAATCTTTTACGTTTATACAACGTGCCAAAGAAATGCCAAAATTTAGATTCGTTAATTATCAATGGTTTATGATTTTACATTTAAAATATGGTGTAAAAAAATTAGACAGGGAGTGTAAAAAAATTAGGAATTAGGAGTTAGGAATTAGGAATTAAGGAGTTAGATGTTACCTAAAAAGTAAACACACATTGACACGTCTGATTTATTAGGAGTTATTGTTTTGTGTGAGCGGCTTGGAATTAGTAGCTTCCAATGCGTTAGGGATTGGAGCGGCATCCTTTTGGAGCGCAGCGGAAAAAGATATAGCGGAAAGCCCGACGGCGATAGCCGGAACGCCCAAAGAGAGTGTAGAGTTGAGAGTTGAGAGTGTATTGTTTGTTAAAAATAATAGTTAACAATTAATAAAATAAACTTTAAAACTTAAAACTCTCAACTTCAAAACTACTCTAAACTCTAAACTCTAAACAAAAAAGATAATAAAATACACTTTAAAGCTTAAAACTCTCAACTTCAAAACTACTCTAAACTCTACACTATAAACTCAAACAAAAAATATTTTAGGTTTTGATTTTTTTAATTAATTCAGTGTTGTTTTTTCAATAATTTTATTTTAAATTTGCAATACAAGTTTTAGACACATTCAACGTGTCCATACAATACAAACTACACGCACTAAAACAACTTTAAACTTTAAACCTTAATC
>JAZRRZ010000024.1:0-1083 GCA_045651185.1 Christensenellaceae bacterium | reverse complement strand
CAAACGATACAATGCTGTTAGGCTAAACGCGTGATAGGTATAAAAAATTAAAGCATCCGAAATTTTTCGGATGCTTTTTTATATGATTACCTATTATTTAATTCAATCGTTTTTTCACTTGCTTTCAAGCCACATTCAACGCCCTGGTCGTGGAGCTCTAAAAGTTTATCAGGCTTGATGGAAAGGCGTGCAATTTCCAAAGGTTTTTCCGGACGAATGATAATTAAGTTGCCGTCCCGTTCCATTTGTTCAATGCGTTCCAATTGTTCATTATAAAGCTTAGGGCGATTTTGCATTGCATCCCACAGCTTAGGATATTGGCTGTACCAAGCTTTAAGAAGTAGTTTAGGCACGGAACCTTTTTTACGATAGCCTTCGTTACGAGTGAGGACAACAATAAATTTTTTGTAGCCTGCTTCGATAGCTTTATCGATAGGGATGGGGGAAACGATGGCGCCGTCTAAGAGGGGACGGTTATCGAT
Source organism: Christensenellaceae bacterium (assembly GCA_045651185.1). Classification (GTDB taxonomy): domain Bacteria; phylum Bacillota; class Clostridia; order Christensenellales; family Borkfalkiaceae; genus UBA1259. Next base: position 601 of record JAZRRZ010000024.1, on the reverse strand, counting down.
AGTTACGATAGGCGCCAAGAAAGGCAGGGAAGCAGAAGCGATTACAGATTTAAAAGCAATTTCTGCTCGTTTGTCGTGATGCCAAATAGCTTCGCCGGTTTTAATATCAGTAGTGCCAACATGGAGTTCACCGGGATATTTTGCGTAAGTATCGTAATCAAAGGGGAGCAATTTTTTAGGCAGGGTTTCGAAAATGAAATCCCAACCAAAAAGGCTACCGGTTTTAAGATAATTGTTAACGCTAAAGTACGGTTTAGTGCCAACGTAATTTTCAATTATTTTGCGAGTACGCATAGGTTGCTGAGACATATAAGATAAAATGTTACAAGCCCCTGCAGAAACCGCTGTTATATATGGAAAGGTTAGTTCGTGTTGTAAAAAAGCTTCGAATACGCCGGCACTAAACATGCCACGCATACCGCCACCTTCTAAAACTAACGCAGTGTTTTCTAAATGCATAGTATATAACCTCCAACATATAGAATTATACACCAAGAAAAATGTAAAAGACACAAGTTGCGATTGCAACCTGTGTCTTTTGTTATAATCAAGTAATTAAATTTGCACTTATAAAACTTTTTGCAAAAGGTTCAGTGCGTTT
>JAZRRZ010000023.1:0-1068 GCA_045651185.1 Christensenellaceae bacterium | reverse complement strand
GCCAGTGCGGAGAGTTTTGTTCAACATAGTTTTGTTAACGGTTTTAATATGTTTACGCATTGTAAATTACCTCCAAATAAAAATATTACTGTACATATTTTAACTGCTTTTACCCGTTTATGCAAGGAATTTTTATTGCATTACGAAATCTCTAATGATATTTAAATCTACACCTTTTGTTTGCAGATAACCCCACAAATATGCTCTTTCAAGGCGTCTTTTAAAACCTTCTAAACCATTTCCATCGTCTACAATGGAAATCCGATACATTTCCATCGGGGATTTTCTAAAAGTTTCATGAGTATTAGAACCAACTTTACCAGTCAAACCATAAGCAAAATTATACTCTTTAACGGCAGCGAGAACTTTTTCGTTATAACCACCATTGGGATAAGCAATGCCTTTCAGTTGGTACCCATCCAAGTCTCTTTCGATAAACTTTTTGGCACTGCCAACTTCCCAAGGCAAATACTTAGGGTCAATCAATGCAAGAGGTGCGTGATTAATGGTGTGACTTCCAATTTCCATTCCATTATCAAGCAAATCCAAAAGCCTATCCTTACCCATATAAATAGTTTTGCCAATATCGCGATGTACTATATAAAAAGAAGCCTTAGCATTATATTTTTTCAAGAGAGGCAAAGCATCTGTGTGATTATTTCTGTAGCCATCATCAAAAGTCATAGCAACAACTTTATCCAGATTGCTACCACTTCGCAACAGGCTTACCAATTCTTCAACACTTACTACCTTGTAGCCTTCTTGAGTAAGATACTGCAAATGTGCTTCAAATAAAGAAGCAGGCATAATCAAACTATGAGGCCACTCAATTTCTACAGGCTCCCCCACAGCATGATAGAGCAAAATAGGCGCACTACTCTTACGGTAAGCTGCATATTCTTCTTTGACTGCGTCTCCAAAAAACATCCAGAAACCACCAAAAACAATTATAAAAGCTAATATGATGCTAAATATAAATTTAGCAAGCTTCTTTATCATTTACGCCTTCTCCAATTCCATGCCCATACCGACAGCCATTTCTTGCAACTTTTTCAAACGATGATTAAT
>JAZRRZ010000022.1:0-1305 GCA_045651185.1 Christensenellaceae bacterium | reverse complement strand
ATCGAAGAGATTGGCGAACGTGACAAAAACTGCATCGATGAGAGAGTCGTTGAGAAACAGATTATAGAAAATATCAAAAAATTCATTATGACATTTGGCAAGGACTTCGCTTTCGTGGGAAATCAATATCATCTTGAAGTTTATGGAGAAAGTTTCTTTCCCGACCTATTGTTCTTTAATCGTGATTTAAACGCATTGGTCGTTTTTGAATTAAAGACCGGCAACTTTAAATCAATATATTTAGCACAATTGATGACATATCTTAGAATTTTAGATGACAAAGTGCGTAAGTCTCACGAGAATCCTTCAATTGGAATCGTACTTTGCAGAAATGCCAACAAGGATTTTGTAAAATATGTCATTCAAGATTATGACAAACCAATGGGAGTTGCAACATTTGACACATTATCGGAAATGCCAGAGAAATTACAAAAAGCATTGCCCGATATTGAAGAATTGAAAAAACTATTGTAATAACTGTTTTTTTAATTTTTCCATTAATATAATCATTAATTAATAGATATATCTATAACTGATTGATTGTTAATAATTTTTAACTTTATTTTCCTTGACAAATATTATTTTAGGTTGTATATTTGCAAAAAATTAAAAAACTAAAAGTTATGGCACGACCTATTAAAGAGACTCCGATTCTTTACGGTGAAGACGCTCGGAGATTTGAAGAAAGAATGAAAGAAAAACGTCACGAAGATCCTGAGAAAAGAGCGAAACGCTTACGAGATTATGAAATGATTAAGAAAATCTTTGAAGGATAATTATGATGATTTTTCAAACTAGTAGTTTTGGTACTTGTAAAGTACGGAAATTACAAAAAGATGAAAGGGTAAAGTCGTTCAATTGCGGAGACGATGATTTGAACGACTTCCTTTTAAACAGAGCTATCACATATAGAAAAGCACTTTTAGCTGTCACCTATGTTTTTGAAAACATCGAATCTAAAGAGATTATCGGTTATTTCAGTATAGCTAACGACCGTGTTTCTTTGACTGATTTTGAAAACAAAACAGAATTTAATCGTTTTAGACGAAATCGTTTTGTCAATGAAAAGCGTATAAAGAGTTATCCTTCGGTTAAAATTTGTCGTTTAGGAATAAACAAAAATTTTCATGGTAAAGGTATTGGTTCTATGTTGTTAAATTTCATCAAGTCATATTTTCTTGAAGATAACAAATCAGGCTGTAGGTTTATAACAGTAGATGCTTATCATGATGCTATTCCGTTTTATCAGAATAATGATTTTCAATTTTTAAGAAAAGAGGAAGATGATTTTGTAACAAGATTACT
>JAZRRZ010000021.1:0-109005 GCA_045651185.1 Christensenellaceae bacterium | reverse complement strand
CGGAAGAATATTACCTTTCTGAAATAGAAAAAATCAATTACAGCTTCCCAACAAAAACTAAAAAACATTAAGAAATGGCGAAAAACGGGCTTTTTTGGGGCAAAAATGCTTAAAAATAGCAAAAATTAGGTTCCCAAAAAGATCCCAATGCCACTAAAAAAGGGCAAAAAATAGCCGATTTTAGCCAAAAAACAGCGATTTTTGAGCATCAATAAGCCTACTTCCCAATTTTGTAAACCTTGAAATTTTGCTACAAGAGACAAAAGCGAAAAAAGAAAATCGCTAGGAAATTCCTAACGATTTTCGTGGTGCCGCTGGCCGGACTTGAACCGGCACGGATGTTACTCCGAGGGATTTTAAGTCCCTTGTGTCTGCCTATTCCACCACAGCGGCAATTTTATTAAATTAAAAACCTCACTAGAATTTGTGAGGTTTAACTGGAGGCGCCACCCAGATTCGAACTGGGGGTAAGGGTTTTGCAGACCCGGGCCTTACCGCTTGGCGATGGCGCCGTCAACATAACCTTATGAGAAAAACCCCATAATAAAAAAATGGAGCGGGAAACGAGATTCGAACTCGCGACATTCGCCTTGGCAAGGCGACGCTCTACCACTGAGCCATTCCCGCACGTTGCAATGATGATTATTGGTGGGAACAACAGGGCTCGAACCTGTGACCCTCTGCTTGTAAGGCAGATGCTCTCCCAGCTGAGCTATGCTCCCGCTTGCTCATCACTGCCGATATAATATAACAAATTTATAAAATAAATGCAAGCGTTTTTAGGGGGTATTTTAAATTTTTTTAAAAATTTTTTTTATAATACTTTTTATGACAAATTTGCATAAAATATTTAGTGTTTTTATGCGTTTTTAATTTGTTGTTTTTGCTTGACCATATATAATATTGCGATTATAATTGTATTATGCAAAAATTTTTTTGTATATTATCTTTATATTATATGTAGTAAAAAGGAATTTTGTTAAGGAAGGTAGGAAAGATGTATTCAATAGGTGTTGACATTGGTGGTATGAGTATAAAAATTGGAATTGTTGATGAATTTGGGAAAATATTATACAAAACTTCATTTAAGACAGATAAAAATCCTATCGTGGCAATTGACAATATTGCCAAACAAATAAAAAATTTGTTAAGCGAAAATAATATAAGTATAAATAATGTAATAGGTATTGGGATTGGATGTCCTGGGGCAGTTAATGGAAAGACTGGCACTATTGACTTTTTGCCTAACTTAGACTGGGAAAACATTGATATCAGCAAAAAATTAAAGGCTTATTTTAATATAGATATAAAAATTTCAAACGATGCAAACGTTGCAGCACTTGGAGAGGCAATTTATGGCTCAGCAAAAGAATTTAATAGTGTGGTAATGTTTACCTTAGGCACTGGCGTCGGTGGTGGAATAATAATTGATAAAAAGCTTTTTGAAGGCGAATTCTCTCGTGGTGCAGAACTAGGTCATACAACGTTGGTTTTAGATGGTGAAGAGTGCACTTGTGGAAGAAAAGGGTGTGTGGAGTGTTATACTTCTGCCACGGCACTTATTAAGCAAACAAAACTTGCTATGAAACAAAACAAAAGCAGTAAAATGTGGGAGTATGTTAACAACGATATAAATAGTGTTGATGGAAAAACGGCATTTGAGTGTGCAAAACGAGGCGATGAGACGGCAAACAGAGTTGTTGATAAATACATTTATTATTTAGGCGAAAGCATATTAAACGTGCTTAACATATTTAGACCAAATGCCTTTATAATTGGTGGTGGAATTAGCAATGCTGGTGATTATTTAATAGACAAATTAAATGATTATTGCAAAAAGGCAAGTTATGGCTATAAAAATGCACCAAAAACACAAATTATACAGGCATCTCTTGGCAATGACGCAGGAATTATTGGCGCTTCATTACTTGTAAGATAATAGTATATAAAAGCAAATACTTAAACGCACTCAAAACAAATTGAGTGCGTTTTTAATGTTAATTATGATAAAAAACAAGTAAAATATAAAGATTATAAGATGTTGTCTGCTTTTATAGATTTAACGTATTCTGTTGGTGACATGCCGGTTTGCAACTTGAATTGTCTGCTAAAATAATAAATTGAACCAAATCCAAGCATATCTGAAATTTCACTAACGGTGAATTTTTGTTGGCTTAAAAGTTTTTTTGCTTTATCAATTTTCATATCAATATAATATTGGATAATTGAACTGCCAGTTTTCTTTTTAAATTGAGATTTGATATAACTTTTGCTAAAGCCAATCCTAAATGAAATTTCACTTAAGTCAATTTGTTCAGAAGTATCAAGTTTATCAGTTAAAATTTCTCTTATACTATCCACAATTTTATCTGAACTTATTGTAAGATTCATAACTTCGGAGTGTTGAGCCTTATTTTCAACGTTTCTAATTATAGAAATAAACAAAAGTTCAATACTGTTTTTAATAATTTGCTCGCTTGCAAATGGCAAAGTTGTTTTCCTTGTCATTTTTGTTAAGTGAGCATCATTAAGTTTGTCAGAATAACTTGCCTTTGTTTCACTAATAATTTTGTTTAAAAGTGATTTTTCATAATCGTTTAAAATTAAAACACGGTCAGCAATATTTTTAAGGACTTTATTTTTGCATTCAAAAGATATAATAGCAGAGTTAGCAAAATTATTTTTTGTATATATGCTATGTCTAACGTTAGGGCGATGCAAAATTGCTTGACCTTGAGTTAACGACATCATGTTGTTATCACTTAAGATTTGCGCGTTTCCACTATCAATAAACACTAGTTCCCAAAAGTCGTGTTTTTCAGGTGCAAAGTTAAAGTTTTTTCCATACTTAAAATAATGAATAGTGTATATTCCAGAAACTTTAATTGGAGTATTTAATTTGGTTATTGTATATTTTTTTGTGCTCATATTTGTATTATATAATAATTTTGTCTAAATATCAACTAAAAGTGGCTCTTTGTGTAAACAATTTATTTTTTTTTATAAATACATTATAGTGTATATATAGTATAATAAAAATACAAGATAAAGGAGAACAGAAATGAAATTTACTACAAACTATGATAAAGGCTTTTATCCAATTAGTGTAAAACTAAAAGAATTTAGAAGTGCTGTTGCAAAAGAAGAGCACAAACCACTTAAAATTTGTGTTGAAAGAAACGATGGCTATAACTATATTTTTGCCATTGATATCTTTGCTGACCAATCTAAAAATGAAGAAAATTATGGCATAGCAGAAAGAATTATTAAATCTATGCTTTGGGTTGTTGGGGGATATAAAATTTATATTTGTGGCGATGACTATGTGTATGATAGAATTAAACAAGACTATACAGATAAAGGTAGTCGTGCATTTGACGTTGACTTTATGCAAACTGTTTATGAACAAACATTTGAAGTTATAAAGGCTAGCGAAAGTGATTTTCCAAAGGCTAACAACTGCGCAGTTAAGATTGGTGGACATCTTGATGGATGCAGAATAGGTTTTGATGCTGGTGGAAGTGATAGAAAGGTTAGTGCAGTTATTGACGGAAAAGTTGTTTATAGTGAAGAAGTTGTTTGGTTTCCTAAAATAAACAGTGATTATCACTACCACTATGAAGGAATTTTAGCGGCAATGAAAACTGCTGCTTCAAAAATGCCAAGAGTTGATGCAATTGGCGTTTCAAGTGCTGGTGTTTATATCAACAACAAAATAATGGTTGCTTCACTCTTTTTAAAAGTTCCAAAAGAAGACTATAAGCCACATGTGCAAAATATGTATATTGATGTTGCCAAGGAAATTGGTGCACCATTAGAAGTTGCAAATGACGGTGACGTTACGGCACTCGCTGGCGCTATGGACTTAAATGATAATTGCGTTTTAGGTATTGCAATGGGCACAAGTGAAGCCGTAGGCTACATAAATAAAAACGGATTACTTAACGGTTGGTTATCAGAAGTTGCTTTCGTTCCTGTTGATTATAGCAAAGATGCAATGGTTGACGAGTGGAGTGGTGACTATGGCTGTGGTGTTAAGTATTTTTCACAAGATAGTGTAATAAAACTTGCTGAAAGTGCTGGCTACGTGTTTGATAAAGACAGTTCACCTGCTGAAAGGCTTAAAGTTATTCAAAAACTTATGGCTGAAGGCGACGATATGGCAAGAAAGATTTATGAAGATATTGGTACATATCTTGGATATACTATTCCATATTATGCAGAATTTTATGAAATTAAGCACTTGTTATTGTTAGGTAGGGTGACAAGTGGTGAAGGCGGCAGCATTATCGTTGAAAAGGCAAAAGAAGTTCTAAAACAAGAATTCCCACACTTGGCAGATATCAACATCACAATGCCTGATGAATCAAATAAGAGAGTTGGTCAAAGCATTGCAGCTGCATCATTAGCACAATCAATAAAAAAATAAAATATAAAATAAACATAGGAGATAAATTATGAAACATTCAGATACATTAATGTGGAAAGAAATTAACGAAACACCTAGAATTTTTAGCGAAATTCAAAATGAAAACGCAAGTGTAATGGAAGAACTTGTTAAAACTATCAAAGCAGGAAAAGCAAGAAACTTTGTTGCTGCTGCTCGTGGAACAAGTGACCACGCACTTATCTACTTTAAGTATGTTTTAGAAGTTAATTCTGAATATACAGTAGGCTTATCTGCACCAAGTGTTGTCACGCTTTATAAAGGTAAAATCAACTATGCAAACAGCATTATTATTGGTTGTAGCCAAAGTGGTAAGGCTGCAGACGTTTTAGAAGTTATTAGAAAGGGTAATGAACAAGGTGCAATTACTATTGCTGTCACAAACGACAAAAATAGTCCTATGGCTCAAGAAGCAAAGTTCCACCTTTGTTGTTCAGCTGGTTTAGAAAGCAGTGTTGCTGCAACTAAAACTTTCAGTTCACAACTTTTCATAATGCTTTGGCTTGCTGCTGAACTTTCAGAAAACAAAGAACAACTTTTATACTTAAAGAATTTACACACAGAAATTCAAAAAGTTATCCCACAAATTGATGTTTTAACAACTAAGTATGCTGATAAATTCAAGAATATGAAGAGTGGTTTTGTTCTTTCACGTGGTGTGACATATCCAATCGCTCTTGAAGCAACACTTAAACTTCAAGAAACATGCTACATCCAAATGAAAGGTTATGCTGGCAGTGATTTCTATCACGGTCCAATGGCCATGGTAAACGAAACTACACCTGTTATTATTTACTGTGCTGAAAATACAGGCGATGCTGAAATGAAAGCACTTATTCGTGCAGACCAAATCAAGTGTGTTGAAAAAATGTTATCATTAAATGCACCTGTGCTTTTAGTGACAAACGACGTTTTACTTGCCGGTAAGTTTGACAAATGCAACGACGCATTGTTTGAATTCAGCGTTCCAGAAGAAGTTTGTATGTTTGCGTTTGCTTTATTTGCACAAATGCTTGCTTGTAAGATTTCTTGTGGTATTGGTAATAACCCAGACAGCCCACGTGCATTAAGCAAGGTTACGATTACAAAATAATAGGTTTGACATGCTTACAAAAAGATATGTTTTAAAAGAAAACATAACAGGAAAGGATATTCCAAACTTTAATACTGTTTTGGACGTCACTTTGACCGATACTCATCTTGTTTTTGAGTTTGACTGTAAAAATTCTCAGTTTTATTCTGCATACGATAAGTATAATGAACCTATTTGGGAAGGTGATGTTTGTGAAGCGTTTATTTGCACAAACGGTAAAAAAGACGTGTATTATGAAATTGAGGTTGCGCCAAACAGCACGGTTTTTCTAAAGCAAATGAAATACCTAGGCGTAGGTGAAATAGAAGAATTTGATATTGAAGAAAACTTTGTTGATGCAAAGGTAGAAATTTGTGGAAATGACTATAAAGTAAAATTTTCAGTACCACTTGATAAAATTGATTACGATAAAAACGTTGGCATTTTATTTAATGCCTTTCGTATAGAAACTGAAGGTGGTATTCAAGAAAAAAACTTGTTTGCGTTAAATCCAACCTTTTGCGATACATTTCATAACAATGAGTATTTTATAGAGTTAAAATAAAATCTTAAACCAAAAGAAAGACGGGCTTTTGTCCGTCTTTCTTTATAAAAATAGAGTTTAAATATAATTTAATTTGTATATTACTACTTGAAAAGAAATTAGGTGTGTGGTATAATATAATTTAAGGTGCAAAATGGCAGATATTAAAGAATTATTAGCAAAACTTAATGAAGAACAAATTAAACCTGTGCTTGATACTGAGGGCGCAGTTTTAGTTATTGCAGGCGCAGGCAGTGGTAAAACAAGAGTTTTAACCACAAGAATCGCATACCTTGTTTTAGAAAAGAAAGTTTCGCCATCAAATATTATGGCAATAACTTTTACAAATAAAGCCGCAGGCGAAATGAAAGAAAGACTTATAAAAATTGTTGGCGACATTGGGGATATGTGGGTTTCAACAATTCACAGTATGTGCGTAAAAATACTTCGCCGAGACATTGATAAACTTGGTTATGATAGTAATTTTACTATTTATGATGAAACGGATAAAGACAGGGTTATAAAGCGTGTAATTGAAGAACTTGGCTATGATGTAGATGTTATGTTTAAGCCGGTTAAAAACATTATTTCTATAGCTAAAAACGACTGTGTATCAGTTGAAGAATTTAAAAAGGCTTATGCTGACAATAGGCGTGTTAACGAATTTGCTGAAATATATTCTGCTTATGAAAATGCACTGCAAAAGTCAAACGCATTAGACTTTGACGACCTATTATTTGTGACATATAAACTTTTTGTAAGTCATCCAGAAGTTGCTGATTATTATTCAAACAAGTTTGAATATATACACATTGATGAGTTTCAAGACACAAATAAAGTTCAATTTGCTTTGGCACAGCGTTTAAGTATAAAACACGGCAATATATTTGTTGTTGGTGATGATGACCAAAGTATATATGGCTGGCGTGGTGCTAAAATTGAAAACATTTTGTCTTTTGATGATATCTATCGTGGCGCAAAAATTTATAAATTAGAAAGAAATTATCGTTCTACTAAAAAAATATTAGAACTTGCAAACAGCATTATTGCAAACAACACAATGCGTAGGCAAAAAACACTGTGGACTGACAATGATGAAGGTGTAAGAATAGAAACGTTTGTTGGCACTGATGAAAATAACGAAGCAACGTTTGCTGCTTTGCAAATAAAAAATCTTATGGCAAGAAATCCTAATTTAAGTTATAAAGATTTTGCAGTATTTATGCGTGTGAACGCACTTTCGCGTGCTTATGAACAAGAATTTACAAAATATGGAATTCCTTGTAAGATTTATGGTGGATTTAGGTTCTTTGAAAGAAAGGAAATTAAAGATATACTTTCATATCTAAAAGTTATTGTTAACCCTTTTGATAATGAAAGTTTTTTAAGATGTATTGCAGTTCCAAGGCGTGGTATAGGCGATAAAACGTTGAGAGAACTTAGAGAATTCTGCTCGGCTATGGATTTGTCTTTGTATGAGGGGTTATTCCGTTTGCAAGAAACATCTATAGGTAGTTCAGCAAAGTCAAAATTATACAATTTTGGGTTGTTGTTAGATGGTTTTAAGGCTTATTCTAAAAATCATACTATCGTTGAAACTATTGACTATATTTTAGATGCAACAGGTTTTTTAGAGCAGTTTGTAGAAAAAAATGAAGAAAACACTTCTAAACTTTACAACATAAGCGAACTTAAAAACTCGGCAGACCAGTTTGAAAAGGATAATTCTAATATTACACTTTCTGACTATCTCAGTTCAATAACGCTTAGTTCTGATACTGATGACATTTCGTCTGATAATGCTGTGACAATTGCCACTATACACGCTGTAAAGGGCTTAGAATTTAACCACGTGTTTGTTGGTGGGCTTGACGAAACAATTCTTCCTATTGCTCGTAGCATGAATGATGAATCGGAAATGGAAGAAGAAAGAAGGCTTATGTACGTTGCTGTGACAAGGGCAAAACAAAGGCTATATCTTACAAGAGCAATGAGCAGATATTTATACGGCAGAAGAGAGAATATGATTCAATCACGATTCTTAAAAGAAGCACAAATGATTTTGTCGCCAATTAAAAAAGAAGAGAAAAAGACGTATTCATATCAAAGCACAAATTATAATTTAGGAAATGATGATTATGTTGAGCCAAAATTAACAGGTGGCTATTCATCAAGTTATGCTAAGAGCATGCTTAATGCAAGCAAACCAAAAGAAAATGCTAATTTTAGTAAAAACGAATATAAATCGGGTGTAAAAGTTCGCCACACAAAATTTGGCGAAGGCACGGTTATAATGGTTAAAGGGCAAGGGGATAATATAATTGTCGACGTTGCATTTAAGGGTATAGGAATAAAGTCCTTATCCGCTAAATTTGCACCGATGGAGATTATTTAATGGATAAAATGAGAAAACTTGTTGACTTGCTCAACAAATACGCATATGAATATTATAATTTAGATAGCCCAACTGTTTCAGACAAAGAGTATGATGCTCTTTATGATGAACTTGTTAAACTTGAAAAAGAAATGGGCGAAATTTTGTTTGATTCTCCAACAAGGCGAGTTGGGGGAGAGCCGATTTCGGCATTTAAAAAACATAAACACATAAATAGATTATATAGTTTAGATAAGGCAACCGAGTTTGAAGAACTTGTTGCGTTTGATAATAGAATTAAAAAAGACGGTGTAAAAAGTGAATATACGGTTGAGTATAAGTTTGACGGATTAACAATTTGCTTAACTTATGATGAGGGAAAGTTTGTTTGTGCATCAACCCGTGGCAATGGTATAGAGGGGGAGGACGTGACTGCGCAAGTTCTTACCATAAAAAGTTTTCCATTGTGTATTGATTTTAAGGGTAAAGTAGAAGTTCAAGGGGAAGCAATTATAAGACTTTCCGTTCTTGAAAAATACAATCAAACGGCAACCGAAGTTTTAAAAAATGCAAGAAATGCTGTTGCAGGTGCTATAAGGAATTTAGACCCTAAAGTGACAGAAAAGCGTCACGCTGAAATTATGTTTTACAATGTTAACTACATTGAAGGCAGAGAGTTTAATTCGCAAGTTGAAAGCGTTGAGTTCTTAAGGCAAAATTCTTTTAAGGTGCATCCATTTTTACGCGTTTGTAGCAGTATTGAAGACGTTATGTCTGCTATAAAAGATATTGAAACCAGTAGAAAAACTCTAGATATTTTAACTGATGGTGCTGTTGTAAAACTTAATGATATAAAAACAAGAGAACAACTTGGGAACACAGATAAATTTCCACGCTGGGCAATTGCGTTTAAGTTTGAAGCAGAAGAAACAACGACAATTCTTAAAGACGTTAAATGGCAGGTTGGAAGAACGGGTAAATTAACGCCACTTGGTATTTTAGAGCCAACAGAACTTGCCGGTGCAACTATAAAAAAAGCAACATTAAACAACTATTCTGATTTGCAAAGAAAAGGCGTTATGATAGGTGCAAGGGTGCTTGTTCGTAGGAGTAATGAAGTTATCCCAGAAATTCTTGGAACAACCGAGGTGTTTGAAGATTCAAAAATTGTTGATAAGCCATCTATATGTCCATACTGCAACAGCCAACTTGTAGAAATAGGTGCGAATTTATTTTGCCCAAATAAAAATTGCAAACCAAGAGTTGTTGCTAAACTTGTAAATTTTGCCTCTAAAAATGGCTTTGATATAGAAGGTTTTAGCGAAATGACTGCAGGACTTTTATTTGACCAATTTGGTATAAATAGTTTTTCATCATTACTTTCATTAGATAAAGAAAAACTTTTAAGTCTTGAAGGTTTTAAGGACGCAAAAACTTCAAATTTATTATCGGCAATCTCTAATTCTAAAAATATTGATTTTTACAAGTTTATTTATGCGCTTGGTATAGAAAATGTTGGTAGAAAAACTGCGAGAGATTTATCTAAGGCTTTCAAAAGTTATGATGACCTTAAAAATGCCGATTATTATTCACTTATAAGTCTTCCAGACGTGGGTGATATTATGGCAGAAGGAATTGTTAAATATTTTGCCGATAATGAAAACTTACAAGAAATAGAAAAGTTGTTTAATTTGGGCGTAAAGATAAAATATAACACGATGGAAAAGCAAGGAGTGTTTAGTGGCGAAAAGGTTGTGCTTACAGGAACGCTACTTGAGTTTAAAAGAGACCAAGCCGGAAAAATTATTACCGAACTTGGTGGCGAAGTGCAATCAAGCGTTTCAAAAACTACAACGATGGTGGTTGCTGGAGAGAACGCAGGCAGTAAACTTGACAAAGCAAAGAAACTAGGTATAAAAATTATTGATGAAGAGGCCTTCAAAGTGCTTATAAAAACTTGATAAAATATTTATTTTATGGTAAAATAAATAAAACACAGTGGAGAAAATTAATTATGTACAGTATGACTGGTTATGGAAGGTCAGATTATAGCGAGAACGGAATTAACCTTATTGTAGAACTAAAAACGGTTAATAATCGTAATTTTGACCTTAATTGTAAAATTCCACGCGCTTTTATATCGCTTGAAGATACTATTAGAAAAACTGTTCAAGAATATGTAAGACGCGGAAGAATAGACCTTTTTGTCACATTTTCTGACACAAGAGAAAATTCTTCTATTATAGAGATAAACTTTGATAAAGCGTTTGGATACTTTAATGCAAGTAAACAACTTGCTGAAAGGTTAGATTTAAAAAATGATATTTCAGTGTCTATGCTTATGAAATCACCAGATGTTATTGTTGACGGCATGGCTCCAGACTTGACAGAAATTAATCAAACGATTAGCGACGTTGTAAAAAGTGCTTGTATAAAACTCAACGAAATGAGAAAGGCAGAGGGCGAAAAACTTGTAAATGATATGCTTATTCGCATGGAAACAATAAAGAGTATTGTTAAGTCAATTACAGAGCGTGCGCCACTTGTTGCTGAGGAACACAAAGTAAAACTTCAAAACAGAATTGTAGAAGCACTTAAAGACGTTAAGTATGATGAGACAAGATTGCTTAATGAAGTTGCTTTCTACACCGATAAAGTTAATATTGATGAAGAACTTACAAGGTTAAATTCTCATATTGAACAGTTTACACAAATTGTTAAGCTTGACGGAATGGGCAAAAAACTTGATTTCTTAATGCAAGAGTTTAATAGAGAGACAAACACTATTTGTTCAAAGTCTAACGATATTGAAGTGACTAGGTTTGCATTAGAACTTAAAAATGAAATTGAGAAAGTAAGAGAACAGGTTCAAAATTTAGAGTAATATGAGAAATGTTTTAATTGTTTTGTCAGGGCCATCTGGCGTTGGCAAAGGCACAATAGCAAAAAGACTTGTTGAAAAAAATCAAAATATATCACTTAGTATTTCTTGCACAACAAGAAGTCCTAGAGATGGTGAACTTGATGGTAGGGAATATTTCTTTATTGACAAGTCTAAGTTTTTAGAAAAGGTTGATAAAGACGGATTTTTAGAATATAGCAATCATTTTGAAAACTATTATGGCACACCAAAAGATTTTGTTATGAACAAGTTAAAAGATAATGATGTGCTTTTAGAAATAGATGTAAATGGTGGGCTAAACGTAAAGAAAAGTTATCCACAGGCGCTTTTGATTATGGTTGTGCCACCATCATTAGAAGAAATTGAGCGTAGACTAATTTGCAGGCACACAGAATCACTTGAAAAAATCAAATTACGCATGCAAAGAATAGATTATGAATTAGAAAAGGCTGGTTTATATGATTATTCGGTTGTTAACGACGACTTAGAGCAAGCGATAATTGAAATAGAACAAATTATTAATAAAGAAAAAAACAAGCAAAATTAAAGGAGATACAAATATGATACATAGACCCCCAATTGACCAATTAGCACAAAAAATCGGTTCAAAATATGAACTTTGTATCGTCACAAGCAAACGTGCAAGACAGTTGATGGAACAAGCGCAAAATCAAGGCTATACAGAACTTCCAAGCAAGGAAAAGCCTTTATCAGTTGCGGCGCAAGAAATTGAAGACGGCAAATTGATTGCAACAAACGATTAGTGAAAACAAATGTGTTCATCAATTTTTGGGTGAACATATTTTGTTTTTTATGTGGTAAGAAAAATGTTTGCTGATGTTATAGTTGACATAAACAATGTAGAAGTCGATAAGGTATTTGAATATTCATTTTCCGACTGCAAGATTACTCTTGGCAGTCGTGTTATCGTGCCTTTCGGCAAAAAGATTGAAAGTGGCATTGTAATTAACGTAAAAGAACACAGCAACTTTGATGAGAACAAGATTAAGCCTATCTATAGACTGCTTGAAGATAAGCCAGCACTTACAAAAGAAACTATTGAACTTATGAATTATATCTGCAAAACTTGTTATGTGACAAGGGCTGCAGCACTCAGATTGTTTTTGCCTTCAGAAATGCGAAAGGGTAAGGTGAAAGAGCAGTTTAATAGGTGTATTCAAATTGTGCCAGATATAGATGTTGACACTATAGTAAATTCGATTAGAAAAACGGCAATCAAACAAAAAGAATTGCTTAAATATTTAGCAAATGGTGAAAAGTTTTTATGTAGCGAACTTGCCGAAAATTTTGGTGCATCTGCTGTAAATGCAGTTGTAGAAAAAGGCTTTGCGACTATTACAAAAGAGCAATATTTTCGTTTGCCATATAAAGGTCTTGATGCTATTAACAAAAATGTGGTTTTAACTTCTAAGCAATTAGATGCTGTTAACTCAGTTAAAGGCACTGATAAAATGACCAGTTTAATTTTTGGTGTGACGGGTAGTGGTAAGACCGAAGTTTATCTAAACCTTATAAGCGACGTTATAAGTAAAGGCAAGTCTGCAATAATGCTTGTACCTGAAATTGCACTAACACCACAAATGCTAAAAGCATTAAGGTCAAGGTTTTCAAACCACGCAGCAATACTTCATAGTGGACTTTCGGCAGGCGAAAGATTTGATGAGTGGTGGCGATTAAGAAATGGGCAAGCCCAAATTGCAATCGGCGCAAGAAGTGCAATATTTGCACCACTTGAAAATTTAGGACTTATAATCATTGATGAAGAGCACGACGGTAGTTATTTAAGTGAATCTGCACCAAGATATAACACTATAGACGTTGCTAAGTTTAGGGCAAAGATTAGTGGTGCTAAACTTGTTTTAGGAAGTGCAACCCCATCAATAGAAAGTTTTAAAAATGCAAAAGAAGGCGAATATAATTTAATAGAATTGCCAGAGAGAATTAATAAAAAAGAATTGCCATTTGTTGAAGTTGTTGATATGCGAAGAGAAGTGACAAGAGGCAATAATTCTCCATTTTCTTCTGAACTAAAAGCACAACTTACAAAATGTTTAGAAAATAACAACCAAGCAATAATCTTCTTAAATCAAAGGGGATATTCAAAAACTGTTATTTGCACAGAGTGTGGTCATGTGCAGAAGTGTACAGATTGTGATGTATCTTTGACATATCATAAAGAAGACGAATCACTTTTATGCCATTACTGTGGTGCAAAATATAAAATGATAACTGCTTGTACAGAATGTGGAAGTCCATTTATTAGGCACGGTGGTTATGGCACAGAAAGAATTGTATGTGAACTTCAAAAGTTATATCCAAAAGCAAGAATTTTGAGAATGGATAAAGATACAACTCAAAATAAAGAAGGTCATTTTAATATTCTAAACAAATTTACTGAAAGACAAGCCGACATATTAGTTGGCACGCAAATGATAGCAAAAGGACATGACTTTCCTTTTGTCACCTTAGTTGGTATATTAGATGCAGATATGAGTTTGCATTTTTCGGATTTTAGAAGTAGTGAAAGGACTTTTCAACTTTTAACACAAGTTGCAGGTCGTAGTGGCAGGGCTGAAGAAAAGGGTAGCGTTGTGCTACAAACGTATTCGCCTGAAAACCTAACTCTCCGACAAGCAATAAAATATGATTACTTAGGCTTTTATAATCAAGAAATATCGGTTAGAAAGGCAACGGACTTTCCTCCATATACAGACATTGTAAGGGTGCTAGTTAGTAGCGCTGATGAGGAGACTACACTTCTTGTGACTAAAGCAATTTATCAAGAATTATCCATTGTTTATGAAAAAAATAAAGATATGTTTAGATTTTTTGGTTGTATGAAAGCGCCACTTAAACGCCTTCAAAATAAGTTTAGGTATCAAATTTTAATGAGAATAAAAACAAACCAAACCGAACTTTTAGACCAAATATTTTTTACAAGCGACAAGTATAAATCAAGAAATGTTTTAGTTTCCATGGAAGTAAACTCAAACAATTTAACATAGAATAAACTAACTTAGCAAAAACAATACAATTTAGAGGTAATTATGGCTATTAGAAATATTTTGCAACTTGGTGACCTAACACTTAGAAAAAAGAGTTTTGAAGTGACGGCTTTTGATAAAAAACTTCACGAACTTTTAGATGATATGAAAGACACGCTAATTAAGGCAAATGGTGCAGGACTTGCTGCCCCACAAGTAGGCGTGCTTAGAAGAGTTTTTATCGTTTTAGTTGATAATAAATATTATGAATGCGTAAACCCTGTAATTATAAACCAAAGTGGCAGTCAAGACGGCGAAGAAGGATGTTTATCTGTTAGAGGTAAGTATGGCTGTGTAAAAAGACCATATAACGTGACAGTTAAGGCATTTGATAGGTTTGGAAAACCGTTTACAGTAAATGCGCAAGGTTTTCTTGCACGTGCATTTTGCCACGAAAATGATCATTTAGATGGTATAATTTATGTAGATAAAGCCACAAATCTTCAGGAGGAAGGGCGCCATTGAGAATAGTATATTTAGGAACACCTGATTTTGCCGAAAAACCACTTGAGCGATTAATTGAAAATGGATATAATGTAGTTGCTGTTGTCACTAACAAGGATAAACCTGTTGGAAGAAAACAGATTTTAACTGCACCACCTGTTAAGCAATTAGCATTATCTCACAGTATCAATGTTTTACAATATGATAAAATACGAGTTGAAGGGGTAGAAGATTTAAAAGCATTAAAGCCAGACCTTATGATAACTTGCGCATTTGGTCAAATTCTATCTAAAGAAATTTTAGATATACCACCACTTGGTGTAATCAATATTCACGCATCACTTTTACCAAAATATCGTGGGGCATCTCCTATCCATTTTGCAATTTTAAATGGCGAAACAAAAACGGGTATTACTATAATGAAAACAGATGTGGGTATTGATACAGGCGATATCATTAGCCAACAAGAAATAGATATTTTAGACGGAGAAACTTGTGGAGAGTTGTTTGATAGACTTTCTGAGGTAGGTGCTGAACTTTTAATCAAAACATTGCCATCAATACAAGATAAAAGTGCAAAATTTATAAAACAAGATGATGATAAAGCATCTTATACCAAAATTATAGATAAGCAAATGGCAAAAATTGATTGGACAAAAAGTGCAAAAGACGTGGTTAATCAAATTCGTGCTTTTAACCCAATGCCAACAGCATTTACTATTTTTGAGGGAAATCCTTTCAAAATTTATCAGGCAGTTGAGTGTGACTTAGTGGGTGAAGCCGGCAAGGTTATAAAGGCAGACAATGCACTGATTGTAGGCTGTGGAGAAAAGTCTGTTGAACTAAATGTCGTTCAAAAAGCAGGTGGAAAACCTATGAATATTGGTGACTTTTTGCGTGGAAATAAAATTCAAGTTGGCGAGGAATTTGGTAAATGATTAACTATTTTTACGACTGTTATCAAATACTAAATAAAGTTTATAGCCAAAATTCTTATATAAAACAAGCAATTAATGGCACTTTTATAGAAGAAAAAAACCGTGCACTTATCATTAAAACTTGTTATGGCGTATTAGATAAAGACATAGAACTAAGTTATTATATAGATTATCTTACTCAAAAATCGCCAAAACTTGTTATAAGAACAATATTAAAAATTTCTATGTATGCCATCAAATATCTTAATAAAAAAGAGTATGCAGTCACAAAAAATGCTGTTGAACTAACAAAAAAATTAGGTAAAGGTGGCGCTAGTGCCTTTGTTAATGCGTTTTTAAGAAAGTTTGTAAAAACTGAGTTTGTTTTGCCACAAGACAGGCTGGAGAGTTTATCAATTAAATATTCTTATCCACTTTTTGCGATAAAAGAGTTAGAAAAAGATTATGGCAAAGAACGATTAGAGCAAATTTTAGGCGCTAAAAATGAAAAAACTTGTTTATCTTTTTATCAAATTGATGGAAAGAAATATTTGAGTGATTTGGGCGTTGAGTTTGAAACTACACCATTTGAAAATGTGTTTTTAGCAAAAAATTTTGTTAGAAATGTGGACTATGATATTGGCGTTTACACCTATCAAGCGTTAGGTTCGGTTGCTATTTGTGACGTTGTTGAAAAAGGTGATAATCTTCTTGATTGTTGTAGCGCACCGGGAGGCAAAAGCATAAGGCTATCACATAAATTTGATAAAGTTTATTCTTGGGATATTCACGAACACAGAGTTAGGCTTATTGATGACTATAAACAGCGTATGAACTGTCAAAACGTTATAGCCGAGCAAAAAGATGCTAAAGTGTATGATGCACAATTTGAAAGTACCTTTTCAGCAGTGCTTTGTGACGTGCCTTGTAGTGGTATGGGTGTTGTAAATGATAATCCAGACATTAAATTAAATAGAGAAGAAACAAATATTAAACAGTTAAATATTGAACAACTTGCAATACTTAAAACAGTTTCTAGGTATGTAAAGAAAGGTGGGTATTTATACTATTCAACCTGTTCGATTTTTAACAGTGAAAATATAGATATAATAAAAGAGTTTTTACGTGAAAATGATAACTTTGAAATTTGCCATATAGATAGTAAATTACCGCACGAGAACGTTATGGGCACAAACTTGTTTTTGCCAAACATTTCGGGTGGGTTAGGATTTTACGTAGCAAAACTTAAGAGAGTGAAATAATTTGAAAGATTGCTTATTAAACTTCAGTTATACTGAACTTGAAAACTTAATATTAACGCTTGGCGAAAAGAAATTTCGCACAGGGCAAATTTTTAGGGCGTTGCATCAAGGACTAGAATTCGGCGATATGACCGACATTTCTAAGGTTTTTAGAGAAAAATTGATTGAGAGTTATGATGCACAACCTGTAAGAATTATTAAACATTTGCAATCGGTTGATGGCACAATGAAATTTTTGTTTGCACTACGTGATGGAAACGTAATTGAAGGCGTTTTAATGAAAT
Source organism: Christensenellaceae bacterium (assembly GCA_045651185.1). Classification (GTDB taxonomy): domain Bacteria; phylum Bacillota; class Clostridia; order Christensenellales; family Borkfalkiaceae; genus UBA1259. Next base: position 91,694 of record JAZRRZ010000021.1, on the reverse strand, counting down.
ATAATCACGGATATTCGCTTTGTATTTCAACACAAGTCGGTTGTAGAATGCGCTGTGCTTTTTGTGCTTCTGGCTTGCATGGGCTTGTTAGAAATCTTGAACCGGGCGAAATCTTGGGTGAAGTTATATGTGTAAACAAGTTTTTAGGTGGTGGCTTGGGTGAAAACCGTAAAATCATCAACATAGTTTTGATGGGTAGTGGCGAACCACTTGATAATTACGATAATACTATTAAGTTTTTGCGTTTAGTTTCAGAAAAAAATGGCATAAACATAAGTCAAAGAAACATTAGTTTATCTACATCAGGAATAGTTCCAAAGATGTATGACCTAGCAAATGAAAACGTTTCGGTAAACTTAACGGTGTCACTTCACTCTCCGTTTGATGAAGAAAGACAAAAAATTATGCCTATTGCCAAAACTTATAAAATTAACCAAATTTTAGATGCATGTTCAAACTATTTTGACAAGACGGGCAGAAGATATATTTTTGAATATGTTTTAATAAAAGGTGAAAACGATACAAGCGCTCACGCACAGGCTTTGATAGATTTATTAAAAGGCAGACCTTGTCATATAAATTTAATAAGGCTTAATGAAGTTAAGGAAAACGACCTTAAAAGTGGCACCGACAAAGAAGCCTATAGGTTTATGGGCGTTTTAGAAAAAGCAGGGTTATCGGCAACTGTTAGAAGAAAAATGGGCGAAGATATCGATGGCGCTTGTGGTCAGTTAAGGCAGAGATATTTAAGTGAAAATGAGTAATGTAGGACAAGTTTATAGAGTCCACTCTAACAAATATTTTGTTAAATTAGGTGATAAACTTATTAGATGTGGCGCTCGTGGACTATTAAAACTTAATAATAATGAGATTTTAGTTGGCGATTTTGTAGAAATTGAAAAAGACACAATAATTTCGATAAAAGAACGTACAAGCAGGTTTATTAGGCCAAACGTAAGCAACGTTGATAGTATTGTTGCAGTTGTTTCGCCACAACCTAAGCCAGACTATTATCTTCTTGACAAGTTGTATATAAACGCTGTTAAAGAAGGTGTTGACTTTTATATTGTGGTGAATAAATCTGACATAACAAGTAATGTTTATCAAGAAATTGTGGAAACGTATTCTAATCTTGACGTTAATTTTTTGCAAGTGTGCGCAAAAACTGGGCAAGGTATTAACGAATTAAAGCAAGTTCTTAAAGATAAACTTTCTGTTCTTGCAGGACAAAGCGCTGTTGGAAAATCTTCAATAATTAACGCAATGTTTGATATGCAACTTAAAGTTGGCGACTTAAGTGAAAAGATTGAAAGGGGAAGGCACACAACTACTCGTTCAGAAATTTTTGAAGTAGAAAACATAAAAATTATCGATTCGCCAGGATTTGCTGTTATTGATGCTAATATTGCCACAAAAGATATGCCTTCATTTTACCCAGAATATGTAAGTGTTTCATCACAGTGTAAATTTCGTGGGTGCTTACATATAAATGAGCCACAGTGTAAGGTTAAAGAATTGGTTGAAAGTGGCGTTTTATCAAAAGAACGCTATCAAAGATACAAAGAAATATATAATGAATTACAAAACAGGAGAATTATCTATGAGAAAAATTAAAATTGCCCCATCAATTTTATCTGCAGATTTTGCAAGGGCAGGACAGGAAATTGAACAAATTACAAAAGACGGTGCTGATGTTTTGCACCTTGACGTTATGGACGGAAGTTTTGTTAAAAACATTTCATTTGGCCCTAAATTTATTCAAGAAGTTAGACCTTATAGTAAGGCAACTTTTGATGCGCACTTAATGATTGTAAATCCTTGGAATTATATTAAACAATTTGCAAACGCTGGTGCTGATATTATTACTGTACATTATGAAGCATGTGGCGATAGACTTAAAGACACATTACTTGCAATTAAAGACTTGGGCGTAAAGTGTGGTGCTGTTATCAACCCAGACACGCCTGTTTCAAAGATTGAAAACGTTATTGAATACTGTGATATGTTGCTTTTGATGAGTGTTTATCCTGGTTTTGGCGGACAAAAATTTATACCAGACGTTCTTCCAAAGATAGTCGAAGCAAGAAAACTTATTGATAGTACAGGCAAAGATATTGACCTTGAAATTGATGGTGGTATTACAAAAGAAAACGTAAGACTAGTAAAAGATGCTGGCGCAAACGTAATCGTTGCAGGTAGCACAGTATTTAACCAAATTGATAGAGCAAAAATTATCAGAGAATTAAGAGAAATCTAAGAAAAAAGCATTGTTTTTTATATATCAATAACAAAAAAATAAGCACCTTGCATATAATGATTATGTGAGGTGTTTTTTATGAAAATTTGTTGTGTAAAACCACCAAGGATAATAAGAAGTTTTTTAAGATTAATCTTTAACAAAAAATGTAAAGAATAAACCATAAAAAAGGGTGCAATTTTGCACCCTTTTTTTATATTTGTTTATATTTATATTCTTTTTTACAGTTAAATTAAATCTACAACAGTTTGATAGATTTTTCCATCTTCATCAAGCATATCACTCATTTTCTTTAATGTTGCAGGAACAGCATCGTAAGTAGATGTGTCAAGTTTTAAGTGAGATAAGTTAATTGCCTTGTTTGCAATAAGGTTTATGCTTGTTGCTGTATTTTCAAAACCACCATTAATACATTCAATATTTAGTTGTTTTTTAATTGCTTGTGTAAATGATACAGTATTGTTTTTATAAGAAGTTCCTGTGTATGCAACTCTTGCACCGTGTGCTGCAAGTGAAAATGCTTTGGCGATAGGGATGTTGCAATCAGAAATGTATACAACGCTTTTAGTAAGTCTACCACTCGTTATAGACATAACTTCTTTATTCCAGTTATCTTCTGGACCTAAAACATAATATATACCAGAGTCTTTAGCAATTTTGATATTTTCATCGTCATTAGCCATAACGATAGGAACTGCTTGGTAGTAAATTAAGAGTTGGGCTAAAATATTACCAAAGTCGTTTGCACCAAAAATTGCAACGTAATCGCCTTTTTGTATGCCAAGTTTATCAACAACGGCAATAGCAAGCGAAATATCTTTTATGAAAAGTGCATCTAACTTTGACACACTTTCTGGCAAAACGAAAAGTTTTTCTGATGGGACAGAAACAAAATCACTTAAAAAGCCGTCATAATCTTCGCCAGCGATTTGCATGTTAGAACATTTTGACAAACCACTTTTGCAATTATAACATTCATTGCATTGTTTATGAGGCTCAATATAAACAGTTTGACCTTTTTCTAACCCGAAAAGGTTTGTGTCTGTTTCAGAAATGATGCCAACACCAGCCCTGCCTAAAACAACGTTGTTAGATTCAATTTCACCCTTGTAGCTTAAAACGTCGGATAAAGTTATAAGCGCTTTTGTAATCTTTACCTTAGAAAGCGTGCTGTTATCTTCTGTTTCAATTACCTCTTTCTCCGAAACGAAAGAAGGGGCAGTAATTTTCCAACCTTTCATTTAATCTCCATAAAAACAAAAATTTATAACATTATATTATAAAACCAAAAAAAAATCAACTAAAATTCAATGCAAACATAATTAAAACTTTTTGCTTTTTTTTATAAATATGCTTAAATATGTTTGACTATCTTAACAAAATATAATATAATAACTTGGTAAATTAGTAAAAGAGGTGCGCTATGAAAGAATCTATACATCCAGATTATCATGAAGTGACAGTTGTTTGCGCTTGTGGTGAAACTTTTAAAACAGGTTCAACAAAAAAAGGCGATGTAATTAAGGTAGATATTTGCAGTAAATGTCATCCTTTCTTTACAGGCAAACAAAAGTTGGTTGATACCGGTGGCCGTGTTGATAAATTCAACAAGAGATATGGCAAAGCAAAATAGTTCGCTATATTGCAAGGCTTTAAGAGTGTCTTTATTCTTAAAGCCTTTTTTATAATCAAAATTAGTGCTTTTTGGGTAGGTTAAATCATTAAATGTCAAAAATTGATTGCAAAAAAAATCAACAGAAAAAAGTTTCTATTGGTGGTCAAGCCGTTTTAGAAGGCGTTATGATGCGTGGCAAAACGGCAATGGCAACTGCTGTGCGTGATGAAGAAGGCGTTATCCGTGTAGAATCTAAACGCATTAAGCCAGCACATAAAAGAAACATTTTTTTTAGATTGCCATTAGTTAGAGGGGTTGTTTCTTTTCTTACTTCTTTGATTACTGGAACAAAGGTTTTGATGCGCTCTGCCGAAGTGCTTGGTGAAGAAGAACCATCTAAGTTTGAAAAATTTGTTGCTAAGAAACTTAAAATTGACATTATGAGTGTTGTGATAACATTTTCGTTATTGCTTGGACTTGCTCTTGCGATTTTACTTTTTATGTTCTTGCCACAATTATGTAGGGAAGGTTTAGAAAGTATTTTTGAATTTAAATTTAATATTTGGGCAAAAAACTTTATAGAAGGTGGCTTAAAACTTGTAATTTTTATCGCTTATATTTTACTTGTTTCACTTCTTAAAGACATAAAGCGAACTTTTATGTATCATGGAGCAGAACATAAGGTTATTTCTTGTTTTGAAAGTGAACAACCTTTGACTATTGAAAATGCAAAAGCCTGCTCTAAAATACACGATAGATGTGGCACAACGTTTATGGTGTTTGTAATGGTTATAAGTATATTACTTTTTGCCGTTGTTGAAAGTTTGATAGGTAAAGACTTAGAAAAGATTTTTAGAATCTTGCTTAAAATTGCGCTTTTGCCTGTTGTTGCAGGGCTGTCTTATGAACTTTTAAGACTTCTTGCAAAAACAAACTCTAAACTAGTGTTGCCATTAAAATTGCCTGGCATGCTACTTCAAAAAATAACAACTCGTGAACCTGATGATAAAATGTTAGAAGTTGCTATCGTTGCTTTTAATACCGTTTATGAAATGGATAACGATGCAACTATTAAAGAAAAAGAATTTATTATGCCAACTAAAAGAAGTCAACTTTTAGAAAAAGTTAATAAAAAACTTTTAGAGAGTGGTATAACTGAAAAGGCTGAAAGCGAATGGATTATTAGTATAACTTTAGGTATTAAAAGAGACCAAGTATATTCAGACGATTTAGTTATGCCAAAAGACATAGATAAAATTTATACAATTGTAAAAGAGCGTTTGGAAGGCAGACCACTCTGGTATTGCATAGGAAACAGCGATTTTTATGGGTATGTTGTAAATGTTGATGAAAGGGTGCTTATTCCAAGACCTGAAACAGAACTTTTAGTTGAAAACGCATTAAAATTTATTTCGCCAAAGTCAAAAGTGCTTGATTTATGCACGGGAAGTGGTGCTATTGCAATTGCTGTTAAAAAAGAGTCAAATGCACAAGTGTTTGCTGTTGACGTAAGCCAAGATGCGATTAATCTTGCAAGCGCAAACGCAAAAGAAAACAGCGCTGATATTAAATTTATTAAAAGCGATATGTTTGAAAACCTAGTGGGTGAAAAATTTGATGTAATTATTTCAAACCCACCTTATATTAAAAGTCAAGATATTTTAACTTTGCAAAAAGAAGTAAAAGATTTTGAGCCACACTTAGCGCTTGATGGTGGTGAAGATGGCTTTGATTTTTATAAGATAATTGCAAGCAAAGTGAAAGATTATTTGACCGATAATGGAATACTTTTGTTAGAGTGTGGAATAAACCAAGCACAACAAATAAAAAACATGCTTGTCGGCTTTAATAGTGTTGAAATTATTAATGATTATAGTGGAATAGAAAGAATAGTTAAGGCGGTGCTTTAATGTTTAAAAAACTTGATAAAATAGTTGATAGATACGAAAAACTTAATGAACTTGTAAGTGATAGTGTTGTTATAAGTAAGATGGACGAGTGGCGTGCTTATACAAAGGAACTTGCTGAAATTACACCAACTGTTGAGAAATATTTGGAATATAAAAAGGTAATCAGTGAGCAAGAAGAATTAAAAGAAATGATTCCTTTAGAAAGTGATTCAGAAATGAAGGCACTTATGCAAGAAGAAGTTCTTGCTTGTAAGGATAAAATATCAAGTATTACAGACGAACTTAAAATATTACTACTACCTAAAGACCCAAATGACGATAAAAACGTTATTATGGAAATTAGGGGTGGCGCAGGTGGCGATGAAGCCAACCTTTTTGCTTACGAACTTTACAAACTATATATTAAATACGCTGAAAAGAATCGTTGGAAAACAGAAGATATTGAAATTAGCACAACTGAACTTGGTGGGCTAAAAGAAGCAGTATTTTCTATTTCAGGCAAGTCTTGCTACGCAAAACTTAAATATGAAAGTGGCGTGCATAGAGTTCAAAGAGTTCCAGAAACAGAGTCTCAAGGTAGAGTTCATACTTCAACAGCAACCGTTGCAGTACTCCCTGAAGTAGAAGACGTTGAAATTAAAATTGATGAAAAAGATTTAAAGATTGACACTTTGCGTTCTTCAGGCGCAGGTGGACAACACGTTAATAAAACAGAATCGTGCATTAGGCTTACACACCTTCCAACAGGAATTGTAGTTTTATGCCAAGATGAACGTTCTCAAACAAAAAATCGCGAAAAGGCAATGAAAGTATTAAAGAGTAGGCTTTATGACTTTTATCAGTCACAATATGATAAAGAATACTCTGAAAATAGAAAAAGTCAAGTGGGTACGGGTGACCGTTCTGAGCGTATCAGAACTTATAACTTCCCTCAAGGTAGGGTGACCGACCATAGAATAGGGCTAACACTTCATTCCATTGATAATTTTATGTTGGGTGATATTGATGAAATGGTAGAAGCGCTTGCTATTCATGATAGGGAGTTAAAACTCAGTGCTGGTTTTGACGAAGAATAAAATGGAGTTATGTTATGTGTGTTTCAAAAAAAGTAGGAAGGATTGCCCCATCTCTAACGCTTGAGATTACGGCAAAAGCAAAAAAAATGAAGGCTGAGGGTATATCAATTATTGGCTTTGGCGCTGGAGAACCAGATTTTAATACGCCAGAATTTATTATTGACTCAGCAAAAAAGGCGCTTGATATTGGTTTTACAAAATATACACCGGCATCAGGTATGGTAGAACTTAAAAAAGCAGTATGTGAAAAGTTTTATAAGGATAACAACTTAAGTTATGACCCAGCACAAATAGTTATTTCTTCAGGTGCAAAAAGTTCACTTTATCACGCAATTTGCGCTATCGTTGATGATGGTGATGAAGTAATTTTACCAAGTCCATATTGGCTTACATACCCAGAATTGATTGCGCTTGCTGGTGGTGAGTGCGTTTATGTTCAAACATTAAAACAAAATGAATATAAAATGACTGCTAAGCAGTTTGAAGATGCTATTACTAATAAAACTAAGTGCTTAATATTAAATAGCCCAAACAACCCAACAGGTGCTGTTTATACTAAAGAAGAATTGATAGAAATTGCAAAAGTGTGCGAAAAGCACGATATTTATGTAATTGCTGATGAAATTTATGAAAAACTTATCTACGATGGTGAAGTTCATTATTCAATTGCTGAGTATAGCGATTTTATGAAAGAACATACTATTATCGTAAACGGTATGTCAAAAACATATTCAATGACAGGTTGGAGAATTGGATATTTGGCAGCATCACTTAATATTGCAAAAGCAATTTCAAGTATGCAAAGCCACACAACGAGCAATGCTTGTTCAATTGCACAATACGCTTCAGTAAGTGCTTTAACTGATGAAAAAGGTCAAGAGTTTATTGAAAATATGCAAAAGGTTTTTAATGAACGCAGATGCCTTATGATACAAAAACTTGGCAAGATAAAAGATATTACATACACCGAACCAAAAGGCGCATTTTACGTGTTTGTAAACGTTGCGTCAGTCTATGGCAAATCTTTTGAAGGAACGGTTATTGACGGTTCGTTAAAGTTTGCTGATTGTGCACTTAAAAATGGAATAGCCGTTATTCCGGGTATTGCGTTTGGCAACGATGAATGTATTAGACTTTCTTATGCAATCTCAAAAGAAGATATAGAAGTTGGATTAGATAGACTTGCTGATTTTATAAATAAAATTAACTAATTACTGCCTATTAAAAAAGTTTTAAAAATGTATAAAAATTTTTAAAAAACATATTGTAATTTTTTAAAAAGTGTTATACAATATAGGTAGATAGATAATATATTATCAGGAGGATTATTTCTAATGAAAATCATTTACGGACCAAAAGGAACTGGCAAGACTAAAGCAATAATCGAAAGTGCAAACCAAACACTTAATACGGCGAAAGGCCATGTTATATTTGTCACAGACACATCAAGATATACATACGACTTAAATAATCAAATTAGATATTTAGACGTGACTGGTTTTGAAATTGTTGGCGAAGATGGATTAAGAGGCTTTATTAAGGGTTTAGTTGCTGCAAACGGCGATAACGAGTATATTTACTTAGATGGTATTGCAAGAATTACAGGCAAGCCACTAAGCGAACTTGATAGCATTTTTTCAGCGATGGAAAAACTTGAAAAAGATTATGATGTTAAATTTGTGTTAACTTGCAGTTCTAGTAAAGAAGATTTGCCTGCTTTTATATTAAAGTATGTTGATTAACTTGATTTTTACATTAAAAATGTAGTAAAATAGAAGTCGGAAGTTTTTCCGACTTCTATTTGTGTTTTTTAAATTAAACTTACACTAAATTAACTTATTTAAATTGGAGACTTTTATGAAGTTTATTAGTACAAGAGGTGGTGCACAAGTTGATTGTGCGGCAAAAGCAATATCAAAAGGCTTAGCAAATGATGGTGGACTTTTTGTTCCACAAACTTTTCCTAAAGTTTCTTTAGAAGATTTAAAGAATTTATGCAATATGGACTATGCTGAGCGTGCTTGCTACGTTATTCATAAATTTTTAGAAGAATACGATTATGCTGAACTTTTAAGTGCATGTAAAAACAGTTATTCTAAGTTTGAAGAAAATGATGCTGCGCCACTTGTTAAACTTGATGAAAAGTGTTTTATTTTAGAACTTTTTCACGGCCCAACTCTTGCGTTTAAGGATATTGCGCTCACGCTTTTACCATATCTACTTAGAAAAGGTTGTGATTTGAGTGGAATAAAAGAAGAAGTTTTAATTTTAGTAGCTACAAGTGGTGATACAGGTAAGGCTGCGCTTGAAGGCTTTAAAGATGCTAAGGGCATTAAAGTTATGGTCTTTTATCCAAGCGAAGGCGTAAGTGATATGCAAAAATTACAAATGTGCACCCAAGAAGGTGGCAACGTTAACGTAGTTGCAATTAAAGGAAATTTTGATGATTGCCAAACAGCAGTTAAGAAAATATTTACTGATAAAGCCATAAATGAAATGCTACTTAATAACAATGTTGTGCTTTCAAGTGCTAACTCAATGAACTTTGGTAGATTAGTCCCACAAGTTTCATATTATTTTTCTGCATATGCTGATTTATTAAGTTCAAATGAAATTGAACTTGGCGATAAGGTTAATTTTGTTGTTCCAACAGGTAATTTTGGAAACATTTTGGCTGGTTATTATGCTAAGCAAATGGGGCTTCCTATTGATAAACTTATTTGTGCATCTAACTCTAACAACGTACTAACTGAGTTTTTTGTTAGTGGCACGTATGATGCTAATAGAGAGTTCTTTAAAACAATTTCTCCCTCAATGGATATTTTAATTTCAAGCAACTTAGAGCGTTTGATTTTTGAACTTTCAAACAGAGATACGAATTTGACAAAAACTCGTATGAAAGAGTTGAAATCGTTTGGTAAATATACAATTTCTGATAGCGAGTTAAAAACGGTTAAAAATGAGTTTTATGCAAACTTTGCTGATGAATTAGACTGTAAAGAAACTATTAAAGACGTTTTTGATGAATACGGATATGTTTTAGACACTCATACTTCTGTTGCATATTATGTTGCGCAAGACTTTATTGCGCAAACTAATAATTCAAGTGCTACTGTTATTTTGTCAACAGCAAGTCCATATAAATTTGCGCACGACGTTTTATCGGCGATAAATGACAAAGCACCTGCAGATGCTTTTAAGTGCGCTGATAAGTTGTTTGAAGTAAGTGCAAGCCCAATTCCAAAGCAAATTTTGGAACTCAAACAAAAAGAGAAAAGGTTTACAAAAGTTGTTGAAAAAACACAAACGGTTGATGTCGTTTTAGATTTTATAAAATAATTCAAAGAAAATTAAAGTAAGGTATAATATAATGGAAGATAAGAAAATATTATTTAGTGCAATACAACCAAGTGGGATATTAACAATAGGTAATTACTTGGGCGCTCTTAGAAATTTTAGAAAATTACAAGACGATTATAATAGCGTGTTTTCTATTGCTGACCTACACACGTTAACAGTTAAACAGGACCCAGCCGTTTTAAGAAAAAATACATATGAATTGACTGCGCTATATTTAGCATGTGGAATCAAGGCTGACCAATCTATATTATTTGCACAATCACACGTGTCAGCACACGCTGAACTTGCTTGGATTTTAAACACCATTTGTTATCCTGGTGAACTTTCAAGGATGACACAGTTTAAGGATAAGAGCCAAAAGCATGAAGATAATATCAATATGGGGCTAATGGATTATCCTGTTTTAATGGCTGCAGATATTTTATTATATCAAACTGAACTTGTTCCAATTGGTGCAGACCAAAAACAACACCTTGAACTTGCTAGAGACCTTGCAATTCGTTTTAACAATAGATTTGGAGAAACGTTTAAAGTTCCAGAAGGATATATTGGAAAATCTTGCGCAAGGGTTATGAGTTTGGCTGAGCCTGAAAGAAAGATGAGTAAGTCTGATGCAAACTTAAATGCGTTTATATCTATGGATGATGACCCTGATACAATTATTAGAAAATTCAAAAGGGCAGTCACAGATAGTGATAATAAAATTATTTATTCGCCAGAAAAGCCTGGTATAAGCAATCTTTTATCTATTTATACGGCGTTTACTAATAAGACAATTGAAGAGGCTGAAAGAGAATTTGAAGGCGTTGGCTATGGCGACTTTAAACTTGCAGTTGGCAGGGCTGTTTGTGATGTTATAGATCCTATAAGACAAGAAAAGAATAAGTTGCTTAATGATAAAGCATATTTAGATGAAGTGCTTAAAAATGGTGCAGAAAGGGCTGAAAGACTTGCTTATAGAACGCTTTCTAAAGTTTATAAAAAGGTTGGCTTAGTGCCAAAAAAAAGGGGTTAAAATGTTTGGTTATATCAAAGCCGATTTACCAAATATGTATGTTAAAGACACTGTACTTTACCAAGCAATGTATTGTTCTTTATGTAAAGGCATAGGTCAAACGTGTGGGCAAAAAGCAAGGTTTGTGCTTAATTATGACCTTACGTTTTTGTCAGTTTTAATGCATAACCTTTTGGGCGAAGACGTTAAAGTAGAAAAACAACATTGTGCTGTTCATTTAATAAGAAAAAGGCCGATTGCTCTTACAGATGAACTAACAAAAAGAATTGCTAAATTAAATGTAATACTTGCATATCATAAGTTAAATGATGACGTTATAGATAGTGGTAAGGGTAGAATTAAAAGGTCGATTTTCAAAAATGCTTATAAAAAAGCAAAAACCCAAGAGCCTGAAATGGACAGGGTTGTAAAACAAAGATATGACGAACTTTTAAAACTAGAAAAGGCTAATTGTGACAGCGTAGATATGATTGCAGACCCATTTGGCAATATCATGCAAGATATTGTTCAAATAATTATGCAAGATAAAATCACTCCTGAAGTAAGCGAACTTGCATATTATTTAGGAAAGTGGATATATCTTATTGATGCGCTTGACGATTTTGATAAGGACAAAAAGAAAAACAATTATAATGTGTTTATTTGCGCTTATCCTGACATTAAAAATCAAGACGAATTAATTTGCAATAATAAACAAGAATTAATTTTGGTGTTTTCTTCAGTGCTTAGTAGAATTGGTGAGTTGACATCAAAAATAAATTATAAATTTAATCACGATTTAATAGACAATGTATTATATAGGGGGCTTAGTGCTCAAACTAAAAGAATAATGGAGAAAGAAAAATGCAAAAATACTTCGAAATTTTAGGCTTGCCAACATCAGCAACTGATGAAGAAATTGAAAAGGCTTATAAAACCCTTAAAGAAAAATATTCTAGTGAACGTTTTTTAGAAGGTGAAAAGGGTAATGAAGCGGCAAAACAACTAACCAAACTTGAAACAGCATATCATGAAATTATGGAAAATAGAAAGCTTAATTCAACTGATGATTTATCTAAGTTTGTAGAAGTTGAAGAGTTAATCAAGGCTGGTAATATTTCGCTTGCTCAAACAAAACTTGATGATATTTCGGATAGAAATGCAGAGTGGCATTATCTTCAATCAGTTATCTTCTATAAAAAGAACTGGCTTAACGAAAGCAAGAAACAACTTGAAATTGCAATGAGTATTGAGCCACACAACAGTAAGTATGCCCAAGCATATACAAGACTTAAAGATAAGATGGAGTTTAATAACCGTCAATATAATAGTGGTTATTATGGTGCGCCAAATCAAGGTCAAACATCACAGCAAATGGGTGGCACAGATAGCAATGGTTGTGTTGATTATTGTTTGCAACTTTGTTGTATGAATATGATGTGCAACATGTGCTTAAACTGTAGATAATGAAAAGCAAAGTAGTTTCTTTATCAGCAATTTCAGCAAGCTTTATTGCGGTTGCCTTAATTATTGGCACTTACTTTGAATTAGCAGACTTGTTTATGCTTGTCACTGCCTCAGCTTTTGTTTTATTACCTTTGTATTTAAAATCATACAAGGGTAGTTTTCTTGCTTTTTTGGCAGGCGGGGTAATAGCGATTCTTATATGTGGCTTTAATTTTACACTTATTTATCCAGCATATTTTGGTTTTTTTGGTATTTATCCAATAATTAAAATCAAAATGCTTGAAAAAAGAGTTAGTAAAACGCTTAATATTGTTATTGGCATTATTTGGTTTTTAGTAGTGTCATACGTATGCTACTATTACTATATATTTGTGCTTGGTGGAGTTTTTGAAGGTTTGCCTACATGGGTGGAAAAATATTTAATTTACTTTATTGGGCTAATTGCTGTTGTGTTTTACTTTATTTACGATAGATTTATTGTTGCTATAAAATTTAGTTTAGATAAATATTTATCTAAAATTGTTAAATAGGATGTTTATGGAGAAAAATCAAGAGTGCATTGGTACTGTTTGCGCAATAGGCTCAAATGGTGAAGGCATAATTAAACAAGACAATAATATAATTTTTGTTCCATACACGCTTGTGGGGGAGAAAGTTAAGTATAAAGTGCTAAAAGTAGCATCTAGATGCGTTTATGCTAAGGCACTTGAAATTTTAACGCCTGCTGAAGAGCGTGTAAGACCAAAATGTCCTGTTTTTACTAAATGTGGTGGTTGCCAATTGCAACACATTAAATATCAAAATCAACTAGCTATCAAAGAACAATCTATAAAAGAAACTTTTAAAAAAGTTGCAAACCTTAGCGTAGATGTTTTGCCTGCAGTTTGTGGAGACAATGAATATAGATATCGCAACAAACTTCAATTACCAGTTAGTATGACTGATAAAGGCACGGTTATCGGTTTTTATGCCGAAAATTCGCACAGGGTTGTGCCTATAGCCGATTGCCCAATAAATGCTTTTTGGACAAAAGATATTATTTCTGCTTTTACTAAATACATAAATGATAATTGCATAAGAGGTTATAACGAATTTACAAATACAGGCGATTTAAGGGAAATTACTGTTAAAGAAATAAAAGGAAATTTAATAATAACAGCCGTTGTATGTAAGGAAAATATTAGAGGCATTGATAAACTTGTTGAAATATTAAAAGAGTTTATTAAACTACCATTTTCGCTTTATATTAATATTAATAACAAGCAAACAAACGTTATCTATGGTGACAAGTTTAAGTTGATTTATGGAAACGCAGATTATACAGGAGAAATGCTTGGCATAAAGTATAAAATTGGCGTGCAGAGTTTTATGCAAATAAACAATTCTGTGTGTAATAAACTTTATTCTAATGTTAAGTCTTTTGTTAATGCCAATGAAAATACTGTGGTTATAGATGCGTATAGTGGTGCAGGTTTAATGACTGCAATACTTGCCCAAAATGCCAAAAAGGCAATCGGTGTTGAAATTATTGCTGAAGCAGTAGAATGTGCAAATGACCTTGCAAAAATCAATAAACTTGACCATAAAATTACTAATTATTGTGGTAAGTGTGAAGACATTTTGCCACAATTGATAGCCAGTGAAAAACAGAACAATCACGACGTTTGCCTCGTTTTAGACCCACCAAGAAAGGGGTGTGATATTAAGGTTATTAATTCTATAATAAAGAGCAATATTGATAAAATAATATACGTTTCTTGTAAACCATCAACCTTGGTGCGTGACATAGGACTTCTTGTGGGCACTTTAGGTGTTATTGACGGTGAAATCAAAAAGATAGAAAACTTACAAGAAAGATATAAAATTAAACTTGTAAAACCATTTGACATGTTTGCGCAAACCAAACACGTCGAGACTCTAGTAGTACTACAACGAAAATAACCCCAAAATACACAGAAATCCTTTATTTTCCTATCGTTTTTCCACATTTTGTGTTTATTGAAGACGAGGATGGATACAAGCAAAAAGTGCTAAAAAAGCACGCCACAGTTCATATTGTAGTTAACCTTGTAACGGGGAACACAAGAACAAAAAATTGAAAAACACTAGATAAATCCTAACGAAAACCGTATTCCTCGTTAGGATTTTTTATTTTTTTAAAACACATATTCCTTTTGTTTTGTCAACCTTTACCCCTGAAAATGGGGTAAAATCAGCATTTTTGAGTGATTTTTCTTGGATTATTATAGAAAATAATTAAAAATCAGTAAAAAATATTTTTAATCGTTGTTGTGAGACTCTTGTAAAAAGTGAATAATTATGTTATAATATTGTTATACATTTTTATTTTGAGGTGTAGTATGACTTTTGGCGAAAAAATCAAAGCAATAAGACTAAAGATGTTTTTAAGTCAAGAAAAGTTTGCAAAGGAAATAGGTGTTTCGTTTGCTACTATTAATCGTTGGGAAAGGGGATTAAACGAACCTAACTACGAAGGGCAAAAGGCGATTCACGAATTTTGTGTAAAGAATAATATTAAAATTGACGATTAGCCTGCTGATTATGTCTAACATATTTGATAAACGTAGCGTTTAACGAGGTAAAATTTAATGTCAAAAATTTCAATTAGATTTTTTAATGATACGCCAGTAAGAGCCGTTTGGGTGGACGATAAAAATACTTGGTATTTTAGCGTTTTAGATATTATTTCGGCAATAAGGAAAGAACCATCTTATGAAAAGTCAAGAAACTACTGGAAGTATCTTAAAGCAAAATTAAAGAAAGAAAATAGCCAGTTGGTTAGCGCCACTACCCAACTGAAAATCACCGCTAACGATGGTAAGAAATATAAGTCCGATGCGATTGATTCGGATGGTGTTATGACTTTACTTGCAGAATTTCCAAGTAAAATCAGTTCAGAGTTTATAGCGTGGCTTACAAGAAGTGAAGAAAGCGTTGACGGAAAGAGTAAGCAAAAAGCATATTCGCTGTTTGATAGCTCGTTGCTTGACTCAATAGAAGTGGGGACTGTTAAGGGCTTACAACAAATCCATTCCTATTTGTTTGGTGGACTGTATAACTTTGCCGGTCAAATAAGAACGATAAATATTGCAAAAGGTGGTTTTGCTTTTGCCCCTGCCATGTATTTAGATGATAATCTTAAGAGTATTGAGAAAATGCCAGAAAACACTTTTGAAGAAATTGTTGCAAAATACGTTGAAATGAATATAGCACATCCTTTCATGGAAGGGAACGGAAGAAGTACAAGAATTTGGCTTGACTTGATATTTAAGAAAAATTTAGGCAAATGCGTTGACTGGTCTAAAATTGATAAAAAAGATTATTTAGAAGCAATGCGTAAAAGCATAGTTGATAGCACGATGATTAAAGAACTTTTATCAAACGCATTGACGGACAAGATTAACGATAGGGAAGTCTTCATGAAAGGCGTTGACTACTCTTACTATTACGAAGAAATAAACGACTAAAAATTTTATAAATATGACATTAAATGTCATATTTAGTGTAGTAAATTAAACTTAGGAGAAATTTATATGTCATTAATTGTAACAGTATGGACAACAGAAGGGATTGTAATGGGTAGTGATAGTAGAATTAGTTTTTCATCTCAAATTGCTCCTAATATTCCTGTAAATATACAAACGGGACATTATTTCGATACACAAGAAAAAACATTTCTTTGCCCGAATAATTGTGGTATTTCAACTTGTGGAGCAGCATCATTACAAAATAAAAATATAACAGGATACATATATGATTACATTGACAATCAAGTAACTGCAAGTACATCCACTTATGATACTGCAAATAATTTAAAAAACCATATTATAAGTATAGACCCTAACGCAGAAGTTCATTTTATTGTTGCGGGATATGATTTGATAAATGGTCAAAAGACACAAAGTGTTTATCAAGTTATCACAGGGCCACAAAACATTTGCAATCAAATATCCGCTAATGGAACTGGGGCAAAATGGGATGGAGAAATTGATACTATAACTCGTATTGTTAAAACTCATTATATGTGTCAAAGTCCTATAGAGGTTTCAAATTTAACCTTAAATTCAACTAATGGACCAGTAAATGTTGGAGATTCTCTTGTCTTACCTAAAAATCAAACCATATTTCTCGGAGAAAATGTTATTTTGTGGACTTTAATGACTTTACAAGATGCAATAGATTTTGTAAGATATGCTATCAACACAACAATAGATACTATGCGCTTTACAAATGTAAATAAAACTGTTGGTGGGCCGATTGACATATTAGTAATAACACCAAATAAAGCAAAATGGATATCCCATAAGAAACTACACTAAGAATATTTAATTAACAAGAAGGAGAAATGACATGCCCAACCTTTCACAGTTAAAGCGTCAGCGCATGCTTGCGTTTTTAGATAAAATCAAAGAAGAACATAAAACCGATGATGAGATGCTCGTCGCTCTCGGTGAGATTGCAAATGCACTCATCTCAAAGAAATATGGGCTTGTATGGGAACAGCACGAGGAAAAGGTCGATATTGCTATGCAAACAAACATTCCCGTATTCACGGAAGTGCCTGAAAGAGAAATATCTCTCGTCCCCGATAATCGCTATAACTTTTTGCTTGAAGGCGATAATCTGCATAGTCTTTATCTCTTGGAGAAAACGCACAAGGGTGCTATCGACTTAATCTATATCGATCCCCCATACAACACGGGGCACGAAGATTTTGTTTACGATGATAACTATGTAGCTGAAGAGGATTCTTTCCGTCACTCTAAATGGCTTTCCTTTATGGAAAAGCGTTTGCTAATCGCAAAAGAGCTTCTTTCTGAAAAAGGTGTTATCTTTATTCAAATTAGTGATATTGAGGTGGCGCAGCTTAAATGCCTTTGCGATGATATTTTTGGTGAGAGCAATTTCTTAAATATCATAAGTGTTAATATGAAAAATATTGCAGGTGCTTCCGGCGGTGGTGAAGATAAACGTTTTAAGAAAAACTGCGAATACATTCTTGTTTACGCTAAGTCTTATGACTTTATGCCGTTATTTAATGGGCCGTATGTTTATACCGAAATCTCCGATTTAATTCAAAGGTATATTGATGAGGGGAAAAGTTGGAAATATACTACTGTTTTGCTTAATCCAGGCGAAAAAGAATATATTGGATCTACTGTTGATGGAGATGGTAACGAAATCAAAGTTTATAGGCGAAAAAATGTTGTTACAATGTCTATAAATCAAATTGCCAAGAGAGATGGAATTACGGTCAAAGAAGCATATCAAAAATATGGAATAAATGCTTTTAGAACTACTAACTCACAATCTTCTATCAGAACAAGAATTATTGAATACCGCCAAGAAAAAGGTATTCATGATGAAGTTCTATCCATTGAATATACCCCAAAAACAGGAAAGAATAAAGGTGTAATATACGAACAATTCTACAAAGATGATGTGTGCAATCTTTTTGTTTGGTTGAGAGATACAGCTGAAATTATAAACGGTGAATTATATAAAAAAGATTTGCAAGGCACATATTGGGATATGACTGGTGCGACAAAAAATCTCACTAAAGAAGGCGCAGTTGAATTTTCAAATGGTAAAAAGCCCGTAGATTTACTCAAGCAAATTATAAGCCTATATCCCCAAGACGATATAACTGTATTGGATTTCTTTGCAGGGAGTGCAACCACAGGACATGCTGTTGTTGCTTTGAATGCAGAAGATGGCGGAACGCGCAGATTTATCTTATGTACAAATAACGAGAACGATATTTGTGATACAAAAACATATCCAAGATTAAAAAATGTCGCAGAAGGCTATGGGAAATATCATGCGTTGCCGTTCAACCTTAAGTATTATAAAACCGACTTTGTATCACGGGATGAGGAATATCTATCTGATGCTCTCTTGGAACACATGACGGAAATGATTCAGCTCGAGCATGGCGTTAAGATTGACGGCAGCAATTACATTATGGTTATGAGTGATGAAGAAGCGGACGAGCTTCAAGTAAATTGGGCGAATTATCCCGATCTTAAAGCTTTATACGTTTCTAAAAACGTTCTTTTTACAACTGAGCAATGCGACTTGTTTGCTAATACGGATATTTATATTATCCCTGACTATTACTTTAACTTTGAACTCAAGGAGGTGGGCGAATCATGGTAGGAGGAATTGCAATCAATTTATTTGATTTTCAAGAAAAAGCTGTACTCAAGCTGATAGACCTTGTTGCCGACAGCAATAGCAAGCAAACGATTACCGTAAAATCCCCTACAGGATCGGGTAAAACGATTATTCTTATTGATTTTGTCGAGGAATATCTAACTAAAATTAACAGCAATGCTGCTTTCATTTGGCTCTGCCCGGGCAAGGGCGACCTTGAGGAGCAAAGCCGTAAAAAGATGCGTAAATTTGCACCGCACCGTCATACGCAAAGTCTTTTTGATGCTTTGCAAGGCGGTTTTCCTGCGGAAAGCACCACGTTCATTAACTGGGAATTGGTAACAAAAAAGGATAATACTTCGTTGCGTGACGGCGAGAAAAAGAATTTGTTTGATCGCATTGCCGAAGCTCATCGTAATAATACCGAATTTATTGTTATCATAGACGAGGAGCATTCTAACAACACCGCAAAGGCGAAAACCATTATTGATGCCTTTTCCGCAAAGAACATTATTCGTGTAAGTGCTACCGCTATTGAGAATAAACGCTTTGAGTATTTTGAAATCGACGAGGTAGATGTCATAAACGCAGGACTAATTACAAAAGCTCTTTATGTAAACGAAGGCATTACCGAAGGTATGGAGGTTGGCGACGATTACGATTGTCTGCTTGATCTTGCTGATGAAAAACGCAAGAATATTGCAAGCCATTATACCGCCATTGGTAAAAATATCCGTCCCCTTGTTTTAATTCAATTTCCGAACGCACAGCCCGAAACAATAATTGCTGTTGAGAAAAAGTTGGAGTCTATGGGCTATACATACGACAACGGTATGGTGTCCAAGTGGATGAGTGAGGATAAAAAGGATTTGCCCGAAAATCTTACCGACAACGATGCCACCCCAGTTTTCCTTTTGATGAAGCAAGCAATTAGTACGGGTTGGGATTGCCCCAGGGCAAAAATTCTTGTCAAGCTCCGTGAAGGTATGAGTGAGAGCTTTGAAATACAGACCATTGGTCGTATTCGTAGAATGCCAGAAGCAAAGCATTATGACGATGACTTGCTTGATTTTTGCTATGTATATACTTTCGATGAAAAGTACAAAGCCGGTTTGCTTGCCAGCGTTGATAAAGCCTACGAAACTCGCCGTCTTTTCTTGAAGGATAAGTGCAAGACCTTTACTCTTGAAAAACAAATGCGTGATCTTGATTTTGGAGGTCTTGGCGAGCGCGAGGTTTTGAATAAGCTCTACGATAGTCTTGTTGCAAAATATAAGCTTGGTAGCGATAAAAAGCAAAATCAAATGTTGCTTGCCGATGCAGGCTACGTATTTGGTACGAATATTCGTGGACAAGTTCTTGAGGGAATGTTTGTTCGCACCGCATCCATTGCAACGAGTGATAACTATCTGTCTACAAAAAAGGCGGTAGATACACATAAACACGGTATCTACTTGCTTCATAGTGTTGATGCAATTAAAACTGCCATTAGTATGCAGACGGCAAAGGTCAAGACGATTTTGGAACGCCTTTTCCGTAAGGGCGGTAATATGTCCAAAAATCTTGTTGCTCTTGAAACGAGAGAGTTTTACGCTTTCGTTATCAACAACGAGCATAAGTTGAAGCAAGATTTCCGCGCTGTTACCACGGGTATGGCAGAGCAAATGAGCTTTGTTTTAAAGCCCAAGACTAGCATGTTTCATATTCCCGAACAAGACTTTTTCAAATACGATCCGAACGTAAAAAATGAGGTTGATTATCTTTCAAACGCTTATCACGATTATACTTCGGGTTTTGCTACAAGTGTTGTACGGAGCACTTCAGAAATGCTTTTTGAACAGCATTGCGAAAAACGTGATGATATTGAATGGGTTTATAAAAATGGTGATTCTGGTCAGCAGTATTTTTCTATCGTTTATATTGACGGACTCCGTCATCAATGGTTGTTCTATGCCGATTATATCGTAAAAAAGAAAGACGGTACTATTTGGATTATTGAAACAAAAGGTGGAGAAAGCAAAGGCAAGAATAAGAATATAGACGACCAGATTGAAAATAAATTTAATGCATTCAAGGACTACGCCGAACAGCGAGGTGTTCAATGGGGTTTCGTGCGAGATAATGACAATTGTTTGTATATCAATAACACAGAGTTTTCCATAGATATGGCTGACGATGCTTGGCGACCGATTGAATCTGTGTTTTAAGGGGAAAAATACAAAATTATTAAACCTATGGAGTAAAAATGTCAAAATTTTTTAATTTTTTAGAGAAATACGAAAATTTCAAAAAACCAATACAATGGGGCATTTATGTGATTATTGCTATAGCAGCCATAAGCACACTTGTGGGAGTAATATTTGGTGTTAGAAGTTGTAAATCTAATAATTCCATAGAAACAGTTGAAGCAAAATATTTTATGAATGAGGTTGTCGAAGTTCACGATAATTTTGACATAAAAGTTTATTACGCTAAAACAGTTGATTCAATTTCTTATCAAAAAGAGAAGGACTCAATAGAAAAAACCACATTGTCAGGCAACTATATTGAAGTAAATCTTGATATAACCAAAAGGATTGATAGTAATGAAAAAGACCATAAATTAGATACAAACGATTTTAAGTTAAGAAATCATAGCGGAGTATATTTACCATTAAATGATATTATGAGCTTGTTTGATATCAATGCTGTTGACGTGCATATCGATACTGACGAAAATGGTTTTGTTAAAAGTTTTGCTGATTTTGACAACAAAAATGCTGTTAAGGATTTTTCTTGGGTAGGTACAGTTCTTACAAATGGTGAAACCACAAATATAACCATTTTCTTTGAAATGAAAGAAGGCTATCAAGTTGAAAAAGATTTAATGTTGCTTGAAGTGGATTTTTACACAGGAAAGACAGGGATTAAAAAAGGAGAAGATATTGTCTTACTAAATTGCACAAAAAAATGAGGTTTAAAATTTCATGAATTTTATATAAACATGTGGAGTAAAATATGGGTTTTATATATGGTGATATATTAGGTAGAGAAGATTATGTAAATAATGTGGTTTCAATCGTAAAGGATTGTGCAAAAAAGTCTAAACCTACAACATTTGCTATTGAAGGGAAATGGGGACAAGGGAAAACGTGGTTAATAAATAAAATAGAAGCAAAACTTAAAAATCTTGATATATCTAAAGATTATACAAACGAAGAATGCAAAAATTTTTCAAGTGAATATTTTATTATTCATTATAATGCATGGGAAAAAGATTATTATGAAGAACCTCTTTTAGCTATTTTATCTACAATTGTAAATGAACTAAATAATCAACTATGCGTTAACAATGTATTAAAAACTATAGCTTCAGATTTGGGTAAAAAGGTGTTGGTTCAATTGGAAATAGTTTTATCGGCGGTTACCAAAAAATTGCTTCATTTTGATCTTGTCGATTTTACAAAGAATACTGCTAAAGAGATAAAAAGATTAAGAGAAAAAAGTAAAATAAGCCTTAAAACGAAAAATCCGAATAATGATATTGAAAACGATATAAAAAATGTAATTTCAATATTAGGTGAATTGTCTAAGGTCACACCAATAATTTTTATTGTTGACGAATTAGACCGTTGTATTCCTAATTTTGCAATTAAGACATTAGAAAGGTTGCATCATATTTTTGATAACGTACCTAATTCTGTAACAATTCTCGCTATACATAAAGAACAATTAAGTAGAAGTATAGATAAACTTTATGGGGAAAAAGCATCATCTCAATATTTAAGGAAGTTCATTGATTTCAAGATTATTTTGGATGAAGGTAATTTAGATGAAGAAGAAGCCTATAAGAAATTAACAGTTTTTGCAAGTAAATTTAGTAAAAACACTAAGGAAACGCAGGCGAAGCTATTAGTTAATGAGATAATTGCTTCGTTACTTCCAAGAGAGTTTGAAAATATTGTTGATAGGGCTATTCTTTGTCACGATTTAGTTGGTATAGATACTGTTGAATTGCCCTATGAATGTATACTTGCTGAAATTATTATACAAACATTTTGGATTATAGCAGAAAAAGAAGGTAATACTTTTAATATTTCGCCTGAAAATGGAAACCTGCCAAAAACAGATATTGGAGAAAAACTAAAAGAATATTTTAAGAAACATATAAATCAAAACATTTCATTGGAAGGCGATGGGATTGTAGCTTGTGTTGTTTCCTTAGTATTTGGATACAAATTTAATCATACGGCTTTAGTAAGTGATGACGTTGAGTTTTATCAGAAGTTAACAGATTTTTATGGCAAATATAAACTATATTTTAATGCACTTAGAACTGTTTAGTAGTTCGCTTTCTTGTATCAATTATTAAGATTATGGAGTAAAGTATGGATATACAACTAGTTAAAGATTTACACGAGTGGGCAAACTCAATGTCTATCAAACCCGATTTGGGGCAACGAGTGTTTCATTTGCAAGGTATTAATGAAATTAAAAATGGAATTATAAAATTATCTGAAAGCATTGCAAGAGTTGAACCATATTTTAGTAAAGATTTGTTCCGCTTAAAAGATATTCTTTTTATAGGTGCGAAGCTAAATATTATAGTCTTAGGGGAACTTTTAGCTATTGTCAATTATCTTAATAATAAATGCGATAATCCACAAGAAAATATTTGGGCGCTTATTCATCCGATGGTAATAAAATCGTCTAAAGAACTCTATATAAATGGACATTATGCAAATGCTGCGTGTGATGCTTTTATTGAAATCAATAGCCGAGTAAAGAAGATTTTTAAGAAGGTTAGACCAGGCGAAAAAATTCCTGACGGCGTTTCTGTTATGACTTGTTTGTTTTCTGCAAATGAGCCGATTATTGAATTCTGCGATAGAACAAATGATACGGGCCAAAATACACAAATGGGTTATATGCAAATGTTTGCAGGCTCAATGTCAGCATTAAGAAATCCTAAGTCACACGAAAATATAGGCTTGGATAAAGATGAAGCGTTTAGGCGACTAATGTTTGCAAGTATGCTTATGTACAAAATCGACGAAGGTGTAGCGTATTCACAAGTAGAGGAATAATCGATTTTGTCGATGAAGTAGTAAAATAACAAAGGAGAAATATGAATAGGCAATTAAGACAAGAGGTTCGACATGACTTCTATGAATGGAAAAAACTTGTTAGTAATTTTAATAGATTCGATACGCGTCATCCATTGTTAAAAATTTTGGAGAATAATCAAGAAATGTTTTCTTGTTGGATTACCAAGGGAAAATCTTTTTTTAGAGGGAGGATTTTTAATTTAAATGATGTAGCATCAACAGAAGAGGAATTAAATGATTTTCTCGAATCAAGAGCAACTATTTTTCAGGGATATGACAAAGATAAATCAGGAGCTCCACCTAACGAATTAGCAGTAGAAGGTCGACTTAACTGTAAAGGTGTATCATTTTTATATACCTCTAGTGATGCAAATACTGTAATTTATGAATTAAGACCTATAAAAAATGAAACAATATCTATCGCGGAATTTGTTTCTAATAAGGATTTACGTTTTGCTGATTTGAGAAGAAAACGTCCCAAGAACTATGATAATGATGATGTTTTATATCCTCTATTAACTCGAATTGCTAACGAATTTTCAAAACCACATTATATAGGGCATAATTATTGGTTCACACAATATCTCGCTGGACAATTTATTAATATGGGGTTTGATGGGATTGTTTTTAAAAGTTCACTGCATCCTGAGGGGGATAATTTAGTGTTTTTTCATCCTAATGATTGTGTTGCTATTAATTCTCGATTACATAAGGTAGAAAGAATATCAATTGCATCAAACCCTATTACACGTTTAGATTTATTATAATTTTAAGAGGTATAAATGGATTTAAATAAGAAAGTATATTTATTTGTAAATGATTTTGCGGAAGAATATGAAGAAAAATACATTATTATATATGAAGAAGTATCTAGAAAAAATAAAGATGTAGGCTTGTTTTTTGCCTATATACATAGTGTTATTAATTTTTATGCTAAAGATTTCAATAACCGAATCGGTTCTAGATTTAATGCGGGGGATAGCCGTGACTATTTACGTGTGATTCAAAGTTTAAAAAGCTTTAAGGAAATGGTTAATGGAACAGAATATGACTTTTATATCGATAAAAATTATGAAGAAGTCTTAAAAGCTGCCGAACCTTATTTAAAAAGTTCTTTTGGCTCTGATTTGCCATCGAATTTGCCCAAATTTATTATCAAAGAATACGACCCTATATTCTTCTTATTAGAAGATGGTAAAATTCGCAAGAAAAACAAAAAATCATTCGAACTTAGCCCTGTAGGTGGTGGAAGTTATGCAAATGTATATAAATACAAAGATGAAGACTATAATGAGAAATTTGCATATAAAAAATTAAAAAAAGGGGCTATAGATAAAGAAGTTGAAAGATTTAAACAAGAATACGACATAATGAAAAAATGTCAACACCCTCACTTGTTAAGAGTTTATAGCTTTTTTGACAAGGAACTTTCATATAATATGGAATATTGCGACCATACATTATTTGAATACATATCTGCTAATAACACTAAACTGACATTAGAAACAAGGAAGTCTCTTCTAGCTCAGTTTTTTAGCGGAATAGAATATATTCATAAAATAGGATTGTTCCATAGAGATTTAAGTTATAAAAATATTTTAATCAAACTAGATTTTTATGGTAATCCTTTTATTAAAATTTCCGACTTTGGACTAGTAAAAGACACATCAAAAGAAATGACGTCTTCGGATAGTACAAATAAAGGGACATTTAGAGATCCTTTTTTGGAGTCATTCAAAGATTATGGGTTTAAAAATGAACTTTATGCAATTGCGTATATTATAACTTTTATCCTATATGGAAGACAAGCTCCAAAAATAACTGACAATATTTATCCTGTAATTGAAAGATGCATGTCATCTAATTTAGACGCAAGATATTCGTCACTTAGTGAGTTAAAGAATGATTTATATTCTTATTTGTAAGAACTTTTACAAAAGCGGTCATATGTTCCAAAACATGGACGTTTGGCCGTTGTTTTTTGTTTAAACTTATAATTTTTCTGTTTTTTACTAAATTTTAGCATGGTTTTATGTGGATTTGTGAAATTTTTTATATTTTTCAGGTCAAAAAATGATTGATGAACACTAGGGATTTTGGCGTGAGAGTATTGTGAGAGTAAAAAGAAAGTAAATTGATAGTAATTTGGGAGAAAAATGAAAGTAAAATGTTATTGCAATGAGAGTATGACCTATGTTATAATAGTATTGTGAAAAATTTTAATCAATTCAAAAACGAACGCTTTCGAGAAAAAATCTCGGAGGCGTTTTTCTATTGCAAAAAAGCAAAAGGAGCTGAAGTTGTGTAGAATATTATATATTTATATGTGCACGGGACATAGAACAAAATTTTTAACTGAACAGCCGAAAGGTAATCTATAAAAGCTCTGAAAATTTTAATCTGGGCTTTTTTATTTTTTAAATTAAACTTTCAAAAGAAATATATATTTAACGAAATGGAGGATAAAAAATGAAGTGAAGTGGTAAAGAATAATAAATTTAATAGGCTTTTAGGAAGAAGATTTTGATGGCGTTTTTTGCTAAATAAAAATGGTGAAAAAAGTGGAAATTTTACGGGGAAAATTGTCAAAATCGATACCCCCAAAATTGGAAATTTTTGCAAAAAAAGTTGGGGTATCATGTGAAGTGATAAAACTCTTTATATTTCCTAATGATTTTGATTTCAACTTCTTCAAAAATCGGCGAAGAGAGTAAAAGCTATTCGAAAATCATCATTGCAGCAAATTGCGTGAGTGGCTATAATGAGTTGCCACCGAACGAATGTGAGGTGGCATGAAACAAGATTTGCATATACACACTTTTGAAGAGATTCTTAAGAGCATACTTATGTTTTATATGGGCAAGAAAACGAGTGATGAGAGGCGATGGGTAATAAATATTTAGTAATAATAAGACTGTTATTCTAATAGTTTTATAAACCTTTAATTTGGCTGTAAAACGATGCAATGATGTCGGTATGGGGAAATGTGAGAAACAATAAAATCAGTATTATATAAGCGCATTTTGGGGCAGTCTTTATCTTTCTTTAATTTTATAATGCTATAAGTTTAAGAAAAATTTAGGTGCTTTTTTTGTGTATCAATTTATGCCGCCGAGCGAAAGCGAGGCGGCATTTTCTTTAACTTAAACAATTAAATAATATTTTGAAACGCCTTCTTGTTTAGGACGAGCAAGAAGGATTTTTTATGTCCAAAGGAGGTGAAAATGGATGTTAAATTAGAAAAGACAACTGTGTCCAATAAAAAGTTGTTGGAATATAGTATGCAACTTGCTATGCTTACAACACTTTTGCAAAAAGAATTAATTTCGCAAAATGAGTATGACAAAGTTAAGAGAAAATTAATGAAAGAATATCATATTATATCCAGTATTATGAATTGACAATGTTTTTATATTATTGTATAATAACACTACATAAGGAATACGGAAAAGGGGGTATAATGAAACAAGTAGAAGTTATTAAAGCAAAAGCAACAATTGTTGATAGAAGCAAAGGTGTTGGTCTTAGTGAAAAATTAAGAGTTGCGCCATATTGTAGAGTTAGTACTGATGATGAAGAGCAATTAGATAGTTATCGTTCTCAAGTGCTTTACTATACCGATATGGTAAAAAGCAATCCTAACTGGCATTTAGTGGATATTTATGCAGATAAGGCTATCACGGGAACTCAAGTTGACAAGCGTGAAGATTTTCAACGTATGATTCAAGATTGTGTTGCTGGCAAAATTGATATGATTATTACTAAATCTATTTCTCGTTTTGCAAGAAATACTTTGGATACCTTAAAATACGTTAGAATGCTAAAAGAGCGTAATATTGCCGTTAAGTTTGAAGAAGAAAATATAAACACTTTGACAATGGACGGCGAATTGATGCTAACAATTTTGAGTTCGGTGGCACAGCAAGAAGTGCAAAATATCTCTGCAAACGTTAAAAAAGGTTTGAAGATGAAAATGCAACGTGGCGAACTTATTGGGTTTCAAGGTTGTTTGGGTTATGATTACGACAAGGAAACAAAAACAATACATATAAACCACGAAGAAGCGAAAATCGTTAAATACATTTTCAAACGTTATATTGAAGGTGCTGGTGGACATATTATCGCTAAAGAACTGCGCCAAATGGGGCATAAAAGCAAACGCGGTTTATTGTCATGGCCAGAGTCAACTATTACAGGAATTATTTCCAACGAAAAGTATAAAGGTGATATTTTAATGGGAAAAACCTTTACAGTTGACCCAATATCCAAAAGGCGATTAGAAAATATGGGCGAGTCGGATAAATTTTATTTGTCTGAACATCATGAACCCATTATTTCAGTAGAAGATTGGGAAATGGCGCAGGAAATATTAAAGCGTCGTTCAAGACCAAGACTTGCGCCTGACGGAGCGAAGAGAGAGCCATTTACAAGAAAATATTCGTTCAGTTGTATGATAAAGTGTGGTTTTTGCGGTGAAACTCTTTCAAGAAGGAGTTGGCATAGTGGAACGCCTCATCAAAAATCAGTATGGCAATGCGTGACAGCAACAAAGGGTGGAAGAAAGTTTTGTCCCGATAGCAAAGGCGTAGACGAAAAGTTGATAGAAAGAGCATTCGTTGAATCCTATCAAAGATTGATGCAAGACAATGAATCAATTCTCAATGACTTTTTGACAAAGGTTACTGCCGAACTTTCCGACGATAGCGTGGTTAAAGAAATAGAAAAAGTTAATCGTGAAATCAGGGACGTTTTAGCGCGAAAAGATAAACTTTTAGATTTGCGTTTAGATGAATCTATTACAAAGGATGAATATGAGTTGAAAAACTTGGGATTATGTGCTAAAATAGAAGAGTTGAAACTCCAGCTTGAAGAACTACAACAAGCTGATACGTCAAGAAAGAGTATTGAAAAGCGTATTGCTGAGTTCAAAAAAGTTCTTTTAGAGAATAAAGGCTTAACTAAATTTGATAGAGCCGTTTTTGAAAGTATTGTAGAAAGGGTTATTATTGGTGGTTTTGACGAAAACGGTGCGAAGGACCCTCAAAAAATCTCGTTTGTGTATAAAACTGGTTTTAAGGACGACTTAAATGGACGAAAATTTAGAAGTCCGAGAAAGGTTAGAGTTGATAAAAAAACGGGAATTAAAGGGATATCGTCTTCTTCTAAGAGTGGCGAGTTTGAGAAATTGTGCTATTCTGACGAAGACAACACACGTTGAAACGTTAGTTGTTTTAGAAAAAAATTAATCAAATTAAAATTTATTCCACCAGTTGTGCTGGTGGATATTTTTTGTTAATTATATGCTCGCAATACATAAATGTCGTTTTTTGCTAGTATAAATAATGTAAGCATGTTTATAAAAGGTAAACGGCTAAAAAATATTAGCAATTTGATTTAGGTGTATATGTTTGTGTTAAAAAGAAAAAACATAGTTATAGTGTGCGTGCTTTTAATAACATTTTTAACCTTTATACTGTGTTTCGGCGCAATAAGAATAAATCCTGTTGGGAGTGCGTATGCAAATAAAATTAAAATAGTTTTAGATGCTGGGCACGGTGGAGTTGATGGTGGAGTTTGTGGTGTAAACACAGGTATTAAGGAAAGTGAACTAAACTTAAAAGTTGTAAAAAAGTTAGAAAAAAACTTAACAGATGCGGGTATGGCAGTGTTTTTGACACGAAATTCTGAAGCAGGGCTATATGGTGTTGTTAGCAGTAGTTTAAAACGCAAGGATATGGAAAAGCGCAGAGATATAATCAAAAAGGTTGAACCTACACTTGTTGTTAGCATTCATATGAATCAATACACACTTTCTACACGCCGTGGTGCGCAAGCATTTTATAACAAAGACAATGAAAATAGTAAACTGCTTGCAGAGTGTGTTCAACAAAGTTTTAATGAAATGGCAGAAGCCGTTAGAGAAAGTTCGGCACTGGCCGGAGATTATTATATAGTTAATTGCACTAAATATCCATCAATAATAGCAGAGTGTGGTTTTCTTTCAAATGCCGATGATGAGGCACTTTTAATTAGTGAACAATATCAAGAAAGTCTAGCGTACAATATATTTAAGGGAATTTCATTGTATCTTGCACAGACAACATTTATATATAACCAATAAATATTTTGCTCGAATATAAAAATTCGGGCTTTTTTATTGTGTTTTTGGCAAAAATATTGTATAATGATTATAAATACTATTTGGAGCAATTAAAGTGTTTAAACTTGGCGAAATTATGGATAAAAACAAGGCTAAAAACCTTAATCCAATAGTGCTTGCATTTGTGGGTGACGCAGTGTATTCGCTGTTTGTTAGGGAGAGGCTGACGTTTATATCAGACTGCAAAACTGGCGAACTTAACGCTAAGGCAACTGCTGAGGTTAATGCAGTTGCACAGGCAGAGTTTTTAAAAAATATTTTGCCACTATTTGATGAAGATGAATTATCCATTTTTAAACGAGCAAGAAATGCTAAAAAACCAACAAAAGCAAAACATGCCACTGTTAGCGAATATAATATTGCAACAGGATTTGAGGCGGTTTTGGGGTATTTGTATTTGATAGGTCAAAATGATAGATTAAATTTTTTATTAAACGAAGGTAAGACAAATGAAGGTTGAAGGAAGAAATTCAGTATATGAATTATTAAAAACAGATAAAGAAATAGATAAAATTTTAGTTCAAAAAGATTTGAAAGATGAGCCAAGTAAAAGACTTGTCAACATTATCCGTTCACATAAAGTTAAAGTTCAATTAGTGGACAAATATGTTATTGAAAAAGAAAGCGAAAGCAAGCGCCATCAAGGTTTTATAGCGTATGTTTCAGACTATAAATATTTTGACCTTGACGATATTATTAACAGCGCAACAGAAGAAAATGCTTTGGTTGTTATTCTAAACGAAATTCACGACCCACATAATTTAGGTAGCATTATTAGGGTGTTAGAGTGTGCAGGTGCGCAAGGCTTGATTATTGGCAAGGATAGAAGTGCCTCTGTTAGTGACACAGTTATGCGTATATCAGCAGGTGCACTTAATCATTTAATGGTGGCTAAGGTGACAAACATCAATACTGCAATAGATACGCTTAAAGATTATGGCTTTTGGGTGTATGGTGCCGAACTTGGTGGAGAAAGTATTTATAAAGCAAACCTTACAGGTAAAATTTGCTTAGTTATCGGTGGCGAAGATAGTGGTGTTAAGAGATTGACAAAAGAAAAGTGTGATGGCATTATTTCAATTCCAATGTATGGTAAAGTTAACTCTTTAAACGCATCAGTTGCCTGTGGCATTTCTGTTTATGAAGTGATAAGACAAAGATTGGAAAAGGGTAATGAATAAGTTAGAAATCAAACAGTTAAGTGATGAAAGGCTTGTTGACCTTGCGCAGTTAAAAGATGAAAATGCAATTGACGAACTTTTTGAAAGATATAAATATATCGCATCAGCAGTTGCTCACTCGTATTTTCTAAATGGTGGCGATTCTGAAGATTTGTTGCAAGAAGGTTTATTTGCTGTGTTTAAGGCAATAACTTCTTTTAATGCTAAATCGAGTTTTAAAACCTATGTTTATACTTGCGTAAAGAACAGGATTTTTAACGTAATTAAAAGTTCAAATAGATATAAAAATCTTCCATTAAATAATTACTTATCTTTATCAGGAAGTATCGATAATGAAAATGATGCCGATAAGACTGAAATTATAGTTGATAAACATTTTGGGCCAGAAGAAATTTATATTAATGCAGAAGCAGAAAATGAACTAAAAAGCACAATTAATAAAGTGCTTAGTAAGTTTGAATATGATATATTAGTTTACTATTTAAAAGGCTATTCATATAGAGAGATTAGTGAAAAAGTAGGCAAAAAAGAAAAGGCTATTGATAACGCAATTCAGCGAATAAGAAAAAAAATTATTTTGGCATTAAATAGCAAAGGTTAGGATAAGATATGGGATATTTAGCGCTATATAGAAAGTATAGACCAAATACTTTTGAAGGCTTAATAGGTCAAGAACACGTTGTTAAAACACTTGTTAATCAAATTACAAGTGGTAGACTTGGTCACGCATATTTATTTACAGGCACTCGTGGAACGGGTAAAACTTCTGCTGCCAAAATTTTTGCTAAGGCAATAAACTGTTTGGATAATAAAAATGGTTCACCTTGTGGTGAGTGTGCTAGTTGTAAAGCAATTGCAGACCCATCTAATATAGATATTATTGAAATTGATGCTGCATCAAATAATGGTGTAAATGAAATTAGAGAATTGCGTGAAAACGTGCAATTTCCACCCGTTTCTTGTAAGTATAAGGTATATATAATTGATGAAGTGCATATGCTTACAGGTCCTGCGTTTAATGCACTTTTGAAAACTCTTGAAGAACCACCAAAGCACGCCGTGTTCATTTTGGCAACAACTGAAGTTCATAAAATTCCTGCGACAATACTTTCTCGTTGTATGCGTTTTGATTTTAAGTTGATTTCAGACCATCAAATTGTGCCGCTAATTGAAAAAATATATGATGAACAAGGCAAAAAATATCAAAAAGAAGCAGTAATGGCTATTGCCAAGGCTGGTGAAGGTAGTATTCGTGACGCTTTGTCTATTGCCGATATTGCGCTTTCATATAATGATAAAACTTTAATGTATGATGATGTGATGAATATATTAGGTTCTTCTAATTCTCAAATTCTATATGAGTTTATAGATGATATTATTACTGGAAATGCTGGTAATGTTTTAAAGACCATAGATTTGCTTTACTCGCTCGGTAAAAGCATAGGTGTATTAATTAAAGATATTACATCTATTATTAGAGACATAATTGTAGTAAAAACATGCAATAATGCAAATGATATGTTGGCTCTACCTATAGAAAAATTTGAAACATTATCTAATCTTTCACAAAAAGCAAGTGAACAAAGATTTCTCAGAATTTTAGAAATTTTTGCTGAAAGTGAAAATTCTCTTAGATATTCAAACCATGCAAGAATTGTTTTTGAAACGGCTTCAATTAAAGCAACTAAACCTGAGAGTGATTATAATATAGATGCTTTACTTGCAAGAATTACTAAATTAGAAAATGATATTAAAAATAAAGCATTTACAGATGTTAAACAAGAAGAAATAGACAAAGTTTCTAAAACACTTAAAATAAATCAGGTTGAAAGTCCTCTGCAAGAAAAAATAAGACTTAGTTCACTTAGTGATAGTGATGTGAAAGGCAAGCTGCTACTTAATTTAAGAAAAATTGGCAGTGAAATGCTTTGGAACTTGATTCAAGGCGTGGACGTTAAAGTGAAAGGGAACATCTTAACTATAACAGCGTTTAATGATGGTGACCACGAACTTTTGGATAGAACAACTACAAAAGAAACAATTGAACAAGCATTAAAAGAGTTTTCTGCATTTGAAATTCAAGTTGCACTTGATGAAAAAGAAAAAACTCTTGATGCTGTTGATGAAGAAGCAAAAAGGCTAAAAGATATTTTTGGCGAAGATATAGTAATTATTAAATAAAAAGGAGAACTAAAATGTATAGAGGTGGATTTGGAGGATTTGGTGGAGGCAATCAAATGCAAAACTTAATGCGTCAAGCACAAAAAATGCAAGAAGAAATGCAAAAAGCCCAAGCCGAACTTGAAGAATTAGAAGTTGATGGTAGCGCTGGTGGTGGATTAGTTAGTGTGACAATGACAGCAAAAAAGGTTGTGACAGGTATAACAATCAAACCTGATGCTGTTGATATGGATGACTTGACAATGCTTGAAGACCTTATCGTGGCAGCCCTAAATGATGCATATGACAAGGCTGATGAAGTATATTCTGAAAAAATGGGTGCGTTTGGGGGCTTAGGTCTATAAGATGAAAGTTTATATAGAGCCTATAGGTAGGCTTATAAACGAATTTTCTAAATTGCCAGGTGTAGGCGCAAAAACAGCGCAACGTTTTGCATATAAGGTTGTTAATATGACAAACGAACAAGCAAAGGAATTTGCTGAAGCGATTTTGAACGTAAAGAAAAATGTGCGTTATTGCACAATTTGTGGTAATTTTTCTGAAGGCGAAATTTGCGATATTTGCAAGAGTCGCTCGGATAAAACCATTTGCGTTGTAAAAGACCCAAAAGACGTTGTTGCAATTGAAAAACTTAATGAGTTTAATGGCGTGTATCACGTTTTACATGGCACTATTTCGCCAATTGATGGAATTGGACCAAATGACATTAATATAAAAGGTTTGCTTAGCCGTATTTCAAGTGGTAATGTTGAAGAAGTTATAATGGCAACAAACCCAGACGTAGAAGGCGAGGCAACAGCAATGTACATTTCAAGTTTATTAAAACCACTTGGAATTAATGTCACAAGACTTGCACACGGCATACCAATAGGCACAGACCTTGAATATGCAGATGAAGTAAGTTTGGCAAGAGCATTTGTAGACAGAAAGACTTTATAGGAGAGTTTATGAATATTTCAGTTTTAGGCTGTGGGCGTTGGGGGTCATTTATCGGTTGGTATCTTGCAAATAACGGTCATAACGTTATTCAATGGGGTAGAACTGATAGCAAAAGTTTTAATGTGCTTAAAAACACAGGAAAAAATGAATATGTTGCACTTGATGAGCGCATAAATTTGTCAGACGATTTAAAGTTCGCCATTGAAAGCAGTGACATTATTATAATTTCAATTAGTGCACAAGGTCTACGTTCGTTTATGAAAAGCGTATTGGAGTTTGACCTTTCAAACAAAAAATTTGTTTTGTGTATGAAGGGTATAGAGATTGCAACAGGCAAACGTCTTTCAGAAGTTGTTATTGAAAGTGGTGTTAGTAGTGATAACGTTGCTGTTTGGGTAGGACCAGGTCATATTCAAGCATTTACCCAAGGTTATCCTAACTGTATGGTAATTGATTCTAATAACAAAAATCTAGTTAAGTTTTTGGCTGATAATCTTCGTGGTGATTTAATTCGTTTTTACTATGGTGACGATATTATTGGTAGTGAAATTGGTGCGGCTGCAAAAAACGTTATGGGAATTGCTGCTGGCATGCTAGATGGTGGTGGATACACAACTCTAAAAGGTCCTTTAATGGCTCGTGGAGCGAGAGAAGTTGCTAGGCTTATTAAAGCGATGGGAGGCAATGAACTTTCAGCATATGGGCTTTGCCATTTAGGAGATTATGAAACCACTTTGTTTTCTCCATATTCAAACAACAGAAATTTTGGCGAGAAATATGTAAAAGGTGAGCAATTTGAAAAACTAGCAGAGGGTGTTAGCACGGCTAAAGCAATGCGTGAACTAGGCATTAAATATAATGTAGATTTGCCTATTACAAATGCCGTTTATTCAATTCTATATGAGAATAAAGAGCCTATTAAAGAACTTTTTAAGTTGTTTTCTCGTAGTACAAGAAAAGAATTCTAGTTGAATACAAATTATATTATAATAATAAAAAAGACGCTTAATAGCGTCTTTTTTGTTTTAATTTGCTTAATTATCTTCATACTCATTTAATATTGCTTTTGCTGAATTTATAACATTATCACGCAAATTTGATGGAGATACAACCTTAATACCATTTCCATATGAAATGATTTTGGAAACGAGTCCGTTATCAAAGGGGAGTTTAACTTCTGCAATATATTTGCCATTTTTTAAACTTATATTCTCAATTCCTAACCACTCTTCAACGTCAGAAAGACATTTTTTGTCTATTTCAAAAACAACGTCTTGGGTTGAGGTATCGCTTTCCCAAAAACTAAGTGGTAATTCTTGATTGTCAATATCCTTTCTTGCAAATTTTTCATCTAATATTGTAGCATGTTCAATTCTTCCTGTCTTGAAAAACCTAAAATCATTTCTTAAATGACAGTATGCAAAAACATACCAAAGTCCTTGCTTAAATACTATTACGTGTGGCTCTATAACTCTTTCGCTAACTTCGCCATTTCTATCGTGATAACGAATTAAAAGGTTATTACTGTTTTCAATACATTTTTGTAGTACATTTAGTTTTGCTTTATATCCAACAGCATCGCCCCAAGGTCCAGCATCAATAATTAAATTTCCACTTTTTAAATTAACGTTGCTATATTCATTTCTTATGGCAGATTTTAATTTATTTATAACGTTTGATATATCATTATTTGGCACGCTAGAAGTAATTGCTGTAAGCGTGTTTATTGTTTGCTCAAATTCCTGCCTTGTCATAAAGGTTGATGAAAACTTATAAGTGTCTATAATTGAAAAGCCACCGTTGTTGCCACGAATTGTGTATATAGGAACTCCTGCAAGTTCTAAACAATTTATGTATCTATGAATACTTCTAACACTAACTTCATATTTATCTGCTAAATAAGATGCTTTAACGCATTTTTTAGACATTAGTTCAAACAAAATCCTAAGCATAATTTCATATTTCATAATTTTTACCTACCATGTAAATATTATATAGAAATTTTAGAATTTTGTCAAATATATGACAAGCGTATGTCGCGAATAAGTGTTATTATTAAGAAAAAGGAGAAACCATATGATAAAATACATACTAAACAATTTTTTTAATAAAAACACAAAAAAGAAAAATACATTTACAATAATAAATGAAAATAGAAAGTCACAAGTAAATTATAACATGGGTTTACAAAATAAAAAAGAAAGGCAAGATAATTGCCTTTCAAAATACTTTGAAAATTTAAGAGGGTTAAACTTGGCTGAAAGAAACCTATATTCTAAAATATTTTAAGTTATAGTTTCTATTATGATGCGAGAGATTTGTCTGCTTGAATCGGTTATAGGTGACTGCTCAAGATTTCGCATTAAATTATGCCTGTTTGCATAGGTTGCGTTTACAGTATAGGTAAGTGATGCAGGGGTAAGCACGTTTTGTGGCAATACATTTACAAGACCGAGTTTTTGAAAATATTCTGCATTTAATACTTGGTCTCCACGAGAATTGCCTTTTGGTAAAGGTATTAATATTGATGGAATTTTTAATGCTAAAAGTTCAAATACAGTGTTAGAACCGGCGCGTGAGATACAAACTGAGCAAACGTTAAATGCTAGTTCAATATTAGATAAATATTCGGTTTGAAAATAACCTTTATTCTTTATATCTTTGCATAAATTTCCTTTGCCACAAATATGAATTATATCAAATCTTGGCAAAAGTTCGGGTAATGAATTTATAACGGTTGTATTTATTGCCTTTGCACCTTGACTGCCGCCAGTAATAAGAAGAATAGGCTTATTGCCAGTAAAACCAAAATATTCAAGCCCTTGGCTTGTTTTTGACGTTAATAATGACTTTCTTATTGGTGGGCCAACATATTCGCCATTTTTTAATGCGCTAGCAGTTTCTTTAAAAGAGGTTAAAACTTTTTTGCAATATTTTGCAGTTAATTTATTTGCTAAACCAATAGTAAAATCGCTTTCATGGGCGATTATAGGTATTTTTCTTTTTTTGGCTGCAAGAATTGTTGGAACAGATACGTATCCGCCCTTAGAAAAAATAACGTCTGGCTTTAGCATGTCAATAAGTTTGCCTGCTTTAATATATCCAGAGATTATTTTTATAGGAATTGTAAAGTTATCAAACTTAAAACTTCTATTAAGTTTTGCGCAAGGAACAGAATAATAAGGAATATCTGCTTGTTTAATAATGTTTTTCTCTATTCCATTTTCACTGCCAATATAATATATTGAATCAAAATCTTTTTTTAAATATGGTAATATTGCTAAATGAGGCGTCACGTGGCCTGCTGTGCCACCGCCGGTTAAAATTATTTTTGCCATACATTATATATATGCGTAATTTAATTAAAAGGTATTCTATATTTAATGTAAGAGCCGATAAAATATAACAATAAAAT
Organism: Christensenellaceae bacterium; assembly: GCA_045651185.1. Taxonomy (GTDB): domain Bacteria; phylum Bacillota; class Clostridia; order Christensenellales; family Borkfalkiaceae; genus UBA1259. Next base: position 53,875 of record JAZRRZ010000021.1, on the reverse strand, counting down.
AATGCTAAAAAGAAAAATCTCAACGCGATGCGTTGAGATTTTTTAGTTTAAGACTAAATCTTAGTCATTTTCATTTTTTTCTTCGCCGAAGTCTTGAACATCACCATATACATAAGAGTCTAACGATTGCTCGCTATCTGTTGTGTCGTCTGCAGTTGGTTGGTCAACGTTAATATCTATATCAATATCAACTTCTTCAGGTTCAACTTTTGCAGTAGGTTTCTTTGTTCTACTTCTTACAGTGTAATGTGATTTTGCATCATTTTTGTTTGCTTTACGTCTGCGTCTAATGTTTTTAATAAACAACATTATAATTGCAACAATAAGGGCAACACCGATAATAATTGAAGATAATGATAACCAAAATGCAGCAGGGTCTGTTTCATATAGAGATGGTGTTTCAGTTGTTTCTTCCTCTATATCAGTAGCATATGGGTCAATTTCTATTGGGTCAATCGTGTTATAGATTGCATAAATCATTTTGTCAGTTTGTGCCCAAACATATTGAGTATCGTAAGAAATTTTAACACTGTTTTCTGAGTTGTATTTCTTTTCAAGGTCTGTTAATTCTCTCTTATAAGCAACTAAGTCGGTTTTATTCTTAATGTTATTAATTTGGTTAAGGAGAGGTGAGTCGTTTTCAGTTAATGCCTCTTGCCAAGACGTTGGTTCAGTAAATGCAGTTCCTGAAATTGTTGTTTCAATATCGTTAAAGAAAACATATCCATTTTGTGTTGTTTCATTATTACGGTCGCCGTTCCAAAGTTCAATTCTAAAGTCTTTTTGTGTTGCGCCGGTTGCGATATAGAACACAACAGTTGCCCAGCCGTTGTCATTTAACATATCATTATTTACAACAAAGAACAATTCTTTACTGATGGTTTCTCCATAGTTATCAAAATGACCTTCATGAGTGTTTACTGTAAATGCATCAAGTTTTAACACTTGTTTTGTGTCTGCAGAAGTGTCAACCAAATATATATATGCTTTAGAATTAACAACTCTTACTTTAACTGAAATTTTTGCATAAGAATTTGCGCTAATAGTGTAGTTGTCGCTAATAAAACCATAGTTGATGCCATTGTTTTTAATCATAAGTGGTTGAATGGCTTCAGATTCAGTAGGATGGTTTAGGGCAGTTTTGATTGCTGATGGATCATATACATTATCATATTCGTCTAAATATTGGCTATTAATCAAACCAGCATAAGGATTATTATTTACTGCTATTTTATTTGTATTGTTTTTATTGATGTAATAATGTCCTGATTCAATTCCGTTATAATCTTTAGGGTCTGCAGGGCGAGTTTGAATTTGACCAATATTACTTGGTGAAACAACTAATGAATATTTTTCTACGTTTGTTTCATCAGCAGTGTAATCTGAGTTAAAATCAGCATAAAGTGCTGTGGTGCCTGCTGATGTCTCAGATAAAAGTTTATAATATTGATAGTTGTCAGTTTCGGTTTTGCTTATTTCAGCGTTTTCATCAGCGTATTGATAAGTTGCACCAGTTGAAATAATAGGTGAAGTAATAGTCACAGTGCCTAATGCATAGTTGTCAATTATATCTGTGTATTCATCTGGACCAATTACAAACTCTAAATAAAATTCACGGACACCATATTTGTCTTTAGTATTGTCACTTTCATCCTTTGCGTCCTTGTCAAAGTTGTTCTTTACTGTTATTGTGTATTTTGTCCACTCGTCATTAGCCTCTGAAATTGTTGCAACAGCAGGCCTTTCAACAGGCATTTCATTATAAATGTCATGTACATTTATTGTGATGTTTGTAGAATAGAGTTTGTGGAGATTGTTCTTTACAAAGAAGGTTATTGCAGTATAATTTTCGTTTTTAAGTTTAAAGTTTTCATGATTTCCATCTACAATATTATCAAACTTAATGGTATAACTTGCAGGTTCTTTGAGATTTATTTCAAGGCCATCCTTAATTTGATAAGGTGCATCCAAATTATTTTTGTGTGCAAGTTCAACTGAGTTAGGGTCATCTTTTACATTACCGTCTAAGTTTCCATTATTGTATTGTGTAAAGTCATAATAGGTTTTATTGTTTTTATCTTGATGGAAATTAACAGTTTTTGAATATTCAGAATCATTAAAGATTTTAGCAATACTCATATCATAAAGATATATATTGGTCTCGTTATTATAGTCTGATGCCTTAACCATAGGCTTAGAATCTTTATTATTGTAGGAAATGGTTTTGCTTTGTTGTGTTTTTGCGTCTTTTTCGCTTTTATATTGTTCAGAAGTTAATATTTCTACGCAAACATTATCAAAATAAGCAGTTCCTTCTACGGAATAATTTTCATATCCTAAACCTAGTTGCAATGTGAACTTTGATTCAAAAACTTCGTCGGCTTTGATATAGAAAACATATTCTTGCCATTCTTTGTTTGTTATGATGTTGTATATGCCATAGTTGGCTTGTTCAGCATCATTTAATTTGTTTTTTACACTGATATTTGCGCCAATAGGCTCACTATAGTTTTTAGTTGTGTTTTCTGTGTTTAAGTTTACAGTTTTAACCCAAGCGCTTACTTTTGCATATTCGCCACGCTTTAATGTAATTTCGGTTGATGATGTGACCGATTGTACACAACCATAACCCAAATCGCTATCAACATAGTTGTTAAGCATATACACTTTGTTATCTGTAGAATTGTTGTGTTTGCCAGGGTTTTCAAAAGCGTATTTAATGCCATCAACTTTTGTTTCAGGTACAATAAGGTATTTGTTTATAATATATTTTTCAATTTCAGCATTGGTGACTGTTTTATTTGGGTCGCCACTTTCATTTTTAATTGCTTCTTTAATATTGTTGTCGGTTAAATTGTTTATAGACTTAACGTAGTCTAACATTCCTTTGTCTTTATAGAAATTTGACATAAGTTCAGTCCAGCCGTTTTTTGACACGTCAACAACGCCAGATTTTGATGTTGCTACTTTAGAAAAAGTCCAACCATCAACTGTTGTTTTTGGAAATTCGTTATATTTTAATAATTGTGTGCCAAGAGCAAACGAAGGGTTTTTAATTTTACTATCAATAACATCTGTATAAGAATATTTTGGTACTAAATCAGCACTTTCATCTTCACTTTCTTTACATGCAACTGCCATAAACAATGATAGGCACATAACTATAGCAAGAATAAAAACAAGAAGTTGTTTAATAGTTAGAAAATTTGAGTTAGTTTTTCTCGTCATAATTCACCTTTAACAAATTTATTACTATGTAATATGCTTAGCAATAAACAATTTTTTACACATTGTAGATATTATATAATATTTGCCTAAAAAAATCAAGGACATAACTAGTAATATAGTAAACATTTATATTTTTTTTACAAAAAAATTATTAAAAAAATCAATTTTTGCCGATAATAAAGATAAATGAAAGAAAAGCAAACAAATAAGACAACAAAAAAAATTAAGCACAGTGCTCTTATCAGTGTAATTACGGGCGCGATTGCTGGATTTATTAACGGAATTTTTGGCGGTGGTGGAGGTATGGTTGTAGTTCCAATGCTTACGAAATTGTTAAAATTCAAATCTAAAAATTCACACGCGACAGCAATTTTAATTATATTGCCGCTATCAATAGTGAGTGGCATACTATACTTTACCTTTGGAAATTTTAATTTAAGAGTTGGCGTGCCGGTGACAATAGGTATTATTTTAGGTGGAATTATAGGCGCAATTTTATTATCTAAACTTTCGTCAAAATGGGTAATAATAATCTTTTCTATAGTAATGGCAGTTGCCGGTGGAAAGATGTTGTTTTTTTAGTTTGAAAGTTTGAGGTGAAAATGCAATATTTGTGGTATGGTTTTGCTGGGGTTGTAGGTGGTTTATTAGGTGGTATGGGTATGGGTGGTGGAACGTTGTTAATTCCACTGCTTACTATATTTTATTCAGTTGGTCAGCATACGGCACAAGCAATTAATTTAGTTGGGTTTATTCCTATGGCTATTGTTGCTCTTATTATTCATATAAAAAACAAACTTGTCAGATACGATAACGTAATTATAATAATTGTTTCAGGCATAATAACGTGTGTGGCAGGCTGTTTTTTAGCAAAGGTGATGAGTGGGAATTTGCTAAAACGATGTTTTGGTGGTTTTTTATTAGGACTATCTGTTTTTCAGTTTATTGATGGTATAAAATATAACAAAAGTTAGATATTTATTTGTGCAAGTAGCACAAAAGTTAAATTGTTGTAAAAATAAGAAAAAAACAAGTAAAATACACATTTTTTTGCTATAAATTTGAGTAAACATTATTTAAAAACAAATTAAATAAGAAAGTAAATAAGAAATATTAAAAAAATTGCACAAAATTTTAAAAAGGGTATGTACAAAAAAGATATTTTGTGTTATAATTATCACGAAAAATAACATAATGGTACGGTGAGTAAATTGGAAAAAATAGCAATCATTGATTTAGGCTCAAATACAGCAAGATTACTTTTAGTAGAGGTTAAAGAAACCGGTCATTTTCAAATTGTTGACCAACTTAAGGAAAGCCCTCGTCTCGGCGAAGGTATGGAAAAAGATGGTTTCTTAAAGCCTGCACGTGTACAAGAAACAATTAAAACACTAAAAATGTTTAGAAAATTGTGCGATGTTAATGGAATTGAAAGGATTATTGCTGTTGCAACAGCGGCCGTTCGTCGTGCAAAAAATCAACGTAGTTTTCTTGATGAAGTAAGTGCAACTTGTGGTATAAAATTACGTGTATTAAGTGCAGAAGAAGAAGCGATTTATGTTTATCGTGGCGTTGTAAACACAATGGATATTCCTAAAGGAATAATTTTAGAAATAGGTGGCGGTAGTACTAAAATCGTTTATTATAATAGACGCAACTTGCTTAATTACGAAACGTTGCCTTTTGGTGCTATTACTCTTACAGAATTGTTTGCAGATGATGGTTTAAATCCAACAGAACAAACTAAGAAAATTGAAGAGTTCTTTACAGAGCAATTAAAACAAATTGAGTGGTTAAAGAGCGTTGACCCTGAAACTCAAATGATTGGTGTGGGTGGTTCTTTTAGAAATCTTTGTCGTATGACAAAAATTATGAAGAAGTATCCACTTAAAACTATTCACAATTACGTTATAAACGATAATGACTTTAACCATGTTTTTGATTTAGTTAAGGGCTTAGACCTTGATAGGAAAAAGAAAATTAAAGGACTATCTAGTGACAGAGCAGACATATTCCCAAGCGCACTTGCTGTAATTTCTGCGTTTAAGAAATATATGGATTTACAAAACGTTATAATTAGTGGCAGTGGTTTGCGCACTGGTTTGCTTTATAACTATGTTGTGCCAACAACGCTTGATAAGCCAATTTCTGACGTTTTAACGTATAGCCTTAATAATTTGGTAGATTTATTTGGCTGTGACCAAAAGCATACAGAACAGGTTGTTAATTTATCTGTTCAATTATTTAAGCAACTTAGAGTTTTGCATAAATTCCCAAGACAATACCTAAAAATTCTAAAAGTTGCAGCATATTTATATGATACCGGCAAGCGTGTTGGTTTTTACAACTTTGAAAAACATAGTGGCTATGTAATCTTAAATTCTAATATTTATGGTATCTCTCATAGAGATTTAGTGCTTGCATCTTTTGTTGCTTCAAATACAGCAATTGAAGACATAAATCCTTTTGATTGGGCAAGATATCGTGATTTAGTCACTGATGAAGATGTTGATGTTGTTAAGAAGATGGGTATAATGCTACGTATAGCAAGTGCATTAGATAGAAGTTTATCTTCAGTAATTAAGGGCATTAACTGTGATATTTTGGGCGATTCAGTTATTGTTAAAACTCAAGTTGATGGTGATGCAACCCTTGAAATAAACTCAGCACTAGAAATCGGTGCAAATTTTAGAAAAATCTTTAAGAAAAATTTAGAAATTCTTTAATTAAACTGACGCTGTGTATCCACAGCGTTTGTTTTAATGTAAATAGGTGGTAAAATGTCTAATTCAAAATTAGCAATTGACTTTGATAGCGTTAATACAAACATATACATGCTTGGCAGTGGTATGGTTTTAAGCGAACCTACAGTTGCTACAATTAACCTTGAAAATAATAACGAAGTTAAGTTTGTTGGTGAAGAAGCTAGAAAACTTATTGGTAAAACTGCAAATAATACAAAAGTAGTTTTTCCTGTTTTTGAAGGTGAAATTGTAAATCAACCTGTTGCACAAAGTCTTTTATCTTCATTTTTAAATAAACTTGGCATAAAAAATAACCTTTTTGGCTGTCAGGCAATTTTTTCTGTGCCATGTGGTAGTTCTTATGAAGTTATATCAAAGTATAAAAAAGTTGCAAAAAACTGTGGCATTAGTAAGGTGTATTTTGCTGAAGCGCCAATACTTTCTGCGCTTGGACAAAGAATTCCATTAAATGATTCTACGCCATGTTTTATTATTGATATGGCTGGTGGTACAACTAATATTGCTGCTGTTTCATTAGATGGTATAATCGCTGGAATTTCTGTAAACTTTGGCTATAATAAAATTAGCGTTGACATTATGGACTACATTGCAGAAAACTATGGCCTTCAAATAGGACTTTTAACAGCAGAAAAAATTAAAAAAGAAATAGGAAGTTTGGTTGAAAATGATGCTCTTGCAACGGTAATAAACGGCAGAGACCTAAAAACCAGCGATCCATGCTCAATTTCTATTAGGGCAATGGATTTACAGATTCCAATCAAAAAATATTACGATAAAATTCAAGAACTTGCTGTGGCTGTGCTTAAAAAATTGCCGCCAGAAGTTTGTGCAGAGATTAGAAATTCCGGTATATATGTTTCTGGTATTGCTAGTTCTATGTATGGGTTAGAAAAATATTATACAAATAAATTTGCAATGAAAATAAATATAGCCGAAAATGGCGCAATGGCGGTGGCTCTTGGTGGAGGTATTGCTATTGGGAACTCTAAACTTCTAAAAAAAGTTATAATTTCTAGCAAATAAGATTGTAATCTTCTTTATATTTATTGTAAATAACTATTAAATAAGCGACATAAAACCACGCAATTTTTGTTAAACAGTCAAAATGCGTGGTCTTTTTTTATTTACAATGAATAAGGAGGATTTATGGCTAAAAAGATAGTGGTGACATCTGGCAAAGGCGGTGTTGGAAAAACAACTATAACGGCAAATTTAGGCACGGCATTATCTAGTTTGGGTGCAAAAGTATTACTTGTTGATATAGATTTTGGGTTGAATAATTTGGACGTTGTTTTGGGTGTTGAAAACAAGGTTTGTTATGATATAAATGACGTATTTTCTTGTAGATGTAGAATTAAGCAAGCTTTAGTTCAGTGTGGTGAAAAAAGAAGTTTATATATACTTCCATCTGGCAATTTAAGTCCAACGTCAAACATAAGTGGTCAAAACATAAAATTATTGCTTGAAAGTGTAGATATTTTATTTGATTACATAATTCTTGACTGTCCAGCAGGGATAGATATAGGGTTTCATAGGGCAGTTTCTTGTGCAGACCAAGCAATAGTTGTGGCAACGCCTAATTTACCAAGTATTAGAGATGCTGATAAAGTCGTTTCGGTTTTGAAAAGTTATGAACTAGAAAGTATCGGGCTTGTTGTTAATCGTGCTCGTGGTGATTTAATCGTTTCATCAAAAATGATGATGCCATTTGATATTGAACAAATATTAAAAGTAAAACTGATTGGCGTGTTGCCTGAAGAAGATACAGTTTTTTTATCAAGTGGATACAAATTATCTTCTAGAACTCAGTCGTATAAAGCATATAAAATGCTTGCTCAATATATACATAATGGCTCGAAAAAAATCTTTGATGCAACGGCAAAATATACAGGTTTTTTTGGGAGTATAAGGGGGAGTATAAAAAGGAGAGTATGAGCAAAAACAAGAATCAATTATTAAGACTTCAGTCGCTAATAGAAAATGATAGAATAATGGCAGGGGATAATTTTAGTGAAATGGTAATTAACGACATTAATAAACTTTTAAAAGATTATTTTGATTTTCGTTTGCCACCAAATTTAACCATGGAAAAGACAAGAGATGGTTATTTTGTCAATATTTCAATAAACGCATCTAGGATTAAAAATTTTGCAAACATACAAAAGCAATAATTATCATATTTCTATCGATTTTACATATGATTATGTTAGACATAATAATAAAAATCACTAGACATATACATAAAAAATTAAATACTGATGTAATTTTGAGAGGTAATGTTAAATGATAAACTTTTTATTAGGGTTGATACTTGGTACTAATATAAGCATTGTAGTTTTAGGATTAATTAAAGCAAGCAAATCTTTCAAATAAATAAACTGATGCAATTGAATTTGTTTGACTAAATTTCTTGATAAGGATTAGTCGGTAATACGTTTAAACTAATTTCGGGTGAATATTAAGTTCGCCCATTTTTGCTTGGTTAAAATTATGCAAATTTGAACAGAAAATATTAGTTTATCGTTGACATTTGTTATTTTTAGAGTTATAATATTTTAAATTAATTTTTACACGTGCATTCTATATGCATTTAATTAATTATTGCTAGGATTATTGCTAGGATGCAAGCGTTCAGTTAAAGCAAAATTATAAAAAATAAAGTTAAACGTAAAAAAATTTATGTAGGTTAGTTATGAAAAATGTATTTGATGTGCTAAAAGAAAGAGGATTTATTAAACAAACAGTTTATGAAGAAGACCTTTATAAACTTTTAGGCAGTGAAAGCGTGCCTTTTTATGTTGGTTTTGACCCAACGGCAGACAGTTTGCATATTGGACATTATATTCCAATTATGGCGATGGCATGGATGCAAAGATACGGTCATAAACCAGTTGCTCTTATTGGTGGTGGAACGGCTATGATTGGCGACCCTTCTGGAAGAACAGATATGCGCTCAATGATGACAAAGGAAACAATAGAGCATAACTGTGCTTGTTTTAGAAAGCAAATGAGTCGTTTTATTAAGTTTGATGGCGAAAATCCAGCAATAATGGCAAACAATGCTGATTGGCTTTTGAATTTAAATTACGTAGATTTTTTACGTGATATTGGCGTGCATTTTTCTGTAAATAGAATGCTTACAGCTGAATGCTTTAAATCAAGGATGGAAAAGGGATTATCTTTCCTTGAATTTAACTATATGCTTATGCAAGGTTATGATTTCTTAAAATTGTATCAAGATTATGGTGTAGTTCTTGAACTTGGTGGTGACGACCAATGGAGTAATATGCTTGCTGGTGCGAACCTTATCAGAAAGAAAGAAGAAAAACCTGCTTACGCTATGACTTTCACACTTTTGCTCACAAGCGAAGGCAAAAAAATGGGAAAAACTGCGAAAGGTGCTTTGTGGCTTGATGAAAACAAGACTACGCCATATGAATTCTATCAATATTTTAGAAACGTAGAAGACGTTAAGGTTGAAGAATGCATGCGTCTTTTAACGTTTATGGAAATGGATGAAATTAAAGAACTTACTAAATATAATGATGAACGTATGAATTTTGCAAAGGAAAGGCTTGCTTTTGAAGTGACAAAATTAGTTCATGGGGAACAAAAAGCAGTAGAAGCACAAAGACAAGCAAGGGCAGCGTTTGGAAGTGGAAACAGTGAAGATATGCCTAAAGCAGAAATTGATGGTTCTATTACTCTTGTTGCAGATTTATTGGTTGCAGTAGGTCAAGCAAAATCAAAGGGCGAAGCAAAGCGTCTTATAGAAGGTGGTGGAGTTAGCATTGACCAAGAAAAAATAACAAATCCTTTTGGTGAAATTCCATCAGCATCATTATCTAATAAGGAATTTATCTTGCACAAGGGCAAAAAAGTGCATATTAAAGTAAGTGTAAAATAAAATGAGTTATGAATTTTTTACTGTAAACGGTGAAAAAGAAAATATCAACATTATAGAGCGTTCTAAATTTATTTGCAACATTAAGGGTGTTGAAAATGAAGATGAGGCTAAAAAGTTTATAGAAACTATAAAAAAACGTCACTCACTTGCAACTCATAATTGTTATGCGTATATTGCAGATGATAAAGGTTTAGTTCAAAAATTTTCCGATGATGGCGAGCCACAAGGAACGGCAGGACTTCCTATGCTTGAAGTGTTAAAAAATAGGCGCATGTTTAAAACCGTTGCTGTTGTGACCAGATATTTTGGCGGCATTAAACTTGGAACAGGTGGCTTAACAAGGGCATATGGCGGTGCAGTTGTTGATTGTTTAGATATTGCTAAAATTTCAAAAATGTGCCAATCAGTTTTAGTTAACGTTTCACCCGATTATGAGGGGTATTCTAGGCTAATCAAACTCTTAAGTGACCCAAATATAACTGTGTTAAATACAGATTTTGGCAACGTTGTAGATGTTAAAATAGCTGTAAAAAGCGACTACTTTGATAGTTTCAACAAGCGTTTATTAGACGCTTTTAATGGAAAGATTGATATAATGGAATTGGGCTCAGGATATTACGATTTTGGGTAAAAGAAAGGTGATTTATGCCGATTATAACTGAAATGTCTGTGCAAAAAAACAATAAAAAACGTTGCAATGTATATGTTGACAATGAATTTTTTTGTGGTATGTCTGTAGAAACGGCTGTAAAAAACCGCATTAAAGTTGGCCAAGAAGTAGATGCTAAACAACTTGAGCAGTTGGTTTTAGAAAGTGAAAAACACGAAGCACTTATTAAAGCCACTGATTATATATCAAAAAACCTTAAAACTAAAAGGCAAGTTAAAGAATATCTTATAAAAAAGGGCTATTCAGAGCAAGTTGCATGGTATTGTATAGACAAGTTAAAAGAATATAATTACATTGATGATTCTGAGTACTCAAGGCGTTATATTGAAAGCGTTAGCAAAAGGCAAGGCAGGCGCCTTACTGAATATAAACTTATGATGAAAGGCGTAAGAAAAGAAGATATAGAAAGTGCATATTTGGATACTGAAGACTGTGGAAATAAAAGTGCTAAACAACTTGCAAAAAAGCATCTGGGCAGTAAGCCAATTACTAAAGAAAATCTTGCAAAAACATATAGATATCTTATCGGTAAAGGATTTACATATGAACAAGCGATGTATGCTCTTGCCGATTATCAGGGGGGATAATGGAAAGGATTTTAACTGTATGTCAAATGCAAAAAGCAGATAATTTTACTATAAACACTCTAGGCATATCTGAAGAAGAACTTGTTTTTCGTGCAGGCGAAAGTGTTGCTGAAGTTATCAAACAGCAATTTTTTGGGGGCAGAGTTCTGGTTTGTGTTGGCAAAGGGAACAACGGAAAAGATGGGCTTATTATTGCAGATATATTAAAAAAGACACACGGTTTTTCTGTTATGGTCTTTGACAGCGAAAATCCTTGTTATGCTTTATTTGACAAACCATTTGATATATTAGTTGATTGTTTGTTTGGTATTGGATTAAATAGGCAGATAGAAGGCAAATACAAAGAAATTATTGATAGGATTAACGCCTTAGATTGCTATAAAATCTCTTGTGATATTCCAAGTGGAATTAATGGTGATAATGGCAAAGTTATGGGCGTTGCAGTTAAAGCAAATCTTACTGTTGCTATCGGCGAATATAAAGTTGGACATTTTTTAGGTGACGGCATAGACTATTCAGGCAAACTTGTTTGTAAAGACATTGGCATAAGTGTTTGGGACGATAAGTTTATAAAACGAATAGACGCACGTGATGCAAAAAAATGCTTTGAGAAACCAAATAGAAATGTTCATAAAGGAAGTTTTGGAAAAGCGTGCATTATCGGTGGAAGCGAAGATTTTACAGGAAGTGTGTTGCTTTCGGCAAACAGTTTAACGGCGTTAAAATCTGGTGTGGGATATACATATCTTTGTGTTCCAAAAAATTTGTTTAATGCGTATGTCGGCAAAAATCCAGAGTGCATTTTGATGGCGTTTGATAATGACCTTGCAACTTCTTTTGATAAGGTTTTAGAGTGTGATACGATTGCTGTGGGTATGGGCATGGGAAATACCGAACGGACTTATAAAATCGTTTGTTATTTACTAGCGAATTACAAAGGTACACTTATTATTGATGCTGATGGGTTAAATGCTTTAAGTAAGTATGGCGTTGATGCGTTAAAAGATAAAAAATGTAATGTTATATTAACACCTCACGTTGGAGAATTTTCAAGGCTTTGTGGACAAGATAAAGAAGGCTTAACAAATAACCTGATTTCAAGTGCTGTTTCGTTTGCTAAACATTATAACGTTAAATTGGCAGTAAAAAGTGCCGTCAGTATTATTACTGATGGCGATGAAATATATATAAACACAACGGGGTGTTCGGGCATGGCAAAGGCTGGAAGTGGTGATGTGCTTGCCGGACTTATTGCAGGAACAATTGCAAGGAACTCTAACGAAATGGATAGCCTTTTATCGGCATTATATTTGTTTGGAAAAGCAGGTGAAAAGGCGCAAGAATTAGGGTGCGAGTTTACCGTTACGGCAAGTGAAATTATACAGCAATTTCCAAGCGTTATTAAAGGTTTATAAATTACATGGTGAAGGGGAATTTATAGCATAAAAAACCCAAACCCACCTTTTATTGCACTAAAAATAAAGTATGCGCTAAGTGATATGAAAAGAGGCATTAATACCATCATAACAAGACTTTTAAGCCTATACTTAAAAATAAACATAAAAACAAAAATTCCAAGTGCACCTCCAAGAAGGCCTGTGATTATTAGTTTTGTGTCGCTTATGCCTATGTTTTCTTCATCGCCATCTTCACGTGCTTTTTTTTGAAATTTTAGCATTAAGATTCCGTATAAGTTTATTGCAATAACGTAGGTTATAATCAAAATATAAAATAGTGTTGGCATAATTTTAATAGTAGTTTGAGCAGAAAAATCAACTTTATAATGTTTTTTCTGTTTTTATAAAAAATAAAGAAGGTAAATTTTATGAAATGTATGTATTGTGGATGTATTGACAGCAAAGTAATTGACTCTCGTTCTGCAGAAGAAGGTTCTATAATTCGTAGAAGGCGTGAGTGTGTTAATTGTGGTAAGCGTTTTACAACTTATGAAACGGTTGAAAGCACACCAATCTTTGTTGTTAAATCAAATGGGGCAAGGCAAGTTTTTGACCCAAACAAAATGAAAAACGGCATTATAAAAGCTTGCGAAAAAAGACCTGTTTCATCAGCAACAATCGATGCATTAGTTGATGATATTCAAAAACGTATTTATAATTCTTTGGCGCAAGAAGTGACAAGTAAAGAACTTGGCGAAATGGTTTGCGAAGGCTTAAAGAACATTGATGAAGTTGCTTATGTAAGATTTGCATCAGTTTATCGTTCTTTTACAGATACAACTTCTTTTATCAAAGAACTTGAAAAAATGGTTAAAAAAGATAAAAAATAATAACAAAAGAGGTATTTATGAATAAGTGGGACCAAAGATTTATGAATCTTGCAGAAACTGTGGCTGATTGGTCAAGTTGCTATCAAGATAATAGGCATGTGGGCGCTGTTGTCGTTAAGGACAAGCGTATTTTAACAACAGGATATAATGGTGCGCCAAGTGGCATTGAAAGTTGCGCAGAGCGTGGCGAATGCTTAAGAAGAGTTAGAAATATTGCAAGTGGTACTATGCAAGAAGTTTGCTATGCAGTTCACGCTGAACAAAATGCAATTATTCAAGCCGCAAAACTAGGTATAAGCCTAGAAGGTGCAACACTTTACGTCACACATCAACCTTGTGTAATTTGCACACGTATGATTTTAAATTCTGGTATTAAAACTGTAATTTATAAAAATGGTTATCCAGATGAGTTTGCATTAGAACTCTTTAAGCAATCTGACGTAAAACTAATTAAATTTTCTGATTTATAATCGTAAATAAGGGCAAATTAAGGCGAGAATTAAAAAAATATTAAAATTTATAAAAATTCACCTTAAAATTGCTTGCATAATTTTTAAAAATAAGGTAGAATATGTCGTGCTGTGAGAAGATGCGACATATTCTATTAACTTGTTTACAGCAAAACTAAATAAATTGATGGAGAGCTATCGAAGTGGTCATAACGAGGCGGTCTTGAAAACCGTTTGGGTGCAAGCCCACGGGGGTTCGAATCCCTCGCTCTCCGCCAACGAAAGAAAGAGTCATCTGTGATGGCTCTTTTTTCGTTGTTGAAAACGAAAGAGGGATTCGAATTAGGAGCGAGCAAACTTTAGTTTGCGTGTTCGCCGTTAGGCGAAAAAATAGTCCAGTGGACTATTTTGCGGGAGGCTCGAGAGAAGCGAATCCCTCGCTCTCCGCCAAAACAAGTCTAATCTAAACGTAGTTGGGTTAGGCTTTTTTTGTTGTGTTTATTCCTTAATGATGGTGATGGAAACAATGACTTTCTTTTTGTTTTATGTTGCAAAATGTGTCAATGCAATTTTCATTTTTAGTTTCTATTTCTATGGTTGTATGTGAAATGCCGTGCTCGTTTAGTTCTTCTTTTACTTTTTCTTTTATTTTGCTATCATATTCTTTAACAACTAAGTGCATGGTGGTAAGGTTTATTGCTCCATCTATTGACCAAACATGAATATGATGTGCATCGATAACTCCATTAATTTCTTTTATGTGCTTAATAATATTATCAACATCAACATTTTTTGGCGTTTTGATTAAAAATATTTGCGTTATTTGAATTAAATTTTTAATTGAATTTAGGATTATAAAAATAGCCACAAAAATAGATAAGATAGGGTCTATTATATATAGATTTGTAAACTTTAGGATAATGCTACCAATTAAAACGACAAGCCAGCCAAGAACGTCTTCCAACATATGAAGGTTTACTGCCTTTAGGTTTATTGAATTTTCACCATGAGTAAAATAAGTTGCAACTACGTTTACAAACAAACCAACAATTGCAAATATGAGCATACCATTATAATCAATTTCAGTTGGGTTTATAATTCTTAAAATGGCATTATAAATGACTATAACCGAACTGATTAAAAGTATTAGGGTGGTTATTGTTGCTCCTAAAACCGAAAATCTTGCATAGCCATAAGTATATTTATCGTTTGGCTTTTTATGGCTTAGTTTTTCAAGAAAGAAAGCCGTTCCAATGCTCGTTGCATCTCCAAAATCGTGGATAGCATCAGAGGTTATAGCAATACTTCCTGTTATAATTCCACCAAAAAGTTCAAAAATAGAAAATATTAAGTTTAGGAAAAATGCTATAAAAATTTTTCGTTTTGTTTTCATTTTTTCTCCTTTGACAAACATTTTTAATTATGATATAATAAATTTATTATTGAACATATTGTTCTGTAAAATTGTATCATAATTTTAGATACAAATATATCCACAAAATCTAACAAAAATTCAAAACTGAACAAAAACATAAAAATGTATGGAGAAAAAATATGGATAGAAGGCAAAGAAAGACAAGAGAAGCAATATTTAATGCATTTATATCATTGTTGTCAATAAAACATTATAATAAAATAACTGTGGGGGAAATTATAGAAATTGCAGATGTTGGAAGGGCGACTTTTTATTCTCATTTTGAGACAAAAGATTTTCTGTTAAAAGAATTATGTGCTGAACTTTTTGACCATATTTTTAACTCGGAAAAACAAGATTTGAAAGCTGGGCATACAATATTTGATTGTGATGATAATGGTGATGTTTTTTTACATTTATTTAAGCATATAAAAAAGAACGATAACAATATTTGTAGGCTTCTTTCATCAAAAAATAACGACCTGTTTTTAGAATATTTTAAGACTGAACTTCATGCTTTAGTAATCAAACGCATATTTGATTTTGAGAACAAAAAACCGAATAGCATACCAAAAGATTTTTGGATTAATCATATAACTTCAACCTTTATAGAAACGCTAAAATGGTGGATAAAAAACAAAATGAAATTGCCTGCAGAAAAAATAAATGAATACTTTTTGTCGTTGGTTTAGTTTTCAAGTAAAATAATGTATATTTTAACTAAAAAACAATTGACAATATATTTAATTATGTTATAATTGATGTGATAATGTGAAAAATAGGAGAAGAATGAAATGAAATTTACATTCCCAAAAGATTTCTTATTTGGTGCAGCAACTTCTGCTGTTCAAATTGAAGGTGGTATTCACGAAGGTGGAAAAGGCGAAGACTTTCACTCTGATAACTACAAAAGAAACCCAAAATTATATAACTTTTCTGACCCAGAAGTAAATGCGGACTTTTATCACAAATATCCAGAAGATATTAAGATGATGAAGGACTTAGGTCTTAAATGTTTCCGTTTCTCAATTTCTTGGTCAAGAATTTTCCCAGACGGACCATATAAAGTTTGTCAAGAAGGTATTGATTATTATAACCGTGTTATAGATGAACTTAAGAAATATGACATTAAAGCGTTCTTTGACCTTTGGCACTGCGATATGCCACTATGGCTTGTTCAACTTGGCGCTTTAACAAACAGTTCTTTTGCTGATTGGTTTGGTTTCTATGCTAAAACCTGTTTTGAAGCGTTTGGTGATAGAGTTGATTATTGGTGCACAGTAAACGAACCAAACATTAACTGCGTTTCAAAAGAAGCAGGTGGAAATAAATACACTTTCTTCAATATGATGATGGGGCACTATAAAGCAGTAAAAATTTATAAGTCAATGAATTTGCCTGGTCAAATTGGTGCAGTAATTCACGTAATTCCTTATTACTCACTTTCAATGGAACAAAAAGATATTGACGCCGCTGATAGAGCAATGGCTTATTATGCTGGCAGATGGCTTGACCCAATGTATAAAGGATATTATCCAGAAGTTCTTTTAAAGGAAAAAGAATTTATTGAAAGTTTGCCACCAGACTTTGAAAAGTTAATGAAAGAAAACTTTATTGAAGCTGACTTTATCGGTGTAAATATTTATGGACCAGAACACGTTGAATACGCTGAAAATGAAGGCTACCTTAAGTATAAGAAGATTATTAATAAAAATATTCCAAAAGACGACTATGGCTTTGAATATTATCCACAAGGGCTTTTTGATACACTTGCATATTTAAGCGATAATTACCCAGGCAAGAACATTATTATTACCGAAAATGGTATTGGTGTTAAAAAGTGGGGTAATTACGAAGAAGAACTTCACGATGGTTACAGAATTAACTATATGCGTGAACACCTTCGTT
Organism: Christensenellaceae bacterium; assembly: GCA_045651185.1. Classification (GTDB taxonomy): domain Bacteria; phylum Bacillota; class Clostridia; order Christensenellales; family Borkfalkiaceae; genus UBA1259. The sequence goes on along the minus strand of JAZRRZ010000021.1, from coordinate 36,660 downwards.
CACTTTCTCGTGCGATTAAAGCAGGCTTCCCAGTAATTGGCTATTTCCCATGGTCAATTATGGATACAAGTGAACTCCGTTCTGGTGGTTATACACTTATGTTCGGATTGGTTCAAATCCGTTATGAAACACTTGAACGTGTTCCAAGAGATAGTTGGTATTTCTATCAAAAAGTTATCAAGGAATCTAGGGTTGACTAATATCATTTTTAACTAAAAATTAAGCAGTGCTATGCGATTGCGTGGCACTGCTTTTTTGTAAACAAAATTGTTGAAATTTTACTATAAATTCTGTAATTTATACTTGACAAAAAAGTTAATTATGTTATAATTGATGTAATATTATAAAAATAGGAGTATTTTGTTATGAAATATGAAATTAGATTCGATTTTCCAAAGGATTTCATGTTTGGTGTAGCGACTTCTGCAGTTCAAATTGAAGGTGCTCATCACGTAGATGGCAAAGGTGAAGATACTTGGATGCATAGGTATAAAGCTGACCCTGCTAAATGCAACTATGCTGACCCAGATACAGCAGCTGGTTTTTATCATACATATCCAGAAGATATAAAACTTATGAAGGAACTAGGGGTTAAATGTTTCCGTTTTTCTATTTCTTGGTCAAGAATTTTCCCAAATGGCCCAGCAGAAGTTAACCAAGCTGGTATCGACCACTATAACAAGGTTATTGATGAGCTCAAGAAAAATGGTATTAAAACATTTTTTGACCTTTGGCACTGCGATTTGCCTTGGTGGGTAGTTGCTTTAGGTGGACTTACAAATAGTTCATTTGGCGATTGGTTTACATCTTATGCAAAAACTTGTTTTGAAGCTTTTGGCGATAGAATTGATTATTGGTGCACGGTGAACGAGCCAAACCTTAACGCAGTTTCTGAAACATCTGGTGGCCCTAAGTGTTTCCACAATATGATTATTGCACACTATAGAACAATTCGTCTTTATAAGTCAATGGGGCTTAAGGGCAAAATTGGTGCAGTTTTATGGATAGAAGCAACTTATCCTTTTACAACGTCTGAAAAAAATAGACAGGCTTCAAGAAACAGAATGGCGGCCTTTGCAGGAAGATGGCTACAACCAATGCTTGAAGGAACTTATCCAGATGAATTGATTAATGCAGGCGATATTGATAGAAAAGTTCAAGTCGATTGGAGAAAGGACCTAGAAGAATACTTTATTCCATGTGACTTTATCGGTGTTAACTACTATAGCTCAAGATATGTAGAATATGGTGAAAGCGAGTACTTAAACGTAAAAGTTGTTCCAAACTCAATCTCATATATGCCAACAGATGACTACGGCTTTGGCTATTATCCACAAGGCTTGTTTGATACTCTTATGTACTTACACGAACATTATCCTGACAAAGAGATTATTATTACCGAAAATGGTGTTGGCAAAAAAAGACTTGATGACCTTGATGCAGACCTTCACGATAGCTATAGAGTTCAACATATGCGTGAACACCTTCGTTCTCTTGCTCGTGCAATCAAGGCTGGTGTTAATGTAGTTGGATATTTACCTTGGACATTCTTAGATACAAATGAAGGTGCACACCTTGGTTTCGACGTTGTATTTGGACTTGTTCAAATCAATCGTGAAACATTTGAACGTCGCCCACGAGATAGTTATTACTATTATCAAAACGTTATCAAAGAAAGCAGAGTAGACTAAATTTAATCGCCCAAACCAATTTGTTAAAAGCATTTTTGGTTTGGGCATAATTTTTATTTTGTCTTATATTGATTATTTTTTTATAAACTTTCACAATATCTTGTGTAAAAGGTAAAAATATTTAAAAAATTACAAAATAAATTTAGTAAAATTATTGACAAAGATACTAACTTTTAGTATAATTCATATATACTTAATTTTTAATGAGTTTTTATGCCAATTTTTATACCAAAAATTGGCACGATTTAGGAGAATTTATAATGTCAAATTATGATAAGAAACTAGTTATTGCTGGTAATATACTCGTAGACGTTGTTAAGAATATCGATTCATATCCACAAATTGGTATGTTATCTCACATAACGGATATTTCTATGGCTGTTGGTGGCTGCGTTCCAAACACAGCAATTAACCTTGCTAAAATTGACAAAAATATTCCTATTACTGCATTGGGTTTAGTTGGTGATGATGCTAATGGTAAGTTTGTTGTTTCACAACTTGCCCAAAATGGTATTAACACTGATAAAATTACATATTCAAAAACAATTCCAACAGGCTTTTCTGACGTTATGAGTTTAGAGGGTGGCGAACGCACATTCTTCTTTAACAAAGGCACAAACGCTGCGTTTGGTCCAGAAGATATTGACGTTGATAATCTTGATTGTGACTTGTTCCATATCGGCTATATTCTTTTGTTAGACAAGTTTGATGCTGATGATGCTGAATATGGCACAGCAATGGCTCGTTTGCTTAAAAAAGTTCAAGAAAATGGCATTAAGACATCTATTGACGTTGTAAGCGATAACAATGCTGATTATGGTAAGAAGATTGTTCCAGCATTAAAGTATGCTAACTATGCAATTATCAATGAAATTGAATGCTGTCGTATTTCAAAGTTAGAGGCTTATGACGCTGACGGAAAGTTAAATAGAGAAAATATTAAACTTGCAATGCTTAACATGGCTAAAGCAGGTGTTAAAGATAAGATTATTATTCACTGCAAGGAAACTGCATTTGCATATGACGTTGCAACTAAGATTTATACAGAAGTTCCATCACTTAAAATCCCATCAGAAATGATTAAGGGAAGTGTTGGCGCTGGTGACACGTTCTGTGCAGGTTCGCTTTATGCAATTTATCATGGTTTAAGTGATGAACAAACTCTTAAATTTGCATCAGCAGCCGCAGCTTGCAATTTGTTTGCTGCAAATTCTGTTGACGGAATTAAGAGTCAAGAAGAAATTCTCAATATGGCTGAAAATTGGGAAAGACTAAAATTGATTTAATAGTAAAGGTCATAGTACCTTGTCTATAAAATAAAAAACAAAAAATAAAAATTTTTAAATCTTTTCAAGGAGGATGAAAGCATGCCAGTATATGAATCCATAAAAAATGCTGACAACAAAATCGTTATTTCTGCTAAAAATAGAGATAGCGTAACATTCGGCTGGGACAACGTTGTTGAAAAATTAGCTTCACTTGTTGACTCAACCGACAAGAACATTGCCATTGATGGTTGGTATGGTATTGACTTTGCAAAAATTGCAAATGCAGTTGCTGCCAAACTTCAAGCAAAGGGCTTAAAAGTAGAGCTTTTTGCGGCTAGCCAACTTTACAAGTCAAGAGAGGACATTATTGCTTATAATGCACCTTACGTGACAGATGACCCTGGTTTTGGTAAAGTAAACAAAACAGGTGTAATTGAAGACCTTATGTGTCAAAAAGCAATTGCTGATTTGAAGAAGAAACTTGCTTCAAACGCAGTTGTAATCGTATATGGTGAAGGCGCTTGCATTAAAGATTTAGCTGACCTTTATGCAGTTAAGTGCTATGTTGATAACACACACCAAAAAGTACAATGGGATATGTGGGAAGGCAGACTCAATACATTTGGCTGCACAACTCCTACTAAAGACTACAACTGGAAAGAATATAACTATTCTGACTACTATATGTTGAAACGTCAAAAAGACTATATGTACGGTGCAATGGATTTCTATGTAGAAAACTACTTCGAAAACGACCTCGTATTAATCCCAAGAGCAGCATATGACGAAATCATGTCAACTCTTGTTAAATACCCAATTCACGAAGTTAAGATTTTCAGCCCAGGTCCATGGGGTGCTTACAGATACTTAGATATGGATTATCAAGTAGAAGGCCTTGCTAACAACGCTTGGAACAAAATTGCTGGTCCAGAACTTCGTATTCTTATCGACTTCGGTGGCGAAAGAAGTATTTCTATGCCAATGCTCAACGCTATGCAATATGGTGAAGACCTCGTTGGTGGACTTATCAACAAGCAATATCCAGGTTTGTTCCCACTTGATATCTGGCTAGATGACGGTTGGCACCCAACCCCACAACCAGCTGAAAGAATTTCAATGCCAATGCATATTCACCCATCAAGCAAATACGTTGCTGATCACTTCGATGAACCACTCGGCAGATATGAAACATATTACATTGCAGAAGCTTATGAAGGTGCTAACACATGGATGGGCTTCCACGATGATGCTGATATCGAAGAATGGGAAAGACTTTGTGAAGAATCACAAAACATCAAAGTTATCGAAAATTGGAAAGAATTTATTGCTAACTGGCCAAGTAAAGAAGGTGACCTATACTTGATTCCTCCTGGAACAATGCACGGTCACGGCGGTAACCAAATGGTTCTTGAAATGGATACAAACCCAAGTATCAACGGTACAGAATATTCATTCTTTGAATATGACTTCGCAAGACCATCATGGGACGACAACGCTAAGACTATGACAGGTAAGCCATTAAAAATGCACCTTGAACACGGCAGAAACATGGAAAAGACAAGAAGAGCATCTTGGGTTAAAGACCACTTATTGTCAACACCATCTGTTGTTAAGTGGACAAAGAACTACTTCATTGACCGTTATAAAACAACTCCTGTAATGCCATACCACGTTGAAAGAATCCACTTCGAAAAAGTTGGTGAATTCTCAACAGAAGGTAAGTTCATGAACATGCTTACATTGACAGTTGGTAGCAAAGTAACTGTTCGCTCAAAAGCAAACCCAGAATATTTTGCTGTTTGCGACAAGTTCCAAACATTAGTAGTTCCAGCTTGCTTCGGTGATTATGAAATTATTAACGAAGAAGGCGGCCGCGCTACTTGTGTTATCCAAAGATGGAAGAAAGGTTAATATATAACTAAACTGTAATTTATGAGCCACGGTTAAAATTATTTTTAATATTTTTGACCGGGCTCATATTTTAAAAATTAGATTTAATTCTGTAATATGAAAACTTATATTGAAAATTATAACCATTTTGGTAAATGTTTGTTTATTGAAAATGGCGATATTAAAATTGGAATTCCAACAGAGTTTGGTATTAGAATTTCCTTTTTATCATATAAAGGAAGTGAAAATTTGTTCTATGAACAGCCAAAAAATGTAGATTATTTATGTTCTGATGAAGGTTGGCGTGTTCAAGGTGGACATAGACTGTGGCTCGCGCCAGAAAGTAAGTTAAGTGCTTATCCTGACAACGACCCAATCAGTTATCAAATTTTAGAAAATAAGGTTATTCTCTGTCAAGATGAAGACCCATGGCTTAAAGTTAAAAAGAGTATGGAAATTTCTTTTGAAGGAGATGACTCAATAAAAATAGTTCACAAGTTAGAAAATACTGACAGTGAAACACGAAGGTTTTCTTCTTGGGGTATAACATCAATGGCGCCAAACGGCGTTCAATATATTCCAATGCAGATTAGAAAATGTGGTGATGAGCCATTAAGTAAAATTACGCTTTGGGATTACACCAATCTTGGTGATGAAAGAGCAGAATATTCACGTGAACTTATAAAGATTACTCATAGACCTAATAATGATAGCCTTTATAAAATCGGTGTTGCTCATCCTGATGGCCACGTTAAATATGTAAATCACGGCGTTGTTTTTGAAAAGATATACGATATTTTTAGAAATAAAGAATATCCAGACGGCAACGTGTCTTACGAAACGTATTTATGTGACCAAATGACCGAAGTTGAAAGTCTTTCACCACTTTTTGATGTTAAACCAGGCCAAACAATCGGGCATACCGAAGTTTGGAAATTAACAAAAGAGTAAAAAATTTTTTCATATTTTGCCTTGCGAATATGAGAAATAAAATAATATAAATTGCAGGGAAATAAATGGAGATTATTATGAAATTAAATGTAGCAACAGTTGCTCTCGCTTGTCCTGTAGAAGTCGGCTATGATGAAGCAATGCCATTACTTAATCAAACTGTAAAAGCGATGGAAGCTCAAGGCATCTCTTGTGAAAACACAGGCGTTGTTATGCACGATATTGAAACAGTTCGTCAAGCAGCAGAAAAATTAAAATCTACAGATGCAGATGTTTTGATGATTTGTATTGCAACTTGGAGTGAAGACCATCACTTGTTAGACCTTCTATCATATGTTGATATGCCACTTATTCTTCGTGCATATCCAGCATTTGACACAGGTTCATTATGTTGTGCTCATCAAATAAGTGCTGTATTTAGAGATATTGGCAAAACATGTGAATTTGTTTATGGTGATGCTGATGACCCAGCATGCGTAAAAGAAATCAAAACAATTGCAACAGCTTATGCCCTCAAAAATTCTATGAGCAAAACTATCGTTGGTGCAATCGGTGGTAGAGTTAAGGGTATGACTGAAATTGCTTATGATGAATTCGCTATTAAGCAAAAATTAGGTTCAAGAGTAGTTAACCTTGACGAAGAAGAATTGACTGCTAAAGTTAATGCTATTTCTGATGAAGAAGCAAAAGCACTTCTTGAAGAAAAGAAAGATATGCTTAAAGGTTGCAAAATCACTTCTACAAACGAATCAATGCTAGAATCAATGAAATTCTATAAGGCAATGAAAGACCTTGCAAAAGAATATGAATTACAAGCATTATCAGTTAAATGTTATACTAAATACATGGGTAAAGTTTGCCTTGGCTATTCACTTTTAGCTGAAGAAGGCATCGTTGGTTCATGCGAAGGCGACGTCACAAACGCTTTAACTATGAAGCTTATGTATGATTTAAGTGGTAAGCCAATCAACAATACAGACCTTTTATTCCCAGATGAAAAAGCAAATACAATTATGTATGCTCACTGTGGTTCATCAGGTTTCTCAATTGCAGAAGGCGAAATTGAACTTGCACCTGTTCGTTTAATGGAAAGAGGTGTTTGCTCTAAATTCGTTGTTAAGCCTGGTAAAGTGACTGCTGTAAACATTTGTGGTCACGGAGATGAATTCCGTCTTTCGTTTATGGTAGGCGATGCTATTCCTTGTGGAATGGAATTCCCTGGCAACCCTGTTAAAATTAAATATGAAAAACCTGTTTCACAAATCAATAAAGAAATTATGAAATATGGTATCGGTCACCACTGGATGGTTGCTTATGGTGACTTTAGTGAAGAACTCAAATATTTCTGCAAAATTAACAATATTTGTGTATATGAAATTTAATTAAAGGAGAAAAACTATGAAGCGTTCAGAAATTAACTCAATTATGAGAGATGCTCTTGAATTATTCAAAGAGTACAAAATTTGTTTACCAGACTTCGTTCTTTGGACACCAGAAGAATGGAAAACTAAGGGTGAAGAAGTTCAAGAAATTAAAGACAATATGTTAGGTTGGGACATTACTGACTTCGGTAATGGCGATTTCAACAAGGTTGGCTTATTCTTAATCACACTCCGTAACGGTAATCAAAAAAATCAAGCAAAATATCCAAAGCCATATGCTGAAAAACTTATGATAGTTAGAGAAGGTCAAATTACACCAATGCACTATCACTGGTCAAAAATGGAAGACATTATCAATGCTGGTGGTGGTAATTTAATTATCAAATTATATAACACAACTGAAGATAACAAACTTGCTGACACAGACGTAAGCGTTGTTATTGACGGTGTAAAACACGTTTACCCAGCAGGTACGGAAATTTGCTTAAATCCAGGACAAAGCGTTACATTAACTCCAGGCTTATTCCATAGATTCTGGGGTGAAGTTGGCAAGGGTACAGTTATTGTTCGTGAAGTTTCTATGTGTAATGACGATGCAAACGATAACTGCTTCTACGATAAAGCAGGTCGTTTCCCAGAAATCATTGAAGATGAAGCACCACTTCACTTACTCTGCAACGAATATAACAAATAATTATAAGTTAACACAAATAAAAAACCACCAGTATCTGGTGGTTTTTTATTTGTGTATAAGTATGTTTGCAAGTTAATTGTTGATTTTAATACTATAGTTTTTATTTTTAATAAAATCACTAGCAAAAAAACAAAAATAATGGTATAATTATATTTAGTTGAGCGTATTTGTATAGGTTTAACTAAGCAGTCAGCAACCGAAGGAGTAGGTTGTGTGATTATGTAAAAAACAAAATAAAAAATCCCAACCACTGATGTGATTGAGATTTGGCAGGGGAGACGCGATTCGAACACGCAACCTACGGTTTTGGAGACCGCTACTCTACCGTTGAGCCACTCCCCTATAAGCATATTGATTATATACTAAAATTAACTTTTAGTCAAATAAAATTAGCACAAAAAGGTGAAAAATGAAAAAGAATTTTAAATTAGGTGTTATTGGTTGTGGATTTATGTCATCAGCAATAATAAAAGGCGCAATTAAGGGCAAAATTTTATCTGCAGACCAAATTTATGTTAGTGATATTAATCAAGATTCGCTTGATAAAATTGCAACTCTTGGAGTGAAAACAACATTAAACAACGTAGATTTAGTAAACAATTCTGAATTTGTTTTATTTGCGATTAAACCACAAAATTTAAACGACGTTTTGGCTAATCTTAAAAACGCAAATTGTAATAAGTTTATTTCAATTATGGCAGGTGTTAAAAAACAAAAAATTAAAAGCAGTTTTCCTAATAGTAAAATTGCACGCTCAATGCCAAATACTCCTTGTTCTATAGGTTCAGGTGCCGTTGGTCTTGACCTATCAGATTTTAAGTGCAATAGAGATAAGAAATTTATTACATCATTATTATCATCTTTTGCTAAGGTTGTTTTAGTTGAAGAAGATAAACTCAATGCTGTCACTGGAGTAAGCGGTAGTTCGCCTGCATATTTTTATTTGTTTCTAAAGGGTATTATTGAAAGTGGCGTAAAGCACGGTCTTTCATATGAGGACGCTAAAACGCTTGCTGTAAGCACAATGATAGGTGCTGGCAAAATGGTTATAGAAAATGACGAAAAGTCGCTTGATGACCTTATAAATGCCGTTTGCAGTAAGGGTGGGACATCTATAGAAGCGATAAACACTTACAACGAGTGTGAGCTGACAAAAATAACAGAAAAGGCTATTGATGCTTGTGTTAAAAGAGCATCAGAATTAGAGAATTTATAATGAAGACTGTTGATATTTACACAGATGGTGCTTGCAGTAAAAATCCAGGACCTGGAGGATATTGTGCAATTTTAATTTACGGCGCAATTGAGAAGGTTGTTAGCGGAAGTGAGTTAGAAACTACTAATAATCGCATGGAACTTCTTGCCGTAATAAAGGGACTTGAGTGCTTAAAAGAAAAGTGCAACGTGAATTTGTATAGTGATTCGCAATATGTAGTTGATGCTTTTAATCAAGGATGGGTTTTTGCTTGGGAACAGAACGGTTGGAAAACTGCCGGAAAAAAACAAGTAAAAAACATTGATTTGTGGCAAAAACTTTTAGAGCAATATCAAGTGCATAAAATTAATTTTATTAAGGTTAAAGGTCACGCAGACAACGAATATAACAATCGTTGCGATAAAATTGCTGTTGGCGAATATAAAAAGTTAGAGCAATAAATTTTTTATATGGATAAGTTTTTATAGTAAGAATATAATATTATTATGAATAATGCAAATAGATTTTCTATTATAAAAACCATTTTATTCGATATTTTTATAGCGCTTATAGGTTGTTTAGGCGTTGTTTTTACAGTTTTGTATGTTGACACGTTTGAAAGTGGCTTGTGGTTTTCCTATTCAAGCGTTATTACGGCCGTTTCGGTCAGTTTAATATCTATATTAACTGTTTTAACAATAACACTTTCAAGCAACTCTAAGAGTTTTGTTTATAAACTCTTTATGTTGGTTGTAATTTGTCTATCTGTAATTGTCATTGTGCTTTACTTTTTAAAAACAACAGGTTTTTTATCTAAAGTAGACAGTGTTGACAAGTTTAGGGAATATATATCATCATTTGGCAATCAAGCAATATTTTGGTTTACAATAATACAATTTTTGCAAGTTGTTGTTTTGCCAATTCCGGCATTTATAACTGTTGGTGCAGGAGTTTTGCTGTTTGGGCCACTTAAAGGCGCGATATTTAGTTCAATAGGAATTATACTAGGTTCTATTGTTGCGTTCTATATAGGCAGAATTTTTGGCTTTAAAGTAGCAAAATGGTTAGTTGGGGAAGATAGCCTTAATAAAGGGCTTAAAATAATTGAAGGGAAAGATAAAATTATTTTAACATTTATGTTTTTATTTCCATTTTTTCCTGATGATATTTTATGCTTTGTAGCAGGAATAACAACGATTAGTTCTTCCTTTTTTATAACAATGATTATTGTTACAAGAATTATCTCAGTATTCGCTTCATCGTATTCTATGAATAATAGCATTATTCCATACGATACTTGGTGGGGAATAATGTTATGGCTAATCTTTATATTATTTACAATTGTTTCAATGGTAGTTATTTGTAAAAAAGGAAATAAAATACAAGATTTTTTTGCAAGAAAGAAAAAACAAAAGAAAAACTGACAATTTTACATGATATTATGTCAGACATGATGGATAAAAATGAACATATTAGTTAGTAATGATGATGGAATAAAGAGTAATGGATTGATTGAGCTTGTAAATAGACTAAAACAAAAACATAACGTTTTAGTTGTTGCGCCTGATGGGAATAGGTCTGCAAGTTCACATTCTTTGACTATAACAAAGTCTATTAAAGTTGAGCAAAATTTTGAATTAGAAGGTTGCACAGCATATCAAATTTCAGGCACTCCGGCAGATTGTGTAAAAATTGCTGAACTTATGTTTAAGGACTTTAATACTGACATTGTCGTTGCAGGTATAAATAAAGGGCATAATATAGGTTCTGATATTTTATATTCTGGAACGGTTGCTATTGCTTGTGAAGCTTCTTTCTTTGGCAATATTGCCTTTGCTTTTTCAGCATATAGTTTATTTGAAAGTAATTTTGTGCTTTATGCTGAATATGCTGAAAAAATTATTGAATATTTATTGCCAGTTTCACGACCTGGTGATGTCTGGAACGTAAACTTTCCTCCAACAGATGAAATTAAAGGTGTAAAAATTACAACACTTGGCAAGCAATATTATACCGACGAGTATGTAAAGGTTGGTAAAAATGAATATGTTTTACAAGGCGAAATAATAATTCATGATGAAAACGATATAGATACTGACGTTGAGTTGATAAAGCAAGGATACATAACAATTACGCCTATTTTATTCAACAAAACTAATTATAATAAGGTAGAAGAAATAAAAGATTTATGCATACGGTTGTAGTGATTGGTGGTGGTGCGGCAGGTATGATGGCAGCATGTACCTGCGCGAGTAATACATCAAATAAAGTTATTTTAATAGAAAAAAACGAAAAATTAGGCAAGAAAATTTACATAACTGGTAAAGGTAGGTGTAATATTACTTGTGACGTTGATAAAAACGATTTTTTTAATAACGTTGTAAGTAATTCAAAGTTTTTGTTTAGTGCAATTAATGCCTTTTCGCCACAATCTCTTATGGAATTTTTGGGCAATAATGGCTTGGAAGTTAAAATAGAGCGTGGAAATAGGGTTTTTCCTATAAGTGACAAAGCAAGCGATGTTAATAAAACTTTTGAGAAATTGCTTAAAAAATTAGGTGTAGACGTTAGGTTGAACACTGAAGTAATAAAAATTATAAGTGATGGGCAAAAAATTACAAGTGTAATTACTGATGTTGGACAAGTTGAGTGTGATAGTGTGGTGGTATGTACAGGTGGTGTTTCATATCCACTAACAGGAAGTACGGGCGACGGGTATAACTTTGCAAAACAATTTGGGCATACAATTATTAAAACCGAGCCAGGACTTGTAGGAATTGACCTTAAAGGTAGCGATTTTATTAGTTTGCAAGGTTTATCACTTAAAAACGTTGGAATAACGGCAAAAATAGGACAAAAAGTAGTATATACAGATTTTGGTGAAATGTTATTTACGCATTTTGGTGTTTCTGGACCTATAGTTCTTTCTTGTTCTTCTAAAATTAATAGATTAAAACTTGATGAAATAAGTATAAGTATTGACCTAAAGCCTGCTCTCAGTAAGGATGTTTTAGAAAAAAGATTAATTAGAGAATTTTCTCAAAATAATGCAAAAAATATATGTACAGTTATGCGTTCGTTGCTTCCTAGTTCGTTAATTGATATTGTGCTTAGCAAATCTAATGTTTCATTACATAAAAATTGCAGTCAAATAACAGTGCAAGAAAGAAGATGTATTATTGACACCTTAAAAGACTTTGTGTTTTTTGTTAAAAAACTTAGGCCTATTGATGAGGCAATAATAACAGCCGGTGGAGTTAGCGTAAAAGAAATTAATCCAAAAACTATGGAAAGTAAACTTATAAGCGGATTATTTTTTGCCGGAGAAGTTCTAGACGTTGACGCATTTACTGGTGGATTTAACTTGCAGATAGCCTTTTCAACTGGCTACGTGGCAGGAAAAAGTTGTTGATTTATAACTTGATTTAAAATAAATAATTTAGTTTTTAACTTTTGCGGTTAAAATTGCTATATAAAAAAATTTTTATTTGATATAATTGTATAAGAGGTGATTACTATGGAAAAAATCATAAGAATAGCGCTTGATGGCCCATCTGGCAGTGGTAAAAGCACAATAGCAAAAAAACTTTCAAGCAAATTAAACATTTTGTATCTTGATACAGGCGCAATGTATAGAGCGACTGCGATTAAAGCATTGTCACTTAACATTGATACATTTGATGAACAAGGGGTTAAAACATTTATTGATGATATAAACCTTGAAATTAAATATATTGACGGAACACAGCACACTTATTTAGATGGCGAAGATGTTTCAGAAAAAATTCGTGAACCACACGTTTCAATGGCTGCATCTAATATTTCAAGTCTTAAATGTGTTAGGCTTAAAATGGTTGAAATGCAAAGGAAAATTGCAAACCAAATGTCTTGCGTGTTAGACGGAAGAGATATAGGCTCTTACGTGCTTCCAAATGCTGATTTTAAGTTTTATATTACAGCAAGTGTAGACGTTAGGGCTGACAGAAGATTTAAAGAACTTTCATTAAAAGGTCATAAGGTTGATTTTGAACAGTTAAAACAAGAAATTGAACAAAGAGACTATAATGATAAAACAAGAGATTTTGCGCCATTAACTAAGGCTCAAGATGCAATAGAAATTGATACGTCATATATGTCGGTAGAGCAAGTGATAAGCAAGGTTTTATCGTATATAGAAGGTTAAGCATATGAATTTTCTTCACAAAATACCGATATTCTTTTTTTCACTGTTATACCCGATGAAAGTTTATGGCAAGGAAAATATTCCTAAAGGTGGAGCAGTTCTTGTTTGTAATCATTTTAGAGCAATAGATTGTGGCTTTATTGCAAGAATATGCGATAAAGATATTAAATATCTTGCTAAAAACGAATTGTTTAAAAATAAATTATTATCAAAAATCATTAGGTCATACGGTGGTATTCCTATAAATAGAGATAATCCAGACATGAAGTCGCTTTTAGAAGCCATTAAAGAAATAAAAAAAGGTAATAAACTTTGCATATTTCCAGAAGGTAAAAGAAACGTGACAGGAACATCTGATTTGCAAGAAATTAAAGGCGGTTCGGTGATATTCTCTGTAAAAGCAAAATGTCCGATTGTTCCTATAATGATGTTAAAAAAAGCAAGAATTTTCTCCAAAACTAAAATTATTATAGGAAAGCCATTTGAACTTTCTGATTATTATGGTAAAAAACTTTCTGAAGAAGATATCGATTCATTAGACCAAATAGTTAGAGAAAAAATGATAGAACAACAAAATATATTAAAACAACTTTCGTCAAAGGTTAAAAAATAATTATGCATATATATAAATGTGAAAACAACGGTTTTTGCTTTGGTGTTAGTAGGGCTATAAAAGAGGCCGAGAACTTAAAAGGAGATAATATTTACATCCTTGGCGAAATCATACATAATGAAAGTGTGATAAAAAGGCTAAAAGATGCTGGTATAAAAACTATAGATAGTTTAGAACAAGTTGACTTTAAGGGCGGTGAAACGCTTTTAATAAGAACTCATGGCGAGCCTAAATCTACTTTTGATAAAGCCCAACAATTAAACTTAAATATAATAAATTGCACTTGCCCATTTGTTAAGCAAATTCAAAATATTGTAAAAGAGCATTATGAGCGAGGGTATAAAATTGCAATTATAGGTGATGCAAAACATCCAGAAGTAATTGGAATAAATGGTTGGTGCAATAATAGTGCTGTTATAACGCAAGATAGAGAGCAATTACTTGATATTTCAGCAGACAAATTGTGTATAGTTGTGCAAACAACCTATTCTGAAGAAAAATTTAATAAAATAATTAAAAATTTTGTTAGTAGCAAGGTAAAAACAGTTGATATTTTCAAAACAATTTGCTATACTACAACAAAGCGACAAAATGAAGCAGAAATTTTGTCCCAAAAGTGCCAAGCAGTTTTAGTTTTGGGTGGGGCAAACAGCAATAATACTAACAAACTTTTTGATATTTGCGCTAAGCATTGCCAAAATGTTTTTAGAATTATAAACCCTGCTGATTTTGATTATTCGAAAATTAAAAGTTATAATAAAATAGGAATTGTTTTAGGGGCATCAACACCAAAAGAACAATTTCAGGAGGTCATCTCACTTATGGAGAACAACATTACTACAGAAGAAATTATCACAACGGAAACTGTCGCAAGCGAAGTTCCAAACCAAACACAACCAGCATCTAGTGTGGCAAGCAAGTCTGAAATGGAAAAGGCTTTTGACAATATTAGACCAGGTAAAGATTTAAAGATTGGTCAAATTGTTTCTGCAATTATCACTTCTGCAAAAGACGATGGTTTAACACTATCTATTAAAGACGCTAAAAGAGACGATTTATCTTTGCCAAAGAGCAATCTTATTGGCGAGTATGATAAAAATGCTTATCAAGAAAAAGTAGGTCAAAAGATTCGCGTTATGGTTATCGCAAAAAATCCTATCGTTTTCTCTGAAAAAGCAATGGAAAAGGTATTAAAAGAAGAAGCCGAAATTGAAGAAATTAAAAACGGCAAAGTATTTGAAGCAACAATCACTGAAACAAATAAAGGTGGTTTAATTGGTAAATACGGTTCATACCAAGTGTTTGTTCCATCATCACAAATTAAATTAGGTTTTGTTAAAGACCTTGAAAAGTATGTTGGAAAAACATTAAGATTAAAGGCTGAAAAAGTTGAATCAAGAGGCGCTCGTAGACAAATCGTTGGTTCACAAAAAGTTATTTTAGAAGCTGAAAAAGCTGAAAGAGATGCTATTAAGGCTCAAAAAGAAGCAGAATTCTTTGGCAATATCCAAGAAGGTGACGTTGTTTTAGGCACACCTGTTAGATTCGCTGCTTTTGGTGCTTTTATTGACGTTAATGGTTTTGACTGCTTAGCACATATTTCTGACCTTTCTTGGACAGGTTGCAAAGAATGTTCTGAAGTATTAGAACTTAACAAAAACTATGAATTCATTATCTTAAAAATTGACCAAGAAAACAAAAAAGTTTCTATCGGTTATAAACAATTACAACCAAGACCATGGGATGGCGTTGTTGAAAAGTATAACGTTGGTGATGTAATCAAGGGTAAAGTTGTTAGACTTGTTAACTTTGGTGCATTTGTAGAAGTTGAAAAGGGTGTTGACGGTTTAGTTCACGTTTCACAAATCTCAAATCAATGGTTAGAAAATCCGGTTGCTGCTTTACAAGTTGGTCAAGAAGTTGAAGCAAAGATTATTGATATCAATGCTGAAAAAGAAAAGATGACACTTTCTATCAAGGCTTTACTTCCTGAAGTTGAAACACCTGCAAAAGATGAAGAAAAAGCATCTAAGGGTAAAAAACGTAAGGCAAAAGAAGTTGAAGTTGAAACTGAAGAACTCCGTGAATGGAAAGATGAAAGTGATGCTGGTGCTTCTATCGCTGAAATGCTTGCAAACTCAGAAAACTAATAATTATAATGTTTAATAAAAGAGTAGATTTTATATCTACTCTTTTTTTGTGCGCAAAATTAAATATTAAAATTGTAGTTATATTCAATAAAAGTAAAGCATATAGTTATACAAATGAAATTAAGTTTTTTGCCAATAAACTATATGTCGGCTTTGGAAAATTTAGAAATTAAATTTTTATACGAGATAAGATTAAGGACATGCTATCCTGTAAAAGTTAATTATTTAAATCAAATTTATTATTTGTTTGATGGTGGGCTGGTTAAAGATAAAGACAAGGCAATAATATGCAGTCAAGAAGATGTAAACTATATTATAATGCAAATTACAGAACATTCTTTATATGCTTTTAATGATAGACTAAAGGATGGTTATATTACAACTATAAATGGAATAAGGGTTGGAATTGCTGGCGAGTGCGTTTTTAATAATAATAAAATTCAAACAATTAAGAATTTTTCTTCACTTAATATTAGAATCCCGCATGAAATAGAGGGGTGTTCAACTAAAATAATGCCGTATATTTATAACGATAATAATATTTATAGCACTATCATAATATCGCCACCTTTTCTAGGTAAGACGACATTATTAAAAGACGTTATGAAAAATCTTAACAGCCTTAACATAGGTTCAATTTTAGTTATTGATGAAAGGGGTGAGTTTTCTTTAATAAAAGGCGAGAATATAGATAATATTATGTATTCAAACAAAAATTATGCTTTTAATTTTGCTTTAAGGTCATTGTCCCCCAAAATTGTTATAACTGATGAGTTATCAACCATTGATGATTGGTTGTGTGCAAAAAACGCTATAAGCTCGGGCATTAAAATAATAGCAAGTTGCCACAGCGATAGCGTGGAAAATTTAAGACTTAAACCTAGTTTTATACATAATTTATTCGATAGATATATCGTTCTTAATAATGGAAATAAGTTTGGACAAGCAAAATGCGTTCTTGATAGGGATTTTAAAGTGTTATGCGATTGTTTTTAGGCATTGTTCTTTTGCTGTTTTGTCTTTTTGTTGGTTTTTGTTTGTCGGGGAAATATTATTATAGGCGTGTATTTTATACTGATTTTGCAAGTTTTAATATCATACTTATACAAGAAACTGCGTTTAAACAAACTACACTTACTAATATAATAAAAGGTCAAAATAAAAAAACAGATTTTTATATATTGTTAAGTGATTATCTTCTAGGTGGAAAAATAGAAAAGGAAAACACTTACTTAACAATACAAGAAAAAGACTATGTATATGAATATTTAAAAAATTTAGGTATGGTTGACAAAGATACACAACTTGAATATTTAAAGGGTGTTAATAATTATATTGTAGAAAAACAAGAAAATAGCATTTTAGATGAGAAAAAATATAAGTTATTATATACAAAACTTAGTTTTTTAATTGGTTTAATATTGTTAATAGTAGTTTTGTAAAAGGAAAAGATGGAAGTAGATATAATTTTTAAGATTGCAGCGATTGGTATTTTGATAACAGTAATAACGCAAATATTAAAAAAAAGTGATAGAGATGACATAGCAACGCTAGTTGCGCTTGCTGGACTTATTATTGTGTTAACATTAGTTATAAATATGATAAGTCAACTTTTTGAAAATATTAAAAATATATTTTATTTATATTGATGGTAAAATTAGTTGCAATTGCGTTAGTTTTTAGCGTTGTCATTATTTATTTAAGAAGTATAAACAGTGAATTGTCGCTTCTGGCATCAATTGGTGCAGGAATAATAATTATATTTTATGTGCTGAATTATCTATCTGATACATTTGTTTTTATCTCGCAATTAGTAGACAAAAGTGGGATAGATAAAGAATTTTATATAATAATATTCAAAATAACAGCCATAGGGTATTTAATTGAGTTTGGTGCAAGTACAATGCAAGATTTTGGGCTTACTAGTCTTGCTAATAAACTAATCTTTGCAGGAAAAGTAGTAATACTAAGTATTTCTCTTCCTATTATATACGCTGTTTATAACTTAATTGTAGGTCTTGTTGCATGAGAAAATTTTCTTATATATTGTTAACAATATTAATATTTGCATTTTCGATAGAAGGTGGCTACGTTGCACATGCCGATACCTTAAATGACAGTATTAACGAGCAACTGCAAAATTTAGATTTATTACAATTTGAAAACTTTTTTAATAACATTAAAAACTTGCCAGAAGGTACAAACTTTTTTGGTTATGTTAACGGTTTGTTAGAGGGTAAATATGATTTGCAGTTTAATAATATATTTTCATATTTATTTAATACGTTATTCTTAAATGTTAAGCAATTTTTACCTGCGTTTATTGCTATTTTTGCAATTGCATTACTTTGCAATATTTTTCAAAACATTAAAGGAAATTTTGCAAGTGAAGGCATAGGTGAAATAATTTTATTTGTAGGTATATTAAGCATAATAATGCTTTTAACAAGCCAAATATTTTCGTTATGGCAAAACACTAAAAACATTATAGAAAATATAGCGAAATTAACTGAGATTATGTCACCTATAATACTGACATTAATGGTAGTTTCTGGTGGAAATGTTTCTGCATCAGTATACAAACCGGCAGTTGCATTTTTATCAAATGGAGTTGTAAGTATTTTTCTTTATGCTATTATGCCACTTGTTGCATTAATGATAATTTTTAACATTGTTTCTAGTTTTTCAAACACAACAAAGTTAGATAAGTTTATAGAAATTTCAGCCACTACAATTAAGTGGATAATCGGTTTAGTTATAACAATATTCACCATTTTTTTATCCGTTCAAGGAATTACAAGTGCAACATTTGATGGAGTATCTATTAAAGCGACTAAATATGCTATTTCAAATTCAGTGCCACTTGTGGGTGGTTTTATAAGAGATGGGTTTGATTTAGTTATTGCAGGAAGTGTTTTAATTAAAAATGTTATTGGAATTACAGGGGTGTTTGCTTTGTTTTACATAATTTTATCTCCACTTTTACAAATTATAGCATTTTCATTACTACTAAAACTTTTATCTGCAATTTTACAACCGATTGCAGATAAAAAAATCACTTCATTTTGCGATGGTATGTCAAAATGTATAACATATTTATCTGCCACGCTTATTTCGGTTGGGTTTATGTTGTTTATAACAATTCTTTTAATTACTTTTTCTGCAAATGCATTTATTTGATAATGAAAGACTGGATAATAAGTATAACTACCGTTATTTTGCTGACAAGTATTATTTGCTTAATTCTTCCACAAGGCAGGATGGGTAAATATATAAAAAGTATTTTTTCTTTGCTTACTATGTTGGTTATAATTAAACCAATAATTAACATAAAAGAAAGTGATTATTATTATGAGCAAATAGTAGGCGCTGATAATATTGTTTTACAAGACAATTTTATTGAATATATAAACAATAAGCGTATTGATGTGTATAAGCAAAATTGTATAAAAATTATTAATAAAAATGGCATTAAAAACCCAGAAATAGATATTAATTATGTAATAGAAGATAATCAAAATATTAAAATAAGTTTTGTTCAAATAAATTTGCAAAATTCAGTTATTATTTCAGACAAGCAACATATAGATATTAAAGAAGAGATGATTACTGATATTGCATCATATCTGAACATAAATAAAAATATGGTGACAATTTATGAGTGAGAATAGCAATAAAAGTAAGTATATTTCTACGCTTTTAGATAAAATTAGGTCAAATAAAAAAATTCAATATTTAATAGTCGCTATATTTTTAGTTATTATTTTATGCGTTTTTTTATTTGGTGGCATTGATAAAAGTAGTAAAACTATAGATAGTAGCGATGCAATAAGCAATTATGTAAATAGTTTAGAAAACAAACTTTCAAATGTGCTAGCCAACGTTTCAGGTGCAGGTAAAGTATCGGTTGTAATTTCTGTAGAATCTGGTATGGAAACAGTGCTTGCTATGCAAACGACAACCAAACAAAGTGATAATGGGCAAATAGAGACACAAACTTCGCCAATAATTGTTAATGGAAAAACAGTTGAAATTAAACAATTATACCCCAAAATTAAAGGTGTTTTGATAGTTGCGCAAGGCGCTGGTAGCATAGGTGTTATGACAAAAATTCAACAGGCAACAATGTCGCTTCTTGACATAGAAATAAATCAAATAGAAATTTTAACAATGAAATAAGGAGATTAAATTATGAGTAAAAAAAGAAAAATTATTGTATTGTCTTGCATGATAGCACTTTTAGCAATAACTGCAGTGTTTAATTTTGTTTTGACAACAGGTACGGTTGATGTTGACCAATCTATGACAGTTAGTTCTGCAAATTATTTTGCACAATATAGGTCAGAACGAATTACAACTAGAAATGAAGAATTGTTGCAATTAGATGCTATTATATCAAGTGCTGCAGATAACAGCGAAGAAAGGTCAGATGCTTTAGCAATGAAAATTGAACTTACAGAACTCACAGAAAAAGAATTACTTCTTGAAAGTTTAATCAAAGCATATGGATTTGAAGATGCTGTTGTTGTAATTGGACTTGAGACAAATAACGTTAATGTAATAGCAAAATCGCCAGAGCTTACTACTGATGATGCTATATTAATTTACTCAATTGTACAAGAAGAAGCAAATGTTTCACCAGAAAATGTAAAAATTATACCTATTTCATAAAAAACACTATGCAAATTAAATATTTTGTGGTACAATATATATAAAATATATATTAGAGGATTTTTATGGCTCGTTTTAAGAAGGTACCACAGGTACATGAAGGTAAAGTTGTTTATTATGATGGAATAATAAGTGGCATAGTTCTTTTGGCAGTAAGCGAAATTCCTTACATTGAACTTGATACAAAAGAAACAAGTAGTTTGGCTCGCAATAATGCTATTAAGGTTAAAAGAGAAAAAGATAAAATTCATATTGACGTGACGGTTAAAATTCATTTCACTCAAAATGTTTCAGATATGTCATTTAAAATTCAAGAAGCAATTCGTCATAATGTTGAAGCAATGACTGAATATCATGTTGCAAGTGTTAATGTTCACATTTCAGGTGTTAGTTTTGAAGACAAAACTGATGAAATTAAAGCACCGTCTACTGAGACTACGGAAACTACAGAAAATAAATAGGAAGATTACTTATGAGAACTTATGTTAGAGAATGTGTTTTTAAGTATATATTTGCACGGCTCTTCAATCCGAGTGATGAAGGGCTTTTTGCTGTTTTATGCAAAGAATTAAGTGCCGATGATAAACTTTTTGCTGATAATTTACTTAATGCTGTTGATAATGGACAAGAAAAGTATCTTGAAGCGATTGAAAGGCTTAGCATTGGTTTTAATTTAGAACGTTTACATCGCGCAGATAAATGTGCATTATTACTAGGTATGGCTGAACTTGAAAATTTTAAAGACACGCCGAAAGCAGTTGTTATAAACGAGGCAGTTAATATTGTTGCCAAGTATTCAACAGAAAGTAGCACAAATTTCGTTAACGGAATACTTGCTGAGTTTGCAAAGGAGATTTAATAATGGCTGTTATTATTGATGGTAAACAAATTGCACAAAGCGTTAAAGAGCAATTAAAAGACAAGGTTAAAGATTTTTTTGATAAATTTAATCATCAAATTACTTTAGCCGTTATTCTAGTTGGTGAAAACCCTGCATCTAAAGTTTATGTGAAAAATAAAATAACTGCAACTGAATATGTGGGCATGAAATCTCTTTCTTTTCATTTGCCTGAAAATTCAAAGCAAGAAGAAGTTGAAAGTTTAATCAATAGTTTGTCAAATGACAATGGTGTTGATGGAATTTTAGTTCAATTACCACTTCCTAAACATTTAAATGAAAATCAAATTTTATCAAAAATACCAGCAAATAAAGACGTTGATGGTTTTTTGGCTCAAAATGTTGGAAATTTGCTATTAGGTCAGCCGGCAACTGTTGCATGCACACCGTTTGGCGTTATTAAAATGTTAAAAAGTCAAAATATTGAACTTTGTGGTAAAAATGCAGTTGTTATTGGCAGAAGTAATATAGTGGGCAAGCCTATGGCTTTATTGTTGTTGCAAGAAAATTGCACTGTGACAGTTTGTCATAGCAAAACTCAAAATCTAAAAGAAATATGTAAAAATGCTGATATTTTAATTGCGGCAATAGGAAGACCTGAGTTTGTTAAAGCAGACATGGTTAAACCTGGTGCTGTTGTTATTGACGTTGGCATAAACAGAACAGACAAGGGGCTTGTTGGTGACGTTGATTTTAATGAAGTTAAAGATATTGCATCTTTTATTTCGCCTGTGCCAGGTGGTGTTGGTCCAATGACTATTGCTATGCTTCTTGAAAATACATATATTTGTGCTTGCAGGAGATTTAATGCTTAGTTATAATGATAATTATGAAAAATATTTAAGTTTTTTCAATAAACAACTTAATATTGCATTAAAATCGCTTGAAAACATACCACAAAACCTAAGCGTGCCTATGACTTATGCAGTTATTGATGGCGGAAAAAGGGTTAGACCTGTTCTGCTTTTTGCAACTGCTGAGATGCTAGGCCTTAACTTGGAAGAGGTTAAAGAATTTGCTATCGCGATTGAGTGTATTCATTCATATTCTTTAGTGCATGATGACCTTCCTGCTATGGATAATGATGATTATAGAAGGGGAAAACTTTCAACGCATAAAAAGTTTGGTGAAGCATATGGGATTTTGGCAGGTGATGGCCTTTTAAACTTTGCGTTTGAATACGTTTTATCTAAAGACAATTTTGCTTTATTAGATGCAAAAGCATTAAAAATATTAGCAGAATATGCTGGTGTTAGTGGTATGATTGCAGGGCAAGTTCTTGACCTTTCTAACGAAAAAAGTGAAAACATAAGTCAAGAAACTTTATATAGTATTTACGAGAATAAAACTGCAAAACTTTTAATGTGTCCACTTTTAATTGCATCAATTAAGGCAAATGGCAAGTATTTTGAAGAGTTAAAAGAATTAGGGCTTAATATTGGTTATATGTTTCAAATTTCAGACGATATTATGGATGCCGAAGGTTGCAGTGAGCATATTGGCAAAACTGCAAATAAAGACCAAATTCAAGATAAACTAACTGCCATTAAAGTTTTTGGTATAGATGGGGCAAAAGAACGCAGAGAATTCCATTATAAAAAATGCTTGGAAAATCTTAGCAAAATGGAAAATGCAGAATTTTTGTTAGAATTTGTTAAAAAATTATACGAGAGAACTAAATAATGAGATTAGATAATTATTTAGCAGAAAAAGGATATTTTGACTCTCGTACCAAAGCAAAACAAGCAATTGAACGTGGTGAGATTTTTGTTAATAACTCTAAGATAACTAAACCTGCGTTTGAAATTGATAACGATAACATTAAAATTGAATACATATATGATAAAAAATATGTTTCGCTGGGTGGTTATAAATTAGAAAAAGGCCTAAAAGACTTAAACGTTTTAGTTGAAGGTTTAACGGTTGCTGATATTGGCGCCAGCACGGGTGGGTTTACACATTGTTTGCTTCAAAATGGTGCAAAAAAAGTATATGCTGTTGACCTAAATGAAGATTTGTTGCATCCAAGTCTAAAACAAGATTCTAGAGTTGATTTAATTGTTAAAAATGCAAAGGACCTAACAAAAAGCGACTTTGATGAGGACATAGATTTAATTGTTGGCGATTTAAGTTTTATTTCTATTACTCAAGTAATACCTGTTTTTAGTCAACTAATTAATAAGCAAAAAAGATTGATGCTGTTAATAAAACCACAATTTGAAATAGGCGGGCATAAGAAGTTCAAAAACGGAATTATTAGGGATAAAAATATACACAAACAAGTGTGCGAAAACATTATTAATGTTGCTAAAAATTATGATTTTAACTTTATTAGTATTACTTCTGCACCAATAAGTCAAGATAAAAACACTGAATTTTTGGTCTTGCTTGAAAAGAATTAATCAATTTTTTATTACAATTTTTTTCATTGTAATATAAAAATTTACAAGATAAAAAATTACCTAAAGGTGGACAAAATATGAAAGTTTTAGTATATTACAACAAAGAAAAAGATGCAGGTGGCGTTTGCAAAACCAGCCTAATTAATGGTCTTGTAAAACACGGCATTGATTATTTAATTCTTGAAGATGATATGCTGGAAAATCCGATGACTGCTGATGCACTATTTGCTATCGGTGGTGACGGTACAATTTTGTTTTTGGCTGAGTTTGCAAATAAAAATTCAATTCCTATCATTGGAATCAATGCTGGCAATCTTGGTTTTTTATGTGAATTTGAAAAAAATGAAGTTGAAATGGCGATTATAGGGCTAATAAATGGCACCCTTATCAACGATTATAGAACAATGCTTTCTGTGGCTTATAACGATAACGTTTTTTATGCGCTTAATGAAGTTTATATTCAGCGTACATATGATAAATCAGTTGGTAATACCGTTGCTGAAATTCAAATAGAAATTGACGATTCTTTTGTTTCTAAATATAGTGGTGACGGAACTATTATTAGTTCGCCAACAGGCTCAACTGCTTATTCATTTTCTCTTGGCGCACCAATATTATCGCCTTATGCGGACGTTTTTACTATGACGCCTATTGCTGCACATGCATTTAACCAAAGACCAATAGTATATTCTGATGACTCTGTGTGTTGTATAAGAGTATCAGGAAAATCACAAGTTGCAGTTTTTGTTGATGGAAGGTTTGTTGAAGAATTGAAACAAGATGATTGCATTAAAGTGTCTAAGGTTGATAAAAAATTACTTTTCTTGCGTAAAAAAGATTATAATTTCTTCAAGAAATTATGTTATAAATTAAATAGGTCGGCAGGAGTTTTAGAAAATGATTAAAAATTCAAGGCGCCAAGCAATAGTTGAAATTATTAAAACTTTTGACATATCAACCCAAGAAGAGTTGACAGAAAAATTAATTGAAAAAGGGTTTAACGTTTCTCAAGCAACCATTTCAAGAGATATAAAAGAATTAAATTTAATTAAAGCCACAGGCTCAAATAAAAAATCTAAATACGCGATTGTTGAAGATTTTAGTACAAAACTTTCTCCTCAACTTGTAAATTTGTTTAAACAAATTACTATTTCAATTGAAAGTGCAAATAATTTAATTGTACTTAAAACTATTAGTGGAAATGCGAGTGCTGCTGGTATGGCAATTGATGGAATTAAATTTCCACAAATTATTGGCACGGTTGCAGGTGACGATACTTTGCTTATTATTACAAAAACTTCTGCAGATGCTGAGATTGTTGTTAAAGGATTAGAACAATTATAATATGCTTCAAAAACTTATTATTGAAAACATAGCGCTAATTGATAGTGCTGAAATTTGCTTTACTAATGGACTTAATGTCTTATCGGGCGAAACAGGTGCCGGAAAATCGGTTATCATTGAATCGCTCAATTTTGTTTTAGGGGCAAAAGCGGATAAGTCTTTAATTAGAAGCGGTCAAACTCAATGTATGGTTGTTGCAGAGTTTGATGTTCAAAATAACAATGCTATTTTTGATGTATATAATGAACTTGAATTTGAGCAAGATGACGCGCTTATAATTTCAAGAAAATTTAACATAGATGGTAAAAGTTCTATTAAAATTAATGGGAATACTGCAACAGTCAGTATGCTTAGAAAATTTACCTCAATTCTTGTTGATGTGCACGGTCAGAGTGAGCATTTTAATTTACTTAAAACCACAAACCAACTTACTCTTTTAGATAAATATGGTGGCCAAGAAATTGTTGATATTAAACAATCGTTAACAAAGGAATTTAATAGGCTTAAAGAAATAAATAAAAGTTTGCAATCTTTTGGTGGAGATGAAAGTCAAAGATTGATTAGACTTGATATTCTAAATTATCAAATTGATGAAATTTCAAAGGCAAACTTACAAGATGATGAAGAAGAAAAACTTTTGATTATTAAGGAAAAACTTAATAATCAAGAAAAGATTTTTAATGCATTAAAACTACTTAACCAAAGCATTAGTGATGAAGGTGGGGTAGAAGATATTTTAAGTGGTGCGTCAAAACTTCTTTCAACTATAAGCGATTATGATAAAGAGTATTTAG
This sequence comes from Christensenellaceae bacterium, assembly GCA_045651185.1. Lineage (GTDB taxonomy): Bacteria > Bacillota > Clostridia > Christensenellales > Borkfalkiaceae > UBA1259. The sequence goes on along the minus strand of JAZRRZ010000021.1, from coordinate 10,534 downwards.
AACTTTTTGATAGGCTTGAAGGCGTTTTTGCTGACTTAAACGATATTTCTAACAGTGCAAATAACTTGCTTGACAATTTTGATGTTTGCGAATATAATCCGTACGAAATTGATAGTAGATTAGATATTATAAAAGCATTAAAAAACAAATATGGTGGTAGTATAACTCAAATTAACGAATTTTTGAATAACGCTATATTAGAAAAGGAAAAACTTGAAAATTTTGCTGAACAAATTATAATTTTAGAAAAAGAAAAAATTCAAGTCAGTAATTCAATTTTTGCATTATATATCGATTTAAGCAAGGTTAGACAACGTTATGCAAGAATATTTGAAGATAATATTTTAGTCGAACTTCAATCATTGGGCATGAAAAATGCACAGTTTAAGATTAATTTTGCGCAAACTCCAACATTTGAGGAGTGTGCTTTTAACAGTGCTAATGGTTTTGATGAGATTGAATTTATGTTCTCAGCAAACTTAGGTGAGCCACTTAAAAATTTATCAATGGTAATCAGTGGTGGCGAAATGAGTAGATTTATGCTATCAATTAAGACGCAAACATCTAAATTTACAGATGTTTCAACTTATATTTTTGATGAAATTGATGCCGGTATTAGTGGTAATGTGGCAAAAATTGTTGCTGAAAAAATTGCAAAGATTTCTAAGTCTACACAAATTGTTGCAATAACCCATTTACCACAAGTATCAGCCATGGCAGATAATAATTTGCTTATAGAAAAATACGAAGATAGTAATAAGACTATTACGACTGTTAAAAATCTTTCTATAGATGAAAAAGTTTATGAAATTATTAGGCTTGTTGGTGGAAATAAGGACAGTCAGACGGCTCTTAGACACGCGCAAGACGTAATAGATGATGCAAACCTTTATAAAAGGTCATTAACCTAATATTTAATTATTTTAACGCTCTTAATTAAGAGCGTTTTTCTTTTTTTAAATTTAAAAATTTATTTGAATAAATCGGAAATATTTACACATTATATCTTGAGTGGAGTAAATATGAAAGGTAAATTTAAGTTTTTAAGCATTATAATTGCTGTTTTAATATGTTTTTCTTTTAATTCTTATAAAAATGTATATGCTAATGAAGACATCTATTTAGGGGGAATGCCGGCAGGTTTTACCCTTTCTACACGTGGTGCAGAAGTGTTAGGTGTTTGTGACGTTGTGTGTGATAATGGACTTGTTTCGCCATTAAAAGAGATTGGCGTTAAAGAAGGTGATATTATTTACAAAATCAACGGACAAGATATAAACAGCGCCTTAGATATAAAAAATGCGCTTAAAAACGATGAAAATGCTATTATAGAATATAGTCATGCAGGACAAACAATTATAAAGCATGTTAAGGCTGTTAAAGATATTAATGGAAACTATAAATTAGGTGTTTATATACGAGATAATATCAGTGGGATAGGAACTATTACTTATATTAAAGGTAATAAGTTTGCCTCACTTGGTCACCCAGTAATTGATGATAATGGAGGCATCTTAGAAATATGCAGTGGTAAATTATATAACTGTAGTATATCTGGCTATATAAAGGGAGTAAGAGGGCGTGCAGGCGAATTAAAAGGTGCATTTATAAGAAATAATGCGATTGCCACTATTGACAAAAATCTTGACTCTGGCGTTTATGGAAGCATTACAAATAATTTTGATACTTCAAATTTAATAAAAGTTGAATTAGGTGTGGCTAAGATGGGAGATGCTTGTATTTATTCAACGATTGATGGATGTGTTCCAAAAAAATATGATATATCAATAATTAAAGTTGATGATTATGGGAACAAGAATTTTGTTATAAAAATTAATGATGAAGAGTTAATTTCAAAGACGGGTGGTATTGTTCAAGGCATGAGTGGAAGCCCAATTATTCAAAACAATAAACTTGTTGGTGCAATAACACACGTGTTTATTAACGACCCAACTCGTGGTTTTGGTATAAAAATTGATAATATGATAAACAATTGATATTTACTATGAATTTAATATATAATTATGTTAGACATAATGTATAAATTATAAAATATTACAGAAAATATTTTCGTAAAGGAGACATTTTATGAAAAAATTAAATTCTGTAATATTTATTTTATTAGCCTTTATTTTATCTGTAGGTTGTTTTAACGGAATATATAGCAATGTTATTGCGGAAAAAGAAGAAAAATTATCTGTAAAAAGCAAATCGGCATATCTAATGGATTATAAAACAAAAACCGTTATTTATCAAAAAAACGAATTAGAACATTTGCCTATCGCAAGTATGTGCAAGGTTATGACGTTATTACTTTGTTTTGATGAAATTGAAAATGGAAATATTAGTTTTGATGAAAAAATTACTATAAGTGAAAATTCTGCCGGTATGGGTGGCTCTCAAGTTTTTTTAGAAAAAGATGGCGAATATATTGTTGGGGAACTTATAAAAAGTATTGTTGTTGCTTCGGCAAATGATGCTTGTGTTGCAATGGCAGAAAAAATTTCAGGTAGTCAAGCAAATTTTGTTGACAAAATGAATGAAAAAGCCAGTGAACTTGGTATGAATAATACTGTTTTTGTTAATTGCACCGGTTTGCCACAAGCAGGGCAATATTCTTGCGCCAAAGATGTTGCAACAATGTTTTCTAAACTTTTAGAGCATGAAGATTATTTTAAGTTTTCTAAAATCTGGACTGATGTTGTAGTTCACCCAAATGAAAGAAAAACCGAGATTAGCAATACGAATAAACTTGTAAGATTCTATAATGGTTGCGATAGTGGTAAAACTGGCTTTACAAATGAAGCAGGTCACTGTTTAACAGCCTCAGCAATAAGAAATGACATGAGATTGGTGGGTGTTGTTATATGTGCATCAAATAGTAAAGAAAGGTTTAACGATGTTTCTACAATGTTTAACTATGGTTTTAATAATTATTGCAACAAAACTGTTATAGATAAAGACAAACCGCTTAATTTAACTGTTAAAGTAGAAGGTGGTAAAAAAGCCAACTTAAGTGTAATTGCTGAATCATCTATGTATATTTTTTCAAAGAAAAACACAAAAACAAGTATAGAAATTAACTTTGAACCTATTAAAAATGTTTGCGCACCTATTTATGTAGGTACTAAAGTTGGCAAGCTTATAGCCTTTGAAAATGGCAAAGAGATAGGTTGCGTTAACGTCTTGGCTAATGAAACTATAATGGAAAAAACTTATTTTGATATTATTAAAGATATTGCAAATAATTGGAGCATTTAATTAATATAATAAATTCTTGTTATAAGTTGCACTTAATATATAAATAAATTTTTATTAGTTTATTATAATTGACATATATATATTAAATTTGTTAAAATAAATAAAAAAATTTAGTAAATTTAGGTGTAGTATGAACGAAAGACAAACGCTAAAAATTAATGATTTTGGTCATTTAGAAATAGGTGGAGTTGATTGCCAAACATTAAAAGAGCAATATGGAACGCCACTTTATGTTATGGACCAAACTTATATTGAAAACATGTGTAAAATATATGCTGAAACGCTAAAAAATGAATATGGCGACGGCATGATTGCTTATGCATCAAAAGCGTTTAGTTGCTTAGAAATTTATAGAATTATAAACAAGATGGGAATTGGTGCAGACTCTGTGTCGGCAGGCGAAATGTTTACGGCTAAAACTGCAGGCTTTCCTATGCAAAAATTATGTTTGCACGGCAACAATAAATCTAGACTAGAACTTGAATATGCCGTTGAAAACAATGTGGGATATATAGTTTTAGATTCTTATAGTGAGGCCATAGAATTAAACGATATTTGCAAAAAAAATAATAAGGTGCAAAATGTTTTAATTAGAGTTAATCCTGGAATTGAGGCGCACACCCATCATTTTGTTCAAACTGCAAAAGTTGATTCTAAATTTGGTTATTCAATTGATAGTGGCGAAGCAGAAAATATTGTTTGTTTTGTTAAAAAACAAGAATCTTTAAATTTAGTCGGTTTGCATTGTCATATTGGTTCACAAATTTTTGAATACAAATCTTTTATTCTTGCTGTAGAAAAAATGACCGATTTTTATAAAAGATTAAAAGATATTTATGGCTATGAATTTGATGTTATTAATCTAGGTGGCGGTATCGGCGTATGGTATGCAGATGGTGATGAAAAAAAATCTTGTGATGAATATGCCGAATATGTAAAGGTTATTTCTCAAACATTGAAAAATTGCATTGCAGAAAAATCGCTTAAAAAACCTTATCTAATTTTAGAACCTGGCAGGTCAATTGTTGGTGAGGCAGGTATTACGTTATATACTGCAGGAAGAACTAAAGAAATTAAGAACGTTAAAAATTATATTGCCGTTGATGGTGGCATGTTTGATAACCCAAGATATGCGCTTTATCAAGCAAAATATTCGGTAGTAAGTGCGCTTAATATGAAAGATGAAAAAACAACTAAATATACTATCGCAGGCAAGTGTTGTGAAAGTGGTGATATTATCGCTGAAGATATTTTACTTCCAGAGATTAAAGAAGGAGATTTGATTGCCGTTTTATCAACAGGTGCTTATAATTATTCTATGTCTAGCAACTATAATAGGAATTTAATTCCACCTGTAGTTATGGTTAAAGATGGCAAGTCTAGATATATTGTTAAGCCACAAACATTTGAAGATTTAATTAGGAATGATATTTAGCTAAAAATGCTTACGCTTGTAAGCATTTTTTCTTGCAATTTTATAACATTTATTATATAATATAATAAAAATTAATTAGGGGGCTAAAATGGCAGAATTTGAGTCAGTTGTTGATTATTCCACAAAACTTGATAATTTTGAAGGGCCCTTAGACCTACTTTTACATCTAATCAAAGAAGCAAAAATAGAAATTAAAGACGTTTTTGTTTCGCAAGTCACAGAACAATTTTTGGCATATATTGATGCATTATCTCAGTTAGACGTTGACAAGGCAAGCGAATATTTAACAATGGCTGCCACACTTCTTGAAATTAAATCAAAATCTATGCTACCAAAAGAAGAAGATTTAGATTTTGATATTGAAGATGCAGAAACTAAACTCATTAGGCAAATTGAAGAGTATAATTTGTTTAAAGAAGTTAGTGCAAAACTTAAACAGCAAGAAAACGTTTTGCGTTTTTATAAAGAACCTGATAAGTCAGTTGGCGAAGTAAAGGTTGTTTATAATGATTTTAATTTAGATGGGCTTATAAGTGCTTTTTCTAAACTATTAATGCGTGTAGATGATAAAAAGAGACAAGAGAACGTTCTAAAAGAAATTCCAAAAGAAGTTTTTACCGTTAAGGATAAGGTTGACCATATTAGGGAAACTCTTTTAGATAAAAAAGAAATGAGTTTTTTTGAACTCTTTACAAAATACTATACTAAAAATGAACTTATAACAACATTTCAAGCAATGCTTGAACTTTTAAAGTTGCAATATGTGACGGTTGAACAAACTGGAATATTTGACGATATTACTATTAAATTAAGGGATGATAGAAATGAAGAACTTGGAGAGATTGACGAATATAATTGAATCTATATTATTTGTTTCTGGCACGCAAGTTGCTATATCTGATATTGCCGAAAAACTTGAAATTTCGGATAAAGATGTTTTAGAAATTGCGCAGTCCTTAAAAAGCAAATATTCAAAAGATAGTGGGATTCAACTTTTAATTTTTAATAAAAAACTGCAATTTTGCTCAAACCCAGAAAATGCAGATTACGTTTCTGCTGTTCTTAATCCTATTAAAGAAAAAGAACTTTCAAAAAGCATGTTAGAAGTTGCTGCAATTATTGCATATAAACAACCAGTCACTCGTATAGACCTTGAAGAACTTAGGGGAAATAGTGAATATGCTGTTCAAAAACTTCTTGAACTTGGTGTAATAGAGCCAGTTGGCAGAAAAGATGCTGTAGGTAAACCTGTATTGTTTGGTACAACTGATAAATTCTTAAAACGTTTTCAAATTGAATCACTTGACCAATTACCAGATTATGAAGAACTTATTAACAAAATCAGTTTATTACGCCCAGATAAAGAAGATGACTATTTATATCGTAAGGATGAATATGTTGAGCAAGTTGCGTCAACAGTAGATGAAAGTGGCGCTAATACAAAGCCTGAAGACGTGAATAACAAGCAAGATGATTTTGAGTTGCCAGACTTAGATGATGAAGAATTACCAGACTTTTTGCAAGATGAAGAAATAGAAAAATTTTAGTTAATAGATTTATAAATATAGTAATTTTTAAGGCATAGATTAATTCTATGCCTTTTTTATACTTATAGAAGAATATTATTAATATTAATGCAAATATTAAAATAGTGTTAGCAGTTATTATCATTTTATATATAATTTTAATATTTCCAATTTTTATTAATATAAATTTAAAATATTCTGCAGATGATAAAATGCTAGAGTACGAAATTAAACTATTTAGTGTTTTGACAATATTTTATGGGTATATTGAATTTATTGATGAAGGAATTGTTATTCATTTAAACAATAAAAAAGCAATTTTAATTTTTTATAAAGATATAGTTTCTGTACGTAAAAAATTTGAACCACTAAAAGATTATCATATTTTCAAACTTAACACAACCATTTATATGGGCGTATTAAATGATGAAGAATTAAGACTTAATTTTGCCATGATGTATAATTTAATATTTAATATTATAGGGCAATGTGCAAACCAAATTAAACCTTATTTGTCATTAAAAAGCAATATATGTATTTATAAAAAAGAAAATTTGTTAATATTAAGGGTTAGAACTACTTTTGTTTTTAATGTTTTAATGGTAGTAATAAGTCTTGTTAAAATATTTGGGGAGAAAATAATTTATGCAATCAAATGTAAAACGCAACCGAATAAATAATGTTATTGAAACAACGTTAAAAAATTTAAGTAATATAATTGACGTTGATGCAGTTATTGGTAAACCAATAAAGTCTGAGGATGGAACAGTGATAATTCCTGTGTCAAAAATTACCGTAGGCGTTCTCGCCGGTGGTGGTGAATATGGAAAAGTTAGCATGTTTAATAAAGGGGATGATTTGCCATATTCAGCAGGTAATGGAGCGATAGTGTCAGTAAAGCCTTATGGTTTTTTAGTTGATAATGGCTCTGGTTATAAAATGATTAGCGTTGCTGATTCTCCTTATGAAAAATTAATGGAAAAGGCGACTGATTTCATAGATAAATTAAATAATAGTAATAAAATATGAAGAAAAAAATTATTTCGTTTGCAATTTTAACAATCATTACATTTTCATTATTGATAAATAATATGATTATGTCACACATAACATATGCAAATTCATCAAATTCTGCTGAAATTGTGATGGAAGTTAATACAAATAGAGTGATTCACTCTTTAAATATAAATCAGGAAAAATATATGGCTAGCACAACAAAAATTTTAACGGCTATTACAGTAATTGAAAACTGTAATTTAGCAGACGTTGTAGAAGTTAAAAAAGAAACAACAGGAATTGAAGGGTCTAGCATTTATTTAGAAGAAGGAGAAAAATTAAGTGTTGAACATTTATTATATGGACTAATGCTACGTTCTGGAAATGATTGTGCTGAAACACTTGCTATGTATTGCAGTGGTAATTTAAAAGATTTTGCAATACTTATGAATCAAACAGCAAAAAAAATAGGCGCAACTAATAGCAATTTTGTTAATCCACATGGACTTCATGATGAAAATCATTATACAACAGCCTATGACTTAGCATTAATTTCATGTTATGCAATGAAAAATAATACTTTTAGAAAAATAGTTGGAACAAAATCAATTGATATACCATTCACCACAAGAGAATATAATAGACATTTAATCAACAAAAATAAAATGTTAAATGAATTCAGTGGCTCTAATGGCATTAAAACAGGTTATACTAAGAAAGCTGGAAGATGTTTAGTTAGCAGTTGCAATCGTAATGGCATAGAATTTATTTGCGTGGTGCTCAATTGCCCACCAATGTTTGAAAAATCAAAAACATTACTTTCAACAGCTTTTGACAATTATAAAAATTATAAAATTGTTGAAAGCGACCATATAGTTGATTTTATTGACGTTGATGGAGTGAAATGTGGCGTTTATGTAAAAAATGACGTAATTCTTCCATTAACAAAATTTGAATATGAGAATTTAGAAATTAAACTTGATTTTCCAAAAAAAATTATAAAATCAATTAAAAAAGACCAAGAAATTGGCAATGTTAAAATTTACTGTCAAAATAACTTGCTTTTTACTGAAAAATTATATAGTATATTAGATGTAAATTAATAATAAGGATATTATATATGAGAATAAATAAGTATTTAGCAAGTTGTGGCGTGGCATCAAGGCGTGCAGCAGATAAGTTAATTGAAGATGGTGTTGTTAAGATTAATGGCAGAATTTGTAATGCTGGCGACGATGTAAATGTTGGCGAAGATAACGTTTCAGTTAACGGCAGAAATGTAAGTATAGTAAAAAAATTTGATTATTATATTATGAATAAGCCTAAAGGATACGTTTGCACAGTAAAAGATGATAAGGGCAGAAAAACTGTTATGGACCTTTTACCACAAAGCGCAAAAAGACTATTTCCTGTGGGAAGACTAGATTATGATACTGAAGGACTTTTAATATTAACAAACGACGGTGACTTGACATTTAAACTTACACATCCTAAAAATGAAGTTCCAAAAACATATCTAGTTAAAACTGAAAAACCAGTTAGTGATGAAGACCTTAATAAACTTCGTTCAGGTGTATATATAGATGGAGTAAAAACAAAAAAATGTAATATTAGGCTTATTGAAACAAATAAAACAAGCTCTAAATTACATATTACAATTACTGAAGGCAGAAATAGACAGGTTAGAAAAATGTTTGAAGCTGTGAACAACTGCGTTGATTTTCTTAAAAGAATTAAAATTGGTGATTTAACAGTTTCAGGACTTGACCGTGGGCAAGTTAGACAACTAAGCATGCGTGAAATTGATTATTTATTAAATATTTAAAATTAAAAAAGGCTTTGAAAAAAGCGCTTTTTTTATTTAAATTTTAAATCAGTATTATAGTTATTAATTCTTTTTGCTAATTTTACAAATTTTAGATTGCGAAAAATAAAATCTAACAATAGAATATATTATAATATCAACATAGATTGTTGCAGGTATAATTAAATATAAAAGCACGTCTTTTTTAACCGAAAAATCAAGATTAAATAGCATTACACCAGCAAAATTTATAAGTAAAATATTAAATACAATAATTAAAGTTGTTAAAATTGAATCAGCAAAAATATCTTTTGCAGTCGTTAGTAGTGGCGAATTTTTATATTTAACAATGTTTATGATAGGCCACAACATCAAAGCACCAACTAAACCTAAAATTAAGCCCACAGAAGGATTTAATACCGTTTTATATGTTGATAAATAAAATAGCACTTCAATACATAAAACCAAAAACATAGCCAAAGAGACAAATAAATTTAACTTATTTTTTAGTAGTTGACCTGTTGGTTTTGTTGTATTTTTAGATGAAACACTAATTTTATAGCCTTCTTTACGAGACTTTGCCACTAAATCGCTAAAATCAATGTCCGTTAAATCAATTTTAACCGTATTATTTGATTTTTCGCTTATTGTTTGGTTAAAATCTTTAATTGAAGGTTGCTTTACAACATCTTCTTTTTCAATTGGTGACAATTCAACAACTTCTTGTTTTTCATCGTTTTGAGCATTTGTTGTTTGAATAAGTCCATTAAGAATGTTTCTAAAATTAACTTCTTGAACTTCATTAGAATTATTAGTTGTTTGAACTATATTGTTTTTAATTTCATCAACTTGTGGTTGCAAAATAGTTTGGTTTTTATCTACAACTTTTTCTACTTCTTTTATTATAGTTCGCTCAACCGGAATTTCAACAATTTTTTCAATATATTCGGTTTTAATTATAGGTTGTGGGGCACAATCAATAAGTTTATCTATAATCGCACGAGAATAAGACCAACTTGAAAGATTGTTTTTTGCAAATTCTTTGCCACTTTCTGTTAGAGTGAAAAATTTACGTCTTCCATTACCATTTGCATCTTTTTGATAAGAACTTACAAATTTTGATGATTCAAGGCGCTTTAGGGCACTATAAAGTGTTGCTTGATTAATTTTATAAGCGCTATCACTTTTTTTGTCAATAGTATCGCTTATTTGCTCAGCATACTTATCGCCATCTAACAATGTGTGCAATATTATCGTGTCTATATGTCCACGTATTAAATCACTGCTAATTTGTTGATTTTGCATATTTTTCTCCAAATTTTATTTATTTTATTATACTATGAAATAATTTTTAAGTCAATAGATTTTATTTAATTAAAAAAAATAATTATACGTGATAAAATCAATATCAAAAACATTAGTAATATTCTAATGAATTTGATATTTTAAATTACACAAAACTTAAAAAATAATATTTGATAAAAAAACAATTAAATATGTAAAAATTAAAAA
>JAZRRZ010000020.1:0-1450 GCA_045651185.1 Christensenellaceae bacterium | reverse complement strand
TGTACTAAGGATATATAACATACCCCGTAGACATCTACCGTTGCTTTGTTCTTTGACTACTGTTCAAAAGTTGCGAAGTTTCGAAGCATCAAAGACAAAAACGTAGTAAACGTCTTTTCTTAAATATATGTATGTTCCCCTTACCCCATGCAGCATATAGGCTACTCGGCAAAGGAACATTGCAAATCTATGAAATTAATTCGGGAAAAGGAAATATATAGGAAGAAAAAGATGAAGATGATTGTTTTAATATATAACCTCAAATAAAAACCTCTGCAATTCCACATAAGAATTGCAGAGGTTATCTATCAATGAATAGTTAAAAAGCAAGGGAAACTTTTGATATTTAAAAGCGGAACCTTTCGGATCCGCTTACTTATAGTCTAAAACATTTTTTACTAGATTAAAACCAATCTCAACTATTATAGGTTTTCAAGCCATTTTTTACCGGCTTTGGTATCTGTCCATAAATAAAGACCACCCACAATAATTATTCCGATTGTAAATATAAAACCAAGTGCATCCATAATCTATCTTAAAATTTTATTCGCAAATAATGCTGATAATATTGTCAATATAAGACCTGTACATATTGAGTACCAATTATTTTCATTTGTAAAATCTCCATATAATGGAATTATTACACCTATAACAAGCCCAGCGAAAGAAAGTTTGGATAAGTCATAAAAGTATTTTGCCAAATTTTCTTTTCGAATTTTATCTTTTTCTTTTGCTTCTTGTTTCACAATTTGTTTCTCGCTCCAATTTCCCATTGTATCTTTTTTTGCAAAAATAAAAACTTCAAATGAGAAAGCAAAATATAAATGAAGAAAAAGATAAAAAAGCCCATTTTCTCCTATAATTCCGGAAACTACCTACATATCCAGCACCTCCAACTTAATTCACTGAATATTAATGCAAAACTGGTTATGGTAGAAGTTGCACCACCCCATTTTCATCCTACACCAGAAATGTCACGGCGTTTTTTAAAAACGTCACCGCGTTTTGCCTTAAACACCACCGTGTTTTTTTAAAAGACGGTCATCTTTTTTAAAAAGATGGTCATCTTTAAGAAATACAAGTTTATGCAATAAAATGTATATATTTACAATAGGAAACAAAACCTCATTGGTGTAGGATTTTTAAGGCGATGTAGGAATTTGATACACCACAATAAATTGTATCACAATAATTTAACGCCTTGATGTATAAAATGTATGTAGTTTCAACAAAAAACAAGAGAATGTCACCTTTCGCCACGCTCCGGATGACATTCTCATATTATTTATAATGCTTTCGGCGAATAAATCGCATTCCACCAAGTAGCATCATCCTGCAACCACTTGGCGAACCAAGCCCAAATGGTGTTCTGCCACTGGATGCGCTTGCCATAATCCACAATGTGATGATCCTGACCTGTTACCAATACCATAGCGGTTTCACGACCGAG
>JAZRRZ010000019.1:0-1020 GCA_045651185.1 Christensenellaceae bacterium | reverse complement strand
CAGTTCTTATTTCACTTGCTAAAACTTTTTTGTCATCTGCTTGGACAACTTTATTCTTCTCATTCTGAACACTACCGCAGGCAGATACACACAAGGTACCCAAAATAAACATTATCAGCAACTTTTTGCCCATAACTCATTCCTCCTGCACCAATAGCAAATGAGGCCCGAAAAGGGCCTCCTTATAGCATAAAGATATTAACCTTTTTGCATAGCTCTTACTACTTCGTCAGTAATATCAACACCGCCAAAAACAACAGTATCTTTATGTACAACTACAGACAAACCTTTTTTATCAGCAATTTTTTGAATTTGCAGTTCAATGTTTTTCAAAACAGGATCCATCAATTCTCTTTCTTTATTGCCAATACGTTCTTGCAGTTGTTTGTAATAACGTTGTTTTTCTGCGTCACTCATAGCTTTGCTTTTTTCATCAAAATCTTTTTGAGCGGTAGCAATTTCATTTTGCATTGCACTTCTTACATTAGCAAGTTCCGGACTTTGAGAAACCAACATTTGATAATTAACCACACCAATAGCAGATTCTTTAGCTGCTGCAGAAGCAGTGCCACCAAAACCACTTTGGGTCAAAGTCAACGCAAAGCAACCTAATACAAAAATTGCCGCTACAAACAAAGAAACTAATTTTACATTTTTCGGATTACGCAAATGTTGCATCATAATAAAAAACCTGCTTTCTTACACAAATATATATTTTATTATATCAGTCTACGGTCATTCTTTCAATAAAAGCTATAAATTTCCTATAATTCTTAAATAAAATTCGTCGCCACCATAAACATATTCTGCGCTTAAAAATTCATGAATACGGTAACGCACACCATACTCATTACGATTTTGTCTTGCAAAATGTTCTGCCCGCAGTCTCCATTTATGATCTAACTGATATTCAAATTTGTAATTGTTTTCTCCATCAGGAACTCTCCTAATGTAAGACCAACCACTTTTCCCCCAATAACGTGTATATCCTACACCAAAAGTCCAATCCACATTATCAAG
>JAZRRZ010000018.1:0-1322 GCA_045651185.1 Christensenellaceae bacterium | reverse complement strand
ACAAAGGTAATAATTTTAAAGGTGCCGAAATTCATCTTAATCAATGCAAGTTAAAATTTTTAGACAAAAAGAAAAAAGCCAACTTATTCAATGATAAATTGGCTTTTTGTTATAAAGAGTGGTGTTATTTAGTCCACAACTTTTTTATAAGTAATCTTTTTTCAAATAATCTATCGGATTCAGATAGAACATCTTCTGCCAACCTAGCGGAGCTTTGTCGATTCTCCAAGGATACAAAACCAAGGTGCCAATTCCATAATGAAGGTGCGCAGGTGTATTGATAGCGTTTCCTGTGTTACCAACAGTTCCAATCTCAGTATCTTGGTCTACAAAAGCAAAACGTTTGGTCTTGATTTCATCTAAATGAGCATAATAATGAAGTCGCCATTTAGGACCAAGCACTAAAACGAATTTGCCGCCCTTTCCATATTCAGTTGTGACAAGCACGATTCCTTTTGTAGCTGAATGTACGCTTGTACCTTTCTTTGCAAATACGTCAACCCCTTTATGAACTATTGATGTTCCCCATCCTTCGTACCAGAAAGTCTCGTGATTATAGCTATTATTATCAGCGCCCACGACAGGCATTTTCAAGTTTTGAGGAATGAGAAGACCGATAAGAATTATCGAAAGAATTGCTATAAGAATTATTTTAATCCATTTTTTCATAGTTACTTAGACTTTAATTATAAGCGTATAATAAAATCGGTTTATCAGATTGTTTCTTAATAACTTCAATATGTTCCATCATGGAATTTGATACTGCGAAACAACCTTTGCTGACAGGCAGACAAGGCAAAGGAAATGTCTCGAATCCTAAATTGCCTCTATGTATAAGAATGCTTCTACCATAAGCATTTGAATTTGTAGAATCAAGACCGTACAAAAAATATCCTTCTTTAAAATAAGGCTTAGACATTGGCGTTAACCTTCCTACTTTATATTTACCTAAACTGGAGTAGCAACTCCCCTTTTCATTGCTGAAAGTTGGTTTGAAAGTGGTTTTAAAAGTTTTATAAATAGTCTCAAAAACATTATCACATTTACCAAGTCCGTGAGCACACAAACTTTTATCTACGATTTTATTCTCTTTAAAACTATAGACATAAAACCTCTTAATTCCAGATGGCTTTGAGAAATCCGTTAAGAAACAATATTCCGTGCTATATCCATTATCCTTACAATAATCATATATTTCAGAAATATCGGAAGGCACATCATTAGGAATGAACTGCTTTATTACAAAAACAGCAATAAACAAACAGCATAAAACAATTAAGAACTTTTTCATGATAATATTTTAGTTTATGTTTAACTTTATT
>JAZRRZ010000017.1:0-1590 GCA_045651185.1 Christensenellaceae bacterium | reverse complement strand
AGACACCAATAAAATGAAAATCGTTCTTATAATACTTTGGCTTTTGGCTTTTAGCTTTTGAACTTTATTATAACCAACGTCCAACAAACTTGTTGTCTTGTTGTCATGTAGTCTTGTTGTCTTCATCCTCATTTCTTTAACATTTACGTTTTTATAACGTGCCAAAGAAATGCCAAAATTAAGATTCGTTAATTATCAATGGTTTATGATTTACCGATAAAATATGATGTAAAAAAATTAGACAGAGAGTGTAAAAAAATTAGGATTTGAGGAACTGAGGAATTGAGGAATTGAGGAATTGAGGGGTTTTGTATGGTAGAGGCGCGTCAATGTTACCTAAAAATAAACACACATTGACACGTCTGATTTATTAGGAATTATTATTTTGTGTGTGCGCCTTGGTGTTAGTAGCTCCCAATGCGTTAGGGATTGGAGCGGCATCCTTTGCGAGCAAATCGGGAACGAGATTCGGGGATGGGGACGAGATTTGATTCCATTCCCAATTCCTGGTCCCGTTCCCAGATCCCGACCCCGGTTTGGCGAGCAAAGATATAGCGGAAAGCCCGACGGCGGAGCGAAGCGGAGCCGGAACGCCCTGATAAAGTGTAAAGTTGAGAGTGTAGAGTGTAGAGTCAGTTCATAGTTCATAGTTTATAGTTTATAGTTAGTTATTTGTTAAATTACAATAGTTTTTTAACCATTAATAAAATACACTTTAAAACTTAAACCTGTCAACTTGAAAACTAGTCTAAACTCTACACTATAAACTCAAACAAAAAATATTTTAGGTTTTGATTTTTTTAATTAATTCAGTGTTGTTTTTTCAATAATTTTATTTTAAATTTGCGATACTTATTACGAACTTTAAAATTCTAAAATTTTAGAACTCTAGAATAAACTAAACTATATTCTACACCTTTAACATTAAGCTTTAAACTTTAAACCTTAATCTTTAAACTATTAACAATTAACTATAAACTATAAACATTACAAATATCATGGAAATTTGGCATTATTGGGTTATTGCGGCCCTCGTATTCTTCATCATCGAAATCTGCACCAGCGGTTTCGCAATCGCATGTCTGTCTATCGGTTGTCTATTCTCAGCCGTAGGCTCAGCATTTGAATTATCCACAGCGTGGCAAGTCGGATTGTTTGCAATAGGAACATTCCTCGCATTCATCTTCGTTCGTCCTTTAGTGTTAAAACTTATGGACAAAAAAGCAAACAAAAGCGTGACGACCAACATGGACAACCTCATTGGTCGCAAGGCTGTGGTCACAGAGAGAATCGAGAAAGACGGATACGGACGCGTCAAGATCGACGGCGACGACTGGAAAGCACGCATGGAAGACGACGGCGAGGCTGAAGTCGGCGAAAAAGTCACTATTTTAGCAAACGAAAGTATCATATTAACCGTTAAAAAATAAACATTATGGGATCATTAATTATCTTCGGAATCATCGCATTCATCGTCATCATTTTCGCATTGAATGGTTTAAAAGTCGTTCCTCAATCAGAGACAAAAGTCATCGAACGACTCGGTAAGTTTCACGGCGTACTTCCAGCAGGCTTGAACATCATCTGGCC
>JAZRRZ010000016.1:0-1032 GCA_045651185.1 Christensenellaceae bacterium | reverse complement strand
CATAGTATCTGTATAAATCCTTTGAAAATTTATCATTCATAGTTTATCTTCCTTACGGAGTTTTTTTCTCCAAAAATATTTTTCTTGTAATAAAATTGTATATTGGAACAAACACAAGCGCAAAACCCTTAACCCAAAGATAGTAAGCAGTCATTATTTCTGTTCCAATCCACATTATAAATTGATTTAATAAAAGTCCGCCAATGCTAAAGGCAACAAACACTATGAATTCTTTTACCTTACTGTTTTGGCCGCCTTTAAAAACAAATAACATACTTAAAATGTAGTTTGCTATAACCGATACCGAAAAAGCCCCCGCCGATGCTACAAGAACATCAATGTGCATAAATTCTTTTAAAATCATCAGTACAGCCAAATCGATAAGGGTTGCAATTACACCGACAATCCCAAATTTTATCAGTTGTATTATGAGTTTTTTCACTTATCTTCACCTTTTAAAACTTCTTCATATAGTCTTTATAGAAATCTTGCGCCAATGTTTCGGGGAGTGCTTTTGAATAATACCAACCCTGAATATAATCGCAGTCACTTTCGGAAACCAGGGTGTTTTGTGCTTCTGTTTCAACACCTTCGCATACAACCTTGAGTCCAAGCTCGTGAACTTTTGCGATAATGCCGAAAAACTGTCCTTTTTCTGCATCTGTTTGGGTTTGAAGCAAAATGTTACGGTCGATTTTAACAATATCAACAGGATAATCACAAAGGCTTGATAATGTTGCATATCCGCTGCCAATATCATCTAATGCGATACTGAATCCAACTTCTTTTGTTTTTATAATATTATTCTTTGCAACATCCATATTCTTTTCGATTGAATCTTCTGTAATTTCAATCAGGAGTTTGCTTCTGTCAAAATCATACTTATCTGCTATTTCTTTTATCTTTGTAACAAAACTCTTTTCCGATATAGTAATTCTTGTAATATTGCAGGACATGGTAAGTTCACTAAAATCAGAATTTTTCCATTCGGAAAGCTTTTTGCAAGCCATTTCAAACATATAGTAATCAAAC
>JAZRRZ010000015.1:0-2623 GCA_045651185.1 Christensenellaceae bacterium | reverse complement strand
AGTGATCATTTCCTTGCGAGAACCGAAGAAATAACCTTCGATGGCAGGAGTTAATATCTGTTTTGCTTCGCCAAATAACCATACGAGTTTGGCGATTGATTCTTGATTTAAACGTTCTTGGCTTTCTAAAGCGATGATGTTACGTTGTTTGTTTTCGAAGAATACTATCATAGTATGATGTTTAAAAATTTAATTTGCAAATTATTAGGTAGAGATTGATGTAAAATAGTTGTAAATCTCTACAATTCCGCAAAGGTAATAAAAATGTTTTATAATATATAAGGTGTTTGAAAAAAACTTTTGACTTATTGCTATGGGCTTTGAGCATTGAGTTGTGAGCAGTTTTGCCGTCTAGATGTTGATACTATTTTTTATGATTTTTGCTCGGAGCTCACGGCTCATAGCTCATGTCTAAAAATATTTTTCCTACACTTGTTTTTGTATTGAAAAAAAGTGTACTTTTGCAGTCCGAAAAAATAGAAATTAATTTCAACTTAAATTTAAAGAATGTACGCAATTGTAGAAATCGCAGGGCAACAATTCAAAGTAAGCAAAGGTGACAAAATCTATTGCAATCGTTTGAATGGTGAAGTCGAAGGCACAATCACTTTCGACAAGGTGTTGTTGATCGAAAATGAAGGCAACACAAGGGTAGGCACCCCCGTCCTCGAAGGTGCTAAAGTTGATGCTAAGATTGTTGAGCATCTCAGAGGTGACAAAGTTCTCGTTTTCAAAAAGAAAAGAAGAAAAGGTTACCAAACATTAAATGGTCATCGTCAAGAATTGACAAGAATCATCATTGAAAACATTTCAGAATAACAAACCCGAAAAAATTTAGATTATGGCACATAAAAAAGGTGTTGGTAGTTCATCAAATGGTCGTGAATCCCAAAGTAAACGTTTGGGCGTAAAGGTTTTCGGTGGTCAAGCTGTTATCGCCGGTAACATTATCGTCCGTCAACGTGGTACAAAACACAACCCAGGTGAAAACGTAGGTTGCGGTAAAGATCATACTCTTTACGCTCTTACAGACGGTATCGTTGAATTCCGTAGAAGAAGAGACGATCGTTCATACGTTTCAGTTATCCCAGTTGATGCTGAAATCGCAGAATAATCGTTACAGATAAAACGAACAGAAAAAATCCCGAATTTCTTATGAAGTTCGGGATTTTTTTTGTTTGAACTTCAGAATCTCAAAATTTCAGAATCTCAAAAAACTTCTTAGATTTTGAAGTTTTGATGTTTAAAAAATCCTATTAGAATTCATGGAAGTAAAGTGTACAATTTTATAATAAAGTGTAATGTTTATTACGGTTTTATGAATTTTAATAATTAAATTTGCGAAACTGAATTTTACAAAGCGTAATCTATGAAAAAATCATCTTGCATATTATCATTGTATAGTTGTTGCAGTAATAATGCTTGTTTAAATACAAAACTCATGTATACGAAAAAATTATTTCAAGCAATCATCCTAAGTATGGTGGCACTATGCTTAGGATGTTCAAAATCCAATATAAAAACCACTTTAGAATATGTTCAATGTGCGAAAAACGCTGTTGAAGACAATAAATATGTGAGTATAAAATTAACCAAGCATTCGCTTTTTAACGATATCGAAGACCCAACTGAGGTGTTTTATATTATTTATTGCTACGACAAAAAAAATCCATCTTTCACTGTTATCAATTCTGATTCAACAAAAACAATGATATTTGATAAAGAAAACTATTTTCTAATAGATCATAATACCAGAGAAATAGCATGTATAAACAAATGTAACAGTAATGGTAAAAAGGCTTATTGGAATATGAAAAATCATGCTAAAGGATATTTAAGAGAAATGCCTTATTATCACCAACTATTAGAAAAAGATCTTTATTCCGGCAACCAATTGATACACAAATCTGTCACTGACACATTTATTGATGGTAAAAAAACAAAGGTGTTTGCAAGTTTAACACCTATTGGATACATATACAACAACACAACATCAAAATATGACATCCCTATCCAGTATAGTGTTTATTCCTACGTAAATGTACACAATTATCATATTGATAGTGTTTTCATCAAAAACATCACAAACAATGATTTTGAACTAAAAACAACATATATCATTTCTGACATATCATTTGAAGACAAACAATCATTTTTTGAGTCAGTTTTAGATTTCAGCAAATCTATTTACTATGATTATTCATTTCATGACGAAGACAATTTGCCTTATAGCATGAGGGGTTCTACAAATGATACAATCAATAATGCCATAAAAAACTATCCTCTGGTTTCTATACATGGAGACACGACATACATTAAAGACAAAAACTCTTGGATCTTATTAAATCTATGGTGTAAAGATTGCCCTTCTTGCATAGAAACCCTACTTAATTATAAAAACGAAATTGATTCTTTAGGATATAGGATACTTGAAAAAGAGGGAATTGAAATACTTGCAATAAACTATAAAACAGACAATATGGCTTTGTTGGAAAATATAGCTAAAAAAACATCTTCAAAAGACATTATGTATTCAGCAAAGGGTTTTAATACTTGTATCAGCATACCTTATCTTGGTTATTATTATCTTATTACTCCAGACAAAAACATTGTTTATAAAGAT
>JAZRRZ010000014.1:0-30393 GCA_045651185.1 Christensenellaceae bacterium | reverse complement strand
AAATTATAAAAAATCAAACAATAATTATTGGCATCAAAAAATTTTAAAAAATATATATAAAATAATTGACACTATAATAAAAAATTTATATAATATATTTCGTTATTGAGTTTAGTTTTATTAAACTTTTTGTTAAAAATGTCTAAACTTAGAGGAAGAAATTAGGTTATGGAAATTGGCGAAAAGATAAAAAATTTAAGGCTATATTGTAATTTAACGCAAGAAGAGCTTGCAGACAGGTGCGAATTAACAAAAGGGTATATCTCTCAATTAGAAAACGACCTAACCAGCCCATCTATTGCAACGCTTATAGACATACTCTATGCGCTTGGAACAGACCTAAAAGAATTTTTTTCTGACATAGAAAAAGAGGAAAAACTTTGCTTTAATAAAAACGAGTTTATAGAAAAGGCAACTGATGAATACGTTTTGAATTGGTTAGTGCCAAATGCACAAAAAAACACAATGGAACCAACGCATATAAAACTATTTGCAGGTAAAAGTACAGATGAAGATTTTCCACACGAAGGCGAAGAGTTTGGTTTTGTAATAAAGGGCGAAATTGTTCTGGTTGTTGGAAAGCGAAAAATCAAGGTAAAAAAGGGAGAAAGTTTTTATTTTTCTGCCAATAAAGTGCACAAAATAATGAATAATGGCAAAGTTGATGCCGAGTTTATATGGGTATCGTCTCCACCTTCATTTTAATAGGGGACAAGGCAAAAAAATTATTTTCGAGGTGAAAATATGAAAGACAAAAGAGAAAAGATTATTGAACTTGTTGACATTACTCGTGAGTTTGAAGATGGTGTAGTTGCCGTTGACAACATAAACTTTTACGTTAGAAAGGGCGAATTTATCACGTTTTTAGGGCCATCTGGCTGTGGTAAGACCACAACACTTAGAATGATTGCAGGTTTTGATAAACCAACTCGTGGCAAAATTTTATTAAATGGTGAAGATATAAGTCATTTGTCACCAAATAAGCGACCTATAAACACTGTTTTTCAAAGGTACGCTTTATTTCCACATTTAAATGTTTTTGATAATATTGCTTTTGGTTTAAAACTCAAAAAATTTGATGTTGTTTATCAAGATAAAAACGGAAAAACAATTAAAAGAGTAGAAAAACTTAAAAAGTCTGAAATAGTTGCAAAAGTAGAAAAGGCGCTTAAAATGGTTGACCTTGAAGGCTTTGAAAAGCGTAGCGTTTCAACACTTTCTGGTGGACAACAACAAAGAGTTGCCATTGCTAGGGCTATTGTAAATGAGCCTGAAATTCTATTGCTTGATGAACCTCTTGGCGCCCTTGACCTTAAGATGAGAAAAGATATGCAATTAGAACTTAAAGAAATGCATAAAAAATTAGGCATTACTTTTATATATGTCACACACGACCAAGAAGAAGCGCTAACACTTAGTGATACAATCGTTGTAATGAAAGACGGTGTTATCCAACAAATAGGCACACCAACAGATATTTACAACGAACCAAAGAACTCTTTTGTTGCTGACTTTATCGGTGAAAGCAACATTTTTAGTGGAACAATGGTTGGTGATAAAAAGGTTAGATTTATTAATCATAACTTTGATTGCGTTGACGATTTCGCTAAAAACGAAAAGGTGGACGTAGTAGTTCGCCCAGAAGACGTTTTCCTTATGGACGAAGGTAAAGGTCAAGTAAACGGTAAAATTATTAGTTCTATATTTAAGGGCGTGCATTATGAAATGGTAATGACAGTTGGCAAAACTGAAATTGTTATTCAAGACACAATTGAAAGAAAGGTTGGTGAAAAGGTAAGCCTATATATCAAACCAAATGATATTCACATTATGGCTAAAGAATTTTCATCTAACAAATATGATGGATATATCACTAAAAAGAACACAGTTTGCTTTGGTGACGGCGAGTTTGAGTGCGATATTACTCAACTTTATCCAAATTCATTTGTTGATGAAGAAGGTTATTTAATAACAGCCGAAGGCGAAAAATTAGACCTAACAGACGTTGACGTAAACGTAGAAGTTGGCTTAAAGGATATAGAAATTAGTGACGATGCAGAACTTGGTGGTGCAATCGGCAATATTATTTCAATCATCTATAAAGGCGACCACTATCAAGTTATTGTTAGAACTGATGAAAATGAAGAAGATTACGTTTTAGACACAGAATACACTTGGAACGAAAACGATAGAGTAAGCGTTATAATTCCAAAAGATAAAATTAAACTTTCACTTAAACAGGAGATTAAGAGATGAGTTTATCAAAAGAAGTACAAAAGGACGCAAAAGTAGGTAAATTTAGGCCAGCTTTTTCAAGAAAACAACTTTGTATTCCATATGCTATTTTCTTAGTACTTTTTGTTGTTTTGCCTTTATTTATCGTTGTATATTATGCGTTTACTGATGTTAATGGTGTTTTTACACTACATAACTTTATATCGTTTTTCACAGATACAACCAAGGTCACCACACTTCTTATAAGTATTTTAGTTGCATTTTTGGTGACAATAATTTGTATTCTCATTGCATATCCTGTTGCATTTATCCTTTCAAAAATGAATAAAAAAGTGGCTTTTATATTGCTACTGCTTTTCGTAATGCCAATGTGGATAAACTTTGTGCTTCGTGCAATGGCAATGAAAGAATTATTAAGTCTTCTTGGTGTTAATTTAGGTAGTTTTGCAAATATCATAGGCTTAACTTATGACTTTTTTCCATTTATGGTAATGCCACTTTATTCTACTCTGATAAAAATGGATAGAAGCCTTGAAGAAGCGGCGCTTGACCTTGGTGCAAGCAAAAGCAAAGTTTTTATCAAAATAACACTTCCACTTTCAGTTCCTGGGATAATAAGTGGGGCAATGATGGTATTTTTGCCGGTTATGAGTTGCTACGTTATCACAGATACGTTTAGTGGTAGTACAGGCTTTACTGTAATAGGAAAACTAATTGCTTGGTGCTTTATGGGTGAAAACGGCACTATGATTAATACAAATGGTGGTGCAACCATATCACTTATTTTACTAATTATAATGTTTGTGACAATGCTATTTACCGGTGGATTTAAGAGTGATAATAACTTAAGGGGGACAAATTTATAATGAAAAAGTTTATAAAAACCTCATATATTTTTATCGTTCTAGCATTTATCTATATCCCAATTTTCATTTTAATAATAGCAAGTTTTAATAGCGAAAGAGTTATGGGTGTTTGGGGAAACTTCTCACTAGTTTGGTATGCTGGATTAAGCGAAGTTAAAGACGTTATATTTAACACTCTTCTTCTTGCAATTGTTTCAGCAACTATTGCAACCATATTAGGCACACTTGGTGCAATAGGTATATATTACAGCAAGGGTAAAGCAGGTAAGGCAGTAAAAGGCATGTCCCAAATTCCTGTAGTAAATTCCGAAGTGGTCACAGCATGCGCTTTGGTTATGCTATTTATTATTTTAGGATTGTCAAATCGTTCAATTTTTGGATTATATCTAGGTCATATAATTTTAACTGCACCGTTTGTAGTGCTTTCTGTTATGCCAAAATTAAAGCAAATGGATTCATCTCTTTACGAAGCGGCGCTTGACCTTGGTGCAACTCCATTTCAGGCATTAGTTAAAGTAATTTTACCTGAAATATTGCCAGGTATTTTTACAGGTTTTATGTTATCAATAACATTGTCGCTTGACGACTATATAATAACGGCAATGCTTGCGCCACTCGGCTATGACACGATTTCTACTGCAGTTTATAAGGCTTTAGCGCATGCAACTGAACAGTCTGGCAAAACAATTCCTATTTATAGGGCACTTACAACTATTATCTTTGTAATAACACTTATCATTGTTTTAGCAATGAACTTTGTTGCAAAGAAAAAAGATGCAGAAGCGAAGAGGAAGGTGTAAGATGAAAAGTTTAGTAAATAAATTTTGTATTTTCATTTTTTTAACAGTCTTTACGCTCATTTCTTTTTCTAATCTTTTTATGTTTAATAATACTAAGACTGTAAAAGCAGATAGTGGCGTTAATGAAATAACAGTTTTCAGTTGGGAAGACTATATTGATGAAGGTTATGACAGCGCAGATGATGCAAGCGAGTATTTGAATTCTATCTTTACCCCAGAAGAACTTGAATCAAGCGTTCTTGATATATTTGAAGAACAAACAGGCATAAAAGTTAATTACCAAACTTTTGCAACCTGTGAAGAAATGTATAACGAACTAATAAAAAACCCTAATGCGTGTGACTTACTTTGTCCATCTGAATACATGATTCTTCAAATGAAAAGTGAAAATCTTATTAAACCATATCCAGTTCCACAAAATTATCAAGATTATGCTTCTCCATACATAAAAAGTGTGTTTGAAGATTTGGGCTTGAACATCATTGATAACAATGGTGATGAAAAAGCATATGCAACTGGATATATGTGGGGCACAATGGGCTTACTTTATAATGCTTCTAATATCGAGGCAGAAGAACTTGCCAAGTGGACAAATCTTTATGAAGAAAAGTTTTCTAATAAGATTACCATAAAAGATAGCCTTCGTGATACTTATATTATGGCAATTGCCATTGTTTATGAAGATGAACTATATGAACTTAAAAGTCGTTATGAACAAGGCTCTATTACAAAGGCAGAGTATAAACAAGAACTAACTGAAATTTTCAATAGAACAGATGAAAAGACCGTAAACGAAGTGCAAAAAGCATTGATTGAACTTAAAGACAACTTATATAGTTTTGAAGTTGATGCTGGTAAAAATGACATTTTAACAGGTAAAATTGATATCAACTTTGCATGGAGTGGTGATGCTGCATACGCTATCTATGAAGGTGAAGAAGCAGATGTTGAACTTGGTTATGTTGTGCCAGAAACAGGCTCAAACCTGTGGTTTGACGGTTGGGTAATGGCTAAAAATGCAAACGTTGAAAATTCGCTTAAGTTTTTAGATTTTATTGCAGACCCACAAATAGCAATAAGGAATATGGAATATATCGGCTATACAAGTTGCATTGGTGGAGATGACGTATTTGAATACGTGCAAGATGCTTATGATGACGATGGCGAAAATCAAGTTGACTTAAAATATTTCTTTGACCCAGAAGGAATAACGGGAAATGATTATATAATAAATTCATCAGTTGTTGGTGGACAGCTTTACGCACAATATGCTGATGAAGAAACTATTGCAAGATGTGTTGTTATGCAAGAATTTCAACAAAAAGATTTAATCCGTATAAATGAAATGTGGTATAAAATAAAACTTATCACTTGGCCTGTTGAAGTTATTTTGATAATCGTTTTAGGTGCAGTTTTACTAATTGCTGGTATGGTTGTTTATAGATTTAGAAATAAAATTTTCAACAAAACAAACGTAAATGAGAAAGCAAAAACAAACAAAAAAGGCTTAACAGAAATTAGTAGAACGGAAATTAAATAGAATATACAAAAATAGAAAAAGCGACCAAAAAGGTCGCTTTTTTATTGTGTTATAGAGTTTATATTTTACTTTTTATCCTTAAAATAATTGCAGAAAAAGTCTGTGCTATTTGCCGTGTAAGGAATTCTTCCAACCTGAGTATTATCAGAAGTTCTATTGCGAAGTTCTTTAATAGGGTTAGGTGCAACTTCAAAGCGATAATCTTTGCCAAAGCCTCTGATATGAGCATCAATTACTAAGTGGCTTGGCACTATTTCAATGCTTGGATTAATAATCTTTTGATATTGGAAAAAGTTTGCATCGCTTGGGAGTTCATTAACGTTTACATAGTCTTCTAATAGACCTGTGTATTGAACGGTTGTATCAAGGATATTTCGCACGTATTCAATATTTTCGTGTAAAGATATAGGTGCAGGGAATTGGCCGTCTGGGATAACTTCTTGCCAGTGTTTATTCTCGTATTTTTGCAATAGTTCGGCTGCTTTGTGTAGGTGAGCAATTTCCATTTCTAAGTTTTCTTCCCAAAGCGCTTTAATATATGCATCAGTTTCGGTCACGTAGCAAGACCAATATAAATAACACTCGCAATATTCGTGCCATAAAAGCATTTCAAGCCACGTTGCACTTGAATCCATAAGCGATTCGTATTGAGTCACGTGTTCTTCTTCAACTTGAGCAATTTCCATATAAAGTTTTCTTGATAAATCGTTAGTGGCAAGATTTGTTATGTTCATATAATAGTTCATCGTTTGTTGTTCTGCAGCGCTGATTATCATAGTGTTGAGCACGGTTTGTTTGTCGGCAACTTTTGAATCTATGTTGCGTTTAACGTTATCTTTATTAAAGCGATGATGAGAGATGGTTGGGCGTGCAGGCATAATCTCAGTATATTTACCAACTAAGCGTTCAGCCTGTAAGCCTTGTTCCATTTCTAGCAAATTAGAGTATCTATAAAGGTGGTCAAAGTCTTCTAAAAGGGCGAAATCAAGTGCTTTTTTAACATAGCAATCGCTTTCTCTTTTTGCAAGTTCTGCTGTTAAATCAACGGCAAGTTGCTCGTATGAAATAGTGTGTTCTAAGGCACTTTCATTGCAAGGCTTAAGTAGTGAAATCTTTATTTGTTGCTGTTTTTCAATCGAGCGAGTGACTGAAAGTTCTCTTCTCAAATCATTGTCAGTTATATGCCTAGCAAAATTATGCGAAAACCAGTTTGCTTCAAATTCCGTGCCGTTCATAAGTATAATTCTAGTCTTAGTATAAGGGTCAACCTCTTGCTTGTCATATGACTTTGGATAAAGTTGTTTCCAGTTTTGAAAACTTCCTAATAAATTAATGCTTTTTTGTTCAAACGGATTCATAAACCCCTCCTTATTATTTTCCATTTATATATATGTAAAAGGTTAAATAAAAGGTGATAGTGAATAGGACAAAAAAAGAACGCACAAACTTTTGCGTTCTTTTATGTGTAATATAGTGTTAAAAATCCCACTTAGGAATATATTCGGTGCTTGCGCTCTTAGCGTCTTGATAATACATATTATCAATAGAAAGGCTTATTGCATAGTCAAGAACACTTTCATATTCTCTTTTGGTTAGTTTTCGTTTTAGTTCAGGGAAGCAATCTATATCACCAAAAGGTGTATATTGACTCATAATATTTATATATGCCTTATCTTTTATGTTAACAAACCAATCAAGAATTTTCTTGCTGTCAGAAGTGGCTTGTGGCAACACTAAATGCCGTACGATAACGCCACTTTTAAGCAAATTATCATCACCTAAAACAAATGGTTTGGAGTTTGCCATATATTCTATAGCCTTGCTTGCCACTTCAAAATAGTTGGTTTTTTTAGTATATCTTTGTGACAAAGCAGGCGAAAAGAATTTAATGTCAGGCAAGTATATATCAATATAATCATTTAACTTTTCTAAAACTTCAATGTTTTCATATCCGTGAGTGTTGTAAACAATAGGGATATTTGGTCTATAAATTTTAAGTGCCTCAACAATCTGGTCAGAATAGTGTGTAGGATTTACAAGATTTATATTATGAGCACCCATATTTTCTAACTCGTTAAAAATTTCGGCTAGTTGGTGTGTGGTAATAACTTTGCCACGCATAGAGCGAGAAAGTTCATAGTTTTGGCAAAAAACACATTTTAGTGAGCAACCACAAAAAAACACCGTGCCCGAACCATTTTTACCACTAATAATAGGCTCTTCAAACTTGTGTAAATAATTTTTTGCAATGGTAATATTATTATCCGTGCCACAAATACCTTTATATTTAGTTTTGTCAACTTTGCACTTGTTTGGGCAAAGCAAGCATGTATTACTCAAGTTCAAATGCTCCTGTGTATAATTGATAATATTTGCCTTTTTTGTCAATAAGTTCTTGGTGAGAGCCACGTTCAATAATTCTTCCGTTTTCAAGCACCATAATTACGTCTGAGTTTTGAACGGTTGAAAGTCTATGTGCAATAACAAAAACAGTCCTGCCTTCCATAAGCATATCAGTGCCTTTTTGCACGAGTGCTTCTGTTCTTGTATCAATAGAAGACGTTGCTTCATCAAGTATCATAACAGGTGCATCTTTAACGGCTGCACGAGCGATAGAAAGAAGTTGTCTTTGTCCTTGAGAAAGGTTTGCACCATCGGTTGTTAGCATTGTATTATAACCATCTGGAAGTTTAGATATAAACTCGTCTGCATATGCAAGTTTTGCGGCCTTAATACACTCTTCGTCAGTAGCGTCTAATCTGCCGTATCTAATATTTTCCATAACAGTTCCTGTAAACAAGTTCGTATCCTGTAATACAATACCTAAAGAACGCCTTAAATCAGCCTTTTTAATCTTGTTAATATTTATACCGTCATATCTAATTTTACCGTCTGCAATGTCGTAAAAACGGTTCAAAAGGTTGGTAATAGTTGTTTTACCTGCACCAGTAGAACCAACAAAGGCAATTTTTTGACCAGGGTGCGCGTAAAGGCTAATGTTATGCAAAACAATTTTTTCAGGCGTGTAGCCAAAATCAACGTCAAAAAGTTGTATATCGCCTTTAAGTTCTGTATAAGTGATAGACCCATCTGCTTTGTGTGGGTGTTTCCAAGCCCAACTGCCTGTTCTTTCTTTAGTTTCGGTAATATTTCCATTGTCATCAATTGTGCAAGGTACAAGCGTGACATAACCATCATCAGTTTCTGGTTCTTGGTCTAAAAGTTCAAAAAGTCTTGATGCGCCGGCAAGCCCCATAACGATACTGTTTATTTGTTGAGAGCATTGACTAACGTTGCCGGTGAATTGTTTGCTTATTGGCAAAAACGAAATAATAATGATAAGGAACTTTGTTGCATCTCTTTCTATACCTGATAGGGAAATGTTTGGAACGTTTAATGCAACTAAAAGACCACCGATAAAGGCAAGTAAAACATATAATATGTTTCCGATATTACCCATAATAGGCATTAAAACATTGGCAAACTTGTGCGCGTTTGTTGCGTCCGAGCATAATTTATTATTCTTTTTGTCAAAGTCAACTTTTGCTTGTTCTTCGTGGCAGAAAACTTTAACAACTTTTTGGCCTTGAATCATCTCTTGAATAAAGCCTTCTTCTTCACCCAAGGAAATTTGTTGTTTAATAAAGTATTTAGCACTGTTTCCACCCACAATTTTAGTGACGAAAGTCATTGATGCAACGCCCATAAAAATTACAAGAGATAACCACAAACTTTTGCTAAACATTATAATAAGCAAGGTAATTATACTGATTGCAGAAGTGAATAGGTGAGGAATACTTTGAGAAACAAGTTGCCTTAAAGCATCTGTATCGTTGGTATAAGAACTCATAATATCGCCTGTTAGGTGTGTGTCAAAATATCTTATAGGTAAAGATTGCATTTTATCAAAAACAGCCGTACGCATTTGGTGTAAGAATTTTTGGGTAATAACAGCCATCAATCGTGTTTGTAAAAAATTACAAATAAGACAGGTAGAATAAACCACGCCCATTGTGACAAATATTGTGACAAGACCAGCCCAAACTTCACCAAGGCTTGTTTTAACGCCTCTTTCTATAAGCACTAAAATTTCTTGTAAGAAGATAGAGTTGGCAACGCCTGTAATGCCTGCTAAAACAAGGCATATGCTAGCCCCAATTAATTGTGCCTTGTTTTGAGTAAATAAAAGTTTTAAGAGTCTTTTAAGTGTGCCTTTTTTTGCTTTAGGTCTTGGGCCACCTTTGTGTTTACCCATACCTCTCATATTAAATCCTCTTGCCATAATTATTTACCTTCCTTTTCGTTTACAACCATTTGCTTAACCTTATTAGACTCAGCATTGTTTTGAGAATAGTAAAGTTCTTGATAAATTTCATTGTTTCTAATTAGTTCATCATGTGTGCCTGACGCAACGATTTTTCCACCGTCTAATATTACTATAATATCAGCCTCTTGAATTGATGCAATACGTTGGGCAATTATAATCTTTGTGGTTTCAGGGATATATTCTTTAAATGCTTTTCTGATAAGGGCATCAGTTTTAGTATCAACGGCACTCGTAGAATCATCAAGTATCAAAATCTTAGGTTTTTTAAGAAGTGCTCTTGCTATACAAAGTCTTTGTTTTTGTCCACCAGAAACGTTTGCGCCACCTTGCTCAATGTGTTTATCAAGTTCAAAATTGCCAATTTGAGAAAGTTCAAGCGCTTTTATAATTTCTTCGTCGCTAGCGTTTTTGTCGCCCCATTTCATGTTGTCACGAACAGAGCCTGAGAAAAGAACGTTCTTTTGTAAAACTACAGCAACTGCGTTTCTCAAACTTTCCACGTCATATTCTCTAACGTCAATGCCACTAACTTTTACAATGCCACTTTCCACGTCGTATAATCTTGGAATAAGGCTTATTAGCGTTGTTTTACTGCTACCAGTTGAGCCTATAATACCAACGGTTTGACCACTTTCTATTTTAAGGTTGATATCGGTTAGGGCATAATGAGAATTGCCATTATATCTAAAGTTTACATTTTCAAAAGAAATACTTCCGTCTTTTATTTGGGTTTCGGCATTTTCTTTTGAAGTAATTGTGCTTTGTTCTTGTAAAACTTCAGCAATACGTTTTGCACTTGCTGTTGAGATTATAAGTGTGACAAAAATCATTGAAAGCATCATC
The DNA here is from genome assembly GCA_045651185.1 of Christensenellaceae bacterium. GTDB lineage: Bacteria > Bacillota > Clostridia > Christensenellales > Borkfalkiaceae > UBA1259. Next base: position 19,782 of record JAZRRZ010000014.1, on the reverse strand, counting down.
AAACTCATAAGCATTTGGAAAGAATAAGTCATAAAACTTTGAAGTTCTGTCCATTTCAAAAGAGTATTTTTTGAATTGATGATTAGGATAGAGCCAACTATGTAAATTGCAATTAAGCCACCATATGAGCAAAAGTTCATAAGTGGAGTGTTAAGAGCAATTATCTTTTCGGCTTTAGTAAAGTCATTTTTAACATTAGAAGAAGCCTTATTAAATTTTTCTTTTTCAAAATCTTCTCTTACATAAGATTTGACAACACGCATACCTTTAATGTTTTCTTCAACAGATTGGTTAAGTTTATCGTATTTTTTGAAAATTTTATTAAAGAATGGAATCGCTTTTCTCATTATTAAGAACAATCCTAACGCTAAAACAGGTGTTGTGCAAATGAAAATGAGTGCCATTCTTGCATTAATAATAAACGACATAACAAGTGAAAAGATTAGCATAAATGGCGAGCGCACAGCAGTTCTTATAATCATCATATAACTCATTTCAACGTTTGTGACGTCGGTTGTCATTCTTGTCACTAAACTTGAAGATGAAAATTTGTCAATGTTAGAAAAAGAATATTCTTGAATTTTATAATACATATCCTTTCTTAAATTCTTTGCAAATCCACTTGAGGCAATTGCGCAGAATTTACCAGATAAAAATCCACAAATTAGCGATAAAAAAGCACAGGTGATTAAAATTGCACCAAAAAACAGAATTGTAGAAAGAAGTTGTGGTCTGCCATCACTTGATAAAAAGAATAAAATCTTTTTTACAAGGATAGATAGGTTAGAGATTTCAACATCACCAGAAAGAAATCTCATTGCTTCTAATAACAAACTCATTATCCAAGGAATTAAGCACTCTAAAACAACTTCCATTGCAACAAATAGTGGAGCAAGAAAAGATGGTTTTTTATATTCTCTAATAGAGCGTGATAATACTCTTACTGAACCGAAAAAACTATTGTTTATTTGTGTATTACTTTGTTTTGGCATTTTATTTCTCCTTTCTAAATATATCGGAAATTATTTGAGTTGACGGGAAGTTAAAAGAGCGTTTTAACTCTTTTGGGCATAGAATGAAATTTAGTGTTGCACCTTGCACTATACAATTATATATACGTGCACACTCTCTTGGCGAGTATTTATCGTGAAAATCCCCGCTTTCAATCCCTTTTTCAAAAAACTCACTCATTCTTAGGTGAGGTGGAACCTTGTCTTTTGGTGGCATAATGTTGTTTTCAGCCTTTTCAAATATTCTTGAAACAAAAAAGTAATATCTGTAAGCAAAAATTTGGTCATTTTTCATGTTGTTAAAAGTATATTCTGTAAGGCGAATAAGTTTGTCAACAAAATTAGAGTCTTCTTCTAAAACCTTGTCAAGAAAGTACATCATGTGTTTGCCACGCGTTTCACACACGGCATCAAATAACTCTTTTTTATTTTTAAAATAATGGTAAAAAAGTCCGTGGCTACACTTTGCTTTTTTTACAATATCATTGATAGTTGTCGAGTGATAACCTTTTTTGCAAAACATTTTTAACGCACTAATTATTAAATCGTTTTTTCGCATATCGGCAACACAAGACTGTTGCATTTTATCTTTTTGCATAATTTACCTTCACTTTTTTATATTAAAATTGACACGAAAGTCAACAAAATCAATTATAATATTTAAGCATAAAAAAGTCAACTAATAAAGTGTATAAATTTTAAAAAAACAGCAAAAAATTGACACTAAAGTCAATATGAAATTGATGCCAAAAAATTATGTTAAAACTTGAAAAAATCTTTCGAAAAATGTCAAAAATAAAGTAAATTTCTTTAAAGTAATTAATTATATAAAGTTGACATTAATATGCACTTAGTGTATAATAACTTAATAGTGAAAAATTGTACTAAACGGAAGAATAATATTATGAAGAATTTTTTTACAAGTGAAAGTGTGACATCAGGGCATCCTGATAAAGTATGTGATAACATTTCAGATGCTGTTTTAGACGCATATTTAAAAGGCGACCCAAATTCTCGTGTTGCGTGCGAATGCTCGGCAACAACTCAGTTTGTTTTAATAATGGGTGAAATAACTTCTAATGCAACTGTTGATGTAAAAAAGGTTGCAAGAGATGTTATTGCTCGCATAGGATATACTGACAAAGGGACAGGCTTTAGCGCAGATGATGTTGAAATTTTAGTTAAACTTAACAAACAAAGTCCAGACATTGCGCTTGGTGTTGATAACTCTTTTGAAGCAAAACAAGGTGGCGACGATTTTGATAAACTAGGGGCAGGTGACCAAGGCATTATGTTTGGTTATGCTTGCTGTGAAACTGAAGAACTTATGCCACTTCCTATTAGTCTATCGCATAAACTTTGTCAAAAACTTGAAGAAGTTAGAAAAGACGGAACCTTAAGTTATTTAAGACCAGACGGAAAAGGACAAGTGACCGTTGAATATTATAACGGCAAAGTTAAAAGAATTGATGCCGTTGTTTTATCATCTCAACATGATGACACCGTTTCAACAGATACACTTAGAAAGGATTTGAAAGAACTTGTTATAGATAAAGTTTTACCAAAAGAATATCTAGACCAAGACACTAAGTATTTTATTAACCCAACAGGTAGATTTGAAGTAGGTGGCCCAACAGGTGACTCTGGACTTACAGGCAGAAAAATTATTGTTGATACCTATGGTGGAAAATGTCCACACGGAGGTGGGGCATTTAGTGGTAAAGACCCAACAAAGGTTGACCGTTCTGCAACATATATGGCAAGATACGTGTGCAAAAACATTGTTGCATCAGGACTTGCAAGCGAGTGCCAAATTCAACTTGCTTATGCAATCGGCGTGGCTAAACCTGTGTCTGTTTTGGTTAATACCTTTGGAACAGGAAAACTTTCTGACCAAGAACTTGCAGAGATTGTTGTAAAAGAATTTGACTTAAGACCATCTGCAATTATACAAAAACTTGATTTAAGAAAGCCAATATACTCTGATACTGCAAGCTATGGACATTTTGGCAAAGAACAATTTAGTTGGGAAAAAACCGATAGAGTGTGCGATTTAAAGAAATACTTGTAAATTCATGAGTATTAAGCAATTTTTTAAGAATTTCTTTAATAAATATTTTTACAATCCGCATTGGAAATGTTTAGTGTGTGGAAAAGAAGTGTTTGAAGGGCAAAGTTTTTGTGAATACTGCAAAAAACAATTACCATATAACGACGGGCCAATTTGTGCGCATTGTGGAAGAAAGATTATTGCCTTTGAAAATTATTGTTCAACTTGCAAAAACGTTTTAGTTGATTTGGATATGTGCAGAAGTGCTTTTAGTTATGCCTATCCTATAAGCAAGTTGATTAAAGATGCAAAATATAATAATGCAATTTACGTTATTGATTATTTTGCAAAAGAATTGTCTTCGGTTTACTTTCAAAATTACTTTAATTCCGACTATTTGGTTTATATTCCAATGACTGAAAAGGCTGAAAAGAAGCGTGGCTATAATCAATCAAAATTGTTAGCAGAAAAGTTGTCTAAAAGAATAAACGTGCCAGTTTTAGAGTGCTTGAAAAAGGTTAAAGACACTAAAAGGCAGGCAACATTAGGAAGGGTTGAAAGGTTAAAGAACTTAGATGATGCGTTTAGAGTAGTTGATAAAAAATCAATAGTAGATAAATGTATTCTACTAGTTGATGACGTGACAACGACAGGTGCAACAGCACAAATAATTGCAAGCAGGCTTAAAAGGGCTGGTGCTAAAGTAGTAAATTTAATAACGGTGGCAAGCACGCCACCAATTGATAAATATTGATAAATTTTAGGAGTAGTTTTATGGGATTATTTAGATATATCCTCGGTGGTGAAGGACGCCGAAACTTAAAAAAATTAGATAAACTTGCTGACAAAGTTATCGCATTAGAACCAAAATATTCTAAATTTACAGATGAAGAACTTAAAGAGCAAACAGACTTTTTGCGTGGTAGATTAAAAGCAGGCGAAACTCTTGATGATATTTTGTGTGATGCGTTTGCCGTTGTTAGAGAAGCCGCTTTCCGTGTTCTTAACATGAAACACTATAAAGTTCAAATAATCGGTGGTATATGTTTGCATCAAGGTAGAGTTGCTGAAATGAAAACGGGTGAAGGTAAAACTTTGGTTGCAACATTGCCTGCATATTTAAATGCACTTAGTGGAAATGGCGTTCATATTGTCACTGTAAACGACTATCTTGCAAGTCGTGACGCTGAGTGGATGGGTAAAGTGTATAAATTCTTAGGATTAACAGTCGGTGTGGCAATTACAGGCATGCAAGATGAAGATAAGAAAAAAGCGTATGCTTGTGATATTACTTACGGCACTAATAATGAAATGGGTTTTGACTATTTAAGAGATAATCTTAAAACCAAGACAGAACAAATGGTTCAAAGGGTATTAAACTTTGCAATCGTGGACGAAGTTGACTCTATTTTGATTGACGAAGCAAGAACACCACTCATTATTTCTGGCAAAGGGCAAGAATCAAGCGATAAATACATCACGGCAAACAAATTTGTTAAAACTCTTGTTTTAGACAAAGACTTTACTATTGATATAAAAGAAAAGAGCGTTCAGATAACTGAATCTGGTGCTAAAAAAGCCGAAAGTTTTTTTGGTCTTAACAGTTTTTCTGATATTGAAAACGCAACACTTTCTCACCATATTCAACAAGCATTAAAGGCTAACTATATTTTCAAACGAGATAACGACTACGTTGTTTCTGACGGTGAAGTAATAATCGTTGATGAATTTACAGGTCGTCTTATGATTGGTAGAAGATATTCTGACGGCTTGCACCAAGCAATTGAAGCAAAAGAAAGTGTAAAGATTAGAAATGAAAATAAAACATATGCAACTATAACTTTCCAAAACTACTTCCGTCTTTATAAAAAATTATCTGGTATGACAGGTACGGCTAAGAGCGAAGAAGAAGAGTTTAGGGCAATTTATGGTTTAGACGTTTTAGAAATACCAACAAATAAACCTGTTGCAAGAATTGATATGCCTGATATAATTTACAAAACTGCAAACGGCAAAAACAGGGCAATAATTAAAGAAATTATTCAAAGACACAAAAAAGGTCAACCTATCCTTGTAGGTACGGTCACTGTTGAAAAATCAGAAGAAATTTCTAAGATGCTCATTAAAAATGGGGTAAAACACAACGTTTTAAACGCTAAAAACCATGCTAGGGAAGCAGACATTGTCGCTCAAGCAGGAAGATTAGGTGCTGTCACCATTGCAACCAACATGGCTGGTCGTGGTACTGATATTTTGCTCGGTGGCAACCCTGAATTCTTGGCAAAGAGAAAATTAAGAGAAGAAGGCATTACTGATGATGTAATTGAACTTGCAACTTCGTTTATCGCAAATATTCCTGAAGACGTAAAAGAAGTTCGCAATCATTACAAAGAAATTTATGATAAATTAAAGACTCAAACTGATGAAGAAAAGATAAAAGTAGTTGAAGCCGGTGGTTTGCACATTTTAGGAACAGAACGTCACGAATCACGCCGTATTGATAACCAACTTCGTGGTAGAAGTGGTCGTCAAGGTGATGCAGGTTCTTCAATATTCTTTATTTCACTAGAAGATGACTTGGCAAAGCGTTTTGGTGGAGATAAGATGCAAAGAATTTACGATTTCTTTAGAGTTGATGAAAATCAACCAATGCAATCAAAAATGCTTTCAAGAAGTATTGAAAATGCACAAAGAACAATTGAAGGTAAGAACTTTGGCATAAGAAAACACGTGTTAGAATATGATGACGTTATGAATAAACAACGTGAAGTTATGTATGCTGAAAGAATGAAAGTTATTAAAGATGACGATGTGCATAAGGATATTCTCAATCTTATTCCTGATTTTGTAAGGTATATAGTTGGCTCTGTAATTAGTAATGAAAACAAACCAGAAACTTGGGATTTAGAAGCATTAAATAGTGCTATTGAAATGAGGTTGTTGCCAAAAGATAGCCAATTTGTGACAAAAGAGCGCGCAAACAACTGGGATTACGAGTATTTGCTTACAAAACTTACCGAAGAAACAATTAACGTTTATGAAGATAAGATTGCTAGATACAAAGAGCAAGGTATTGATTATACAGAAATTGAAAGAATGGTATTGCTCCGTAATATTGATACAAAATGGATAGACCACATAGACTCTATGGACCAACTAAGAAAGGGTATTAGTTTAAGAGGTTATGGCAACGTTGACCCTGTTCTTGAATATAAGAAAGAAGGCTTTGAAATGTTTGAAGACTTAACTGCATCTATTCAAGACGATACAGTCACATTGCTTTTAAAGGCTGAACTTCAAAGAATGCCACAAAAACAAGAAAGACAAGAAAATATGCAAACAAATCAAGCGTCTGGACCTGTAATTCATAAAAGAGTTGCAAAGCAAGAAATTGGCAGAAATGACCCATGTCCTTGTGGTTCTGGCAAAAAATATAAAAATTGCTGTGGTCAAAACAAATAATCCTTAAAAGCGATTAATTTTAATAAGAGGAGTTATTATGTTAAAGGCTGAAGAATATTTAGCAAAAATTAAAGAATTAAAAGGTATCCTTTTGGAAACGGGACACTCTCTTTGACTTGGATTCGTTAAGAGCAGAACTAAAAGAAAAAGAAAGACTTTCTCAACTTCCTGAAGTTTATACAGACCTTGCAAAATCTCAGCAAATATCAAAGGATATTGCAAGGCTTTCAAATAAGGTTTCGGCATTTGATAGGGCAGATAAAATAATTAACGATGCTCTTGAAATTATTGAACTTGCTAATGAAGAAAATGACGAAAGCATTTTAGATGAAGTTGGAGATGAACTTTCGTCTATAGAAAAAACAATTGAAGAAATGCGCCTTGCAGCGCTTTTAAAAGGCAAGTATGACAAACTCAACGCCCTATTAACATTGCACGCTGGTGCAGGGGGTACTGAAGCTTGTGACTGGACTGAAATGCTTTATAGAATGTATATGTACTATGCAGAAAAAAGTGGATATAAGTTAACTGAACTTGACCGCTTAGAAGGCGATGGTGCAGGCATAAAATCTGTATCATTTAAGATTGAGGGCGATTCTGCTTATGGATATTTAAAGGCAGAAAAAGGCGTGCATAGATTGGTTAGAATTTCGCCATTTGATGCTAATAAAAGAAGACATACGTCATTTGCCTCGCTAGAAGTCATGCCCGAAATTGAAGATGAGGGAGAAATAAAAGTTAGCCCAGAAGAACTAAAGATCGACACCTATCGTGCATCAGGCGCAGGTGGTCAACACGTAAACAAAACTGACTCGGCAATAAGAATTACTCACTTGCCAACAGGCATAGTCGTTGCTTGTCAAAATGAGCGTAGCCAAACTCAAAACAAAGAAATGGCTATGCGTATGCTTATAAGTAAGCTTATTGAAAAAAGAGAAGCAGAACGTTTAGAGCGTGACCAAGACATAAAGGGCGAAATTAAAAAGATAGAGTGGGGCAGTCAAATTCGCAGTTATGTATTCTGCCCATATACGCTTGTAAAAGACCATCGTACAGGTTTTGAAAGCAGTGACGTTAATTCGGTTATGAACGGAAATATACAAGCATTTATTAACGATTATTTGAAGAAATCACAATGACATATTTTGAAAAAATAGAAAAAACACAATTAAAAGAAAATCCAATAATCATGGGCATAGAAACATCTTGTGATGAAACGGCTGTTGCAATTGTTAAAAACGGCAGAGAAATTCTTGCCGAAAAAATAATTAGCTCGGCAACTGAGCACGCTAAGTTTGGTGGTGTTGTGCCTGAAATTGCATCAAGAACTCACACAACGGCAATTTTAAATGCAACTAAAGAAGCACTAAATAGTGCTAACCTAACCTTAGATGACATAGATGCTTTTGCCGTCACAAAGGGTGCAGGGCTTTTAGGCGCTTTGCTTGTTGGAGTGTCTTTTGCAAAGGCGCTAGCGTTTTCTTGTAATAAACCGCTTGTCCCAGTAAGTCACATTAGGGGACATATTGCGGCATCATATATTGCTGATAAAAATTTAGTACCACCATTTATTACTATTCTTGCAAGTGGTGGGCACACAGCAATAGTTGCTGTTAAGGATTATTATAATATGCAAGTTCTCGGCAGCACGCTTGACGATGCTGTCGGTGAGGCGTTTGATAAGGTCGCAAGGGTGCTTGGATTAAGTTATCCAGGTGGCCCAAATGTTGAAAGATTAGCAAAAGAAGGCAAAAACGTTATTAAACTTCCAAAAATGCTTAAAAATTATGATGGTGGAGAGTTTGATTTTTCATATAGTGGTTTAAAAACTGCTGTTATAAATTATGTTCATAATGAAACTGAAAGAGGAAACGAAATAAACAAGGCAGATGTTGCTAACAGTTTTCAATGCGCAGCAATAGACGTGCTTGTTCAAAAGGCATTACTTGCATCTAAGAAATTTGGTTATAATACAATTTGTGTGTCTGGTGGTGTAGGTGCTAACGGTTATCTTAGAGAGCGTTTGGCAGAGGCTGTTAAGGGTAAAAACATTAAACTTGTTATTCCTGAAAAAAGATATTGCACTGATAACGGCGCAATGATTGGCGCTGAAGGATATTTGCAATATAAACTAAGAAATTTTGCTAACCTTGAACTAAATGCACAAGCAGTTGTTTCATTAGAAAACGATAAATTCTAAATACATATAATTATATTGTTTTGGTATAATTATGCGAACATGGCGGAATTGGCAGACGCGTTAGATTCAGATTCTAATGAATAAACTTCGTGCAGGTTCAAGTCCTGTTGTTCGCACCAGAAGTGTTTATTTGAATACTTCTTATTGAATAAAAGATGTTTTATTAATATATTATACAAAGACTTGAACCGGGATGGATGTCACTCCAAGGGATTTTAAGGCCAACGGGGTCTTACAACGTTGATTATCGAAGAATCGCAAAAAACTGCAAAAATCGGGCATTTTTTTAGCTAAAAACAATTAGAAACATACAAAAATTAACTGATAAACACTTTGTCCATCTTCTTTTTCAATTTTCTAGGGTTTCCCAAACTTTCCCAGCAAATTTAGGCATAATAGGCAAAAAAATGACCTTTGGGAACCATTTTGGGAAAGTGGCATATTGACCATGTGAACTCAATAAGCCAGCTTTGGGAAGTGAAAAATTTAAGAACCTTGAATAAATTAATTTAGATAAAATCTTTACTTTAATATTAAAACCATTGCAAAATCTTTACTTTTTGTGTATAATATTACCATAAGAAGTAAAGATTTTTGTTTTATGGGTGAAAAAATGGTTATTAATGAAGCTAAATTAAAACTTTTACTTAAAGATAAAGGCGTAACTAAGTCGGCATTATGCGCTGAACTTGGTATTTCATCGCGAACGATTGCTAAAATCGGTAAGGTCGAAGATATCAATGATAAAGTTGCTCAAAAGATTGCAGAGTTTTTAGGTGTGAATAATTCGGACTTGGTTGATGATAATGTTATTCTAAAAACCTTACAAATTGAAATGAAGTTAAAAGTCAGTGGCGGATTATATCATGAAACTCAAATAAAGTTGACTTATAATTCTAACCACATAGAAGGAAGTAAACTTACTGAAGATCAAACTAGATATATTTTTGAAACTAAAACAGTTGGTGATTTACCTTCTAATATTCACATTGACGATATTTTGGAAACGAACAACCATTTTAGATGTATTGATTTTGTTATCGAAAAAGCTATGGATGAACTTTCTGAAGAGTTTATTTTGACTTTGCAGAAAATCTTGAAAGAGGGGACTGAACACGCAAAAACTTATGGCGCAGGAAAATATAAAACGTTACCTAATACGGTTGGCGGAATTGAAACTGCAAAACCGGCAAGTGTTTCAAATGAAATTAAAAAACTGATTACTTGGTATAATTCGCTTAAAAAAGTTTCTTTTGAAGACATTGTTGACTTCCATTATCGGTTTGAGTCTATCCACCCGTTCCAAGACGGAAACGGTAGAATTGGTCGTCTTATAGCATTTAAGCAATGTTTGAAAAACAACTTTGTTCCATTTTATATTGATGACGCAAACAAGTGGCTTTATTATCGTGGACTTCGTGAATGGAAAGAAGAAAAGAACTATTTAATTGAAACTTGCCGTTTCGGCCAAGACCAATATAAAATGTTGTTAAATTATTTTGATGTAAAGTGAAGGATAATATATGGCTAAAGAAATATCAGTATTTGATGAATCAATTCAAAGTTTCAGAAAATTAGACATAAACAACTATAATAATGATATTGTATTCGGCAGTATTTTGTTAAAACGAGAAGCTATTAACGAAATAAAAAAATATTATCATATATGTGGTTATGTAATAGTGGAAAAGGCCTCTAAATTTGCATATCCAATTGATATACATGATGACAAGATAATTCTTTTTGAGGGTACATATAACTGTATGCCGAAAGAATTAAAAGATGTCTTGGTGGATTATAGTATAGATGTTTTAACTGGTAAACTATGGTCTTCCTTTTTCTTTAGATGGCAGTTTATGTGTGATACTGTCTTTCATGAATATGGTCCATTTATTAAACTTTGCAGCAATATACTTGATTCTCAATCAAGGCTTAGAAAATTTTTTGCATCAGATGTTGCTTTATATAAACCTACTACGTATGCTGAGCTTTGTAGATATGTTAGGGATGTTTTAAAATTATCAGGTGTAGATGTAAATAGTTATGATTATACTGAATCTATAAAATATCTCATTAATTCATTAGTAAGAGGATATCATATAAATTTTACAGATGATGAGATTAAGTTGTATTTTTATAAAATTAGTGCTTTAGTTGATGAGAGGTGGGACCAATGAGGTATATTGCGGGTAGTGGAACTCCTTACTGGTATGAATGGGAAGTAGGCTTGCTTGAATGTTTGAAAATGATGACTGATACTACAATCCAATCAGTTGTTTTACAATCTGTTGACTTTCAATCATTAGATGATGTGGTTGTGAATTATACAGATGGAACAATGACCAATATTCAAGTAAAACATTCTGAGGAAGGCAAAAATTTTACGTATTCTACTTTAACGAGTGAAGAAAGTCCAATGCTAAAAAAATGGACAAATGAATGGAAAACTACTAAGGCAAACTACAATATAAAAGAAATACGCATTGTAACAAATCGCAGTTGGGGACCTTATGGTAGTGGGAAAAAGTGTTCATTTGCTAACTTTGTTAATTATGTATTGCCCAAATTGCAAGCAAATTATGGTTATATTAGTAAAAAATCTAGTGAAAATGCAGCGATTAACTGGTTTAAAGAGCAAATAGCATTTTTAGAAGATGATGCTTTTGAATTTGTAAAAATTTTGAGATTTTACCACGAAGAAGATTTAGATGCTGTTGAACTTAGGATACGTGAGAATGTTGCTCAGATTTTGGGTACAGACAGAAACGAAGTTGTAAAAGCAGCATCTGATAGTCTATTAGCAAAGTTAAGTTACTGGTCAACGTCTAGAAGAGCATGTCAAGAAATAACTAGAGAGGAAATCTATGCTGCGTTATGTACGGATTCAACCTATATTCCTAACTATGAAATATATCCCGAAAAACCAATTTTTCCTTCAAGGAAAGTCTTTGCAAAGGCCTTCTTAGCGCAATTACAAAAGAGCGATAAAAAGATGTTTTTTGTTAAAGGACTTCCTGGTTCAGGGAAAACAAATTTCGTAAGTTATTTGTCGCAATTAGACAATTCTATAGTTGATTTTAGATTTTACACATATTTGCCGGTAAACAAAGAACATCCGACTTTTAGTGATGATGCTGGGTATTATACGGGAGATTTGCTTTGGCGTAGTATATTGACTCAATTAAAGAAGTATTTTGAAAAGCATAATCTTCTGTATAAGCTAGATTTTCCATTGATTTATAGTTATTTATCTGTGATGGAAATGAGGGAAATAGTTCTAAAGTATTTGCCAGAATATGCTAAAATTATGGGGCGCACATGTTATTTGTTTATTGATGGATTGGATCATGCGGCACGGGCGAGTAATTCTCGAAATTCTTTTTTATCTCAATTGCCTCTTCCTCATGAAATAAATGGTGATGTAAAAATAATTTTGGTAGGGCAACCTATCAATGACAAATATCCTCTTGGATTAATTAATAATAATGACGTGGATTATATAGATTTACCTATACTTCAAGAAGAAGATATGACCATGCTTTTATCAAGCGAGGAGGTTAGTGTTCCTAATGTTGATACAAGTACCTTATCGAAAAGCATAATTACGGTTGTTGGAAATAATGCACTCAACGTTTTATTCGCAGTTAGAGAAGTTAAAAGGCTTCAATCAAAACATTCTTTTGATTCTATTATTACCACTTTACAGGAAAGGAAATTAAATAGTCAAATCGACAGATATTATGATTGGATAGTTTCATCAGTTGTTGAAGGTGGAGCGTTGTTATTGAAAATAAAAACGATTTTTGCATTTGCTTCTCAAAAAATTATGGCTTCGGATATAGCAAATATGTGCGGAGCACAATTAGAAGATGTTGTTTTGATTTTAAATCAATTGTATCCTCTTATCGATTGTGATTCTCATGCATATTACACATTTCATAATGATGTTAGATTGTATTTTAAGGAATCGGTTATAGTAAATAGTAATTATGAAACAATAGCATTATCAATTAATCAAAAGATAACGGAAAATGAGGATTTAACCCAATTTAAATATGATATTTTATTCGGAATGGCTTATGAAATGAAAAATAAGCAGATTATATTTGATTTGTTTACTCCAGAATATATAATCAAATCAATACAGTATAAAATATCTGTTAATCAACTCGTTCGACAGTTTAACGCATTAACGCAACTTGTTATCGAATCAAGAACGCTTGAAAATATTGATAAAGTTTCTATTGCATCGTCTACAATTTCTCAATATATAAATAATATCCGGTATAACGAAAAGAGTGATTTGTTTTACGATGACAGAGCCATAAATACGAAAACAGAATCAGAAAAGTATAATTTATCCGTGAGAGAAAAAATTAACACTATTGTTTATGATATTTACACTTTACTGAAAAAAGGAGATTATGATCGTGCACATCAAATATACGAAGAATACTTAAAAGAAACGACACTAATCGAATACTTAAATGGTAGCCAGGATGATTCCGATCGCGAATATATAGAACATTGCGGATACGTATGTCGTTTTTTCTCCACCAGTATTTTGAAGCAGGATGTTGATACAGAACCTTCTAATTATTTAAAATTTATAAATGGTTGGCTTCAAGCAAGTGTAAAGTATACGAATGCTGAGGATATTAATACGACGTTTTCTTTTAAATATTATCAGCCCGAAATTCTAAATAGTTATACGCTTAAAATTTGTGATGCGAAAAATTTAGGGGAAAAAGCATATGAGTTATTGTGCAATAAATATGTAGGTGGCATCAATAAAAAACCGATTTCTTCTTTAATAGATCTTTGTGTCTATGGTATTTTGAATGGCTACGGGGTAAAAGAACTTCAAAGTGAAATTTTATCAAGGCAAAATGAGATTCTAGAATCAGAAGAATTTGAGTTTAAGGCTGATAAAATTTTTTACTATATAAAATCATATTTTTGCTTGTACAAACATTTTAATGGATTAACAGATATACCCAAATTATATCTTGACGTTTTACAACAAAATCGAATAAACGAGCAAGATAGGGGATATGTACCAGCAATTAATCAATTTAGTCTTGTAAAAAAAATATGTGGAGATTATTTTGAAAAAAACCTAAATATTAATGCACAAATTAAGTCAATATTTGAGACTGTTTATTTTGAACGAAATCATGGCTATGGATCAAGCAATGATTGTAATGCTAATAGTGTTATACGATTTCTAAAAACAGTTATTTTTAATACTCATTGCAAAAAAGACAAGAATTCTCTCTTTGAGCTGTGCCATAGATTAAAATACTTGTTTGTATGTGATGAGGCAAAATATGTGAATGAATTAAGTGAACTGTTTTGTATTGCAGGAGCCGAAGAAGATTATTTGGAAATTGTAGAGCATTGGTGTGGTTCTAACGGTATTTTGTGGGGTTTTTCCTATGGAGATGTTGAATATCTAGGCATGGATATTGTTCAACGCTTAAAACAATTTAGATTAACCGAAAAAGCAGAAAAAATTGAGAGATGTATTTTATTCAAATTGTTTGGTTACGTTGATCATAAAGATTACTCATTAGATGGTATATTAGAATGCTATAAAATCTTACCATTAAGTGAGGACAAACTGTATCAGCAAGGATTGCGATTATTAACTATTTCAGACAAGGCTAGCTCTATTGGTGATAATCGAATGTCTAGAGAAATTGAGGAGAATCTTTTTGAGACAGCTACGGATTTGGGAATAAAATATGTTAATGCTTTGTTCGAGTTGAAAAATACTCCTGAAGGTTTCTATAGGTGGCGAAATCATTTTTTAGAGGTGTATTTTAAAAAAATTTATAGTAATGACTTTTCGGACAATGAGCTTCTTTCGTTGTACAAAATTGTTAATGCTTGGATTTGTGAAGAAATAGAATCAAATATTAGACATGGCTATAACCAGATAGATCATTTGAAACACTACAATTACAGAATAATAAAGTTAATTAAAGACCCCACTTTGCGTGCGAAGCTAAAAGCACTAGGTAATTGTGATCCTGAATTTCAAAGCGATATTGATAATTATGTGCTGAAATCCAAAAGCCATAAAGATGACATTGTAGATGAAATACGCCGAAATGGTTATTCGGCGGAAATTGAGCAAAAAATCATTACAACATTTTTAGATGTGTATGGAAATCAGTCTAGTATGCTTATGGAAATTAAGAATGTAATTGATATTTCTCAGTGTTCAAGTTTTGTTTCGAATTGTGTTGTAGAATATATTATTAGAAGGAGGAAGTATGGATATAGAGGTGCGGGCTTAAGGGAGTTGATTGCAATGTACCATTACTGTTTTTCTTCAGAAGACTGGATAAGACTTTTTGAAAACATAGCAAATTCTATATCCACATCTGACCTGGAAAGTTTTTATAATATAAACGAGGATTTTGATACATTGTGCTTATACTATTTCAAAGGTGTCATGCCAGAAAAACTATCTGAGCTTTGCACAAAAAAGCTGGATACGCATTGTGCTTGGATAACTTCTTGTGGGTTAATCAACTTACGCCAGTATTCATTATCTGTAGATGAAAGTATAACCTCGTTATCTAAATTTTGCGAATATCAACTTGGCAAAAGATAAAACGTTTGTGCCTTTTAACAATGTGGTAATTGCAAGCTACAATAAATGTCTTATAAAATCTTAAAAATAGCAGAAAAAGGTATAATATAAAAAAGGGGAATACGAATGATAAATTTACATGAATTATTAAACATCAAAGAAGAAGATTTTTGCAATTATAAAGTGCATTTTGCAACAGGCTCTAACGATAAAAAAGCACCATATAATGCTTTTCTAATTGATGGCTTTAAGGAATGGCAAGAATGTCAAACTAACAAGAATTTTGGTAGAGATTATATTTTGTCGTTAATATATTATGATAAAGATATTTGGATGTTTGGTGGCATATATAAGGTTTTACCAGTTCAACCTATTCCAATTTCAAGAGATAACGGGTGGACTGGCTGGAAATATGAGACTGAATTAACGGATTGTGCGACTGACTACATAGGTAGAGTATTTTTTAGGTTTAAGAAAGAGTTTCGTGCGTCTTATCCAGTCTTAGAATTAGATCCAAAAAATGGCGAACCTATTGCTAAAATGCCGTTATCACATATTTTAGATAAGCGTGTTGCTCTTACTGATTTTTTAGGGTTTGACCGAGTCAATATTGATTATAAAACCTTAAAGCATATTGTTTCTGACAATATAATTTCTTGGAAATCTGCATTGACTAACGTTAAGGGTATTTATCTAGTACTTGACACATTATCTGGCAAACAATACGTTGGTAGTGCTTATGGTGATGAGTGTATTTGGCAACGTTGGTCTAATTATGCAAAAGACGGGCACGGTGGCAATGTTGAACTAAAAGAACTTTTGAAAGTAAATGGGGAAGATTATAAATATAATTTTAAGTATTCAATATTAGAAGTTTGTAATATGAACTTAGGTAACGAATACATAATTGCAAGAGAAACACACTGGAAAGAAGTTTTAATGACAAGAAAATTTGGATTTAACAAAAACTAACAGAGTTAATCCTAGGAGAAAACTAATGAAAGACGAATGCTTGATTTGTGGTGCGCCATTAAAATATTTAGAAAACGACGAGATGATGGAATGTGCTATTTGTCACAAAAAAGAAAACAGCAAAACTGCTTGCGAAAACGGACATTACGTGTGTAATGATTGCCATACGCAAGGAATGGATAGCATTATCGGTTTGTGTCAAAAAGAGACTTCTAAAAATCCGATTGAAATTATTCAAAAGATGATGGCATTGCCATTTTGCCACATGCATGGACCTGAACATCACGTTATGGTTGGTTCAGCACTCCTTACTGCGTATAAAAACGCAGGTGGCAATATTGACCTTGTAAAAGCACTATTTGAAATGCAAGCACGTGGAAAGGAAGTTCCAGGTGGTGCTTGTGGTTTTTGGGGAGCGTGCGGGGCAGGAGTGAGTGCAGGAATGTTCGTGTCCATCGTAACAGGTTCTACGCCTCTAGCAAACGAAGCGTGGGGGTTGTCGAATAAGATGACCGCCTCTGCATTAAGTGCAATAGGCGAAGTCGGTGGCCCGCGTTGCTGTAAACGTGATTCTTATATTTCCATCGTAAAAGCCGTTGAATTTACTAAGGAATTTTTGGGTGTTGAATTGGAACTTGGCGAAATCAAGTGTGTTCATTCGGCTCAAAACAATCAATGTATCGGTGTGAGGTGTCCTTTCAAATGAAAAAGAAAATAGCGTTTATTTGTGTTCATAATTCTTGCCGTAGCCAAATTGCAGAAGCTCTTGGAAAGCATTTGCGTGGCGATGAGTTTGACTTTTACTCGGCTGGCACGGAAACCAAACCGAAAATAAATCAAGATGCCGTTAGGCTGATGAAAGAACTTTATGGAATTGATATGGAGCAAACACAGTATAGTAAAACCATTGATAAGATACCGCTACCCGACGTTGCAATTTCAATGGGGTGTGACGTTGGATGCCCGTTTATCGGTAGATCTTTTGATGACGATTGGGGCTTGTCCGATCCTACGGGAAAAAGTGATGAGGAGTTCGTTTCGGTTATTAAGGAAATAGAGTCGAAGATAAAAAGTATACAATAAACAAACTTTAATTTGCAAGTAAGTGTTTAAGGAGAAAAACTATGAGAAAGAACCTAAAACCAAAAGCATATATTTATCCGTTGCCTGTGCTAATCGTTGGCACTTATGACGAGAACGGAACGCCCGACGCAATGAACGCTGCATGGGGAACTGTTTGTGATACTGCACAAGTTTCAATCTGCCTTTCTGCCACGCATAAAACTGTTAAAAATCTTTTGAAAACAAAGGCATTTACAGTTGCGATTGCTGATAACAAAAACGTTATTCCTGCCGACTACGTTGGTGTGGTTTCTGCAAATGACGTTGCTAATAAAATAGAAAAAGCAGGCTGGCATACGGTAAAAAGTGAGTTTGTAAACGCTCCTATCATAGAAGAACTTCCTCTTGTGTTGGAGTGCAAACTTGTTAGTTATGATACTGAAAGTGAAATTTGCATAGGTGAGGTTGTAAATGTTTCAGTTGACGATAGTATTTTAGATGCAAAAGGCAAAATTGACTTAACTAAATTTAAACCAATTTGTTATGATTGTGACGGACACGGTTACTACACACTTGGCGAAAAAGTCGGACAAGCATTCTCCGACGGTTTGAAAGTCAAATAAATATAGGAAAACAATATGAAATTTTTAATTGTTATAGATATGCAAGTAGATTTTATTACGGGAAGTCTTGGCAGTAAACTTGCAGAGGCGATAGTTCCCAATGTAGTTGATAAAGTTAAAAATTACGACGGAACGGTTATTTTCACTCGAGATACTCATTTTGCTGATTATTTAAGCACGCAAGAGGGGCGTAAACTTCCCGTTGAGCATTGCGTTAAAGATACAGCAGGTTGGGAGATATGCGACGAGTTAAAGCCGTATGTAAATAAAGTGGTTGATAAAATAACTTTTGGAAGCGTAGATTTGCCCGACGTTATCAAATCGTATGGTGAAGAAATTGAAGAGATAGAACTTTGTGGGCTTTGCACGGATATTTGTGTAATTTCTAACGCAATGATATTAAAAGCAGTTTTCCCAGAAGTGAAAATCAAAGTTGACGCAAGTTGCTGTGCCGG
Source organism: Christensenellaceae bacterium (assembly GCA_045651185.1). Classification (GTDB taxonomy): domain Bacteria; phylum Bacillota; class Clostridia; order Christensenellales; family Borkfalkiaceae; genus UBA1259. Next base: position 1,344 of record JAZRRZ010000014.1, on the reverse strand, counting down.
TGTGAGCGAAGAGAGCCACAGCACAGCCTTAAACGCAATGAAAGCCGTCCAAATTGAAGTTTTTTAACTAAGTTTACACAAAAAGGGCACGGAAAGGGAACAATAAGGGCACGAAAAGGCTTTTCACCCGTGATTCAAAAAGTGCTATAATTGTATCGTGGAAAATTAAAATCTAAATTAAACATAACGTCGTTTCATAAACCGAAACGTCATTTTGTAGTTATCAAGCATTCTTTAAGTTATGATTTAACTGATAAAAAGAAAAGATAGCAATATAAAAAAGTAAGCCCGAACGTAATAGTTCGGGCTTACTTGCTATAACTATTGAATTTGTATAATTATCAAATGGGCAGATGCGGAACGTGTGCCACCGGCAAACGGGGTAATGGTAAGTGCAGCAGGACTACCAGCGGGATTGCGAAGGGTTATTACTGTATTTTCAGTAGTTGTTTGCACCAACGCCATACCGACTATTTGCGACGTGCCTGTTGCTCGACCAGCAAGTGTGTTGTCTAAATCTACACCGTTTGAAGTTAGAATTAATTGACCGGGTTCGGTAACGCTTACTTCAAATAAAACTTGATAAGTGCCGATAGGACCTAATTCAAACGAATCTACGCCAATTCTTGTAATATTAGTACCACCGATAGGTCCGTTTTGCGGGAAAATGACGTCTGCTCCAGGTGCAACGGTTGCTGCATTATCGGGTGGCATCAACGCGTAAAAATCTGCATAACTCAAAACACCGCCGGCAGGTCCTTGAGGACCAACTTCGCCCTGAATACCTTGTGGACCAGTAGGACCAACAGGTCCAGTTTCGCCTTGTATACCTTGTGGACCAGCAGGACCAACAGGTCCAGTTTCGCCTTGTATACCTTGTGGACCAGCAGGACCAACAGGGCCAATTTCGCCCTGGATACCTTGTGGACCAGCGGGACCGATAGGACCAACTTCACCCTGAATACCTTGCGGACCAGCGGGACCTACGGGGCCGACTTCACCCTGAATACCCTGTGGACCAGCAGGGCCAACTGGACCAGTTTCACCTTGGATACCCTGAGCACCAACGGGACCTATAGGACCGACTTCACCTTGAATACCCTGAGGACCGACAGGACCAACGGGGCCAGTTTCACCTTGAATACCTTGAGGGCCAGCAGGACCAACGGGTCCGATTTCACCTTGTATACCCTGAGGACCAGCGGGACCTACGGGACCAGTTTCACCTTGGATACCTTGTGGACCAGCGGGACCTACGGGACCAGTTTCACCCTGGATACCTTGCGGACCAGCGGGACCTACGGGACCAGTTTCACCCTGGATACCTTGCGGACCAGCAGGACC
>JAZRRZ010000013.1:0-1947 GCA_045651185.1 Christensenellaceae bacterium | reverse complement strand
ACAAAAAAAATACAAATTATTTGTATTTTCTTTTTACCATTTTTAATAGTCTTGAATACTTGTTAAGGTCTAAAACTCCATTAGATGCACATAAATCTTTTAAAAAATAATAATTATCCATTTTAGCATCAACTTTTTTATTGTTTAGGTCAATTAATTTGCATCTGATTTTATAGAACAAATGTTTCACATTTCCGCATCCTTTCTTTTTGGTGTAAGTTGCTATTAAGCAAATAGCAACTTATCCATTTTTTTATGTTGTTTATAACAATAAGCAAGTATTTCTTTTTCTATCAATGTATCTTCTAGTCCAGTATGACTTTCTACGAATTCATTATTTTTAGAAATAAATCTATAAACAATTTCAGCAGTAAATCTTAAAGCACCATTTTTTGTAAGATAACCATTGTTTTCACAAAATCTTTTATATGTAGGCATTGTACCTATAACTGACCTTGCCATTTTTAAAGTATCGAACCATTCTATAAAAGGTAGAAAACTATATTTTTCATTTAACCATTTTTGAGTATTTTTAATAGCCCAAAAGTCAAAACTTGCATTATGAGCGGCAATTGCTGTAACATTGTATTCTTTTATAGTTTCTTTCAATATGTAAGATATTTCGTTCCAAGTCTTAACTTTTCTTGAACCATTTGCTATATCTTCCATATAGTTAGGAATTTTTTTTGCATAGTATGAACTTTGCATTTTTTCATAAAACTCACCGAAGAATATCTCACTTACTATATATGAACCTGTTTTATAAACATTTCCTTTTTTATCAACTAATGTATAACCTACATCATATACTAGCATATTGTTAGCCATAACTTTTTCTTCTTCCCTATTTATAGGGCAAGTTTCAGTATCTAATACCATAATATATTTTTTTCTTTTATCAATTTTTTTCATTTTCAAATCTCTCTCTTTCTTTCATTTATCTATATTAATTATATCAAATTATCTTGCTTTTGTCAACACTTTTTTATTCTTTTTTTAACTTTTTTATTTCATCTTTTGCCTTCTTTCTTCATCTTTTGTAATTTAATTATACCAAATTATCAACTAGAAGTCAAGCATTTTTTAAAAAAAATTTAACAAATTTCACTTTCAACGCCGCCGGGTGTGTCATCACATTAACACAAACAAATGTTCGTTTTTGGCAAAATGAGTAGACTTGCTAAAATGTAAACCAGTGTAAAGCAAACAAATGTTCGTGTTTTGCCCCCCTTGGTTAAGATACATACATCTGTTCGCCTTGTCTCCTAAAATCTACAACGCCACCGGGTGTATCACAAAACCCACAACGCTGCCTGGCGTGTCATCAGATCTACAACGCCGCCGGGTGTGTCGCAGTTTTGGGCAAAACGACCCGACTTGCTGGTTTACACTTTTCGCGAAAAAAGTGTAAAGCAAACATTCGTTCGCCAAAACGGCTCGCGACGCCCACCCGCGAGCCGCCAATTTTAGGAGACAACACATTTCCGCGCTGTCTCTTATCTCATTTTAGGAGACAAACATCTGTTCGTTTTTTTCACACAAACAAAAACACGAACTAACATTCGTATTCTTCAACTTTGAAATAAAGATTTCCGTCTTTTACCTCAAAAAGTATTATTTCATTAAAGCCCCATCCGCAATGATTTTTTAAGTTGTCTTTTTCTACTTGCTCTTTTGCTTGGTTTAATTCTTCTAGGGATACCTCTTTAAATTCTCTTTCTTTTGACGGGTCTAATAAATACATTTTCATTTTTCATTCCTTCTTTCTTCATCTTTTGTAATTTAATTATACTACTTTTTAAAGCATTTGTCAATAGTTTTTTTACAACTAATTACACTTCTTGTAAAGTGTAATTAGTTGTATTGTAGAAGTCTTGTAAGAACTCTGGTAAGAATTCCTTTAAATCTTCTACTGAGAAGAAAACCATTTCTTCTTCAGGTGTGTTG
>JAZRRZ010000012.1:0-1181 GCA_045651185.1 Christensenellaceae bacterium | reverse complement strand
TTTTTCGATTTGTTTTAAATAGGTACTGCCCTTACTGCTTTGTCCGTAGACAAGCTTTAGGCGTGTGCCGTTGTGCATTTCGTAGAAGCCTAAGTACGTCTGCCACCAGAACACCGGCGTTATGATCGTTCTTCCATCTACCAGCCGGAGAAAAAGACGAAGCATACCGCCCCTTGCCTCTGCTTTCATTTCAAGCGTTCCGATATATTCACCGGGTTCAGTCATAAAAACATAGTCGCAAGTGACAATGCCTGCTTCCTGCATTTCTGCTCGGCTGTAGACCTTGTTGTTTGCCATTCGCTCACTCCTTTCTGTAAATATAAAATTCATTCTTTTTCGGAGAGTAAGTTATATATTTATTTATATATTTAAGACTCCGATTGCTTTTTAGATTTTGATAACCAACTCCTTTCACTTATTTGCAATTACACCTCTGATTTGCACCCCCTCACTAATTAGGAATTTAAGGACCGCTTTTGCACACCCAACTCGAAGAAAAATTTATTTCTTCACTTATTTGGACAAAGGGTGCTGTTTTGGACATCCATTTGTCGGGATTTCTGAAAAATATTTTTTGCCCTTCACTTATCTGCAATGGGAGCAGTGTTTTGGACACCCAAATCGCCAAAAAATATTTACCCCTCTACTAATTCCCACTGGGAAAGCCCAAATGCACACCCTTTTTGAGAGAAAATTTTTAATCTCCCTCACTTATTTGCAATGGGAAAGGATGTTTTTTAAGTCTGTTTGAAAAATTCCTCTCACTTGTTTGGACTGGGAAAGGTGAAATTATCGGGTGTTTTGAAAAAATATTTTTATTCCCTCACTTGTACCCACTGGGGCTAGCTGAAATTCAACCCATTTTTTAGAAAAACTTTTCCTTTCATTTATTTGGAATGCGAGAATGTGCTTGGAAACCCTAAATTCAAAAATCCTTTCACTTATTCCCACTGAGCGAGACGATTTACTAAGCCTCTTTGCAAAAAAGGCATAAAAAAAGACGCCCATCTTTCGATAAGCGTCGTAAATACTATTCGATTTCAAAAAACGATAACACAAATAAATTTTTGTTTCGATTTTTTATTGCTTTATGTGCATAATCGTGGTATAATACAAACGAAAACATTAAACACAATGTGTTATCGTTTGTTGGAGGTAGGACATTGGAACATAAGGATATT
>JAZRRZ010000011.1:0-1201 GCA_045651185.1 Christensenellaceae bacterium | reverse complement strand
ATGGGAACGTTCTTCATTTTGAGACCGAAATGTATATTTTCCTCAACAGTCATGTGAGGGAACAATGCGTAATTTTGGAAAACCATATTTACGTCACGTTTATAGGGGGGCAGCTTGGTTACATCTTCATCATCTAAATAGATTTTGCCTTCAGTAGGTTGTTCCAAGCCTGCTATCATACGCAAAAGGGTAGTTTTGCCGCAGCCGGAGGGTCCCAGCAGTGTAATAAACTCGCCATCGTAAATAGTCAAATCGATGGACGGAATAATTATATGATCGCCGAATTTCTTAGAAATTCCCTGTAAACGGATCATCTCTTTCATCTTACCGTTGTCACAACCTTTCATACAGTCTTATATAGACTAATTATAACAAAAACAGTAGAAAGTTCAATAAGTTTAGCAAAATAATAGAGGTATTTTGAGAATTGTTGCTGTTTTTTAGGATATCTGCAAGAATATGACGGTTTTTGCTGATTTTTGCAGGTTATTTCTAAAAAATGAGGGTAAGTGTTTTAAAAAAGTAAGCTGTCATTTTGAAAGAAAGCTTCCAAAAATATTTACATCTTTTTTAAAAGATAGCTTCTAAAAAATGTTGCGTCTGTCAATTTTATGAGGTATAATTTTAGTAACGAATAATAATTATAAATTACATAGAGGAGGTTCTGTTTATGTGGATGGTTTTAGCATTACTTTCTGCAGTTTTCGCAGCTCTTGTTTCTATTTTGGCAAAGATTGGTATTGAAGGCGTTAACTCTAATTTGGCAACTGCAATTAGAACTGTGGTTGTAGTTATCATGAGCTGGGGGATGGTTTTCCTGACCAATGCTCAGGGCGGTATCAGTTCCATCAGTCAAAAAAGTTGGATCTTTTTAATTCTCTCCGGTCTTGCCACTGGTGCTTCTTGGCTCTGCTACTACAAAGCTTTGCAAATTGGTGAAGCTTCCAAAGTTGTACCCATCGATAAATTAAGCATCATCTTCACCATCGTACTTGCGGTTTTGGTGCTGCACGAAACTGTTACCACCAAAGCAATGGTCGGCTGTGCGTTTATCGCAATGGGAACTTTGATGATGGTTCTCTAAAATCTACATATAGTAAATACAAGCCACGGCAATTTGCTGTGGCTTTCTTTATGTCGTATAATAGATGAAGAAGTTTTATTTGAAAGGCGGAATACTTATGGCAGTATTAAAAATAAC
>JAZRRZ010000010.1:0-1311 GCA_045651185.1 Christensenellaceae bacterium | reverse complement strand
ATGCACTTTTCTTTTTGTTTTGCATTTGGTCGGCTTTTTCAGGAATATTAAAAAATTGGCAAATTACGCTTATTGTTGTTTTAATAGGCTATTCTGCTCCGCTTTTTGGTATTCCTCTCGGAAGCCTGGATGTGGTGTTTTACTCGGCACTCGCCTTTGGAATCGGCACATTTGTGGATTTTAAAAGCATCACAAAGCTCCCTGGCTGGACTAAATGGTTAATTGTGTTAATGCATATAGTAACAGGTGTTGTGTTTGTTTTACTAAACAAAATAGAAGCTCCATTTATAAAGGAAATAATGATACTGTTTGGAATATATTCAAGTATTATGTTTATTTCTATGCTCCAATGCTGTAAATCTGTTGCTTGTTTTCTTGATTTTGTAAATAAGTATTCCTTTCAGATTTACTTATTACACACCATATTTACTGCCGGAATAAGAATAATCTTGCTTCGTATGAATATAGCCCAGTGGTGGATTCACGTTCTTTTGGGAACTGTTTGCGGATTGGTATTTTCGGTGTTAGCGGCAGTAATTGCAAAGAAAGTAAAGTTTTTGGATTTCTTCTTTTTTCCTGCAAAAGCTTATACATTGAAGAAGGAATTGCATAGAAATAGCAAATCGCAATAAAAGATTATTGGCAAATTACAAAAACTTTTTCTTTCATATTATCAAAAGGCATTTAGAAGAACAGATTATTAAAAAAACAATTAACACAGAAGGGAGCGAGGAGCTAAAAGGGAATTTTTAAAAAGTGAATATAGACTTTGATAAGGGTGAAATTTGCTCGTGTCAAGTCTACCGGTTTTAAAAAACTAGTTTGCAATTTTTAAACATTTATGATATAATACAATAACGGGAAAATTCAGTATTCTCGCAGGTTCTGAAGAATTTTGTTCGGAAAAAATCCGGTGAAAAAATCAGGAAAAATCAGTAGGTCCTATTATTCACTGTTCTCCTGACTTGACAAAATCATATAAAGAATGCCGAATTTTGACGAAAATAAGTTTTCAAACAAAAATATGTGCATTGACAATGCACATATTTTGTGGTACAATGTATATACTAAAGTGAGGAGGTAATACATTATGGCAACTGTAAATATGAGTATTCGTATGGATACAGAGTTAAAAAAACAGGCGGATGCAATGTTTTCTGATATGGGGCTTAATATGACAACAGCTATGAATATGTTCTTGAGGCAGGTTGTTAGGCAGGGCAGAATTCCTTTTGAAATTGCAACTGATATTCCTAATGCACAAACTGTTGCCGCAATTAAGGAAATGGATGATATGTTAAGTGGGAAGAT
>JAZRRZ010000009.1:0-1731 GCA_045651185.1 Christensenellaceae bacterium | reverse complement strand
TTGGAAAGAATGTGTACCATTGCAATAATGTTTTAGCTTAGTTTTAAGTTGTGCTCCTCTAAGATTAAAAACATTGGGAATTGGTAAGTGTTTAGTACAATAAGGGAAGAACTCGCAACCATAAGGATTGGTGCAGTGTGTACCAATATCAATAATTGGTTCTTCAGTTTGTACTAAATATTTACCGATGATTGCAATGTTGTTTTCTACTTCTTGTTGTTTGCCTCGTGCTATTAAGGAAACATCAACGATGTTGAAAAGTTTATCAAGTTCTAGATCACCTTTGCGTACATATTGGTTGTTAATATGTACGATGCAAGTTTTGGCAACATTGTAACCTAATTTAGAAAGCACATAATGTTGGTAAGCAGCATCATCAAGATAAACTGGTTTTACACCGGTAGAACTTTTAACCTCATAAATTTCTACAGTGTTGTCTCCCAAGTTTTTTAAGATGTCAACGCTACAGAACAAACCATCATAGGAAAAGGAAGCTTCTGCAATAATACTTTCGTCCGCTTTTAACAGTTCTTGAGTAGTTTTAATCATTTGGCTGATATCGCCAAAGGGAACTTCTGTAAAGTTACCAAACAAACCCATTGCTAAATCACCAACTTGATTGCCTGCATCAAGGATGGCTTGGTTCATAATGGGAGTTCCTTCTTCCGGCATATTTTTACGGAGCCAAAGCATTTTGGGGCATTGAACGCCAGCACAGTATTTAGATTTAGATAAATATAAGGTCATATTATTCACTCCTTTTATGGACGCAGATAAATCATTTTAGGATTGTTGTCTAATCGTTCTAATAGTTCGTAAGTTTTACGCCAACAAGATTTTCTTTGTTTCGATACTTCTTTCAATAAGGTATATAAAACTGTAATTGGTTCATCTATCAGAGGTTTACCTTTTTTAATAAAAACTTTTGCGGCTGCATAAGGTCTTCCTGGATAGTCATAAGTACGCAATTCTTTTTCTATTTGTTCTTTGTGCCAACTGTAAATAGGGTTGATATATTGGTAGTCGTTACACCAACAGTACTCAAACCATCTAGCCAATCCTTCCAGTACTGTACTGCGGTAATCTTTACGACCAGAGGTATATTCCCAAATAGATTTACCTGTTTTTTTGTTGTCAAAAATTACCAAATGATATTGTATGGCGTGGAAAACTTCATGGGCAAGGACAATTTCTAAACCTGTTTTAATTTTGGTAGCAAGGTCTTTGTCAGGGGATTTAGAAAAATAATCAACTATGCTATTAATGTAAAGTGTGATTTTGTTGTTTTGGTGGTTATAAGTACCTAATGTGTTTATAGTTCTTTTAGCGTTCTTTAGCATAGCGATAATCTTAGTTATTGCTTGGCGTTCTTCGCTATTTTCAGCATGGTCTATTTTGGATAAGAGGTAATCTATTAATTCTTTAAGAGTTTCCAAGCCAGCACCATCTTCTATGCGTTTGATGGTACTTTCTAATTGTTCGAGAATTTCGCAGAAATAAGAATAAGGGAATTTTTCGTTGAACTTTTTAATTTCTTTTAGGATAGCTTTGTAATCGTATTTGCCGTAAGTTTTAGTAACGATGTCATCAGAGATAAAAATTTTAGGCAAGTGCATTTTTTGGTGATTAAGTTCGCAAATATACATTTCTGCCATCCAAAGGATATCGTTCATTTTTTCATACAAGGCTTGGATATCGTTGTCGTTTATAGGTAGGTTTGGAAAATGGTAG
>JAZRRZ010000008.1:0-1240 GCA_045651185.1 Christensenellaceae bacterium | reverse complement strand
TCCACGGATGGGACGGCGTGAAAGAAGCTTTGATGCTGATGAAGGACAAGCCTGCAGATTTGATTAAACCCTTGGTAATTTTCGACAAATAAGCAAAATAGAAAAAGCACTAACTTTTCATAATGAAAGGTTAGTGCTTATTTTTTATTGGTTGTAATGAACGTGACAAGCTTCGCCCTCTTCGTCAAAATTCACAACAAGAGTTAAGTTTTGACTTTCGTCAGTCCAATAATAGGTATCACCACTATTTACACTACAGGGCATACGCAAAACATCGGAGATTTCCCAATAGGTCATACCATTTTGTACAAGCTCAATGCTTTCCAAATTAAGGTTGTAAGTTCCCTCACCTTTAACAATCAAACCATAAAGATTGTTGAATTCCAAAACAGTATTATGAAAATCATAAAAAGTTTGTCCTAAGAGTGCATTTACTTTTGCTCCGTCTTCTTCCTCACCTGCAAGAAAATCCAGCAAAGTTCCGAAGCGAACACGCAAAATGTAAGCAAGTCGCAGTGCTGCTTTACGCAATTTTTGCAAATCGTCAGTAAAATCAGCAGCTTCTTCTTGCATGGGAGTAAGCACACTCAAAATCTTTTCGATGGACGGCAAGTATTCGTTAATCAATTTGTCTGCCATTTCTTGGTTAGCAACTTCTGCATCTTTTTCAGTAAGCAGTTCAATATATTTTTGTTGTTGATTTTGCGCCATAACGGTCAACGCAATATAACTTCTATCATTTATATATTTAGCCTTTTGAATTTCTAATTCTTTCTCCACGGTTCGTCATCCCTTCGTAAAACAATATCTTCTTATATGATAGGGCAAAAACTTAAAAGCTACAAGAACTTTTACACAAATTTAGGTTTGAAAGATTTTTAAAATTTATTTTTGAAGTTTTTAATAATAATTATTGACAACTCTTTAATTCCCAGTTATAATGTAGACATAACAAAGGTAACAACCTTAAAAACAGGAGGTATAGATTATGAAAAACTTGAACAGCAAAAAATTAATGGCATTGGCAGCAGCTCTCTTCGCTTTAAATATTAGTGCAACCGCTTTCGCAGCAGAACTCAGTGCAGCAGATGCAAAGAATGTAGCAGTTAAAGTTGTTCCGGCAAGTGCAGAATATGTTGCAACCGAAAATGACCTCGAAGATAGAGATTTTGATGTAAAATTCTATGACAGCAAAGCAAGAACCGCTTACGAAGTTGATGTAAACAAAGTAACCGGTGAA
>JAZRRZ010000007.1:0-1197 GCA_045651185.1 Christensenellaceae bacterium | reverse complement strand
CCAATTAAATCTATTAATCTTTCTGCAATTCTACTCATAATAATAATCTCCTTAAGACATACTTTAAGCATATGACTTAAGGAGATTATATTCCCGATAACCTATAACGTCAAGTTTTCACAAACCGCTACAGTGACAAACCAAAGAGTAGTATTTTATTTTTGAGCCATTTTAGCTTGATGTCTTTCAATCAAATCAACAAGAGTAGTACCGTCAACAATATCATCAATTGCTTTTTGCATTTCTTTATATAAATCAATAGTCATACAACTGGAAACTTGGTCACATTGTGCGCCACATTCAAGACAAGCAACAGGTACAAGACTGCCTTCTACCAAACGCAGAATTTCGCCTACGGTGTAGTTTTGAGGTTCTCTGGTCAGACGATAGCCACCTTGCGCACCACGAGCACTTTGTACAAAACCACCTTTGCTAAGCAAATGGATGATTTGTTCCAAATACTTATCAGAAATGTTTTGTCTTTGAGCTACTGACTTCAAGGGGATAAAATTGCCGGTATGGTTCATCGCCAAATCCAGCATCAGTCGGAGCGCATAACGCCCTTTCGTAGAGATTTTCATAAAACTCACAACCTTTCCTAAGATACCATCATTTTACTACATAACCTATATGATTTCAATTATAAAATATAAAAATTAAACGAGACAGGAAAACATTTTGCTTTTTGTTAGCAATGTGACAACTTTTATGTTAGAATAGGTTGTATAGTTTTTTAGGAGGCACATTATGGACGCAAAAGAACTCGATAAAACCTTTAAATATTATTTGAATATGTTTTCCCAAGACGAAGAACTGGCTAAGATTTTGAACAAAGTAAGCTTCCCTGAACTGTTCAATCCCAAATTCTTGGAAGAAAACAGCAAATGGACTTCCATGGACGATATGATCTGGCGCAGCGGCTTCGGCATCATGAACCTTTTGGAAGTAGAACAAGAAAACCAAGACAAATGGCACGAATATGTTGCTAAAAACTCCGATTGCGCAACTTGGCATGAATTTGGCAAATTGGCAATGGTTAAATGGATGGAATTCCAATTGGAAGAACACAAAAAGAAAAGCAACTAAGCTCTAAAAATTTAGAAGCAGGCAAAATTGCCTGCTTCTTTTTATTTTCTACCCTATTCTTTTAGATTACATGTACGCCAGTGCTTTTAACTGCTTTCTTCCAACCGTCCA
>JAZRRZ010000006.1:0-1987 GCA_045651185.1 Christensenellaceae bacterium | reverse complement strand
CTTATCCGCAGATAATATCGGTTTATAAACCTCGCCAGGAGACAATTCACGCTGAGCGTTTTCAGGCAAACCCATGTTTTCGTTGTTGATATTTTCCATAATAAAAACTGATTTTTTTATGTAGGCAAACTTACGATTTTTTGTACTATTATCCAAGAGGTTTTTTTAGTTAGGAATTAGGAATTAAGAGTTAGGAGTTGAGGGTTTGATGAATTATAAAAAGTAACTTGGTGACTCGGTGTCTCGGCGACTTGGTGACTAAAAAAAATCACATCCTTTAAAACAAACATCTCCTTTATATGTTATATAGACAAAAGAGTTCAACAGCCAAAAGCCAAAGGCAGAAAAATATATGGTGGTTTGGATTACAATCACGATTCATTGCTGCGGGCGGAGTGATAAAGACTTCGCCTGCCCCACCCCAAGGATAATTTAAAGTTGAAAATTGAAAGTGGAAAGTGGAAAGTTAATTTTCTGTTTTCAGTTTTAAAATTCCAATTTCTTTTAGATGGTGGCATTGCTTGCAAAAGTAAATATTTCTTGAATATTCGCACCTTGCAAATGACCGTGTTTTAGTTCAGGAATCAATATCATTCCTCCATTCATAGCAGTATTTGCACATTTTTCTGTAGCGTCAACGGCAAAATACGGGTCGCCATCCCAGTTAATGAAGAGTATGGGAGTGCGGCAATTACGCAGCATTTCAACATTGTCCCACAAAAAAGAGCATCTTGGATAAGTTTCATAGAGCGTACCGAAAATTCCTGATGTACCAGTCATTGCAACGGCACCGTATACAGGGGCAGCGAAGGCAAAGCGGTCGTCATAAGCTACTGCATTCGTTGCTATCACACCACCCCAAGAAATACCAGTAAGTCCTATTTTACTGCTATCAACCTGTTCAAAGGATGACAAAAACGAGTTTGCCACAATAGTTCCTGCTATAGCATGGTAAATGAATTGTTCATTTGCAGGCTTTGCATAATCTTGATATCCTGTGTTGCTGGGACCATGATGCATTATGCTTTCAAAACTAGCATCAGAATCTGAACTTAAGCTTGCGTTTTCAGTAGGAATTCTACCCTCCGTATCAATTGCAATAGCGGCATAACCCAAATCGTTCCACATTTTAACCCAGTCGCAAAAAGCCGTACCGCCACCACCGTGGACAAGCACGACACCAGGAACAGGATTGTCCTTTGTTGCTGTGTCGGGAATACCCACATAAGCAAAGACATAGGTTGGAGCATCATTGTAAGATACGCTTTGCAAAAAATAAGCCTCCACTCCTTGTCTATCGTATTGAGTCGCTCTTTCAAAAGCTGGTGTATTCCAAAGCTGATTCGGGAATTGAACCTCGTCAATACCGGAATAATATTGCCTATCATCAACTATATTTTCTTTTTTGGAAAAATCATATTCTGGCATTTCATAATGCTCGGGATCGTCTGGTCCACACGAAACACATAAACCGCAACTTAAGATAGCAAGAAAAATTGCCAAGATTTTTTTAATCATACTAAAACACCTCATTATCCAAGACTTCGTAATAAATAAACGCCTTTTTTAATATGTCCGTTCTCAAAAATATAAAGTCACTGAAAACACGACAAAGATATTAAAATTCGAATATTGTTAATAATTTTTAAGAAATGAAATTTAATGTAAAATAATTAACATATCTTACTTACTCCTCAATTCGTCATCTACTTTTTACAATGATTCTTGTGCTTTTAGCAAAAATGCTCACAACTCATAGCTCAAAGCTCATTACTATTTTTTAAAAAAGTTCAACAGCCTTTGCTCAATAGTTAAAAATCCTTAACATCATTTCTTAATATTTCCATGATTTTATGTTAAAAATTGTTAAAACCGAAATATTTCCTTTGCAAATGCTTGACAAAGGGATGAGATGGTTGTAGTTTTGTAAGACCAAAATTTATGATATTATGGCAAAAATTGTTGTAAATGAAACAGAAATAACAAT
>JAZRRZ010000005.1:0-1464 GCA_045651185.1 Christensenellaceae bacterium | reverse complement strand
ACGCACCCGTGCGCCGGTCGCCATCAAACAAAGCAAGCTTTGTTCATGCTGCCCCTCGACTTGCATGTGTTAAGCCTATCGCTAGCGTTCATCCTGAGCCAGGATCAAACTCTTCATTGTACATTTATTTTTTTATTCGTTCGTCCCTAAACTCAAGCTTTATTGTAGTTAAAATATTGACGGTGGTATTTTATTACCTTGTACTTATACTACATTTTTGTTGTTTTCAATCTTTCAAAGAACTTGTTTCCGTTTGCGTCGAAACGGACTGCAAAGTTACGACATTTTTTTGAATTGACAAAATATTTCAAAAAAATATTTATTTTTTCTTTTCAAACATCTGCTCTTTAACTCGCAGGCAACCTCTCTCGATTGCGGATGCAAAGGTACAACATTTTTTGAAACTACCAAAATATTTTTATCTTTTTTTGAAACTTTTTTATAAACCACTGTTAATCAAAAAGAAAAATTTTAAATATTTTACTTTTAAAATGATTTTTACTCGCTTTTTTACCTTTTTTTACTCTATTTTATACCCAAAAAACATGTTCTGTAACATGATTTTTTCGAGTTTTTCAGATTTTCCGTGTTTTTTCAATCAAAATATAGAAATTTTATTCGCTGTTTTTTCTGATTTTTTTCGTGGATTTTTTATTGTTTAATCGTTTTTGAGGTCTATAAAGGGAAAAATCTATGATAGATATGGTAGTAATAGTAGCTAAAGTTGCTATAGATACTATAGATAAAATAAAAACTATAGCCACAATAGCTACTATAAAGAATAAAAACTAGAGGAATAATAGTAGCTATAGATATAATTTAGAAAAAAAAAATAGAGGCACATCTTTTGGTGCCTCTATTCGATTATATACCATTGTGTATATTATATAAACTCTCTATATATAATATATATGTAACATATAATTATTTTACTTCTTCGAAATCAACATCGGTTACGTTGTCGCCGCCTTGGTCGCCACCTTGAGCACCTGCATTGAAATCAGGACCTGGTTGAGCACCACCTTGAGCATTAGCTGCGTTGTACATATCTTGACTTGCTGCGTGGAATGCTGTGTTGAGAGCTTCCATAGCTTTGTCGATAGCTTCGAGATTTTGCTCTTTGTGAGCAGTTTTGAGTTGTTCGAGAGCAGATTCGATAGGAGCTTTTTTGTCGGCAGGAAGTTTATCACCAAGTTCTTTGAGTTGTTTTTCTGTTTGGAAAATCATACCATCAGCTTGGTTGAGTTTGTCGATACGCTCTTTTTCTTTTTTGTCAGCTTCGGCATTAGCTTCAGCTTCGGCTTTCATACGTTTGATTTCTTCGTCAGAAAGACCAGAAGAAGCCTCGATACGAATAGATTGTTCTTTGCCAGTAGCTTTGTCTTTAGCAGAAACTTTGAGGATACCATTGGCATCGATATCGAAAGTAACTTCGATTTGAGGTACACCACGTGGAGCAGCAGG
>JAZRRZ010000004.1:0-1884 GCA_045651185.1 Christensenellaceae bacterium | reverse complement strand
ATTTCTGGATTACGCAAATATTTTTACAACTTTTTTTCAAAAATTTTACTTTCCACTGATTATCAGGGAAATAATTTTTATTTTTTATTTAATTTTATGTATAAAAAGAGTATTTTTAATGCTTTATAGGGATATTTTAGGCATTTTTTAGTGCACAAAGGAATCTAATTTTTCGCGTTTTCAAAAAAAAATGTGTTTTTTTGAGTTTTTCGAGGCATTTTTCGAGTCGTTTTTCAATCAAAAATCACCTCTTTTTTATAAAAAAAATTGAAAGAAAATCCACGTTTCATACATCATCTTTAATTTTCTATACGAAAAAACTATCTTCATCGAAAAAAAAGCGCGATTGTTTTTCAACACAATCACGCTCATATATCATACACATTATATATAGAAATATAAAACAGATAAATCTATTTATTTTGAAAGAGTAAAATATTGTTGACCGATAAGATGTCCATCTGCAAACAAATCCACACGATAATCGCCTTCCCAAAGAGTTTCTGTTACCGTATAATATATTACATCACTAAGTTCTTCGCCAGTATATTCAAAACTTTTACGAGCAGAAAAAGCTATTTTCGAATCTTCAAATTGGAACACATCACTCGCTTGCTTTTGCAATACCATATCATCTGGCGTAGTTATACGCATATATATAGTCTTATTACCCACTTCGGCTGTATTATTTTTAGCAATTGTATAATCTACTTTAATAATAGCAAGCTTACGCACCGATTTTGTTTTACGACCACGATCATTTTGCAAATCGACAGCAATACTGGTTGCTTCGAGTTGCGACGCAACAGTCACTTTTTCAACCAATCGCTCACGCTCTTCTGACAAAGTTTTCACCTCTTCAGTTGCTGCTTCATAACGTTGCTGCACTTTACGGTTCTCAGCTTCAAGTTTTGTATTCACTGCTGTAAGCGAATCTACTTGGCGAACGTATGTCACAAGCACCTTACGCACTGTAGATAACTCCTCTTTCAATTCCGCAATACGACGAGCATTTGTTGCTTTCACTGTGCGAAGCTCTTCAAGCAACAATTGAACACGTTTTTGCTCTCTATCCAATTGATTTAGTAAGGAATCATTATTTACTTTAATCGACATACCCTCTATTTCGAGAGCTACATCAGCATATTCATTTTCAAGTTGTTCTTTTTCGTAATTCATCAATTCAACCATCTCCTCCATCTCAGTCTGAGTAGTAGAAAGCGAATTATAAAGATAAAAAATCACAGCACATGCAATAATAATAACAGCAATAAAAGAGATTGAAATTAATTTTTTGTTCATATTATATAAATTTGAAGTTAGATAATTCTATTAATAATGTACAAAATTACAAATAAGTTTGCGATTGTGCAACTTTTTAGAAAATTTATTATTAAAAATTTCGTCATATCAATTTAATTGTCTAACTTTGCGATGCTTTTTGTAAATGCTACAAAATAAAATAACAAACAATAAATCTAATAACAAACAAAGCAAGTAAAGAGTAATCGAACTTCTCTCATTCTAAAGTCTCACTACTCACTACTCGCTACTAAAAAAATCTAATCAAACTATGTCTAAAGTAACCGTTGTAGGTGCAGGTAACGTAGGTGCTACTTGTGCTAATGTATTGGCTGTAAACGAAGTTGCCAACGAAGTTGTATTGATCGATATCAAAGAAGGCTTTGCTGAAGGTAAAGCTATGGATATCATGCAAACTGCTCAATTAATGGGTTTTGATACTGTAGTTAAAGGCGTAACTAACGACTATTCTCAAACTGCAGGTTCTGACGTTGTTATCATCACTTCTGGTATTCCACGTAAACCAGGTATGACTCGCGAAGAACTCATCGGCGTTAACGCTGGTATCGTTAAAAGCGTAGC
>JAZRRZ010000003.1:0-1021 GCA_045651185.1 Christensenellaceae bacterium | reverse complement strand
TTACGATAGCGGGCGATGAAGGGGACGGTGTTACCTTCGTCTAAAAGTTGTACAGTAGCTTCTGCTTGTTTAGGTTTAATATTTAATTCGCGGGCAAGCGCGTTAATGATTTTTTCCATTTTGAAACCTTCCTTTAATTTTTGAGTTAAAACTATTATAACAGAAATCAATCCCTAAAATAATTATTAATTGACAAAAAGGAAAAAGTTAAGATAGAATAAATAATAAAGATTATTAAAATGATATAATAATCTATAAAGGAGGTATCGGAATGCTGAACAGTCAACAATTGAGCGATATCCTGCGCTCCAATGGTTACAAGGTTACCCCCCAACGTTTGGCGGTTTATGAAGCTTTGGCTGCAACAAAAAGTCATCCTACTGCTGAGATGCTCTTTAGCACTTTGCAACCTAACTATCCGTCTATGAGTTTTGCCACTGTTTATAAAACCGTAGAAATTTTACACAAGATTAATGTGATTCAAATTTTAAATACCGGTGAAGACAGCATGCGTTATGATGCTGACACCAGTATTCATCATCACATCCAATGTATGGGTTGTGGTCGCGTTGATGACCTGAACGACTTGGATAGTCTGGCATTGGTTAAGGATGCAGAAAAATTGAGCGGCTATGAAATTGTGGGACATCAGTTCTATTTCTTTGGGGTTTGTCCGGAGTGCCGTAAAAAGAACGCAAATTAAAAACTCGTTATAAGTACCGTTATACTTTGTCAAAAAGCAACTTACTTGCTCGATGTACGACTAGTACACCGTAGCTGCGTAAGTTGCTTTTTTCGCGTCTTCCGGCACTTCTAACGAGTTTTGTTTTTTATAAAGAAAAAAAGCACCCCATGCTTGGCGGGCATGGGGTTTTAAAGGAGAGGTGTATGATGAAAAGATGTTGTTCTAATGTAGTTGCTTAATTCTAAGCTTCTACTTGGAGGAAGATTCATCTCTTCCTTGGTTATATAATAACAAATCATTTTGTCTAAAGTAGGTACGGTTGGTAACAAGTTTGTG
>JAZRRZ010000002.1:0-2044 GCA_045651185.1 Christensenellaceae bacterium | reverse complement strand
ATCAATCCCACTCCCACCGAACACGGCAAGCGTCTTAAAATTTTGTATGCTACCCAAGTTAAAATTAAACCGCCCACATTCGTTATTTTCGTTAACGATCCGGAAATCATGCACTTCTCTTACCAACGTTATTTGGAAAACAAACTGCGTGAAGCTTTCGGCTTTGAAGGTACTCCCATCAAAATGATTATCCGCGGTAAAAATGAAGATGAATAAGATTGGAGATAGATGATGTTAGGTAATGAAGTAGGAGTCATGCATTTTCTCCTCTGCTATGCAGTAGGTCATTTGTTTGGTTCCATTCCTTGCGGCTTGTGGATTGTACAAGCCTTACATGGCATTGATATTCGTGAATACGGTAGTAAGAATATTGGTACTACCAATGTGTTCCGTACCGTTGGCGGCAAAACTGCTGCTCTCGTAATGGCTGCGGATATGATTAAAGGCATCTTGGCTGTTGCGTTGATGAACTATATGTTCCATGACCATATGCTTAATGTGATTACTGCTTTGGGTGCAGTTTTAGGTCATAGCTATTCCTTGTTCTTAGGCCTTAAAGGTGGCAAGGGTGTAGCTACCGGTTTGGGCCTGCTTCTTTATTTGATGCCCCAAGCTTGTATTTTCAGCTTTGGTGTGTGGCTGGTAACCGTTTTGCTTACAAGATATGTTTCTTTGGGTTCCATCATTGCAGCTTGCTGCACTCCCATTTTTGCATGGTATTTTGAATATCCAGTATCTTACCTTTGCCTTTCCGCTATGTGCACTTTCTTTATAGTTGTTCGTCACATTGAAAATATTAAACGCCTTTTGAATGGTACTGAAAGCAAAATTAAACAAGGTAAAGCTGAAGACTTGAAAAAATAATTTTTAGGACTAGCATTTCAAAATGAAGTGCTAGTCTTTTTTTATGTTTTTATTCAGTGAACACTCTTGACAAAATATTTTTATTGTGCTCTTGAAAAATATATATGTACATTTCAAAAGAACGGTGCTATAATAGCCGTAGTAAAAATTTACTACAAAATTTTTCAAGGAGGAAACAGTATGTCTGAAAAAAATACTTTTTATCTGGTTCGCGAAGAAATTCTTCCCGAAGCGATCAAAAAAACAATCAAAGTTAAAGAAATTTTGAAGAGAGGCGAAATTAAAACCATTAACGAAGCTGTTGAAAAAATGGGTTTAAGTCGCAGCGCTTATTATAAATATAAAGACTATGTTTTCCCGTTCTATGAAGCAAGTAGAGAAAAAATTATTACCCTGTCTTTGTTACTGGAACATAAATCCGGTGTTCTTTCCAAAGTTTTGAACACTGTTGCTGATGATAGCGGTAGCATTATGACCATTAACCAAGGTATTCCTTTACAAGGTGTAGCGAATACCACCATTTCTATTGAAACTAAAAACTTGACCATCGATTTGGAAGCTTTGTTAGACAAGTTGCGCATGATTGATGGCGTTAAACGCTTAGAAGTTTTAGGTCAAGTTTAATTTATACTATATTTTTTGGAGGGGTCCTCATGAAAGAGTTTATCAATGTTGGCTTATTGGGTGCCGGCACTGTTGGCGGCGGTGTAATTCACGTATTAGAAAGAAATGCCGCAGATATTGAAAAAAAGGTTGGCATGCCTATTAGAATTACAAAAGTTTTTGGTCGTGAAGCTGCTCAATTAGCAGAAGTTTACGGTGACGGTTATTTTTACACAGCCAACGCAGATGACATTTTGGAAGACCCTGAAATTGACATCGTAGTAGAATTGCTTGGTAGGGAGAACCCTGCTAAAGAATTTATTGCGAAAGCTTTTGAAAATGGTAAAAGTGTTGTAACTGCTAATAAAGACGTATTGGCAAAATACGGCGCAGAACTTTTCCCCATGGCAGAAGCTGCTAAACGCGACTTTATGTTTGAAGCAAGTGTTGCAGGCGGTATTCCCATTCTGCAAACTATGAAAACTTCTTTAGCTGCAAACAAATTCACTTCTATTATGGGTATCGTAAATGGTACTACCAACTATATGCTTACCAAAATGTCTCAAGAGCATATGGA
>JAZRRZ010000001.1:0-1096 GCA_045651185.1 Christensenellaceae bacterium | reverse complement strand
CTTTTTCAGTTATGAAAAAGTAATAATAGAAAAGAGTACTAACACTCAACAACTAACTGCTTTAAGGGTAAAAAAGGCCGTAGAATAAAAACTAATTAGGCTGTTACATCCTAAAAAATATAAGATAGTTCTTTGTTTTATCTCCTCGGTGTTCCTATGGTTATTCTTTCTTTGTTCTTTTGTTTGTTCCCTACTTTTTGAGTGTCAAAAAGTAGCAAAAACCTGCGTCACGCGGGAAAAACAGTCTGCCGTCTCTTTGCTCAGAATTTGCAAGCAATATTCTTCGGTCGAGCCGTCATTGTCACTTAAACTATTCCCTTAAATTTTTTGCGCTAAGCAACTCCTTCAGTTAGCCGCCTGCAAGCGTCTAACTAACAGTCGGACAGTGCTACGCTTTTTCCAAAAATTTAAGGGGTTTAAGCTGTGTTTTTCAACGGTGCCGCTATTTGTTAAAATTACTATTTTCCGCGGAAAATGCTGCGGAGAGCAAATAAACTCCGAGCCTTTCATTGTTGCGCATTAAGCTTTTAGAAAAACGAGCGTCAATGTTTTTGGGAATAGTGTAAGATTGTTTGAGCGTTAGTTATACGCTTATGCGGATAACTGAGCGAGTTTCGCACACCCCAAAAACATCAGCTAACGTTTTTCGTATAAAAAGCGCTCTATGCGCAGAGTTCTTTGATACTTTCTGTCGGCACAGAAAGTATGATAAGCAAAGAAGAACGGCAAAATACACTGCAAAAGAGTAAATGTTTATGTGTTACTATAAATAAAATAAGAAAATTTAGAATCTCATAAAGATTACTTTCTCCGCGCTAAATGCTGGGGGATTGCAAAAAATGCGCCTTTTATTGATGCGCAAGAGGGGGTAGAGTAGTTCTTTATTTTTATTTCTTGTGTGGCAATGAAAGGTTGTTTTAAGTAGTTCTTTGTTTTTATTTCTCGGTGCTCCGATGGTTATTCTTTCTTTGTTCTTTTGTTTGTTCCCTACTTTTTGAGTGTCAAAAAGTAGCAAAAACCTGCGTCACGCGGAAGAATCATTCACAGCAGTCTCTTGTTCGTGAATTTTTCCTTTGTAAAAATATCACTCATCCGC